>NZ_CP063311.1:577295-638176 GCF_015245355.1 Anabaenopsis elenkinii CCIBt3563 | reverse complement strand
ATGAATTTTTTCAGCTAAGGCTTTACCGTCGAGAATTTTTGCCATTGTTGTGTTCATTGTCAAGGCTGTGAGGCGTTTTTACTTTTCGTAACATAACTACCCTAGGCATTGCGCCTGAGTTTCATAGGGTTTTTTCCATCTAAAAGAATATACTCATATTATTTATCTTCTCAGATTAACTTTCTCCTCTGAACAGGGAAGGATGGAAGAATCATCCCCCTCTACCAAAAAACGCGCACAGTGCCCCTGGTTTCTAACTATGGGGGTGTAGTGCGCTAGAGACTTGGGTCGCATTCCTAAAAATCGTCTGGAAAAATATTACCTTCAAGGTATATTGTTATTAGGAGGTGATGCAAGTGTTTAATCTGACCTACGAATTTAAGCTTAAACCAACTCAAAAACAAATAGCAATATTTGAAGAGTGGTTAGAAACCCATCGACGGTTTTACAATCATGCTTTGGCAGAGCGTAAAAACTGGTATCAGTCTCGTAGTTGCCAGGTAAATGCTTGCAGCCTTCATAGTTGTTACATTATCCCTGCTGATACACCTCGTCCCACATTTGCAAGTCAATGTAAGTCTCTAACTGTTGCACGTAAGCAAAATGAGTATTTAAAACCTGTTAATGCTCAATCTTTGCAGCAAACATTAAGACGACTAGAAAAAGCTTTTGTTAGTATGTGGGAACAAAATCATGGCTTTCCCAGATTTAAGAAACAGGGGCGAATGCGTTCTTTTTCCTTTTCTCAATTAGGTGTAAACCCATTAACCAATAGGTATGTAAAATTACCTGTAATTGGGTTGGTCAAAGTCCGTCAATCCCCTTCAATTCCAGATGGAGGGGTTATTAAACAGGCGGGTGTAGTTAAGCGTGCCTCTGGGTGGTACGTCATGTTAACAGTACAGTGGGATGTAGCCATACCCCAACCTCTGCCACATGGGGAACCAGTAGGAATAGATGTCGGTCTAACAAATTTTATAGCAACTTCTGATGGTCTTTTAATCAAACGTCCGAGATTTTTTGGAGATGCTGAACGCAAGCTGAAATTGCTGCAACAGAGTGTTGCCAAAAAACGGTTAGGCTCGAACAATTGGCACAAAGCACAAAAAAAAGTTGCGAAATTACATGAGTACGTTACTAATTGTCGTCAAGATTGGCACAGAAAGTTGTCTCATCAAATCTGTGACAACGCCGGGATGGTGTTTGTGGAAGATTTAAATTTAGTTGGCTTATCCCGTTCAATCCTAGGTAAACATTGCCTGGATGCTGGATTTGGTCAGTTTTTTAAAATCCTTCAACAAACCTGTTTTTAAAGCGCGATGTCTATTTTCAAAAGGTAGACTCACGTAAAACCAGCCAAATCTGCCCTAACTGTGGAGTTGAGACTGGTAAGAAAGAACTGTCGGAGCGTACTCATGTTTGTTCAAATTGCGGGTATACAACAGATAGAGATGTTGTAGCCGCTCAGGTAGTCGCTACTGCTGTGTCCCCTTCGAGATAAATAAAGTTTATTTCTTCTCCGCTCAGATAGACGTATTGTTAATGTTTTTCCCTTCATAATTGACATACATTGTTAGTATTTAATGTTAGTATATATCAAGGAGGTGAAAACAATGTATGGATGTCAGCAAAACTTAGTTAACCCAGATAATGAACTTAGAGCAGTCCTTGAGTTTATTTGCTCAGAGTCCCATAAACTGACAAATTGTGGTATCTACTACGCTCGTCAGTTATATTTCAAAACTAGTAAGTTGATTGGTAAGTACGATTTAGAGAAAGAATATAAGACCAATAAACATTATCAAGTTTTGCACTCTCAAGCAGCACAACAAATTTTGAGGTCTGTAGCAGAATCATTTAAGTCTTTTAAGGAATTAGATAAGAAGTACAGCAAAGGTAAATTGCATTTTAAGCCCAAGCTGCCGAAATATCGTAAAGGTGCAGGGTATGCACTCGTGACTTATCCCAAGCAAGCATTGAAACTTGTTGGTGATCATATAAAAATACCGCTGGGTAGTACTGTTAAACGTTGGTTTAAACTTGATAGTTTCTTGCTGCCGATGCCTTCAAACCTAAAGTTTGCAGATATTAAAGAATTAAGAATACTACCAAGAAACCGATGCTTTTATGCCGAATTTGTCTATGAGCAAAAGTCATCACCAAAAATTAATTTTAATCCCCAGTATGCTCTAGCTATTGACCCCGGCATCAACAACTGGTTAAGCTGTGTTTCTAATACTGGAACTAGTTTTATTGTTGATGGACGCAAAATTAAATCTCTTAACCAATGGTATAACAAGCGTATTGCGACCTTAAAGGAAGGTAAACCACAAGGATACTGGGATGAACAACTAGCCCATATCACAGAAAAGCGTAACCGACAAGTGAGAGATGCTGTAAATAAAGCAGCTAGATTAGTTGTTGACTACTGCATTAAATACAAAATTGGTACAGTTGTTTTTGGGTGGAATCAAGGACAGAGANTAAAAAAAATTTGTGCTTGCTATAGCCTCAATAATATACAAGTTGGGATGTGGCAGAATTTTTTTGCATTTCTCAAATCTATTGTATTCTTGAGTTCGGCATAGATGATCTTTTTCTCAAACAGGTTACACTCAAGAGATTACACTAATTAATGGTGTGACCATGGAGGGGTCAAACCACCTAACTAAAGTATTTAATATCTAGTATTAATAAAAATGTATTTATTATTACTATCATTTCCCATGAGGATAATTGCTGTAAGAGATGTGTAGAGAGCAATTTTAGATTAACTATTTATTCAAAGACTTATCGCCAAAGGTTTAATTGATACTTTGAGATTTTTTTTAATTACCCGTGGTATGTAATCACCAAATCGTAATTTCATATTGTCTCCATTACCTCTACCCAAAGCAGTACCTCCCTGGGTCGATCGCATATCATTTATTTTATTGAAAAAATGGCTTTAAAACCCCGTTGTTCTACGACGGCTTTTCTTGATTCTTAGAGGTTGTTTGTCAAGTCATGATTAGTGTATCAACTATTGCTTGACCCCACCCTAACCCTCCCCTTGTAAGGGGAGGGGACTGGATTTTATTGTTTTTTGTGCGGTCGGTGAGCGAAGTCGATAGCGTAGCGTGGCGTAAGCCATACTTCAAGATCGGTGAGTATGTCAAGAATACCCTGACTGGAAGTGACCAGAGGGAGGGTCAAGAAATACTCTGAAACTGACCTAAGATGACAAACCGAAAAATATAATTTTGTGTCACCCTTGCACCATTTCTATGATCAAAAACATCCCGTTACCAAAATTGTTACCAGTGATCTGCCACTTTGGCATTACTTTATGATGTTACTTAGTTAAGCTCCTCACACTACACCAAAAGCCGTACGACATCATGTCGTATGGCTTTTTATTCATATCACGTCAAGCCCCACCCCCTGGTGACTGAGGGGGGATGACTGAAATAAGCCATATTTAAGTTAGAATTTGAATGCTAAATCAGTCATTAAGGTTTATATTGAAAAATAATACAGCTTGCTGACTATTTAAGGACATTAGCAAAATTTCCTTTAATTAAATCTATACTAAACTCGCTTTGACATCCTGGTTTTTTGATCCTTACCACCAAGATACGGTTATATCTGCTGCCGAACAAGCTTCCTGGCAGTTCCAAATCCGTGTGGCGACACCTGATGATTTTACTGGTATTGCTCACATCATAGCTGAAAGCTTTCACGGACATCATGGCTTCTGGGGATGGGCTTTTCCCCTAGTACGTTTAGCTATTTATGAGGATCTCAAGCATCGCCTATCATCACCTCCACCCCATCATGTTTGTTTAGTTGCTATTGATACTACTAATGCGGACAGTCATTACTTAGTAGGAACTGTAGAATTAAGTGTGCGGTGGAGTGATTCTTGGATAAAGACGGGGAGAAATTTTCCTTATTTGTCTAATTTAGCGGTTCACCCCCAATACCGTAGACATGGTATCGCCTCAAGACTGCTGATGAAGTGTGAAAAATTCTCTCATGAGTGGGGATTTAATGACCTATACCTCCATGTCTTGGAAAATAACCATCAAGCACAGCAACTTTATTTCAAGTTGGGATATAAGCTGGATAAATCAGAATCTCATGGGAATAGATTTTTTCTCAGACGTTCCCAACAAATACTTTTACACAAACATCTGAGCCTTGACGATAAGACGGAATATTAAGTAGTATTTAATACTTTTAATTACTTAGATAATTGGTGCTATGGTGAATATAAAAGCTATTTTACCAAAAATCAAATCATGCCCATTTGCAGCACTCAAACCTGGCTGACTGTATAAAATTTTGGTAACTAACTTGAGTATAATAAATATTTATGGGTAAGTGTAAATACTCCCAAAAATCCATAGTTATATGTCATCTAAATTTGATGGCATAGATAAATAGGTACTGAGTAAATATCAAAGATAGAAGATGATGGAAAAGTATTATCATCAGACTTAGTGGCTTGTTCACACATTATAATAACTTTGTATTTGCTAATTTAGCTTTATCAAAATTTTAAGAAAAAAAGCTGTTTGGCAGCGAAAAATTTAACTGAATCTCATAGAATATGATTAACTATCTCATAATCAAATGCCAATTTTTTTCTCGTTACATCAACTAGGAGGCTTTTTAAATCAAAAAGTTTTCCTAGACTATTAAAAATCTGATTTGATTTTACCCAACCTAGGGCTGGAAGTGCATAATACTACCAAACTATCTGCAAGTTCAAGAAACATCGATAGCGAGAGTCTCCCACGCTATCAAGCTGCTATGGTATCAACCTACTACCCTGATACTATTCTCTTAGACCATCCTGTGATCACAGATGGGGCTAAGGATTCATATGGATCGGATATCCTCACACTGCTGCACAGTGGGAAGATTTTTGTTGTTAATAGTCGTAGGCGCAATGGGTTAATACTCTTTAAAGGGTATCATGCAGAATTTGCGGGGCCGGGTGCTGCTGTTGGGGGAAATTATGATCATGATTGTGAAATGGTATTACTCATAGGTAATTTGTCCTTGGTAACTCCTGAGTCTTATGAGGAGCGTCAGCAGGCTTATTTAATTAGGCGACAATGGACTCGGTTAATCAAGCAAATTACAGAAACCCCGCTTCCACAGCAGCGAGTTCAGAAAATTATCGATCAATTTGAACAATATTTTTCACCGTCAATTGTGGCTGAAATACCTGATATTGTCTTTGCGCTTTTAGTAGGGGTGTTACCAAGGACAGTAGGAATAGTACGCCGTTGAGGTAATGAATTAAATAAATACAGCACTTTTCAAGTAAATAAAGTACACACCTTAATATCATAAATCTTGTGGGGTGGGCATCGGTGCGGTGCCTACTACCCGTACCCACTCAGATCAAATGCGCTGTCAGTGTTAATATCCCAGAGTTGCTAAACTGGCTTGTATTCTCTCTAAGGTACGGGTGTTTTCCTCCGGTGAGCCGATAGTAATGCGCAGTCCTCCGCTAATTTGGCGCACAAGAGTACCGGAAGTTTTGAGTTTTTGGTGGAGAGTTGTTAATTGCTGGTTTTGATTTTCGGGGTTATTTCCTGGAAGACGGAGGAAGATAAAGTTAGCAGCACTTTTGGTTATTTGTAATCTGGGATGTTGGGATAACAGTTTTATGAGTTTGTCTCGTTCATCCAAAGTTGGGGAAATTGACTCTAGCAAAAGTTGTTTATTTTCCATAGCAGCTAATGCGCCAGCAATTGAGAAGCTAGGAAGATTATAGGGTAAGCGGACTTTTTCTAAGATAGCGATCGCCTGTGGATCACCCACACAATAACCCACACGCAGGGCTGCTAACCGAAAGGCTTTGGAGAAAGTACGTAGAATTACCCAGTTAGGATGTTGGGTTAATTCACCAACCAGGGTACTTTGGCTAAATTCAAAGTAAGCTTCATCAATGACTACCAGAATCTGCTCATTTAAACTTTTTAACCATGCCAACTCCGCCGCAGTCAAACAGTTACCGGTGGGGGAATTGGGATGTACCACAAAAACCACGCGAATGGGGGGAGTTTGAGTTTCTTCTAGGGCAGATTGGGCAGCTTTTAAGTCAATTTCAAAATTATCGGGGTTTCTCTCTACTGTCACTACCGGAATGCCCAAAGTTTTGGCTAAAATTCCATACATGGAGAAAGTGGGATGAGCGACTAAAATTGAGCCTTCTCCCCCCAGACAGGTGGCAATTAATAATGAGCGAATTAGTTCGTCTGAACCATTACCTAGAGAAATATTAGCAGCAGTAAATATAGATGGGGACAGGGAAGCAGACTCATTAACGTATTGAGCGATCGCCTGTTTGAGGCTCTCATGTCCACCGTCAGGATAACGATTTGTTTCAATTACTTGCTCATAGGTCCAAGCCAGCTTTTGTTTTAACTGTGGGGGTAAATCATAGGGGCTTTCGTTGGTATCCAGCCGATCCAACTGGGGGGCCACTCCGGCGGCGGTATCACTGCTGGGGTGAGGTTGATAAGCGGTGAATTGGGCTAAATCTGACCGGATAAAACTCAGCATAATTTTAGTAGTCATTAATAATTAGTCAGGACTTCATATTTTACACCTCAAGGGAACTGGCAGAATCGGTAAATTGCTGGCCAAATTTCTGCCATGACATTGCCTAGGGTGTGGTCGCTGTCTAGTTCTATTAATTCTACCCAAGGACGCGATCGCGCAAATTCCCGACTGGCTGTGATGGGAATCACCTCATCTTGTTGACCATGGAATATCAGGGTCGGTACAGGGCGCTGTAATATTGTTTCTTGGTACTGGGCTGCATCTATGACAAAATTATAACTCAGGGGGAGCGATCGCCCTTCCCCATAGTGGTGAATCATCAGATATTGTTCTTGTTCCCAGCGTTGTATTTCTTGATTCCCCAGTTGAGGTAACCAATGGGATAAAAACCCAAAAGCTGGTGCTAGCAAAACCAGGCGTTGTACTTGTGAATATTGCTGTGCTAGATGAGCACTGGTCAAACCGCCTAAACTAGAACCAATTAAAGTTACCGGGGTAGAATCATCAGGGAATTGGGCTGCAACTTGAGTAATCTGGCGTGTGATAGTTAATTGGGAAAAATTCCCAGCATTCAAATCGGGGATTTTCAGCTTGATGTCAATTTCTGCAAAGCGATCGCTGATATCCTGGGCTTTAGCAGATTTGGGACTGGAAGCAAAACCGTGTAGGTAGATGTAGTCATTCACAACGGTTAACTGATATGAAGGTAAACCCTCCGATAGAGGAATAAATCAATCATCATCACATTTTAGATAGAGCAATTACTAGTTGTGAATTGCTTAGAATCTGCTTATGTTAAATCTACAGGATGTAATTATGTCCGAAGAACAAAAACAAAAATCTGATCATCCAGAAACCACCCCCAGTGCTTCTGGTGGCTATCAAACCCCCATTCAAGCAGATATTCGCAAAACCGGAACTGCGGCTAAAAGTGAGGCTAAACCCACAGCTGAACCTGAAGCACCAGGAGAGGATAGTGTTGCTGGTAGTCCCAATCAAGGGACCGAATCGCGTTAACTGCTGGGAATTGTTTGATTGCAATTCCCACAGCGATCTTAAATTACAGCATTAAATTACAGCATTAAATTACAGCTGCTTGGCGTTGACAATCAAAAACCACCATAAACGCGGTATTAGGTGTTGTTTGGCTCAAGTGCTGCATATAACCCTCTGCATCCGAACGACTGCGAAAGCGAGCCACAATTTCCCGTTGTGTATCAGGGAGTAAACGCGCGATCGCCCAAGAATTGAGACGTGCTTTGTAGCCAGTTGCTGGGGTTGCTGCTTTTTCTTCAGTATTGTGTGGCATAATTTATTTTAACTGCGTGAATTGTTCTCAGAGCTATTGACTGATATTGTGCCAGGGGTGAGCCAATATATTTTTTTTATGTTCTGCCACCTTATTACTCTATTATTTCCAGATTGTCAAGGGTATGAGATGCCTTTTGGACTTAATTAGGCATAATTCTATTTTATACACGGTTACCAAGATAAAATACTGTCGGGGGTATTTCTTGTATCCATTCCTATGAACCCCCGACAGTCAAAGTAAATATGAGAATCTGCTACCATCTAAATACTAAATCTTTATTTACACCCTTCAATCACACAAATATCCTCAGCAGTGCGGATAATCTCAGTTAATTTCAAACCCGCTTGAGCAAATAATTGGTGAAATTCACTTTCGGTTCTTTCTTTTCCTCCGGGACACATCACCAACATATTTAAATCTAACATTTTGGCTGCTCCTGGAATATTACCAGGTTGAACAATCATCTCTAATACCAAGATTTTACTATGCTCATCCATAGCATCTCTACAGTTTTTAAGAATTGTTAATGCTCTTTCATCATCCCAGTCATGTAGAATGTGTTTTAAAAGATAGGCATCTCCTCCCGGTGGCACCGATGTAAAAAAATCGCCACTGACCATTTGACAACGTTCAACAACACCATGTTTTGCCAAAGTAGGTTCAGCATGGGAAATGACATATTCTTCATCAAACAGAATACCTTGCAGATGGGGGTACTTTTGTAAAAATGTTCCCAACATTTCCCCATATCCTCCCCCTATATCAACTAGGGTTTTAAATTGGGAAAAATCATATACATCTAATATGGCTTTTTCTTCCACAAAAGAGAAAGAGTTCATGCACTGCTCAAATATCTCTGCATCTTGGGGATGGGATTTAAAGTAATCAAATACTCCCATACCAAAAGAATGATCAAATGCTGGTTTTCCTGTTTTGACACTATACAGGAAATTTCCCCAAGCTTGATAATGAGGTGCGTCCCCCAACATCACAGCTGTAGCTTGGAGTGATTGGGGATGATCACTACACAAATATTCTGCTAAGGGCGTGAGGATAAATTGTTCAGGCTCTGTTTCCTGGAAAATACCGATACTGGCTAAAGCCCTCATCATGCGGTACAATGAGCCAGGATTACTATCAGTATTTTCCGCGAGTTGTTGACAGGATTGAGAACCTGGTTTCAGGAGATCCGCAATCCCCAATTTGGCCGCCGTGTAGTTGACTTCTCCCCTGGATAGAATCACAGGGGATTCTAAACTGATGTTGCTACGCGGTCTGAAGACACGCTACGCAAAGTTTACGATTTTATTTATTTAAAAATTTGAATAAATAATATCGTTGTGGCACAGTCAAAATGCCCTACCCACCTCGGCTAAAAATAAATCTAGCTGTGTGGCTACTTAAGGAAAACATCTTTTGGGTTTTTCACCATATTTGTGGATGCTTTTTTATCCTAACTAATCAGAAATGCCTTGTCAATAAGTTTTTTGTAGTCAGGATACGACAGGGTAAATCCTGTTGAGTCGCTTTTCATCCCCTCGCTAAAGCGCAGGGGTTCTCACGCTCCCACTATATTTTGATAGCTTGAGATACCCAATAACCGGAAATCATTTGTGATAATTGGGTATGGGGAGAAAATTGAGGTATCACAACTTCACTCATCAATTTACCTAAATTGTTTCAGTGGATTTCCGGATCATATCATGGAAGATTAACCAAACATAATAAAATCTGAGGTAAAAAATAGTAATGGCTTTTATACCGGTATAGGCGAAATCATCAGGGTGCTAGATGTTAGCTATTGCTGTGGTGACGGCGCTTTAATTCTGTCTCAATAGCTTGGACTACAGTTTCAATCACCTTGACGCGGGCGTAATATTTGTCATTAGCAGCGACAATTGTCCAAGGAGCCTTGGGGGTGCTGGTGCGGTGAATGGCTTGATTGACTGCTACATAGTAATCATTCCACTTTTGCCGATTCCGCCAGTCTTCATCAGTAAGCTTGTACTGCTTAAAAGAGTCATTTTTGCGAGATGTAAACCGCTGAAGTTGTTCTTCTGGGCTAATGTGTAGCCAAAACTTAACTAAAACATAGCCAGCAGTGGTTAACTGAGCCTCAAACTCATTAATTTCCCGGTAGGCTCTGCGCCACTCGATTTCCGAAGCAAAACCTTCTACCCGCTCCACTAATACCCGACCATACCAAGAACGGTCAAAAATGCCAATTATTCCAGATGTGGGTAATCGTCGCCAAAATCGCCAGAGGTAATGATGAACTTTTTCCTCATCTGTAGGCGCTGCGAAGGGATGAACAAAGTAACTGCGCGGATCGAGAATATCTGTGAGGCGTTTAATTGCGCCCCCTTTACCTGCTGCATCCCAACCTTCAAATATTACCAGTACAGGAATTTGATGTTTATAAATGCTTAATTGCAACTTGCGTAGTTTTACCTGCTCTTGGAGTAATTGTTCTTCGTATTCTGGTTCTGAAAGACTTAAGCTTAAATCGACTTGTGTGAGTAAGTCTAACTCCGTCGGTTCTAACTGGATTTGTGGTGGTAAAGTGGGGGTGGGAAGCTGAATTTTTAGCCGATCCAATGCAGATGTTAAAGTTGCAGCTAGCTGGGTAAGTACTTTCACTTGCGCCCACCGCTCAGAGTCTGCTTCTACCAGAGTCCAAGGAGCAAAACCCGTACTAGTTTGTACTAGCATCTCTTCTGCATAGCTGGTGTAAAGGTCATAGTGTTTTTCCTGCTTCCAGTCTTCTTTGCGGACACGCCAAGCAGTTAATTCATCTTGGGCGTATTCTTTTAAACGACTTTTCAATTCTTTACGGCTCAGATGTAACCAGAATTTAGCGATCGCCGTCCCATCATCCACCATTTGGCGCTCAAAGGCGTTAATTTGTCCCATCAGGGTGGGTACTGTGGGAACTTGATTAATTCCGACCCGCTCTAACAGACGTTCTTCGAGAACATGAGTATACCAACTGTGATAGAAAAAGCTGATTTTACCTTGAGCGGGTATTTTTTCCCAAAATCGCCAGAGGAAGGGATATTTACGTTCTTCTGGAGTGGGTGGCCAGATAGGATATACATGAAATCCCCGTGGGTCCATATAGGAAACCATTTGCTTTACCAGTCTACCCTTACCAGAAGCAGCCCACCCCTCCAAGACCACAATTACAGGTAACTTTTTATCCCTACAGGCATTTTGCAGTTCTCGCATTTGATACATCAGCCTGTCAATTTCTGACTTGTAGGTGGCTTTATTTAAAGAAACTGTTAAATCTAGTGTATCTAGCATAGCATTGTTTTATCTATGTATTAGCATATTATGGCATACAATTAAAACTCCCTCCCCTGCTGAGATGAGAGGGGTGGGGTGTAAATAAAATTTCACCCTCTACAATCATAGGGGACTGAAAAGATCAAAAAATTCCCCAACCATAGATAAAAATTACCTTGTTCTTTTCACCCCAAAAAAGTTGATAATATTGCCAGATGTAAGTCCCAATATTCACTATGAACAATCAGCAAAAACCCGGAGAATATGATGCTGTCCTTGGTGGTCACAGTCCCAGTCCTGAGTTTGCAGTAGTTTTAGGTGGTCTTGAAGGGGTGATATTCCGGTATAGTGACCCTAACCCCCAGGTGAGAATTGCTGCACTTGCACAAGCTTTAAATTATAGTCAACCAGGTTTAGATATATTAATTCAGGCTTTAAATGACCAGTCCCCACAAGTACAAAATGCTGCTTATTCCTTATTGCAGTCTCGCACAGAAGCCAAGGTAAAACAAGCCGTGAGTATATTTGAAGATGGACCATTAAAGTCAGCTATCGGGGTGGACTATAAGAATCTGCGTGACTTACTTCTACAAAAAAGGTGGAGAGACGCAGATGATGAAACCAGACGGTTAATGTTAGGGGTGGCGAACCGGGAAAAAGAAGGTTGGTTAAACCATGAGAGTATTGATAATTTTCCCTGTGAAGACTTGGGTATGATAGACCAATTATGGGTGAAATACAGTCATGGACGCTTTGGTTTTTCTGTGCAGAAACGCATTTATCAAAGCATTTATCAAAGTTTGGGAGGAAAGAAACAATGGGATTATGATGTTTGGAGAGCCTTCGGGGAAAAAATAGGATGGAGGAAAGGGGGAAGTTGGTTATACTACATTGATATTATTTTTGACCTCACAGCAGTAGAAGGCCATCTTCCAGTTTACGAGTGTTGGTTTGGCGAGAAAGAACTGGTTTGGGGGGTAAATTTCTTTTCTCACGTTGGTACTTGTCAACTGTGAACCCACGGATGTTGATCGCCAGTCCGACTAATTGCTGATACTCAACTGTGGAAACCATCACAGCCCCTGAAAGGTTGCTGATCATGGGGTGATGGTTCCGCCAGCCTAGCTAGTAATATAATCAGACTAATGTCACTTACTAATTGTCCTAGAATCTGCCGTAATTAAGCCGAAGCGGTCAACTCTGACTGAGTTTTAGTTTTACGTAACTCCAAGTATATTAACAAAGCGTTAATATCTGCGGGATTTACCCCCCCAGTCCGTGCTGCTTGACCGATAGTTAGGGGTTTAACACGGGTGAGTTTTTCCCGCGCTTCTTTAGAAAGGGTATCAATTGTGTTATAATCTAAGTCTGCGGGTAGCTGGCGGTTAGCCTGACGGGTAATCTGTTCAATTTGATGTTGTTGTCTAGCCAGATAACCAGAATACTTGATGTCAATCTCTGCGCCTTCTTTTTCCCCTTGGTTGAGGGTGGGGTTTCCCAGTCCGTAACGTTCCAGGTCAATGTAATGGAATCCTGGACGACGGAGTAAATCAGCTAGGGTGATAGAACCTTTAATAGCTTGTTGGGATGCAGAGGCGATCGCCTGACCGATGGGGTCATGTTCCTTAATTCTGGTATTATATAAACGGTCTTTTTCTTGATTAATCTGCGTTTGTTTACTGGTGAACAACTCCCAACGGCGATCGTCAACTAAGCCAATTTCCCTTCCTAAAGGTGTTAAACGTTGGTCAGCATTATCAGACCGCAACAATAACCGATACTCAGAGCGACTAGTGAGCATCCGGTAAGGTTCCCGTAAATCTTTAGTACACAAATCATCAAGCAAAGTACCAAGATAACTATGTTCACGGGGGAAAACAATCATCTGTTTACCCTGAACCAACCGCGCCGCATTAATACCCGCTACAATTCCTTGGGCTGCGGCCTCTTCATAACCCGTAGTACCGTTAATTTGTCCCGCGCAGAATAAACCATTAATTTTCTTAGTCATCAGTGTAGGATAACACTGGGTGGCGGGTAAATAGTCATACTCCACCGCATAAGCCGGACGCAACATCGTACAACTTTCCAACCCCGGCAGAGTGCGTAACATTTGCAACTGCAGATTTTCCGGTAACCCCGTAGAAAACCCTTGAATATATAACTCTGGGATATCCCGTCCTTCCGGTTCAATAAAGATTTGGTGGCTCTCCTTATCAGCAAAGCGGACTATTTTATCTTCAATACTGGGACAGTAGCGAGGTCCCTTAGCTTCCACCCAACCACCATAAACTGGTGATAAATGTAAATTTTCCCGAATTAACCGATGAGTATCTGCATTCGTCCGGGTAATGTAACAGGGAACCTGTTCCCGTTCCACCCACACATCCGGGTCAAAACTAAACCAGCGTACCTCCTCATCTCCTGGTTGGATAGTCATCTTAGTGTAGTCCACCGATCGCCTATCTACCCGTGCGGGCGTACCCGTTTTCAGCCTACCGGTCTCAAAACCCAAGCGGTTGAGAGTTTGGGTCAAACCCTCAGCCGCAAACTCGCCAGCTCGTCCAGCGGCCATAGACTTATTACCTACCCAGATTTTACCACCCAAAAACGTCCCAGTAGTCAAGATCACCGCTTGACATTGAAACCCCACACCAAAATAAGTTTCAACCCCAACCACCTCATCATTAGTACCCAAAACCAAATCAGTAACCATCCCCTCCCGGATAGTCAGATTTTCTTGGTTTTCCACAACACCCTTCATCACCGCCGCATATTCCCGCTTATCACTTTGAGCGCGTAAAGCCCATACCGCCGGACCCCGTGAAGAATTGAGGATGCGCTTTTGTAAATAGGTGCGGTCCGCAACCTTGCCAATTTCCCCCCCTAAAGCATCCACCTCATGGGTCAACTGCGACTTAGCCGGGCCACCCACCGCCGGGTTACAAGGTTGCCAAGCTATTTTATCTAAATTGAGTGTCAGTAGCAAAGTCCGACAGCCCAGACGAGCCGCTGCAAGAGCCGCTTCACAACCGGAGTGACCCGCACCCACCACAATAACATCAAAAGCGTCTTGGAATTCAACGGAATTGTGCATGGTCATACTTACACAGATTAGCAGGTTAAGAGTTACTACAACCGATTGTAACCCAACCACAACACCCTCAAACACAAATCAAAAACAAACCTCTGCGTACCTTTGCGTTGAACAACAGGGGAGCCGGGGGTTAGAAACCCCCGTCTAATAGCTAAAGTCAGATAAATCTGACTAGAAGATCATGTATTTAATTATCTTAACAGAATGTGTCGCCATTCTCTATACTCCCCTCCCTTTACAAGGGGATGGGGTGGGGGTGGGGTCAAACCTCATCGGACGATCTACGCAGGGCGATCGCCCCGTCTCAAAACTCTTATTACCACTTCCGGGGTTGAAAATCCGGCTCATTTAAAATCACCACATCATCACCGCACAGACCCAAAACAAATAAACCTTGACCATAAGCATAATCACGTACCTCATTAGTAACCACCATCCCCGCCACTGCACCCATAGCTTGTACATCTGTATACCGTGGCATGAGGCGCTTAAACTTTTCTAACCCTTGTAAATGCTTATCTACATCGGCTTGATTGGGTTTACTTTTTACCTCAATTAACACCGCTTCGGTATCATTTACCACTAATAAATCAATTTCTAAACCTTCACCCCCGCGCTGTGTAGATAACTCTGGGTAAAGTTCATAGACATCAATACCCCGCTGTTGAAACAACGCTACTACAGCAGGGCGTATTTGCCATTCTACAAACTCATCTAGGTGATTACCTAATTTATCCAGTTGTTGACTTACCTGTTTAATCTGCTTATCAGTTGCTTGAGCTTGCTGTTTAAGAAACCGCTCAGTTTCTTGAAAACGGTGTTCTGTTTCTTGAGATNTGAGCCTTGACGATAAGACGGAATATTAAGTAGTATTTAATACTTTTAATTACTTAGATAATTGGTGCTATGGTGAATATAAAAGCTATTTTACCAAAAATCAAATCATGCCCATTTGCAGCACTCAAACCTGGCTGACTGTATAAAATTTTGGTAACTAACTTGAGTATAATAAATATTTATGGGTAAGTGTAAATACTCCCAAAAATCCATAGTTATATGTCATCTAAATTTGATGGCATAGATAAATAGGTACTGAGTAAATATCAAAGATAGAAGATGATGGAAAAGTATTATCATCAGACTTAGTGGCTTGTTCACACATTATAATAACTTTGTATTTGCTAATTTAGCTTTATCAAAATTTTAAGAAAAAAAGCTGTTTGGCAGCGAAAAATTTAACTGAATCTCATAGAATATGATTAACTATCTCATAATCAAATGCCAATTTTTTTCTCGTTACATCAACTAGGAGGCTTTTTAAATCAAAAAGTTTTCCTAGACTATTAAAAATCTGATTTGATTTTACCCAACCTAGGGCTGGAAGTGCATAATACTACCAAACTATCTGCAAGTTCAAGAAACATCGATAGCGAGAGTCTCCCACGCTATCAAGCTGCTATGGTATCAACCTACTACCCTGATACTATTCTCTTAGACCATCCTGTGATCACAGATGGGGCTAAGGATTCATATGGATCGGATATCCTCACACTGCTGCACAGTGGGAAGATTTTTGTTGTTAATAGTCGTAGGCGCAATGGGTTAATACTCTTTAAAGGGTATCATGCAGAATTTGCGGGGCCGGGTGCTGCTGTTGGGGGAAATTATGATCATGATTGTGAAATGGTATTACTCATAGGTAATTTGTCCTTGGTAACTCCTGAGTCTTATGAGGAGCGTCAGCAGGCTTATTTAATTAGGCGACAATGGACTCGGTTAATCAAGCAAATTACAGAAACCCCGCTTCCACAGCAGCGAGTTCAGAAAATTATCGATCAATTTGAACAATATTTTTCACCGTCAATTGTGGCTGAAATACCTGATATTGTCTTTGCGCTTTTAGTAGGGGTGTTACCAAGGACAGTAGGAATAGTACGCCGTTGAGGTAATGAATTAAATAAATACAGCACTTTTCAAGTAAATAAAGTACACACCTTAATATCATAAATCTTGTGGGGTGGGCATCGGTGCGGTGCCTACTACCCGTACCCACTCAGATCAAATGCGCTGTCAGTGTTAATATCCCAGAGTTGCTAAACTGGCTTGTATTCTCTCTAAGGTACGGGTGTTTTCCTCCGGTGAGCCGATAGTAATGCGCAGTCCTCCGCTAATTTGGCGCACAAGAGTACCGGAAGTTTTGAGTTTTTGGTGGAGAGTTGTTAATTGCTGGTTTTGATTTTCGGGGTTATTTCCTGGAAGACGGAGGAAGATAAAGTTAGCAGCACTTTTGGTTATTTGTAATCTGGGATGTTGGGATAACAGTTTTATGAGTTTGTCTCGTTCATCCAAAGTTGGGGAAATTGACTCTAGCAAAAGTTGTTTATTTTCCATAGCAGCTAATGCGCCAGCAATTGAGAAGCTAGGAAGATTATAGGGTAAGCGGACTTTTTCTAAGATAGCGATCGCCTGTGGATCACCCACACAATAACCCACACGCAGGGCTGCTAACCGAAAGGCTTTGGAGAAAGTACGTAGAATTACCCAGTTAGGATGTTGGGTTAATTCACCAACCAGGGTACTTTGGCTAAATTCAAAGTAAGCTTCATCAATGACTACCAGAATCTGCTCATTTAAACTTTTTAACCATGCCAACTCCGCCGCAGTCAAACAGTTACCGGTGGGGGAATTGGGATGTACCACAAAAACCACGCGAATGGGGGGAGTTTGAGTTTCTTCTAGGGCAGATTGGGCAGCTTTTAAGTCAATTTCAAAATTATCGGGGTTTCTCTCTACTGTCACTACCGGAATGCCCAAAGTTTTGGCTAAAATTCCATACATGGAGAAAGTGGGATGAGCGACTAAAATTGAGCCTTCTCCCCCCAGACAGGTGGCAATTAATAATGAGCGAATTAGTTCGTCTGAACCATTACCTAGAGAAATATTAGCAGCAGTAAATATAGATGGGGACAGGGAAGCAGACTCATTAACGTATTGAGCGATCGCCTGTTTGAGGCTCTCATGTCCACCGTCAGGATAACGATTTGTTTCAATTACTTGCTCATAGGTCCAAGCCAGCTTTTGTTTTAACTGTGGGGGTAAATCATAGGGGCTTTCGTTGGTATCCAGCCGATCCAACTGGGGGGCCACTCCGGCGGCGGTATCACTGCTGGGGTGAGGTTGATAAGCGGTGAATTGGGCTAAATCTGACCGGATAAAACTCAGCATAATTTTAGTAGTCATTAATAATTAGTCAGGACTTCATATTTTACACCTCAAGGGAACTGGCAGAATCGGTAAATTGCTGGCCAAATTTCTGCCATGACATTGCCTAGGGTGTGGTCGCTGTCTAGTTCTATTAATTCTACCCAAGGACGCGATCGCGCAAATTCCCGACTGGCTGTGATGGGAATCACCTCATCTTGTTGACCATGGAATATCAGGGTCGGTACAGGGCGCTGTAATATTGTTTCTTGGTACTGGGCTGCATCTATGACAAAATTATAACTCAGGGGGAGCGATCGCCCTTCCCCATAGTGGTGAATCATCAGATATTGTTCTTGTTCCCAGCGTTGTATTTCTTGATTCCCCAGTTGAGGTAACCAATGGGATAAAAACCCAAAAGCTGGTGCTAGCAAAACCAGGCGTTGTACTTGTGAATATTGCTGTGCTAGATGAGCACTGGTCAAACCGCCTAAACTAGAACCAATTAAAGTTACCGGGGTAGAATCATCAGGGAATTGGGCTGCAACTTGAGTAATCTGGCGTGTGATAGTTAATTGGGAAAAATTCCCAGCATTCAAATCGGGGATTTTCAGCTTGATGTCAATTTCTGCAAAGCGATCGCTGATATCCTGGGCTTTAGCAGATTTGGGACTGGAAGCAAAACCGTGTAGGTAGATGTAGTCATTCACAACGGTTAACTGATATGAAGGTAAACCCTCCGATAGAGGAATAAATCAATCATCATCACATTTTAGATAGAGCAATTACTAGTTGTGAATTGCTTAGAATCTGCTTATGTTAAATCTACAGGATGTAATTATGTCCGAAGAACAAAAACAAAAATCTGATCATCCAGAAACCACCCCCAGTGCTTCTGGTGGCTATCAAACCCCCATTCAAGCAGATATTCGCAAAACCGGAACTGCGGCTAAAAGTGAGGCTAAACCCACAGCTGAACCTGAAGCACCAGGAGAGGATAGTGTTGCTGGTAGTCCCAATCAAGGGACCGAATCGCGTTAACTGCTGGGAATTGTTTGATTGCAATTCCCACAGCGATCTTAAATTACAGCATTAAATTACAGCATTAAATTACAGCTGCTTGGCGTTGACAATCAAAAACCACCATAAACGCGGTATTAGGTGTTGTTTGGCTCAAGTGCTGCATATAACCCTCTGCATCCGAACGACTGCGAAAGCGAGCCACAATTTCCCGTTGTGTATCAGGGAGTAAACGCGCGATCGCCCAAGAATTGAGACGTGCTTTGTAGCCAGTTGCTGGGGTTGCTGCTTTTTCTTCAGTATTGTGTGGCATAATTTATTTTAACTGCGTGAATTGTTCTCAGAGCTATTGACTGATATTGTGCCAGGGGTGAGCCAATATATTTTTTTTATGTTCTGCCACCTTATTACTCTATTATTTCCAGATTGTCAAGGGTATGAGATGCCTTTTGGACTTAATTAGGCATAATTCTATTTTATACACGGTTACCAAGATAAAATACTGTCGGGGGTATTTCTTGTATCCATTCCTATGAACCCCCGACAGTCAAAGTAAATATGAGAATCTGCTACCATCTAAATACTAAATCTTTATTTACACCCTTCAATCACACAAATATCCTCAGCAGTGCGGATAATCTCAGTTAATTTCAAACCCGCTTGAGCAAATAATTGGTGAAATTCACTTTCGGTTCTTTCTTTTCCTCCGGGACACATCACCAACATATTTAAATCTAACATTTTGGCTGCTCCTGGAATATTACCAGGTTGAACAATCATCTCTAATACCAAGATTTTACTATGCTCATCCATAGCATCTCTACAGTTTTTAAGAATTGTTAATGCTCTTTCATCATCCCAGTCATGTAGAATGTGTTTTAAAAGATAGGCATCTCCTCCCGGTGGCACCGATGTAAAAAAATCGCCACTGACCATTTGACAACGTTCAACAACACCATGTTTTGCCAAAGTAGGTTCAGCATGGGAAATGACATATTCTTCATCAAACAGAATACCTTGCAGATGGGGGTACTTTTGTAAAAATGTTCCCAACATTTCCCCATATCCTCCCCCTATATCAACTAGGGTTTTAAATTGGGAAAAATCATATACATCTAATATGGCTTTTTCTTCCACAAAAGAGAAAGAGTTCATGCACTGCTCAAATATCTCTGCATCTTGGGGATGGGATTTAAAGTAATCAAATACTCCCATACCAAAAGAATGATCAAATGCTGGTTTTCCTGTTTTGACACTATACAGGAAATTTCCCCAAGCTTGATAATGAGGTGCGTCCCCCAACATCACAGCTGTAGCTTGGAGTGATTGGGGATGATCACTACACAAATATTCTGCTAAGGGCGTGAGGATAAATTGTTCAGGCTCTGTTTCCTGGAAAATACCGATACTGGCTAAAGCCCTCATCATGCGGTACAATGAGCCAGGATTACTATCAGTATTTTCCGCGAGTTGTTGACAGGATTGAGAACCTGGTTTCAGGAGATCCGCAATCCCCAATTTGGCCGCCGTGTAGTTGACTTCTCCCCTGGATAGAATCACAGGGGATTCTAAACTGATGTTGCTACGCGGTCTGAAGACACGCTACGCAAAGTTTACGATTTTATTTATTTAAAAATTTGAATAAATAATATCGTTGTGGCACAGTCAAAATGCCCTACCCACCTCGGCTAAAAATAAATCTAGCTGTGTGGCTACTTAAGGAAAACATCTTTTGGGTTTTTCACCATATTTGTGGATGCTTTTTTATCCTAACTAATCAGAAATGCCTTGTCAATAAGTTTTTTGTAGTCAGGATACGACAGGGTAAATCCTGTTGAGTCGCTTTTCATCCCCTCGCTAAAGCGCAGGGGTTCTCACGCTCCCACTATATTTTGATAGCTTGAGATACCCAATAACCGGAAATCATTTGTGATAATTGGGTATGGGGAGAAAATTGAGGTATCACAACTTCACTCATCAATTTACCTAAATTGTTTCAGTGGATTTCCGGATCATATCATGGAAGATTAACCAAACATAATAAAATCTGAGGTAAAAAATAGTAATGGCTTTTATACCGGTATAGGCGAAATCATCAGGGTGCTAGATGTTAGCTATTGCTGTGGTGACGGCGCTTTAATTCTGTCTCAATAGCTTGGACTACAGTTTCAATCACCTTGACGCGGGCGTAATATTTGTCATTAGCAGCGACAATTGTCCAAGGAGCCTTGGGGGTGCTGGTGCGGTGAATGGCTTGATTGACTGCTACATAGTAATCATTCCACTTTTGCCGATTCCGCCAGTCTTCATCAGTAAGCTTGTACTGCTTAAAAGAGTCATTTTTGCGAGATGTAAACCGCTGAAGTTGTTCTTCTGGGCTAATGTGTAGCCAAAACTTAACTAAAACATAGCCAGCAGTGGTTAACTGAGCCTCAAACTCATTAATTTCCCGGTAGGCTCTGCGCCACTCGATTTCCGAAGCAAAACCTTCTACCCGCTCCACTAATACCCGACCATACCAAGAACGGTCAAAAATGCCAATTATTCCAGATGTGGGTAATCGTCGCCAAAATCGCCAGAGGTAATGATGAACTTTTTCCTCATCTGTAGGCGCTGCGAAGGGATGAACAAAGTAACTGCGCGGATCGAGAATATCTGTGAGGCGTTTAATTGCGCCCCCTTTACCTGCTGCATCCCAACCTTCAAATATTACCAGTACAGGAATTTGATGTTTATAAATGCTTAATTGCAACTTGCGTAGTTTTACCTGCTCTTGGAGTAATTGTTCTTCGTATTCTGGTTCTGAAAGACTTAAGCTTAAATCGACTTGTGTGAGTAAGTCTAACTCCGTCGGTTCTAACTGGATTTGTGGTGGTAAAGTGGGGGTGGGAAGCTGAATTTTTAGCCGATCCAATGCAGATGTTAAAGTTGCAGCTAGCTGGGTAAGTACTTTCACTTGCGCCCACCGCTCAGAGTCTGCTTCTACCAGAGTCCAAGGAGCAAAACCCGTACTAGTTTGTACTAGCATCTCTTCTGCATAGCTGGTGTAAAGGTCATAGTGTTTTTCCTGCTTCCAGTCTTCTTTGCGGACACGCCAAGCAGTTAATTCATCTTGGGCGTATTCTTTTAAACGACTTTTCAATTCTTTACGGCTCAGATGTAACCAGAATTTAGCGATCGCCGTCCCATCATCCACCATTTGGCGCTCAAAGGCGTTAATTTGTCCCATCAGGGTGGGTACTGTGGGAACTTGATTAATTCCGACCCGCTCTAACAGACGTTCTTCGAGAACATGAGTATACCAACTGTGATAGAAAAAGCTGATTTTACCTTGAGCGGGTATTTTTTCCCAAAATCGCCAGAGGAAGGGATATTTACGTTCTTCTGGAGTGGGTGGCCAGATAGGATATACATGAAATCCCCGTGGGTCCATATAGGAAACCATTTGCTTTACCAGTCTACCCTTACCAGAAGCAGCCCACCCCTCCAAGACCACAATTACAGGTAACTTTTTATCCCTACAGGCATTTTGCAGTTCTCGCATTTGATACATCAGCCTGTCAATTTCTGACTTGTAGGTGGCTTTATTTAAAGAAACTGTTAAATCTAGTGTATCTAGCATAGCATTGTTTTATCTATGTATTAGCATATTATGGCATACAATTAAAACTCCCTCCCCTGCTGAGATGAGAGGGGTGGGGTGTAAATAAAATTTCACCCTCTACAATCATAGGGGACTGAAAAGATCAAAAAATTCCCCAACCATAGATAAAAATTACCTTGTTCTTTTCACCCCAAAAAAGTTGATAATATTGCCAGATGTAAGTCCCAATATTCACTATGAACAATCAGCAAAAACCCGGAGAATATGATGCTGTCCTTGGTGGTCACAGTCCCAGTCCTGAGTTTGCAGTAGTTTTAGGTGGTCTTGAAGGGGTGATATTCCGGTATAGTGACCCTAACCCCCAGGTGAGAATTGCTGCACTTGCACAAGCTTTAAATTATAGTCAACCAGGTTTAGATATATTAATTCAGGCTTTAAATGACCAGTCCCCACAAGTACAAAATGCTGCTTATTCCTTATTGCAGTCTCGCACAGAAGCCAAGGTAAAACAAGCCGTGAGTATATTTGAAGATGGACCATTAAAGTCAGCTATCGGGGTGGACTATAAGAATCTGCGTGACTTACTTCTACAAAAAAGGTGGAGAGACGCAGATGATGAAACCAGACGGTTAATGTTAGGGGTGGCGAACCGGGAAAAAGAAGGTTGGTTAAACCATGAGAGTATTGATAATTTTCCCTGTGAAGACTTGGGTATGATAGACCAATTATGGGTGAAATACAGTCATGGACGCTTTGGTTTTTCTGTGCAGAAACGCATTTATCAAAGCATTTATCAAAGTTTGGGAGGAAAGAAACAATGGGATTATGATGTTTGGAGAGCCTTCGGGGAAAAAATAGGATGGAGGAAAGGGGGAAGTTGGTTATACTACATTGATATTATTTTTGACCTCACAGCAGTAGAAGGCCATCTTCCAGTTTACGAGTGTTGGTTTGGCGAGAAAGAACTGGTTTGGGGGGTAAATTTCTTTTCTCACGTTGGTACTTGTCAACTGTGAACCCACGGATGTTGATCGCCAGTCCGACTAATTGCTGATACTCAACTGTGGAAACCATCACAGCCCCTGAAAGGTTGCTGATCATGGGGTGATGGTTCCGCCAGCCTAGCTAGTAATATAATCAGACTAATGTCACTTACTAATTGTCCTAGAATCTGCCGTAATTAAGCCGAAGCGGTCAACTCTGACTGAGTTTTAGTTTTACGTAACTCCAAGTATATTAACAAAGCGTTAATATCTGCGGGATTTACCCCCCCAGTCCGTGCTGCTTGACCGATAGTTAGGGGTTTAACACGGGTGAGTTTTTCCCGCGCTTCTTTAGAAAGGGTATCAATTGTGTTATAATCTAAGTCTGCGGGTAGCTGGCGGTTAGCCTGACGGGTAATCTGTTCAATTTGATGTTGTTGTCTAGCCAGATAACCAGAATACTTGATGTCAATCTCTGCGCCTTCTTTTTCCCCTTGGTTGAGGGTGGGGTTTCCCAGTCCGTAACGTTCCAGGTCAATGTAATGGAATCCTGGACGACGGAGTAAATCAGCTAGGGTGATAGAACCTTTAATAGCTTGTTGGGATGCAGAGGCGATCGCCTGACCGATGGGGTCATGTTCCTTAATTCTGGTATTATATAAACGGTCTTTTTCTTGATTAATCTGCGTTTGTTTACTGGTGAACAACTCCCAACGGCGATCGTCAACTAAGCCAATTTCCCTTCCTAAAGGTGTTAAACGTTGGTCAGCATTATCAGACCGCAACAATAACCGATACTCAGAGCGACTAGTGAGCATCCGGTAAGGTTCCCGTAAATCTTTAGTACACAAATCATCAAGCAAAGTACCAAGATAACTATGTTCACGGGGGAAAACAATCATCTGTTTACCCTGAACCAACCGCGCCGCATTAATACCCGCTACAATTCCTTGGGCTGCGGCCTCTTCATAACCCGTAGTACCGTTAATTTGTCCCGCGCAGAATAAACCATTAATTTTCTTAGTCATCAGTGTAGGATAACACTGGGTGGCGGGTAAATAGTCATACTCCACCGCATAAGCCGGACGCAACATCGTACAACTTTCCAACCCCGGCAGAGTGCGTAACATTTGCAACTGCAGATTTTCCGGTAACCCCGTAGAAAACCCTTGAATATATAACTCTGGGATATCCCGTCCTTCCGGTTCAATAAAGATTTGGTGGCTCTCCTTATCAGCAAAGCGGACTATTTTATCTTCAATACTGGGACAGTAGCGAGGTCCCTTAGCTTCCACCCAACCACCATAAACTGGTGATAAATGTAAATTTTCCCGAATTAACCGATGAGTATCTGCATTCGTCCGGGTAATGTAACAGGGAACCTGTTCCCGTTCCACCCACACATCCGGGTCAAAACTAAACCAGCGTACCTCCTCATCTCCTGGTTGGATAGTCATCTTAGTGTAGTCCACCGATCGCCTATCTACCCGTGCGGGCGTACCCGTTTTCAGCCTACCGGTCTCAAAACCCAAGCGGTTGAGAGTTTGGGTCAAACCCTCAGCCGCAAACTCGCCAGCTCGTCCAGCGGCCATAGACTTATTACCTACCCAGATTTTACCACCCAAAAACGTCCCAGTAGTCAAGATCACCGCTTGACATTGAAACCCCACACCAAAATAAGTTTCAACCCCAACCACCTCATCATTAGTACCCAAAACCAAATCAGTAACCATCCCCTCCCGGATAGTCAGATTTTCTTGGTTTTCCACAACACCCTTCATCACCGCCGCATATTCCCGCTTATCACTTTGAGCGCGTAAAGCCCATACCGCCGGACCCCGTGAAGAATTGAGGATGCGCTTTTGTAAATAGGTGCGGTCCGCAACCTTGCCAATTTCCCCCCCTAAAGCATCCACCTCATGGGTCAACTGCGACTTAGCCGGGCCACCCACCGCCGGGTTACAAGGTTGCCAAGCTATTTTATCTAAATTGAGTGTCAGTAGCAAAGTCCGACAGCCCAGACGAGCCGCTGCAAGAGCCGCTTCACAACCGGAGTGACCCGCACCCACCACAATAACATCAAAAGCGTCTTGGAATTCAACGGAATTGTGCATGGTCATACTTACACAGATTAGCAGGTTAAGAGTTACTACAACCGATTGTAACCCAACCACAACACCCTCAAACACAAATCAAAAACAAACCTCTGCGTACCTTTGCGTTGAACAACAGGGGAGCCGGGGGTTAGAAACCCCCGTCTAATAGCTAAAGTCAGATAAATCTGACTAGAAGATCATGTATTTAATTATCTTAACAGAATGTGTCGCCATTCTCTATACTCCCCTCCCTTTACAAGGGGATGGGGTGGGGGTGGGGTCAAACCTCATCGGACGATCTACGCAGGGCGATCGCCCCGTCTCAAAACTCTTATTACCACTTCCGGGGTTGAAAATCCGGCTCATTTAAAATCACCACATCATCACCGCACAGACCCAAAACAAATAAACCTTGACCATAAGCATAATCACGTACCTCATTAGTAACCACCATCCCCGCCACTGCACCCATAGCTTGTACATCTGTATACCGTGGCATGAGGCGCTTAAACTTTTCTAACCCTTGTAAATGCTTATCTACATCGGCTTGATTGGGTTTACTTTTTACCTCAATTAACACCGCTTCGGTATCATTTACCACTAATAAATCAATTTCTAAACCTTCACCCCCGCGCTGTGTAGATAACTCTGGGTAAAGTTCATAGACATCAATACCCCGCTGTTGAAACAACGCTACTACAGCAGGGCGTATTTGCCATTCTACAAACTCATCTAGGTGATTACCTAATTTATCCAGTTGTTGACTTACCTGTTTAATCTGCTTATCAGTTGCTTGAGCTTGCTGTTTAAGAAACCGCTCAGTTTCTTGAAAACGGTGTTCTGTTTCTTGAGATCGTTCTTTTAATAAGCGCTCAGTTTCTTGAAAACGGTGTTCTGTTTCTTGAGATTGTTCTTTTAATAACCGCTCTGTTTCTTGAAAGCGTCGCTCTGTTTCCTTTTGAGCTACAATCAACTCACTTAATAAGCGCCAAACATCATCAGGTGTGTAAGTCATGGTTGATTCAAGAGGGCATAGCAACATTATAATACCTTAACCAGAATGCCACTTAGAAGGGTTGAAAAGTTCCCTTTGATGCTACACAGGAACCGGGGGTTATAAACCCCCGTCTAATAGCTCAAGTCAGATAAATCTGATATTTGATTATCTTGAAAAAATGCGAAGCGCTCCTGCAAGGCGATCGCCATTCTCTATACCCCCTCCCTTTGTAAGGCTATCCATTACCCGGATCTTTCTTAACATTCGTGAGAGCGATCGCTCGCAAACCCCCAAACCTTAATCCTCCGTTGATGATTCTCAATAAAATAAGGGTTTTATCAAGAATAATAAGGTACATTTTGTCAAGAGTACGGAAATTTTCAAGCGTTGAAACCGTTGCCACATAAATGTTTCAAGATTGTTAAGAAAGATGTGAGTAATGAATAGCTTTGTAAGGGGAGGGGTTGGGGGTGGGGTCAAACCTGATAAAAACACCTACGTAGGGCGATCGCCCTTCTATCTCGATACTTATGAGGCGGTTTTATCTCTACCCTAGGGTAGATGACAAACTTACAGCTATTCTAACTTAAAGTTATTTACACTTGTATAAATTTTAATAAACTGTCTGCTAAATTACTAACAGCGATCGCCTATATTTAAATTTCTGCCCTTGTATATCCCTGATTTTCCCCATGTCCAGACTTTTGATTAGTCAGTACCAAGCAGAAGTAGCCAAAATTATCCAGTTTGGCGGTTCCCGTAAAGAAACTTCTATTCGCGTGGCTTTTCAAAACCTCTTGAATGAATATTGCAAACCCAGGGACTTTCTACTAATTCCCGAATTGGATTTTAAATTACCTAATGGTAAACTAGTTTATCCCGATGGCACCGTTAAAGATGCCTTGCGTTTAGATTGGGGTTACTGGGAAAGTAAAGACCAATATGATAACTTAGATGAAGAAATAGACAAAAAGTTAAATAAAGGTTATCCTAGTAGTAATATTCTCTTTGAAGATTCCCAAACTGCGGTTTTAATTCAAAACGCCACAGAAACCCAGCGGGTATCGATGAAAGATGCTGAAGCTCTAGATGCACTCATTACCAACTTTATTAATTATGTCAGACCGGAAGTTAGAGATTTTCGGTCAGCTATAGATAGTTTTAGGCAAGATTTACCCACTATCTTAGATTATCTCAGAGATTTGATTGATAGTCAAGGGGAAACTAACAGTAATTTTCAAACAGCAAGGAATAAGTTTTGGTCAATCTGTCAGGAGTCCATTAACCCGGAAATCAGTTTAATTGATATTCGGGAAATGATGATTCAGCACATCCTCACAGAGGATATTTTTCTCAATATTTTTAACGAATCTCAGTTTCACACAGAAAACAATGTCGCACGGGAGTTACAAGGGGTAATTGCTACCTTCTTTACTGGAAGTGTGAAGCGTAATGCTTTAGGGAGTATTGAAAGGTATTATGCAGTCATTCGGCGCACTGCGGCTAATATTGCTAATCATCAAGAAAAACAAAGATTTCTGAAATCTTTGTATGAGAACTTTTATAAAGCTTATAACCCCAAAGCAGCGGACAGGTTAGGAATCGTCTATACTCCTAACGAGATTGTCCGGTTTATGATTGAAAGCACCGACTTTTTAGTACATAAACATTTTGGAAAGTTGTTAGCTGATAGGGATGTAGAGATTTTAGACCCCGCGACGGGTACGGGAACCTTTGTAACTGAGTTGATTGATTATTTACCTGCTCATTGCTTAGAGTACAAGTATAAGCATGAGATCCACTGTAATGAGGTGGCGATTTTACCTTATTATATTGCGAATTTGAATATTGAGTACACCTATAAGCAGAAGATGGGGGTGTATGAGGAGTTTGAGAATATCTGTTTTGTGGATACTTTAGATAATACCCTGTTTGTGGGTAAGCAGATGGATCTATTTGCGATGAGTGTGGAGAATACAGCGAGGATTAAAAGACAGAATGATAGAACTATTTCGGTGATTATTGGCAATCCTCCTTATAATGCTAAACAGGAGAATTTTAATGATGATAATGCTAATCGGCGTTATGAGGCCATAGATAGGTTAATTAAGGGCAGTTACGTTAAATATAGTCAAGCTCAAAATAATATTGTCCTCTATGATATGTATACCCGGTTTATTAGATGGGCTTCTGATAGGTTGGGTAATAATGGGATTATTGCTTTTGTTTCTAATAGTTCTTTTATTGATTCTATTGCTTATGACGGGTTTAGAAAAGTTGTCGCGAAAGAATTTAATGAGATTTATGTAATTGACACTAAAGGTAATGCGCGCACCAGTGGAGAAAGAAGACGTAAAGAGGGCGGTAATGTTTTTAGTGATGAAATTAGGGTAGGTATAGCTGTTTATTTTTTAATCAGGAATGAACACGCTCAAGGGTTTAAGGTTTACTATGATGCGATTGAAGATTATACAAATGCAGAGGATAAGAAAAAATATTTTAGTTCTCAGAAGTTTAAAGATTTAGGTTTTAATCATTTTAAACCAGATAGTAACGGTAACTGGATAAATCAAACTGATAATGATTTTGATAGTCTTTTACCTATGGTTGATAAGGGTGTGAAAGCAGGTAAAGGAGAAGAAGCTGTATTCAAGTTGTTTTCTTCAGGTTTGAAAACACAACGAGATGAGTGGGTTTATGATTTATCTGAAAAGGCGTTATCCCAAAAAGTCAAGTTTTTAGTCAGTATTTATCAAGCGACACGTAAAGACCCTAAATATCCCGATAGAAATGAAATTAAATGGGATAGGGAATTAACTAAATATTTAGACAACAAAATTAATAAAACTTTTGATGCTCAAGAAATTGTTAAAGGTTTATACCGTCCATATAATCAACGGTATTTCTATTTTGATAAACATTTTAATGGAATGACTTATCAATGGTTTAGTATTCATAATAGTAATAACTTAGACAATAAATATATTGCTTTTTCAGCTATTGGTTCAAGTAAATATTTTCACTGTCTTAGTTCTAATTTAATAATTGATTTACACCTAACAGGTGATTCTCAATGTCTCCCTCTATATATATACAACCAAGAAGGAAACCGCACAGATAACATCACCGACTGGGGACTAGAACAAATTCACACCCATTACCAAGACACAACAATTACTAAAATAGATATCTTCCACTACACCTATGGGGTGCTACATAACCCAGAGTACCGCCAAAAATACGAAATCAACCTACAACGGGACTTTCCCCGGTTACCTTTATATGATAACTTTCCCCAATGGGTGGACTGGGGTAAACAACTCATGGATTTACATATCAACTATGAAACTGTCACACCCTACAAACTCAGTCGGGTTGATATTCCTTTAAAGGGTAACCAAACCACACCCAAGGCGAAGTTAAAGGCTGATAAAACCAAGGGAAGTATTATCTTAGATGATGTGACTACATTACAAGGTATACCTACTATAGCATGGCAATATATGCTAGGCAATCGTTGCGCCTTGGAATGGATTTTAGATCAATATAAAGAGAAGAAACCCAAAGACCCGACTATTGCGGAAAAGTTTAATACTTACCGGTTTGCAGACTACAAAGAACAGGTAATAGATTTATTAATGCGCGTGTGTAGGGTAAGTGTGGAAACCATGAATATAGTTAATCAGATGTCTGATAGCTAGGGAGACAAAGGTTAGAAACCACCCTCTCAGAGGATGTTTGGAAAGTATTAAACAGGTAATTTTTATATTAGGGAACAGGGAACAGGGAACAGGGAGCAGGGAGCAGGAAGCAGGAAGCAGGAAGCAGGAAGCAGGGAATGGGGGACACTCCGAAACAATAAAATCCAGTCCCCTCCCCTTACAAGGGGAGGGTTAGGGTGGGGTGAAACAATAGTTGATACACTAATCATGACTTATCAAACATCCTCTCAAAGCCATCGAAAATCAACCTTTGCGTACCTTTGCGCCAACCTTTGCGCCCCTTTGCGTTTAACAACAGATATATTCGCCACACCGGGAGCGTAAGATCCCCGACTTCTCATATCATCACAGATAATCTGGGATAATTTAGTTCCAGAAGTCCGGGATCTGTGGGGTATTGAAAAACTTTGCTGATTTTGTAGTCAAGTATGCCCAATTATTGACTTATGTATGCTATAATGGATATAGGTCGATTTTACAATTTAACTAATGAAGCTTTCGGAATACGCAAAGTCAATAGGCGTCAGTTACAAGACTGCATGGAGAATGATGAATGCAGTTAGTTGAAAAGCACGTTATTAAACAAGGACATAGGTTTTATCAAGAGATTGATCAGCTATGTTTCTTATCAAAAAACCTGTACAACGTTGGTAACTACCTTATTAGACAAACTTTTATTAACAGCAATGAAAGCTTGAGTTATTACGACATCCAAAAACAACTTCAATCATCTGTAGATTACAAAGCTTTACCAAGTAAAGTTAGTCAACAGGTCTTGATGGTCTTAGATAGGAACTGGAAGTCATTTAAAGAAGCTTTGAAATCTTGGTTTGAAAACCCGTCTAGATTTTTAGGTAAACCAAAATTACCTAAATATAAACACAAAACTAATGGGAGAAATATAGTTATTTACACCAAACAAGCCTTATCAAAACCCGCATTAGAACGAGGGGTTATTAAACCAAGCAAAACAAACATCGAGTTGCTTACTAAGTCAGTAAATATAGCTCAGGTGAGGATTGTCCCTAAGCTTGACCATTACGTGATTGAAGTGGTTTACAACAAAGAAGTTGAGCCAGCATCAATTGACCTTAATAAGATTGCAGCAATTGATTTAGGGCTTAGTAACTTAGCTACTGTAACTTTTAATCAAGCCGGGATAGCCCCGCTCTTGATAAATGGCAGTCCACTAAAAGCTATGAACCAATTCTTCAACAAACAAAAAGCTAACTGGCAATCAATAATCGGTACTGGTACAACCAAACGGATACAAAAACTCTGTACTAAGCGCCACCACAAAGTTGATGATTACATGCACAAAGCAAGTAGGTTTATTATTAATAAACTCCTAGAGCTCGGTGTAGGTACTTTGGTTATAGGCAAAAACGAAACCTGGAAGCAAGAAATCAATATAGGTAGCCGTAATAACCAAAACTTTGTACAAATTCCTCATTCACTATTTATTAATAAGTTGACGTACAAAGCAGAGTTAATAGGAATCAAAGTTTTGGTCACAGAAGAAAGCTACACCTCTAAAGCTAGCTTTTTAGATTTAGATAATATCCCTACTTATCAAGAAGGTGTTAAACACACATTTAGTGGTAAGAGAATAATTCGAGGTTTGTACAAATCTGCTGATGGCAGGATGATTAACGCTGATGTTAATGGATCCTATAACATCATGAGAAAAGCAGTCCCAAATGCTTTTGCAAATGGGATAGAGGGCATTGTAGTTTGTCCAGTGAAAGTAAAACTTCCGAACTAATGATTTGGATATTTGTCCATATTATTAGCAACTATAATCTAGCCAAGAGGATAAAAAACATATATGAATTCAACCCCAACTAGTCAGAGTGACCAGGAAACCATCAACCCAGACCTTACACCTTTAGAGCAGCCAGAACCTTGGGCTTTTGTTGTTCATGACAATAATGTCACCATTGGAGGGCATACTTTTTTGTGTATTGATGGTCAACACCTCAAGGACTACAAAAACAAGGGCGTATCTACTAGCAAGATTGTTGATGGTAGACTAGTGCTACAAGTCCTCAAAGGACCGGATGAGAAAAGGGCTAGAACCTTACTCTCTGTAGTCGGTGAACTCACCCCAGAAAAAAAGGTGATTAAGTTGGATAGACCTAAGAAAATGGTGGAAGTGCATGACCCTGTAAGTTATGCTGCTTACTTACAAGGTAATCCCCAAGAGTTTACTAATGTAGTCCGTATGATTACTGGCTTTATCATCCATCCAAATCTAGAATAGAATAAATACATTCACAACTTCTGGAGTTTTTCCCGTGGGCTTATTTGATGATTTGAGTCGGTTTCTAGAAGACCGTTTAGAAGAATTCTTGCGTAATAATCCCCATCTGGAATTAGAAGCGCTGTTAGAACAGTTGCGACAGCAAGAAGAAGATACTTTAAAACTGATTGCAGATTTAAAATTACAAGAAAAGCGATCGCAAGATCAAATCCTATCCACCGCCCAAGAAATTCAGCGTTGGCACATCCGGGTACAAAAAGCTCAAAATGCAGGTAGACCGGATTTAGCCGCAGCAGCACAAGCAAGGGAAGCCGCCCTATTACGGGAAGGTAACCAGCGCTGGGGACAAATGCAGGGGTTAAAAGAACGCATCACCCAATCTCAAGAACTACTGCGGAAAATTCAAGCCCGCCGTCAGGAGGTACAAGCCAAAGCCACGGAAGCCCAAACAGCCCGCGCTCAAAGCCAGCAGCACTTCAAAACCGATGGGTGGTGGAATTCTACTAGCAATTATACCACAGGATTCGACGATTTAGAAGAAAAATTTCGCCGTTGGGAAACTGAAGACGAGTTAGAACAAATGAAACGTAATTTAAACAAATGATTTGCTGTTATTGATCAGTGACCATTCACTAGGTCACTGATATTATTCTTATTAGCTTTGGATTATTGGCATCCCCAATGTGAATTATGGAAATTTTATTTAGTTTTTTAACTCATCATTTAATTACTAATATACTTAATATAGCATTTCCCATGCTCGTGAGGTACAAAGTTGTTTAGTTTCAGGGAACAGGGAACACCGGAACAGGGAATAGGCAATTGATGTGTACTTCATCAGCCTGAAAAAGGCTTTATCACCGGGGTTTAATATCTTAACTACCCTTGTTCTATGCGCTGTTGTTTCTTATCGCCACAGTATTTACCAGACGTTCAAAATCACCACTGAGGCATGGAATCCCCCATATTTTTAGATGTCTTAGCTAGCCTGCAAAAGTTATTTGTAGGTTACATTCCCTCCGCTATTTTAGGTAGCGTAGTGGGATATTTGATAAGTATAAATACACCCATTTATCAAGTATGTAAGCGGTTATTCCAGATACCACATAGTATCCCTCCTCTAGCCTTACTACCGATCGCCCTTATAGTATTTGGAAATAATACCGAACCAGCAACCATAGTTATAGTTTTCCTGAGCACACTTTGGTCTATGATTATTAATACCGCCATAGGTATGCAACATTTCCATAAACAGGGTAATAACTTTCGAGTGGCCATCTTTCATATATTTCATGCTTTAAAAGTTGGAGTTTGGGTAGCTTGGTTTACAGTTATTGCCACAGAAATGGTCATAGGACCAAAAGGACTAGGATTTCTGGCTTGGAGTGCTTATAAAGCTGGTAACACCAATTATATAATTGACGCAATATTGTACATTGGTATTATTGGCTTTTTGCTGGATCAATTGTTAGATTTAGCCAGCGGTCTCCTGGTGCAGATTGTTTCAGACGGGAAAAAAGCCCCTTAAATTTTCAGTTAAATGGGTTACCGGATCAAACCTTGCCAAGTAATTGTCTGCTTTGTGGAACGTTCCCCCAAAGAGCGAGTAGCCACTACCTCAATATCAACCTGTGTTCCTGGGCGTAGAACATCCTTGGGAATCTTTAACTTACCCAAAGCTAAGATAAAACGGTTATGGTCACGGGTGACAAATTCACTGGGAATCTTTCCCTCATATTCAGTTGTGTAATTAGGGAAGTCAGCAAACCTATCTCCTACCCGGAATTTTACCTGAAATTCAGTGGCAATTACTTCCGACTGAGCCGCTAAATCTACTATTTTTAATTTGAGGTTTTCCCCAGCATCAGCAAATTCTGCCACTGCTAACCTGGTGACATCCCTTTGGGGTATAGCATGGTTAACAGTAAATGTGGTCAGATCAGGGTCAGTTTTATAGCTACCTTCAACCCATAAATCATCAGGGAAGGTAATTTTTACCTGTTTGCTATCAGTTAAACTCACTATGACAGGTTGACGATCAAACCCAGAAATGGGTTGTTTCTCCGGCCAAATCAGTTGAAAATCAACTTCTAGACGCTGTTCAAATTCCCGATATTCATCAGCTATGACAGAACCAGGAGCCAGGAGAGAAGCAGCACCCCGGCGCAGGTTCCACTTATTTTTGGTAAGTTGATACTGCTGAGTGGTCAGCTGTTCTATTGGGAGTTGTAGCTGGTAATTCTCCACTGCTAAGGGTTCCTTGCTGTTAATAATACTCAAGGTTCCTAGGCGGCCTCTATCTCCATTCCTACCATTTATACCATAACTCCCAGTGCCGCCATCATAACACTGATAACGCTTCTTGGTGCATTTATAATCTGGTTTACCACGGGTTCCTGTACAGGTTTCTATCTCCCAACTGCGTCTATGACATCTACAACCCAATGCACCCCTACCACCCCGGCCACCTCTTCCACCTTCTCCAGGGGTACTATTAACAAAAATTGACCGCAAATCTGCAATATCTGTGTAATAAACAGTCAGTGAGCCACCATTCCCGCCATTTCCGCCCCTACCGCCGTTCCCCCCTCTACCGCCATTTGGTGCGTGAATATCACGGCTAGTATTCCTGGTATTCCTATTGTCGCGATCGCAAGAGGGTCTATGGCCATCACCACCGTCTTCCCCATCTTCTCCATTTTCTCCCCACAGGTTAAGCTTGAGTGATGAACTATCGACAAGAATAGTTTGATTCCCAGCGTCACGACCATTGCGCCCGGGTCGGCCATTTATACCACTGTTCCCATCTCTGGGATAACCTCTACTGACACGATCGGATTTTACAGCAATAGCTGGACATAAAACTGAGCCAGAGGCAGGTAACAAGCTAGTCAACAAGCAAAATGTCACCAGCAGTGGGAGCTTAGTACTAAAACCTTGAGCAATCACGGTATACCTCCCTGGTATTACTCCGTGATGACGTTTTTCAGCTAAATTTGCTCCCAGTCTTTCATAAAAAAAGTGGTTCTGTAGATCACAAAACCACAAAACCACAAAATTTCCCAAACAAAAATTAATTAACTCACCTAACGAACTGCGCCATGGGTAGAAACAGTATCAATGGGTTTCATTAAGTACAAACGCAAAAACTGCCACCCATGAGAGATATAAATGGGCAGTTTTTGGAAGAATTGTAAGAATTTGGGCGTTTTGGAGTTGGCGATCGCAGTTAATTTTTCATTATTCTGGATACACACATCTAAACGCTGATAAAACTCAGGATTATCTACATCCAGCATCAAGGGGAAGACTCGACCCGCATTTTCATTGGTCTTTTTAATCACATAGATGTCGTATTCTCGTGCATCCAGACCAATAGAAGCATAAAAATCTTTACGCTGAATATCATTGAGATACATAGTAGCAAACACTGACAACAAGAAAAAGCGGCTCCACAGCTTGGCTTTCCAATCGTTCAACATTTGCGGCTGCGATCTCATAATAGCGTCAAAGAAATCCCCATGACGGTTTTCATCTTGACACCAGTTTTCAAAGAACCGGAAAATTGGGTAGATTCTATCTTCAGGATTTGCTTCTAAATGACGATAAATAGTGATATAGCGCCAATAACCAATTTTTTCTGAAAGATAAGTAGCGTAGAATATGAATTTTGGCTTAAAAAAGGTATAAGCGCGGCTCTTAGTCAAAAAGCCCAAATCTAGGGACAGATTGAAGTCTGACATAGCTTTGTTCAAAAACCCTGCATGACGAGCTTCATCTCGCGACATGAGGTTAAAGCACTCAGCTAATACGGGGCTTTTTCCCTTTAAACGGCGACCCAGTTCTTTGTACAGTAAAAATCCCGAAAATTCTGCTGTACAGGAACGTTCTAGGAATTCCACGAATAATCGGCGAGTTTCCCCGTCAATATGCTCCCAGGATTGCTCAAACTCCCCATCTCTAACGAAGTGATGGCGGTTGTAGTCAGCACGGAACTCTTCTAGGATGGCTTGTAACTCGTCTTCATTGATGGAGATGTCCATCTTAGCCATCTCATCAAAATCAGTGGTGTAAAAACGGGGTGTTAATAGGGTTTCTTTAGCCGGGACTTTTACCCCTGGACGGATTTCTTCAAAGCCTGGTTTTTTGAGGGAATCTACCATGTTTTAATTGCTCTTTTGTCTTTAGGATCTTGAGTACAAAGCCTATACCAATTTTTTTGTCAATGTGAGAATACATCCGGGTGTCCAGATGATTATATCTGTTACACATTCTGAGTCAATTGGTATGGGGGTCATGCTCTCGCAAGGCGCAGGAGACCAGAATAGTTTATTTGTATAAAGTTCAGTCTACCAACATGCAGCCCAGAATTTAGTATATAAAAAGTTAAGAGTTGCAACAATATTTGCTGCTGGGAGGAACTAATCATCAGCAATTATAGCAACCGCCAAGGTAATTTAAGCATAAACTATAAGTAGTCCCTTTTCATGTGAAGCGATCGCTTGCTACAGGTATATGCCCAAGCCGTACAGTTACGACCTTCGTCAAAAAGTAATCCAAGCGATTGAACTCGATGGCTTGAAGAAAACTCAAGCCAGTCAAATGTTTAATATTAGTCGCAACACCATCACCCTATGGTTGAAGCGAAAAACCGAAACGGGGGACTTCCAAGCCTTGCCTAATCAGCGTCCTGGGAATGGTCACAAAATTACCGATTGGGAAAAATTTCGTGAGTTTGCTTCCGTACATGGCGATAAAACCCAAGTAGAGATGGCCTCACTTTGGCCTGAAGAAATTAGCGATCGCACAATCTCAAGAGCTTTGAAAAAAATTGGTTTTACGCGAAAAAAAAGACTTATGGCTACCGTGAGCGCGATGAGGTCAAACGACAGGCTTTCGTAACGCAGTTGTCTGAGTTACCTGTGGAGAAGATTGTATACCTCGATGAGTCAGGAATGGACAACCGAGACCAGTATGATTACGGTTGGAACTCAAAAGGACAGCGCTTCCATGCACTTAAATCAGGTCGTCGTGAAGGTCGGGTGAACATAATTGCCGCGCTGTGTAACCATAAGCTGATAGCTCCTTTCACTGTTGAGGGTGCGTGTAATCGAATAGTATTTGAGACTTGGCTTGAAGCTTGTTTGCTTCCCACACTCAAACCAGGACAGGTTGTGGTGATGGATAATGCCACATTTCATAAAGGTGGGCGCATTCAACAACTGATTCAGTACGCAGGGTGTGAAGTGCTGTACCTACCACCTTATTCTCCAGACCTGAATCAGATTGAAAAATGTTGGTCTTGGTTAAAAAGTCGAATCCGCAAAAAACTTGAGCGGTTTGATTCTTTACGAGATGCCATTGAGGATGTCTTGCTTTTTGCGTCCTAACCTCCTTGGCGGTTGCTATAGTAGTCAAACCAATTAATATTCCCTATCTTCGTGAATGAGTTTGTTAGAGGATGTTTGTCAAGTCATGATTAGTGTATCAACTATTGCTTGACCCCACCCTAACCCTCCCCTTATAAGGGGAGGGGACTGGATTTTATTGTTTTTTGTGTGTTCACCAATCCTTCCCATTCCCTATTCCCTGTTCCCTGTTCCCTGTTCGGTGTGTTCCCCATTCCCTAAGATAAAAATTACCTGTTGAAAACTTATAAAACATCCTCTGAGAATGTTTCCCAAAGTATTATCTGTTAGTTCTCCACACAGAACAAATAAAATTGAAGGTAGAGCATTTTACCACCTGAGAAAGGAGCTTCCAAAATTATTTAAAAGCCTAATGGGATCTTCAAGTATGCTGACAGTTTTGATTCCTGAGATCAAATAAGATGATCTAAACTCTGTTACGGCTGCTGCTGGGGTTGTCCCCATATTCAGTATCAGAGTAAATTTTCAGTATTTCTGACGGAAACTTGAAAAATAATCTGAAAAATAGTAATAAGGGAAAACCAAATACTTTGAGGTTATATATTAAGAGACCCCGGAGGTATTGGGTTGGTATGTGTAAAATCTATCATTAACTGAGTTGGGTGCGAAATAGATGGGACAAGGTTCTTTGCAAATCGGCTTAACGCTGTGTATTGTTATAGGGATGGTACCAGTTTTGGGAAGGTACATGGCGCGTGTTTTCCAGGGAGAAAAAACGCTGCTAGACCCCTTCATGAAGCCCATAGAGCGCGGCTGCTTGCTTTTAATCGGTGTGGGTAGGAAAGATGATGGTTATGGCGGTAAGTCGCAGACCGTTGGGGAATATATTCGCGCAGTCTTGTACAGCAACCTAATTATGGGGGCTTTAGTATACCTGATAATATTTTATCAGAGATTTTTACCTTGGAATCCCAATGATTTTGATGCGCCTAGCTGGGATATATTGCTGCATACAGTTGTTTCATTTGTGACTAATACTGGACAGCAACACTACACCGGTGAAACCACCTTAAGTTATTTTAGCCAAGTAGCAGCTTTAGGCTTTTTGATGTTTACCTCAGCCGCCACAGGTTTAGCGGTAGGAATTGCGTTTATTCGGGGCTTAACAGGTCAAAAATTAGGTAACTTTTACGTTGATGTCACTCGTGCCATCACAAGGATATTCCTACCAATCTCAATTATGGGGGCGATCGCTCTAGTTTTCTGGGGTGTGCCGCAAACATTAGCTGACACCCTAGTTGTAGAAACCTTAGAGGGAAGAACCCAATATATTGCCAGGGGGCCAGTAGCCTCCTTTGAGATGATTAAAATGTTAGGTGATAACGGCGGCGGTTTTTTTGGCGTTAACTCAGCCCACCCCTATGAAAATCCCAATGGTGCCACTAATTTAATCGAAACCATAGCCATGATTGCCATTCCGGCATCTTTAATTTACACCTATGGCATATTTGCGAAAAATATGAAACAGGCTTGGCTGCTGTTCTGGATGGTATTTGTAGTATTTATAACTCTCATGTGGGTAACAGTAGGGGGAGAACAACAGGGTAACCCTCAGGTGAATGTCATATTGGGATTAGAACAACCGAATTTAGAGGGCAAAGAAATTCGATTGGGTTGGCTACAAACATCACTCTGGGCAGTGATGACTACGGCTACCATGAGCGGTGCTGTGAACGGGATGCATGATTCATTAATGCCCGCAGGATTATTTTCCACCTTATCGAGCTTATTCCTACGCATTATCTGGGGAGGTCAGGGAACTGGCATAGCTTACCTATTTACTTACCTAATTCTGACTCTATTTTTAATGGGGTTGGTAGTGGGGCGCACTCCCAAATTGTTAGGGCGCAAAATTGAAAGACGAGAAATTATCCTTGCCAGTGTGGTGCTGCTGATTTATCCAATAGTGGTTTTAATTCCCAGTGCTATGACATTAGCTTATCCTGTTTCCCTATCTGGAATTACTAATCCTGGATTTCATGGCATTTCCCAGGTAGTTTATGAATATGCGGCTGCTGGTGCAAATAATGGATCGAGTTTACAGGGATTGAATAATAACACCCTGTGGTGGAATTTAAGTACCTGTTTGAGTATGTTTGCCGGGCGTTACATTCCGATGATGGCGATTTTGCTGTTAGCTGACGGTATATCTGGTAAACCAAAAATCCCAGAAACCGCTATTACCCTTAAAACCAATTCGCTCTTATTTACGGTTGCTACGGCTGGATTGATCATGATTTTGGCAATGCTGGCTTTCTTACCAGTATTGGCCTTAGGTCCGATTGCCGAGGGTTTGCAACTAGCTGCCGGTAGTTAGAAGATGAGTTATTAGTCAACATTTCCCCAAGATCACATAAAATGAACGTTGCACCTGCCTCTGAAGGTAAATCATCACGTTTTCGTCCCGGCGCGGGGGGAACTTTACCGAGTCATCGCCGCCCCACCCTCAAAAAAGCCAAGATAAATAGCAAAAGACTTTATATCAAAGCCATAAGGGATGCTTTTATCAAGCTGCATCCCTGGTATGCAATCAAAAATCCAGTCATGTTTTTGGTTTGGCTGGGGACACTTGTCACCCTAGTATTCACTATTGCGCCCAACTTATTGGGGCCAGCGCCGGAAAATCACCCACACATCGTTTACGGCTTGTTGACAGCAATTTTGTTTCTCACTGTTTGGCTGGCTAATTTTGCCGAAGCATTGGCACTGGGACGGGGTCAAGCCCAAGCAGATGTACTGCAAACTACAAAGTCAGAGGCGATCGCCAAAAAACTGGCCAGCGATGGCACAATTACCGAAGTTCCTGCCAGTAGTCTCAGAGCAGGTGACACCATATATTTGGTGGCTGGGGATATTATTCCTGCCGATGGCAAAGTGATCATGGGTGTGGCCTCTGTGGATGAATCATTAATTAGCGGTGAAGCCGTACCAATACTGAAAGAATCAGGTAATCATGTTGCCAGTTCGGTCATCGGCGGTACACATATCATCTCTGATGAGCTGATTGTTCGCATCACATCTGACCCAGATCAAGGGTTTATTGACCAGATGATCGCTTTATTAGCAGGAACAACACGCAGGAAAACACCGGGTGAAATTACCTTAATGATTTTCCTCACAGTTTTGAGTTTACTTTCTCTGTTAGTGGTGATGACTTTGCCGGCATTTGCCCATTATGTGGGTATTCCGGTGAGTGTACCCATTTTAATCGCCCTGTTGGTGGCGGTGATGCCCACTACCATCGGCGGATTATTCAATACTATTAGTATTGCTGCCATGAATGGAGTTGCCCAATTTAACATTATTGCGACTTCTGGAGAAGCCCTGGAAGCTTGTGCTGATATCACCACGGTGATCTTTGACAAAACACGGACAATTACCTTTGGTAATCGCTTGGCACAAGAATTTATCCCCCTCAATGGACATTCATTAGAGGAGATGGCTAATGTTGCCTTGGCTGCAAGTGTATTTGATGATACATCAGAAGCAAAATCAATTACCCGAGTAGCACAAAGCTTAGGGGGACGACTTGATTTTGACCTTAACCAAGCCGTAGGGGTAAAATTTTCCGAGGACACCCGCATGAGTGGCACAAACTTCGACCGGGGGCATAAAGCTCGCAAGGGTGCGGTAGGAGCAATTAAAGAATTTATTCGTCTGTGCAATGGACAAGCCCCTGCAGAATTGAATTCTGTCTGCCAAAAGATTTCCCAACAAGGAGGTACACCCCTAGCAGTTTGTCTAGATGAGGAAATTTATGGTGTGATTTACCTCAAAGATATAATTAAACCTGGTATCCGCGAGGCTTGTCAGCAGTTAGGCTACATGGGAATCAAGACCATTATGCTCAGTGGGGACAACCTGATCACCACATCTGTGATTGCCAACCTTGCAGGGGTGAATGACTTTATTGGTGAAGCGACACCAGAGGATAAAGTCAGTATTATCCACACAGAACAGGCAGCAGGTCAAGTAGTGGGAATGATAGGAGACGGGTCTAATGATGCTCCGGCGCTCCTCAAGGCCAATGTCGGCGTTGCCATGAACACAGGTAGTCAAACTGCTAAAGAAGCAGCCGATATCATAGATTTGGACTCTGACCCGACAAAGCTGATTGATCTAGTAAGTATGAGTCGCAATGTAGTAGTTACCCGTGGTGGGCTAACTATATTTTCCCTGGCGAATGATATTACTAAATACTTTGTAATTATCCCATTGATTTTTACGGCCGCTCATCTGCAAGGTTTAAATATCATGAATTTGTCCAGCCTGAATTCGGCTGTAATATCGATACTAATTTATAATGCTGTGACGATTCCGGCTCTAATTCCTTTAACTTTGAGAGGTGTAGAGGTAAAATACCTGCCAACCAGTCAACTGCTACTGCGCCATCTGTTGATTTATGGTTTAGGTGGAATAATTGCATCTTTGTTCGCGATTAAATTCATAGATATGCTAATTGCGACCACTGACTGGGGATAGAAACGCCCCAATTTTATGCTGTGAATTATCCCTGTTCATCTGTGTAATCCACGGGAAGCCGCTCAGGAGGCTACATCTGTGGTCAACTAATCTTTCCTGAACTAGAAACTCATCGCCAATAAATTTTTATGAATTTTATTCGTGAAACTATCACAGCTGTTCGCATGACCCTAGTGCTTTGGTTACTAACGGCAATAATCTATCCCCTGGGTATCTTGCTCATAGGTCAAGCCTTGTTTCCTTTTCAAGCTAATGGCAGCGTTATGGTAAATTTAGACAATCAGGTAATTGGTTCAGCTTTGATTGGTCAGACATTTACATCAGACCGTTATTTTCACGGACGTCCCAGTGCTGTGAGATATAGCGAAGGAAAACAAGCCAGCCCGACGGGGATATCTGGCGCGAGTAATTTTGCTCCTAGCAACCCAGCACTGTTAGAGCGAATTGTGGAAGAAGCAAATCAATTACAAGAGCAGAATATTGAACCCCTGGGTGATTTAATTTATGCTTCTGGTTCTGGCTTAGACCCGCATATTTCTTTGAGATCCGCCCGCCAGCAGTTGAGCCGAGTGGCCCGCGCCCGGGATGTGGGAGAAAATGACATAATACCTTTAATCAATAAGTATACTGATGGGAGATTCCTGCGGACTTTTGGTGAGCCGGGTGTGAATGTGTTGCGATTGAATTATGCTCTTGACTTACAGGAGATTAACTTTCCTTGACTTCTCCCTTGGTTGAAACACAAGGGATTCTAAACTGATGTTGCTACGCGGTCTGAAGACACGCTACGCAATGTTTACGATATGATTTATTTAACCTAATGAACAAGTCATATCGTTGTGGCACAGTCAAAGATGCCCTACCCACCTCGGCTAAACATAAACCTAGCTGTGTGGTTACTTTTCTTAAAATATTTGCTGCTGCTTGAGCATCTGCGGAGGTTAATAATCCTTGTAGTTAAACCCGCTCCCTTCTCAGGAAAGGGGCGGGTATGAGATTGTGTACTTGAAGAAATCCGCAATCCCATGACCGAGGAAAATAATTAGGCTTGACGTGAGTAGTATTCCACTACCAGCAGCTCATTGACTTGTAACGCCACCCATTCTCGTTCAATAACGCTGTTAACTTTACCGGTCAACTTAGCTTTGTCAAATTCCAAATGACTGGGGAGGTTGGCTAATCCTGGATATTGTAAATTGGCTTCTACTAACTTCCGGGAAATTTCGCGGTCTCTGACTGCAATGACTTCACCGGGGCGACACTGGTAACTAGCAATATTGACTCTGCGACCGTTAACCGTTACATGACCGTGATTTACCAGCTGACGAGCTGCTGGAATGGTGGGAGCCATCCCCAAACGAAAAACGGTGTTATCCAGGCGCATTTCTAACAGTTGTAGTAGCACTTGTCCGGTGGAACCGGTGACGCGTCTAGCTTTACGCACATAGCGCAACAGTTGCTTTTCGGTTAAACCGTAGTTCATCCGAATCTTTTGCTTTTCTTCTAGACGAACTGCATACTCAGAGCGTTTTTTGCGGTTCTGACCATGCTGTCCTGGTGGATAGGCTCGTCTAGCACTTTTACGACTTAATCCTGGCAATTCGCCTAAGCGACGTACAATTCTGAGGCGTGGCCCTCTGTATCGGGACATGAGTTTCCTTAATCTATTCCTGTTAACTTTTAACTAGACATTGAATTTTGACACTTTCCTGATTATACATCAGGAAATTCTTGGTGATCTGAAACTGGTGACTTTGATCTTGTTGACACTCCCCACGGCTAGAAGCCGGGGGATTCTTGCTTCACGGGGATTCCAATGAATTTACCCTCCGCAAGCATCTTGACCGTGTGCCCCACGGCTGCAAGTTTGCGGGTAAATGGTTGTTTTACTCGCTTTGAGCATTATATCACTGTGGCTAAAGCCAATCAATCGTTTGCAAGCTGCTCTGGGTTGAAAAATTGCCTTTGATGCTATGGGGGGAGCCGGGGGTTAGAAACCCCCGTCTCAAAGCTAAAGTCAGATAAATCTGACTAGAAGATCATATATTTGATGGTCCTGACGGGATGCGATCGCGAAGCGCTGCTATTAAAGGCGATCGCGCCAAAGTGAGTAAGATCCCCGACTTCTTAGATAATTGGCATAATCTCATATAATCTGTCCAGAAGTCGGGGATCTGTGTGAGTCGAAGATCATGTATTTGATTATCTTGACGGGATGCGATAGCGAAGCGCTGCTGCAAGCAGATCGTGAAACGCTGCTGTTAAAGGCGATAGCGAAGCGCTGCTGCAAGCAGATCGCGTAACACACGGGAAATTTACCCAGATATCATAAATATTGAACCCAGTACCGGCGAAATAGTTTTATATTCCCAAGAATCTATCTTTAGATAGATGACAAGATTACCTAAATAGTATCACTGAGGCTTAGGTATCAAAAAAATATTTATTTACATATGATTTAAAATCAAATGTGATATTATTGGTCTAATTTGATTCAAAATACGTTAAATATCGATTAGTTTTCAGTAACATTGACGCTACGCACTGTTACTAGATTTATGGCTGCGCAGTAGTTGTAAATCCCCAATCATCCCACACAATAAATGGTATAAATTATGGCAAATGTCAAGCAAATTTTGCACGGATTCCCAGATGCTGCTACATCTCAACAGGATTTAGGTGATAAGTAAGTTTGAGAGGATGTTTGTCAAGTCATGATTAGTGTATCAACTATTGTTTTACCCCACCCTAACCCTCCCCTTACAAGGGGAGGGAACTGGATTTTATTGTTTTGGTGTGGTCGGTGTGTTCCCCATTCCCTATTCCCTGTTCCCTAAAATAAAAATTACCTGTTGAAAACTGATCAAACATCCTCTGAGAGATAATTGTCAAATTTTCTGATCTGCTTGCTGTGTAGGCATTTCAAATGCTACCAGTCAATCAGAATAGTTACAAACTATTCATATTTAGTCGATTGTTGCTTAACAATTAAGATCGCAAATTCTACTCAAATATACCTGAATCGCCATCTGGGTAGGCAAATCACATAAAGTTAATTTTGTCAAGGGTTATTAAGATGCACTTACCCTGGTTGAACTATACCCTCACCGGACATTCAGATTACGTTTATTCAGTAGCCTTCAGCCCGGATGGTCAAACCTTAGCTTCTGGGAGTGGGGATAACACCGTCAAACTGTGGGATGTCGCCATCCGGCGGTCAATCGCTACTCTCACCCGGCGGTTAATCGCCACCATCACCGGACATTCAGAGTATGTTAATTCAGTAGCCTTCAGCCCGGATGGTCGCACCTTAGCTTCTGGGAGTAGGGATAAGACCATCAAACTGTGGGATGTAGCAACCCAAGAGGAAATCGCCACCATCACCGGACATTCAGAGTATGTTAATTCAGTAGCCTTCAGCCCGGATGGTCGTACCTTAGCTTCTGGGAGTGATGATGAAACCATCAATATTTGGCAAAGGAATTTATCTGACAACAATGATAAAGGTGATGAACAGGATGATGGCGATGAACAGGATGATGGTTATGAACAGGTAGATGGTTATGAACAGGATGATGATGATGAACAGGATGATGGTTATGAACAGGATGATGATGATGAACAGGATGATGGTTATGAACAGGTAGATCAAAATCCTGAATTATCTGAGCTAAAAAATGCAGCAAATAATGATGCTTGGGAAGATTTAACAGAATGGATTGCTGAATCTATTTGTGATATTAATTTCACCGCAGCTGGTGAATCAGTTACAAGATTAATCACAAGAGTCCGACATAAAACTCCCCGTGAAATAGCACAGAGACTAATTATTCATAAATCCTTACAAGCAGCAGGATTAGAATTAATTGGAGATGTGGTAGCAACGGTTAATAATATTTTAGATGGATTAGGAGCAGAGGGGATTGATATACCAAAAATAGCCAAATTAGGGGCAGAAATGGTTTATCAAATCGCAGAGATTTATGGATTTAATATGGATGCTCCCGAAAGAAAACAAGAAGCTTTATTTATATTTGGCTTTATTTTCTCAGGAGAAAAAATAATAGATATAGGAATAGATTGGTTAAAGTTGGGTTACATTAATAAAATACTAAAAGTGGGTATTAAAGCCTTAATGATTTATGGTCTAGGTCATGTGGCTTGTTTCTATTATGAATATAAAGATAAATTTGAATTTAGTCTCATTCCTCCAGATGATTTACTTAATAAATTGCGTCGAGAAAGAGATGATTACTTCCCAGATGATGTATCAGAAGCAACTGTCAAACAAAAATTAATAGTAGAAATTTCCATTGCTTTCCCTGAAATTACCTATGAACTTTTAGAGTGTCTACTAGCAGAAAAGAAATGGAGAGAAGCAGATGCAGAAACAGAATATATAATTTCAGAGTTATTAAATAGAGAGATTAAAGACGACACTAGCAAGATATTTACCAAAGATATCAATCAAATTAATCAGTTATGGTATCATTACAGTCAAGGTAAGTTTGGTTTCCAAGTCCAAAGAGATATTTTTCATCAATCTGATATCAATAAAGAAATTGGTAAGTTTGGAGAAGCATTAGGTTGGCGTGGAGAAGCATTTTTAGGTATTGGTGCGTTTAGTTGGAAAGACTATGATGAATTAGTTTTTGAACTTGATCAATCACCCAAAGGACATCTACCTGCTTTTTGGTTTCATAAATATGAAAAGCACAAAGGTTTTATTGTCAAATCTTATTTGAAACCAATACTAGAAAGAGATGATTGGCACAATATAAAAGCTTTAACTTTATCTGAAGATAATTAGCACCAACACTTGATGATGGTGGGGTTAACTTACTTCTCCAAGCTTTAACCAGAGACGAATCAGCCGATGTCAAGGATGCGGCTTATAATCTCCTGTACTCTAAGTATGGCAAGTTAATTGAGTCTGTAAACGCTTATCAAGCACAAAAATCACTAACATCATGGGAGTTAGAATATACCCTCACTGGACATTCATATTAGGTTTATTCAGTAGCCTTCAGCCCGGATGGTCGCACCTTAGCTTCTGGGAGTAGGGATAAGACCATCAAACTGTGGGATGTCGCCACCCAAGAGGAAATCGCCACCCTCACCGGACATTCAAATTACGTTTGGTCAATAGCCTTCAGCCCCGATTGTCGCACCTTAGCCTCTGGGAGTGTGGATAATAAAACTTAATTAATACTTCATTAGTAGGTAATATTAAAGAAGGTCACGAAAGTAGGGGCAATTCATGAATTGGCCCTAGGCAAAAATAGGGTTTTCAGCCACATCTTGCGTAAGTACTATAATATTATGGGCAATAATCCCCTGAAAAATTCTCATCATTATTTAATAATCTCAAAACTTATATGATTATTAATTCTATAAAATAAAAAATCAGAATCAATAGTAAGAATTTGATAAAAACCAGTTTTCTCCGCGGTCAATACCAAAGTAGCATCAGCCAAATCCATTGGTCTATCTTGATATTTCTCCATTAATACAAACAACCGATTATAATCACTAGATTGAATTTCATAGATAGTGAGCAAACCGTCTAAAAGCATTTGCCCCAGTTGTTTTTGCATCACCCAACCGCCTCTATGAAGAGAAAGATACATCGCCTCAGTCAAACAAGCCCAAGTTGTCACCATAGGTTTACTGACACGCATCACCAGATTTTTATAAATTTGATGTTGCGGTTGTGTGCAATCTACTAAACAAAGCAAAACTCCTGCATCACACAGAATCATAACTCTAAACCCTGCTGACGATATTTTGCCAGCAAACGTTGTTGATACTCATTCTGCGGTTCATGATTTAATATAGATAATTGATCAACCTTTTCAAACCACCGCTTCCACCTATCGGTTAAAGATTCTGAAGATTGAACATTAACTGCTTGATTTTGCTGTTGTGCAATCAAGAAATCAATAAACTCATCTACCCTCGATACCAGAGGATCTGGTAATTGTTGTAACTTATTAACCACAACTTCACGAGTATTCATAGATTTATTCCTTTACTCTGTACTTAATGATAACCTAATTATCCCCCGCAATCTCTTTAATATTATGTGCAATAATCCCCTCTAACAAATGCACCTCTTGATTTAACTTTTCCAACTCCTGATTTAACCCTAAAATCTCCTCAATAAACTCCTCCTCCGTCTTCCCATCTTCCTTATGCAAAAACCACGCAAAAATAGTAGTAGAAGATTTAAACGTTTCTGGGATGATTTCAAATCACTTAGCCCAAGTAATAGCTGATTGCAGTTGATGAAATGCGATCGCCCCTAGAAGCAGCAGAAATCAGAGCTACAGAAAACCACTCAAAGATCAAGTAGTGTTAAACTTCAAAAGCACCAACACCTTAAACTGGGTATACATGATGGGTGGGTAAAAATGGTCAAAATCACTGGACGTAAATTTGTAGGTCGAGAAAATGTTTATGATATTGGGGTTGAGGGTGACCATAATTTTGTGATTAAAAATGGTCTGATAGCCTCTAATTGTTTCAATAAGTCTCATTCCACTGCCTATGGATATGTAACTTATCAAACTGCGTATTTAAAAGCTAATTATCCATTGGAGTATATGGCGGCACTGTTGACGGCGAACAGTGGCGATACGGATAAGGTGCAGAAGTATATTAATAACTGCTCTAATATGGGGATTACAATAGATGCCCCTGATATTAATCGTTCTGGTCTGGATTTTACACCGATAGATGGAAAGATTTTATTATTTGGATTTACAGCAGTGCGGAATGTGGGACAAAATGCGATCGCCTGTATTTTGTCTGCAAGAGATGAGGGGGGTGATTTTAAGTCCCTAGCTGATTTTTGCGATCGCGTGGATTTGCGTGCCATTAACCGGCGGACTGTAGAATCTTTGATTCAGTGTGGAGCTTTCGATAAAATTCAACCAAATCGTCACCAATTAATCTGTGATTTAGAACTAGTTTATGATTGGGCGCAATCCCGAGCCAAAGATAGGGCTATAGGTCAGGGGAATCTTTTTGATTACTTAGGTACTAGTAATAATACCAGTAAGCAAACAGGGAATAATAGTTTTGAAACGGTTCCCAAAGCTGAACCTGTGGCTGATTTGATGCCCCAGGAAAAGTTACGTATGGAAAAAGAATTACTGGGTTTTTATGTATCAGATCACCCATTGAAGTCCTTAAAGCCAGCAGCATCGCTGCTCACTCCGATTAACCTTTCACAATTTAAAGAACAAACAAAAGATACGAAAGTTTGTGCAGTGGTCATGCTGAACAATGTCAAAAAAGTGATGACTAAGAAAGGCGACCAAATGGCAATTTTACAAATAGAGGATTTAACTGGACAATCGGAAGCGGTGGTTTTTGCCAAAACCTATGAACGTATCAGTGAGCAACTCGAAGTTGATGCGAGGTTAATTGTCTGGGGTAAAGTAGATCGGCGGGATGATCAAAATCAACTGATTGTTGAGGACATAGAAAAAGTTGAGCAGGTACAAATGGTAATGGTGGAACTGAATCCGCAACAAGTAAGTGACATCCAAACCATGCATAATTTAAGGACGATTTTACAAGAACATTCAGGGGACAAAGAAAGGGCAAAAACCCCGGTGGTGGGAATTATACAATCAGAAACTTCTCGGGAATTGGTTCGCTTCGGTTGGCAATATTGCGTCCAAGATTCTCGCGGTACAGTGCAAGCCTTGCAAAATGCTAGATTTAGCGCACATCTAAAATCACTCACAGGTAGTTAACATCTGTGGAATTTAGAATTATATTTTCTCTTGAGGAGGTTTGGCAATGCCTTGCTTGAGGAGATTTGCCTCAATTTCCCTGATGAATTGCATATCTTCGGGGGACAGGGGCTGGTTTAGGTTTCCAGAATCTTCGCTGAAAGCGGGTTGCTTGTGGAGAAAATCGAATGCTTGGCGGAATTCATGGGGACTGGCTTTAATAGGCGAATCAAAATGACAAGCAATAATCTGGCGAAAATCCCAGGTTGCTACTTGTTCAGCCCACTTGAGGACTTGTTGAGGTGCTTGGGGTAAAATGAGAACTTGGAGGATGGGGGCTACAAACGGGCGTCCATTACCTTGGAGCATATAGAAAGACTTTTGCCAATCCTCTCGCCACCGAAAGGGAAATAAACCAAAGTAAGCTTTTGGTGAATGGTCTGGTGCTTGGAAAGCATCGCGCAGCATTTTGCCTAATCCAGTGGTTTCTAAGGAATGAGGACTAAAGTAGACTGCAAATAGTGAAATACGTTGCCATCCTTTGCGGCGATTTTCTGGATGATCTGTGATGGCTTCCCCTCCATGATCCCGAGCATGGAATAGTAAGGGGTAAGGGTCTAACTGGTTGATTGGGGGTGGTTCTTCGGGTATGGACAGTATGGAGTCAGTCAGAAGTAGGGTGTGCGATCGCTTGTGAAAAAATGCCACTTCTACAAATGAACCGCGTCCCAAGTTGATATCCAGCACCTGATAATCAAACTCATCAGCAAAAGGACTGTCACTACTATCTTCTGGAAGTACCTGAGTGCGTTCTGGGGGAAAACCCAGCCAACTCAGGGGTAAATTGATGGGGAAACTCCATTGATGGGGCGCAACAAAAACCTGTGCTTGGGGGAAGCGGCGAGCAAAAGGACCAACAAAAACCTTATGTTCTAGACCGGAGCTAGTGGGTAGAATGATGTATTTAACATCGCCGTGTTGTGTGACTAAGTTGTTAACGAGGCGGACACATTCAGGAGTGGGAGCAACTGGGGCGTAAACCAGAAGACCTCCCCGTGCAAGTTTCACCACAGTCATCCGAATGGGCACAACAGTGTAAAGAATGCCTTGAAGCTGATCGAATGTCCAGATAGTATCTTTGACTATTTCTGAGCAAATTGTCCGCCGTTTACCGTAGGGATATAGAGGTACAGCGGGCCAGAAGTGCCATGACCAATCTCGGGGATGAGTACTGGGTTGTTCCATTTATGTCTGTGGACGTTGAGGTTTTACACTGTTAATTGTGATTATTGCCACTAAGGCTATGGCGAAAATTAGTGCCAGGTTTCTCAGTAAAGAATTTTGCCAGTGCTTGATTGCGATCGCCACCAATGCCCAAACTGTGACTCCTGTATAGGCAAAGTCTTGGTGTTGGGTGACAATGAGGGCGGCAATAGTAAAAGCCGCTAATAACATAATAGCAGAAATGTTGAATGTCTTTACAAAACTTTACATAATTCTGTATAGTAGTCTTATCAAGGGTGAAAATGTCAACATAGCATAATATCTTCCATCCAATGGACGTAACTGATTTGTTGACACATACAGGCTTGGAGATAGCGAAATTTATCTAATAACTTATCACCCCATTCTTTAGGAATAGAGACGAGTCCTAAAATTAGATAAGCGATGAGACTTGCATACAGTTGAATCGCAATACCATTCACATTTTTAGTAATTAATTTATCCAGCTTCAAGTGCATCTTTAAGAACTTCCATAACAGTTCGACTCCCCATCGACAGCGATAAATATCCCGGATATCTTCATCTGTCACTGGTGCTTCTCCATCGGCTGGTAAATTAGTAACCAACCGGAATTCTACTTCAGTTTCTAAGTCACAAAAATTAATCACTCTATAAGCTTTAGCATCTTTAGCTGAACCAATTTTTACTAGTCCAGTTTCTGAATCAGGCTCTAGTTTCCAATTATTTTTTATTCGTAAAACAAAATACTTACTAGCTTGGTTTAATTCGTCGATAAAATTTAATCCGGCGAAGCCCCTATCCATTACTCCAACAGCATCTGCTGGCAATTTAGACATCATTTTTGAGCCAAACTTATAATCATGTTTATGCCCAAAATTGATGAAATTATCCTCTGGAATTCCCGTGGCAAGATTGAGAGAACTAAAAAGCTTTACTTGGTGATGACCTAACACCCATAGTAATTTACTTGTCAATGTGATGACGGTTGAATCAATTGGACATATTGCGTATTTATTATGTAACTTCTTCTGGGCTTTTTTCTGAATTAATTGATTTAATTGCTGATATATTTTTTGGAATGGTTCTTGGCTTCGATGTGTGTTGGCTTTGGAGAATGTGCCAATATTCACGCTAAACCCTGTATGATTTAATCTTTTAAATAAATCCCGCATACTCGTTAAGCTATTATCCAGTGCATAAGCTAGCCAACACTCCACGTAATCGTCATTAAACAATACCTTTTAGATAGCTAGCCCAAATTTTAATATATTTTGGGCAATTTTTATACCCTCTTTCTTAACATTCAACACTTGTGGTATGAAATACAACGGAATCTGTTTACTTTAGTTGTACGTGAGCATATTTTTGCTAATCTTAATAGCGATCGCATGATCTAGATATCATAGATCATATTTTTTGTCAATGCGTAAGTCCTAGACCAGTAAAGCTAAAAAAGGCAAGGGTAAGAAACAAAAAGCAGGTTTGAATATTTTAGCTGCTGACAAAAGTGTTCAAGTTATACTAATAAACCTCATCGGTGGGATAACCGAGATCAAGGAAGTGGCCCGAATCATCAGCAATTTTGTACAGCAGGAAAAACATGAGGTGAAATCAACAACTGGAACTTGTAGTAGCAGAACCCCCCGAGGTGAACATTTTCCGTCTTTGGTTGTCCGCATTGCGGGATCTGAGTTCGCCGAGGCGAAACAATTGTTAGGGGGATTAAATACTAAACCTGATGCTCTGATAGTACTGGAAAATTTAGATGAGGCAGTGGCAGCATCTGTGAGTTTGACCAGAGGATAATTGCTCAAGCTACTAATAATGTTTTATGAACTTAACACCAGATAGCAAGGTATTAATTCAGGGCTTTTCTGAGTTGATTTCAGCAAATCATATTGCTCAAATGCAAGCTTACGGTACAAATTTGGTTGCAGGTGTCAATCCCGGATGTGGTGGACAGCAATTCTACAATCTGCCGATCTTCGACTTAGTAGAGGAGGTAGTAGAGGAATTCGGCGTAATTGATACAGCGATTATATGCGTACATCCGTACCAAGTTTTAGATGCAGCATTAGAAGCGATCGCCTCTCATATCAGTCAGATTATCATCATTTCAGGTGGGGTGCCACCTTTGGATATGGTGCAATTACTGCGTCAGTCAGAAGCAGGTGAAACCTTAATAGTAGGTCCCAACAGTCCGGGAATTATTGTACCGGGGAAAATCCTTTTGGGTACTCAACCTAGTGAATTATATAGACCAGGAGCGGTTGGTATCGTTAGCCGCAGCAGTACCCTCACATACGAGGTTGCTTGGGAACTAACTAAAGCTGGTTTAGGGCAATCCATTAGTGTCAGTATTGGTAGTGATGCGATCGTCGGTTCATCCTTTCTGCAATGGCTGCAAATTCTCGATGAAGATGAAACTACACAAGCGATCGTTTTAGTCGGTCAACCAGGTGGTGATAGTGAAGAAGCAGCAGCAAAGTATATTGCTGAAGCCATTGATAAACCAGTCATTGCTTACATTGCAGGTAGACACGCACCAAGACCAAAAAATTGGCGACAAACTGGAACTTTGGCGACGGTGATTGGACGTGAACCTAATTTTGGCACAGCACAAAGTAAATTAGCTGCTTTTGAAGCCGCAAAAGTGACTGTTGCTGAACGTCTTTCTCTGATTCCAGAATTGGTGCAAAAGGCGATCAAGTCTTGAGTTACAGCCAATAGAAGCCAATCCCACCCCCTTCTACATATTGTCTTGGTATTCTGCTAACAGGTGGGGGATGTAATCATATCCATCTACACCAATAATCGCCATCATTTTAGGGCGATGTTGCTTTAGTAGCTCTTGGAAAGCTTCCCCTCCAATTTGTCCCTGTAAAATTGTCAGTAAACCAGCTATTTGTCGCCATTCACTAGAAGCAATTTGCTTTAATAGATACATTCCTAAGCTACCAGTATAAATAGCTTTTTCTGAGTTTTGTAAGTTATAATAAGCTTCAGATAAGTAAGCTAAATTCCGACCTTGGAGATATAAATCTCCAGCAACTTGGGCTGTATTAAACCCATTTTCTAAATAGGGAATTGCCGCGGATGATTGACCGATAACTAAATAGGCAATACCTAAGCTACTAAAACATAGAGCTTTACTTTGAATATCGCCTAATTGTTCTGATAACTTTAACCCTTGTTCTAAATAATTAATAGCTGTTTCATAAACCTCTGTTTCTACTTGTTCTAGCTGTTGCGCCTCCATAACTTGGCTGTAACCTAAATTTACCAGCGCATTGGCTTGTGCTGTCCTTTCCCCTCCTTGGCGACTGAGCATTAATGCTCTTTGACTGTAGTTAATGGCCTGAGCATAATTTTTCTGTTGTACATAGGTACGACTCAGGTGGTTGAGATTGGCGAGTTCACAGGGGAGGTCACCGGCGTTTCTAGCGATCTCCAGTGCTTGCTGGTGAAACGCAATAGAACGCTGATATTGTCCTAAAGCCCGTTGTGAATAGCCTAAAAGGGTAAGAATTCTAGCTTTTTGCTGATTTCCCTCTACTCGTCGCAGTGGTTCATCCAGATAATCCAAAGCATCCCGTAAGTAACCACCAGAAAAAGAGGCAAAAATGCCACCATACAGGGGAAAATAGGGACGCTGGGCAAAGTTGCGCAGGTTCTGGAGCATAACTTGAGAGCAGCCATGACTGTACATGGGTTGATGATCAAAACCAGTTGCTAACTGGCTCCAAATGACTGCAAAGGTTAAGAATGTAGAAATGGACAACTTTGATCCTGCTTGGACGTTGTAAGCCTGTTGGTCGAACCAGTTAACTAAACCTCGTTGCAGGTATTGTAAAATTAATCCTAGTTCTACCCAGTCACTCAGGCTGATACTGCCTTGCTGTTGTGCAAATTCCCAGACAGATTGTTCCCTGGCTAGGGCGCGAAACAGTGCTTGACATACATTACTATTAACCTGCTTTGCCCAAGTTGCCCAAGGGCCAGTTTCTGTGGGAACGCCACCAAAACCTAATTGTTGATTGCTTTCATACATCCAGCTGACTAAGTGTTCTTGCAGTCGTTCCCAATTAGCTAAACCGCGGGTAATTCCCTGGGAGATTTCCTGTAAGTCGGTATCTACTTGAGCAAATTGTTGTAACCCACTGGCTAACTGCTTTGTTGACTGTATATTTAGTGGTTGCTTTTGATTGGGGTCGATAACACGTAAAAAAATCGTCAGACGTTCATCTGTAGCGGCCGTGGTAATTTCTTTAATTGCGCTGGCGATCGCTTCTGTGGTTTGATAGTGCTGGGAATATCTTTGCCATTGAGTTTGAATAGTTTTCACCGCTCTCAATTTGCGGTTGGCTTTGGCTTTTTTCAGTTCATCTGTTTGGGTATCCACTTGGCTTTGAATGCTAGTGAGGCGATCGCTCAACACCAGTTCAAATATTTCTCCTGTTCCCGCCTTAATTTTATTTTGCAATATTTGATACACCATTTCTACAGAGCTAATTTTGCCCTGGAGGGTAGATTCCACAATTTCATCAATTAAAGCGAGATAGCTATCGCGTATTGGCACAGATTCAGACACTTTAGCTCCTGGGAAAGGTAAACCCCTATTCTAACAAAATCGCCATCAATCCCCAGGGGTCACCAACTGGGCGGCAGAATTAAAGAACTGACGATATAATCCTCTGGTGACTAAAATACTTGTCAGCAAGTTAGCCATGGCCACCATAAAGATAATTACAATTTCGTAGTATACAGCGTCAAGGGGACTAATTCCGGCGATTAACTGTCCCGTGGTGATTCCCGGAATAGCCACCATACCCATGAGCATCATTTGATTGAGAGTTGGTAAAAATGCGCTTCTAATGGCTTGTTTCCGGTATTGGCTAACTGCTTGCTGGGGAGTTGCACCTAAGCTCAAGTGTGTTTCTATTTCTACAGACTGTGAATTCATGGTACTTACAAGACGTTCCCCGGCGATCGCCGCTGCATTCATAGCATTACCTAATACTATCCCTGCTAGAGGAATTACATAACGGGGTTCATACCATCTGTCTGGTTGAATAATCAAGAAGTTAGTATAAATAACCGTCAAAGCTGTACTAATTAAAATTGCGCCCCATACCAAAGGTAAAACCTGGGGAATTTTCACACTGATGCGATTTCTGGCCACCATAGCTGTAATAGTTAAGATTACTGCTAAAATCGCCAAAACTCCCCAAACGTTATCCAAAGCAAAGATGAAGTCTAAAACGTATCCTAATACTAGTAGTTGTAAGATAGTTCTGCCGGTAGCCATAGCTAAGTTTAACTCTAGTCCTAACCTTTCCCAGGTAGATAAACCGATAGCTATGGCCATGAATCCCACCGCAATCACTAAATCAACCAAATCCAGCTTAATTAAATCCTGCATAAGTTATTCATCTCCCACAGACTGACTGCTTAACAATGGTATTCTCAACCATACAATAATTACAGTAAAAACCCACCTTTGATGGGTATCCGTGGCGACATCTTGAGTAAGTTGTTTAATAAAAATAAACGAGCCTCAAAATTGGCTGTTCCAGTGCATCCTTTGTATTTTCACAGCAAATGAAAACTTATGATCCAGAGCGTAAATTCCGTCCCTGCCTTTGATATTCAGCACCAATACGCTACTATTGCAGCAGAAGTGAGTGCGGCGGTTTTAGAAGTTTTAACTTCTGGGCGTTATATTGGTGGCCCTGTAGTAGAAAGCTTTGAGCAACAGTTTGCCGCCTATCATGGGACTAATCATTGTATAGCTTGTAACTCAGGTACTGATGCTCTCTATTTAGCTTTACGAGCTCTGGAAATTGGTACAGGTGATGAAGTGATTACCACACCCTTTACCTTTGTGGCCACGGCTGAAGTTATTAGCGCGGTGGGTGCGACACCAATTTTTGTGGATATTGACAGTAATACTTTAAATATTGATTTGCAGCAAGTAGCCGCAGCCATTACACCTCAAACCAAAGCCATTATCCCGGTGCACTTATTTGGTCAACCGGTAGATATGACAGCACTTATGGCCATCGCTAAGTCTCACAATTTAGCAGTGATTGAAGATTGCGCTCAAGCCACAGGTGCAACCTGGGATAATCAAAAAGTTGGTAGCATAGGAGATATTGGCTGCTTTAGTTTCTACCCTACTAAGAATCTCGGGGGTTGCGGTGACGGTGGAGCCATTACTACCAATGATCCTCAACTAGCAGCAAAATTACGGATACTCAAAGAACATGGGCAGAAAAATCGCTATTACTACGAAGAAATTGGCATAAATAGTCGCTTAGATAGTCTGCAAGCGGCTATTTTGCAAATTAAACTCCGTTATCTTGATACTTGGAATCACCAACGACGAGCGATCGCCGCTTATTACCAGCAGTTTCTCAGTCAAATTCCAGATATTATTGTCCCCCAAGAACTATCCGGGGGGCTGAGTGTATGGAATCAGTATACTATTCGCATTTCCAGCACTGAGGGAATAATGCGCCCCAACTACCGAGACTGGGTACGGAGTCAACTCCAAGAACGGGGGGTAAATTCCATGGTTTATTATCCCCATCCTTTACATTTACAGCCAGTATATCAATATCTAGGCTATCAGCCGGGACAATTACCAGTAGCTGAGTTAGTTTGTAATCAGGTGTTATCTTTGCCCATGTTCCCAGAACTGACACAGTTACAGCAAGACCAGGTGATTTATGCTCTGAAAGACAGCTTGGGGTAGAGAAGTATTACCCAGGGGGAGGGAGACAAAAAACTGTCCCATCCCCAAAATAATTAACAGTAATGGAAAAAGTCCCAGATAGCGAACTTCTTAAATAAGTCCGCTATCTATGGTTTCGATTCGATTCATGTCCCCAGCCAGTGGGGACAATGCAGGATTAAGACAGCAGACCGAAAAATAGCTGATTTCTACCCTTTGGTAATATAGCTGGGAGGATAGAAAATTTGAATCTGTATTATCAAATGAGTTCTCCTATAACCACCAACAGAAACTAATAAGAAAATGTATAGCAACCGCCAAGGAGGTTAGGACGCAAAAAGCAAGACATCCTCAATGGCATCTCGTAAAGAATCAAACCGCTCAAGTTTTTTGCGGATTCGACTTTTTAACCAAGACCAACATTTTTCAATCTGATTCAGGTCTGGAGAATAAGGTGGTAGGTACAGCACTTCACACCCTGCGTACTGAATCAGTTGTTGAATGCGCCCACCTTTATGAAATGTGGCATTATCCATCACCACAACCTGTCCTGGTTTGAGTGTGGGAAGCAAACAAGCTTCAAGCCAAGTCTCAAATACTATTCGATTACACGCACCCTCAACAGTGAAAGGAGCTATCAGCTTATGGTTACACAGCGCGGCAATTATGTTCACCCGACCTTCACGACGACCTGATTTAAGTGCATGGAAGCGCTGTCCTTTTGAGTTCCAACCGTAATCATACTGGTCTCGGTTGTCCATTCCTGACTCATCGAGGTATACAATCTTCTCCACAGGTAACTCAGACAACTGCGTTACGAAAGCCTGTCGTTTGACCTCATCGCGCTCACGGTAGCCATAAGTCTTTTTTTTCGCGTAAAACCAATTTTTTTCAAAGCTCTTGAGATTGTGCGATCGCTAATTTCTTCAGGCCAAAGTGAGGCCATCTCTACTTGGGTTTTATCGCCATGTACGGAAGCAAACTCACGAAATTTTTCCCAATCGGTAATTTTGTGACCATTCCCAGGACGCTGATTAGGCAAGGCTTGGAAGTCCCCCGTTTCGGTTTTTCGCTTCAACCATAGGGTGATGGTGTTGCGACTAATATTAAACATTTGACTGGCTTGAGTTTTCTTCAAGCCATCGAGTTCAATCGCTTGGATTACTTTTTGACGAAGGTCGTAACTGTACGGCTTGGGCATATACCTGTAGCAAGCGATCGCTTCACATGAAAAGGGACTACTTATAGTTTATGCTTAAATTACCTTGGCGGTTGCTATATGTGGTGTTGGGTTTCGTTTCCTCAACCCAACCTACTACTAATCATGACTTGACAAACATCCTCAGTTCAACACGCCCTTCCTTTTGTAGTTCTTCTAAAAATCATCCCGAAATACTCCAAAACACAGGCTTAAAAAATCAGGATATTTGGTTAGACTTAATCAAGCTATATACAGGTAACTTGATGTTTTTAAAAACTATTACCGTTGTAATCAACAAAAATTATGATGGTGAAGTTGCGGATTTTTTAGCAGAAAATACATTACATATTACCCAGCAAATGCAGTCTTATTTTCAAGATAAATTTAACCGTTTATCACCTATAGAAAAACAAATAGTATTACAACTGAGTAAATTTGAAAAACCTATTTCCAGAGAAGAATTAAGACAAAGTTTAATACAAAAAAGTTTAACGCAAAAATTAAATTTATCCTCAGTTGATTTTAATAACGGTTTACAATCTTTACAACAACGGTATTTAGTAGGTAAACAGAAAGAAGATAAAGTCATGTTTTCATTATCTTCCGTTTTTCGGGAATATGTGAGAAATTTAAACTAGATCCCCGACTTCTTTGATCATCATCTTCATAATTGATCACTCATGATAGAAGTCGGGGATCTGATACCATTTAGATTTTATATCGGAAATAGCACCTTTAGCCATAGATGCGATCGCCTTATCTTTCGCTTTTGGTGTAGTTAAATAGTTTAATATTTTTTTATTGTATTAAATAATAAGTAATGATATTATTTATCCCCAATTTCTTTAAGAAATCAGGGATATCAAATCTACAACTAACACCAAATGCGACCACGACGGAAAGGTTTATCAGGTTCAGTTTGTTGGGCTTTTTGTCTAGCCATTTTTGCAGGCGACGACGCGGAGTAAGTCACCCCATGAACAAGTCAAAAGTCAAAAACTTTTCAATTTGATTTTTGGCTTGATAATTGGGGTTTTCTCCTTGGGTTTGTTAGTATCGTAGTAGCTGACATAGCTGATTATTAGCCCTTACCCCATCAAAATGAGCAAACAATATGAAAACAGTTGACAAGAATGACTTAAAAGCTAATTTACTAGAATTTTTGCAACTTGTAGAATTGCAAGGTGAAGAAATTTTAGTTACTGATGGAAGTAACCCCGTTGTGAGAATTTCTCCCTATCAACAAACCCCTACTACTGAAGAATTATTTAAGAATATGCGCGGCAAAATTAAGTATTTTGAAGATATAACTACCCCAACTACAGAGGAATGGCAGGAAGTATAAAAATTGTTCTTGACACCTGCCAAATCCAGTTCCCTCCCCTTACAAGGGGAGGGTTAGGGTGGGGTAAAACAATATTTGATACACTAATCATACCTTTTAAAACATTCTCTTAGAAACAAGAGATGAACTATGAAATATAGTATTTTAATTCAATGGTCTGAGGAATATCAAGCGTATATTGCCTTTTTACCTGAGTGGGGAAAATATGCCAAAACCCACGGAGAAAGCTATGAAGAAGCACTGGAAAATGCTAAGGAAGTGTTAGAAGATTTGCAGTATGGCTATAATCAAATCGGTAAGCCTCTACCACAGCCGCAGATACTCAAAAAAACCGCTTAAAAAACACATAATCTGACAATAATGATATCTGATAGGGTAGATGTAGGTTGGGTTAAGCGACAGCGCAACCCAACAAAATTAAATCACAAAATCACCGAAACATTGGGTAACATCCGTCAACCCAACAGACACAATTTAAATAACATCCTGTAAATCCTGAAATCCTGTACTTCGACTATGGCTACGCCACCCAGGCTATCGCTGAGTAACCG
>NZ_CP063311.1:561858-577284 GCF_015245355.1 Anabaenopsis elenkinii CCIBt3563 | reverse complement strand
TCAGGATTTACGGTTACTCAGCGATAGCCTGGGTGGCGTAGCCATAGTCGAAGTACAGGATTTAAGGATGAACAGCATGAAAACAGGTATTTTATCGTCTATTAACAATTACTGCCTTATGCCTTCTGCCTTGCCATAACGACAATTTTTAACGCCTACCTACTGAGAATTATGTAATCAATACTGGACACAAACCGAATAAGAACCTCAGGCGAAGATTTTATTTTGCACTAATTTGTAATTCAACTCGTTGTCCAAGTACCGCTAAAGTCCTTTCCATTGTAGATAATTTTGTAGCATGGTGGGGATCTAGAATACGTCTGACTTCCTTTTCATGGATATTAAGAATAGATGCAAGTTCAACCTTACTCATACCCTTCTCACGCATTGCTAAATATAGTGCAGCTTTTAATGCTGTCTGCGCTGGTAGTGCTACTAAATACTCCCCTTTTTTGGGTTGTGATGGCTGGGGTATTTCTAACTTATCAGCAATATGCACAGCGATGGATTCTTCTAAGCAATCAGCAGCTTCATTTAGTGCTTTTTCTAGAGAATCTCCTTGAGTAATAGCTTCTGGTAAATCACGAAATGTCACCACAAAGCCACCATCTTTTTCATCAGCAGTCAAGAGGGCTGGATACACAAATCGAGTCATAATTATCCCAGTATTAAAGTTCATGTTCTTCAATTCCCAGTTGATTTAACATTGCTTTGAAAGTGCCAGTTTTTAATTCATCTTTCGGGTGGCGAACTATGGGACAATTACAAGCAATCAATATCTAGGCTATCAGCCGGGACAATTACCAGTAGCTGAGTTAGTTTGTAATCAGGTGTTATCTTTGCCCATGTTCCCAGAACTGACACAGTTACAGCAAGACCAGGTGATTTATGCTGTGAAAGACAGCTTGGGGTAGAGAAGTATTACTCAGAGGTTGTTGAATAAGTTTTCAACAGGTAATTTTCATCTTAGGGAACAGGGAACACCGGAACACCGGAACACACCGACCACACAAAAAACAATAAAATCCAGTCCCCTCCCCTTGTCAGGGGAGGGTTAGGCTGGGGTCAAACAATAGTTGATACACTAATCATGACTTGATAAACATCCTCTGAAATCCTGGACATCCTGATTGGTGACAATTTCATTATCTAAACTATAATTGTAATAAAGAATTTTATTTTTATGACAATTCCCATAACTATTAACTTACCCGAAACTTTAGCTGCTTCTGTCCAGCGTCTGGGAAAAGCAACAGCGCGAGAGGTATCAGACGTTTTGCTTGACACCCTAGAAATAGTATTGCCTACTTTAGATAATCTCTCAGAAATGAGCATTAATTCAAACATTGCTGATATTTCTGATCAGGAAGTTCTAGAATTAGCTAATTTAAAAATGGATGTAGTGCAAAATCAACGCTTGGGAGAACTACAAGCTAAAGGAAAAAATACCGGTTTAACAGCAGGAGAACGTTATGAATTATTAATTTTAATGTCCCTTTATCAAATGGGACAATTAAGAAAATCTGAAGGTTTAGCCGAAGCTGTTAAACGGGGAATAAAAACTCCTTTATCACCATGAGTTCTCTATCTGAAACCATACGCCAAAAAGTGAGAGAACGGGCAGAAAATCGCTGTGAGTATTGCCTTAGTCATCAAGATTATATTATGGGCAGATTGCAAATTGATCATATCCAGCCTTTAGCTAAGGGAGGAGATGATACAGAAGATAATCTGTGTTTAGCTTGTGAATTATGTAATCAATATAAATGGACGCAAACGGAGGATTTAGACCCTCAATCTGGCAAAATAATTTCTCTATTTAATCCTCGTCAACAACAGTGGCAAGAACATTTTACTTGGAGTTCAGATGGAACAGAAATTATTGGTCTAACTGCCTGTGGTCGAGCCACAATCAAGGCGTTAAGATTGAATAATACTTTAGCTGTTACTGTGCGTAAAAATTGGGTTAAAGCTGGTTGGCATCCACCATGCTCTGATCATTTATAAATTTAAAATATCGAACTATTTACATCTGCAATTTATGTACAAAAACGATATCTTTGTAGGCAATACTAAACCCCAGAAGTGTTGTAGGAAAATAGGTTAAAGTATTAAAAGTTAATATATGTGTTGGGTTTCGTTTCCTCAACTAAGAATCTCCGCGGGTGCGGTGACGGTGGAGCCATTACTACCAATGATCCTCCACTAGCGGCAAAACTACGGATACTCAAAGAACATGGGCATAAAAATCGCTATTACTTAGAATGGGAACACAAAGACCCTGTTGATAGAGTGGTTGTAGCCGTTGCCAAAATAAACCACGCCTTTATTATTACAGCAGACCGAAAAATAGCTGATTTCTACCCTTTAGTAATTTGGTAAATCACTATAAAAAAGCTTCTGGTGAATGACAACTCGTTAAATTACCCTTCACCAACACAATTTAACGCCTTCACCAACACAGTCTTCTTCACATCGAAGAAGTTAAACGAACAAACAAAAAGGAAAAAAACACCATGACTAAGAAGAACATCCGCCCCCAACAAGTTGCACCTGTTGAACGGGAAACTACCGCTACTTCAAAGGATCAAAGCGGTCAGGTTACACCCCTGGTATGAAGATCCATTTGCGGGCGACGACGCGGAGTAAGTCACCTCATTCTATCACTCACCTCAAAAAAGGTCAAAAGTCTGTTTCCAAATCCCTTGGCGCACGGTTTGCCTCGATGAATTGACGGACAACCTCTGTCAGTTCGGGGGTTTCAGATACCTGGCACGGGGGTGGTGAGAAACGGGACTGGGATTTTTTGGGGTTAGTGGTTGAACCTACTTTTGTGAGATGAACTCCAGCCAACAGCTTACTACCCCAGTGGCATTGGCTTGGAGTCTTCTCCTTCGGTTTATACTTTTGGCAAAAGCCTTTATACTTTTTGGCGCATTCTTCTAAATTGTTTCCTAGCCGCATAAAAGCCGGATGCCATTGTGTTAAACCATCATTGGTTAGGCGTTCATAACTGCCATAGTTACTAAAATCATAGAAAAAACTCTGGCGCATTTTGGCAGCTTTAGGATTAGCGTGAATGTAGCGTAAAGTATTTAATGCTCTGTCTCTATCTGAAGAAGGAAACCCATCACAGTAATATCGTTTCTCCCAAAAGTGTCCTGTTCTTCTTAACATCCGATTAAAACACATTGCTGTGTACCAGTTGAGAAAGTGCATAATTTTAGGTAAATCTTCTGGCTGTTTAGGTGCAATCAAATAATGAACATGATTTGACATAATGCACAAACCATAAAGCTGGAAATTGTATTTATTCAAAGCCTTTTTTATCCCATAAAGAAACACTTCCCGACATTCCCGCCGTGAAAGTTTAAATTCGCGGTTATTGCAACGAGTTGTTATGTGATAAGAGTATCCAGGTTTGATATTACGAGGTTTTCTAGGCATAATTCAAGGAATAATTAATAATAATGGTATCTAATCAAAATCTGAATAATATAAATCATAATATTCGTTATATTAACGAACACAAACAAGCATTTGATATTGAATATTTTTATCCCTTAGATATTTTTGAGGATTTGGCAGGACAAGCTCAAAATTGGGGAATTGAATGTTCTTGTAAAATTGATCATGATAGATTTTATCCGGCTCGATTTAACTTCTTTCCCAACAAATTTACCTTTAAAGAAGTTAGTTTAATATTTGACTTATTCCGAAGAGTTGAAACTAGGTGTGATGTTAAGTTAGATTATCGAACGATTAATAAATTTTTGGGTAATAACTTTGATTTTAGCAAAGTCACAAAAATTGTCACTGGAGTAGATTTACGAGAAAATTTTTCTGCTTCCAGGTTAAAATTTTGGTTTTGGATTGATAATTATTCAGAAAAACTAGAAACAGCAATCTCTTTGGTAGGTGATAGAGAAGATTTACGATTACTGTATGTTAAGAACAGTTGGTTAGTAGGTTTTGATTTCTATCTCAATGGCAAGAGTACCATCGAACTTTATCCAAGTATGAGTAAGGAAGAATTGCAGAGACTAGATGTAAAGTTAAAATTATCTCAAGTTTTATCTGCACCAGCATTCAATGTTTTAGATAATTTTAGCTCAGTTTTAATTGGCTTTACTCAAGAAAATCAAGATAGACTAATTTATGGCTACTTGATAAGTCCTAATGAGTTTATAGATAATTTACAGAATGATATTGCTAATAAAGTTAATAGTTTTTATCGAGGTAAAAATGTGTTAAATACAATGATATGTTTCAAAGAAAAAGAATTAATTGCTGGTTCATTAGATAATTTTAATTTGTATTACCAAATGAGTTAACATAAAACTACTAAAATGTAGGTTGGGTTAAGCGACAGCGCAACCCAACAAAATCATTGATAATGTTGGATGTAGTCCAAAATCAACGCTTGGGAGAACTACAAGCTAAAGGAAAAAATACCGATTTAACAGCAGGAGAACGTTATGAATTATTAATTTTAATGTCCCTTTATCAAATGGGACAATTAAGAAAATCTGAAGGTTTAGCCGAAGCTGTTAAACGGGGAATAAAAACTCCTTTATCACCATGAGTTGTCTATACTGAAACCATAGGCCAAAAAGTGAGAGAACGGGCAAGAAATCGCTGTTTGTAATTATTAGCAGGTGCGAACAAATTATCTAATTACTAGAAGTTATCATCCAAACTAAAATACCTAATATGACATCAACAGGAGGAAGAGGATAATCAGTAAAATCAATTGTGACAGTTTGTTCTGTTAATTGTAGAAATCGCCAAGCAGTGCCATTAGTTACGCTACCATAAATTGTAGCAATGGGTTGATTATTAATTTCATTAAATTTTTGAGCAGCAATCATTTCCGCAATGCACTGACCAATACCAGGATTTAAGTCTGCTTTTTTGGCTTCCACAATCATCACCGCCGGTGCTTCAACTTCTAACTGTTCCGGTGAACGACTCAGAACAAAATCACAGACTCCATTCAATCCTAAAGCCGAATCTACAGTAAAATCTGTACCAGAAAATAAACTAATTTTTCTTTGTAATATCTTACGGACTTCTAGTAAAACCGGACTAATGATTAACTCAGAACGTGCTTTTTTACTTCCTGTTGCTATAGCTAAGAGGATGTTTGGAAAGTGTTAAACAGGTAATTTTTATATTAGGGAACAGGGAACAGGGAACAGGGAATAGGGAGGAGGGAGGAGGGAGCAGGGAATAGGGAATGGGGAATGGGGAATGGGGAATGGGGAACGCACAAAAAACAATAAAATCCAGTTCCCTCCCCTTACAAGGGGAGGGTTAGGGTGGGGTGAAACAATAGTTGATACACTAATCATACCTTTTAAAACATCCTCTAAGGGTAAGCTTTCTGCTAGAAAATCTGTCAGAGTCGCACTAGCAGCAATGGGCTTGATTTCTGGCAGAAACTTTTGATCTTCAATGGTGTTTATGCCAAAGGTTTGCTTAACTTTTCTAAGAGTAAAATCACTGTATGACATAATGTAAATATTAATGTATACAAAACAAAAATGGTCTGAAATTCAGGTAAAATCTACATGAAAGTCTTATGTAAAAATCAACCAACAGCAAAACCTGTATATTGTCTCACTAAAGGTTCATGAAATGCTAAAACAATATCTGATTTTGGCACTCCTAATTTAACTAACTCATCCGCTATGCCAATTTCAGTTCCATCATGTTGTATCCAAATTTTATGATCTTTAATATCCAAATGTAAAACACAACCATGCTGCCGTTTTCTGTTTTTCCAACCCACATACATCAATTGATAATGGTCGCCAACGGTATCAAAAATCAATTGTTGTTCAATTTCATCCTTAGTTGAACCTAATTGAGCATATTCTGTGATCACTTGTTTGACATAATTGCGATATTGTTCTAGTTTTTCCATGCTACAATTACCTCTTGAATCGGATCATAAATCATGATTTTAAGTTGGGAACGCTCAACAACTGTTTTAATAAACTGCAATTGAAAGAAAGAGTAATAAATTCCTGAAGGAACAGCTAAATATAAAACTCGTTCTGGTTGTTGTTCTTCTAATGCCAAATGATAATTAAAAAATTGTCCAATGGCTTGATGAAATTGAGAGATATTAGATGTACCAATAAAACTCTTAATTTCCACTGCTATTTTTTCTCCTTCTCTTTCAGCAGCTAAAACTTGCTCTGCACCGAGATCAATATACATTTCTACATCACCAACTTCAATCCTTAAAGGATCATCTGTAATCACCCAACCCTCTTTTTCTAACCCAATCCTAACAGCATCATGAAAAATATCTTTAGCTGGCATTAACTTTATTATAAAAAAATAAAAAATTAGACTTTTTACCCATAATTATTATAACACCAATTACAACAACACAATCAAAACCATGCCTAACCTGACAGACATCCCCGGAATTTCCCAAATTTGGACACGCACAAAAGGCGACCCCCGGATTAAAATTGCTATCCTTGATGGTGCAGCCGACTTAGAACGTAGTTGTTTTCAAGGGGCAAATTTTAGTCAATTTAGACCCTACTGGTCAGAAGATATTGAACTCAACGAAGAATATTATTATTATCTCAATTTATCTTTAGAATTTAACCAACAACAAAAAGATAAAAAAGACGACCCCGACCACGATAAAGGAGAAGCGAAAAAAGAACGAGAAGCATTTTTTGCCCCCTTTCCTCCTGCTATTAGACAACGGATAGACTTATCAAGTCATGCTACTCACATTTCTAGCACTATCTTAGGGCAACACGGCACACCCGCCCCAGGGATTGCTCCTTTATGTACAGCATTAAATATTCCCATTTCCTTTGCTGATGATGATTTTATTTCCCCCATCAACCTCACCCACGCCATTAATACAGCTTTGCAATGGGGTGCAAATATCATCCATATCGCCGCTTGTCACCCCACCCAAACCGGAGTAGCACCAGATTTATTTGCCCGTGCTGTCAAACAATGCCAAGACAATAATATGTTAATTATTGCCCCTGGTGGTAACGATAAAGGGGAATGTTGGTGTATTCCTTCAATTCTTCCCGGTGTAATTACCGTTGGTGCAATGCGGGATGATGGCCAGCCGTTTAAATTTAGCAATTACGGGGGAGAATATCAAAATAAAGGTGTAATGGCCAATGGGGAAAATATCTTAGGCGCACAACCGGGAACAGAAGAACCTATCAAACAACAAGGTACAAGTTGCGCTGCACCTATTGTTACAGGTATTTCTGCATTATTAATGAGTTTGCAATTACAACGGGGAGAACAACCCAACGCCGAAGCAGTGCGGGAAGCGATTTTAAACAGTGCTATTCCCTGTAACCGGGAAGATGTGGAAGAACCAGAACGGTGTTTATTAGGTAAGTTGAATATTCCCGGTGCGTTTCAATTATTGACAGGAGAAAGGTTAGAACCTCACCCCCAACCCCTCTTTGATCAGGAGAAGGGGGTAAAAATCTCTTCTTCCCAGGTAGATTCCCCGGTAGAACCTGGGAATGCTACATCAGAGGCTCTGACCCTCACTATACCGTCAGGCAAAGCCTTGGAGAAGACATTCTCAGCCGGAGACTGGGAAGGAAACTCTGGTGTAGCAGTTGCTACGGCTCCAAGAAATGAAATAACAGAAGGTGTTACCCCTAGTGCGGCTTCTAAACTTGTCTATGCTTTGGGTACTATTGGTTATGACTTTGGTGATGAAGCCAGAAGGGACTCTTTTAAACAATTAATGCCAGCAGTGAATATTGACGGTGCAATTATCCCTGCTAACCCTTATGATAGTCGGCAAATGGTTGATTATCTGTCAGCAAACCCCAGCGAAGCTAAACCTTTAATTTGGACTCTCAACCAAGAACTAACTCCCATTTATGCTTTAGAACCCGTTAGCGGTTTTGCTGCTGATATCTATGAAACTCTAATTGCCATGTTAGAGGGACAAATTCAACCAGAAGACAGTGATGATTTTGTGGAACGGGTGAGTATTCCCGCCAGGTTAACAGATAGAACTGTGGAGTTATTTTCTGGTCAAGTTGTACCTGTAATTACTCTAACTAATACTAGGGGAATGTATGGCTGGAAAGTCAACAGTTTGGTAGATGCAGCTTTGCAAACTGTGATTACGGAAGGCACACCACCAGCCCAAGAAATGGCAATGCGGAAAGCTTTAAGTAGTTTCTTAAATCGAGTTTACTATGATTTAAAAAATGTAGGAAAAACTGCTAAAGATCGGGCGCTGAATTTCTCTGTGACTAATGCTTTTCAAGCGGCTTCTAGTTTTAGCCAAGCTATTGCTACGGGTATGCAGCTTGATAGTATTGAGGTAGAAAAAAGTCCTTTCTGTCGGATTAATAGTGATTGTTGGGATGTGAAATTAAAGTTTTTTGACCCGGAAAATGGCCGCAGAGCTAAAAAAGTTTATCTGTTTACTATTGATGTTAGTGATAGGATTCCTGTAACTTTGGGTCAAGTTCGTTCTTGGTCTGTGCCGAAATAAGAGCTATCGACTTCGCTCACCGACCGCACAAAAAACAATAAAATCCAGTCCCCTCCCCTTACAAGGACAAGACTTGGTGGACAAGGTGGACAAGGTGACAAGGGAGAAAAACAGTACAAAGTCTGTATTTTTAGTAAGAAAAATAGCCCCTTAAAAGACCATTGTCCGTATAAAATCTTCCTTGTCCACTTTCCTTCCTTGTCTTCCTAGTCTTGCCTTCAGAGATCATATTAAAAACCTACCCTTGCAAGGAGAGGGTGGGGTCAAGCAATAGTTGATACACTAATCATGACTTGACAAACATCCTCTGAGAATCAGAGGTGAAGTTAAATAATTGCTCTGCTGTTAGCACTAGCTAAAGCTTCAACTAAACCCCGCACTGCAGCAATCATCGCCACTTCACTGTTAAGTTGATTAATTGCAGAACCAACACCAACCCCAGCAGCATCGGCGGCGATATCGACAAAAGTAGCGCCACCGAGTTCAGCTGCTTTGATAGTAGCAGCAACGCGATCGCGATCAAAGTTATTCAATCCGCTAATAACTTTCAGTACACGGCGGTCAGCAAAGGCACTTTGGAGAGTAGAATGGGGATAGATTGTCATAGTTTTTCTATTCAGGAACCAAGAAATCAGACCTATTTTAACCTTACTGAGTGACTAGTAATCGTAGAGCCTGGAAAATTGCCTGTTTACCCAACAAAAAAACTTTACTGTCTGGTATATGTGTTTGTGGTTATACACAAGACAGAGACATCGCTGCTGCACAAGTAATGCTTTACTGGGGAAAAGGGATTCTACCGGAGTCAGGAACTGGCTTCGTTGTCGTAGAGTCGCCTAGCTCTACCACATCTACCAGTAAGCATAAGCTTGCTGGAGCGATGCGGCAACTAGGGGCAAAGAAGCGACAAAAATCTACAGAAAGTTTTGCTAAAAACGAACTGAGGGAGGTAGAAACCTACAGTTCAGGCGAAGCCAACTGTGGGTAGTTCATGATAAAAATATCAAAAAATATCAAGTCGCCAGAATTTTACGGAACCAAACATGGGTAGTATTTGGGAAATTGATTTTTACTCTCGGCCAATTTTAGACGAGAAGCAGAAAAAAGTTTGGGAAGTCTTAATATGTGAAAGTCCGTCGGATATTCGCACCAAACCGGAATCTTTATTCCGTTATGCCAAGTATTGTCCCAGTACTCAGGTAAATTCGGTTTGGTTGCGCACTGCTTTAGAGGAGGCCATTGAGAAGGCTGGGGAAGCACCAATCAAAATCCGCTTCTTTCGCCGTCAAATGAATAATATGATTACTAAAGCTTGTCAGGATGCGGGTATCCCTGCTCAAGCTAGCCGCCGGATTTTAGTTCTTAATCAATGGTTAAAACAGCGAATGGAGGAGGTTTATCCTCAAGAACCCGGATATCAACAGGGAACCAATGCATCGGTGCGTTTAGAAAGTCCTTTACCCCAACGTTTACCGGATGCTTTGGAGGGGGAACAGTGGGCATTTGTGAGCCTACAAGCTGCTGAATTTGCCGATATGTCGGAGTGGGATATTGGTTTTGGTGAGGCTTTTCCCTTAGAACTGGCAAATATATCCGCAGAAACTCGCATTCCAGGCGTCTTAATTTTTTCCAGTAGAGCCTTACCTATAGCGGGGTGGATGTCCGGTTTAGAGCTGGCTTGCTTGAACTTTGATACTAAACAAGGGCAAAGATTAATTTTAGAAACTGGTGCTACTGAAAGTTGGATTTTGGCTAATATCAACAACCCGCAAACTTTAGCAGAAGCCAAAGGTTATGAAAAAGCCAAACAAGAGGCTAATGGGGTGCATTTTATTGGTGTCCAGTCTGACCCTCAAGCAGAATCTTTTACTGGATTTTGGCTGCTCCAAAATTTAAATCTGGCCTAATTAGGAAGGAGGTTTGAGCCGTTAACCAGGATATAATCAGTATTTATTAACACAGCATAATAATTTGCACTGAATTTTCTGGGTGCAGACAACGCGGATAAGTACCCATCATTTGGGATAATTATCTGCGTTGATTTATTTGATCGGTGATAAATCTAAATACCACAATTGGGCGAGGGTCATGGGTTCTGAAAATTTCTCACAAGACACCCTAGCAGAACAGCTGCTAGAACTAGCTATTAAATCGGGAGCGGAAGCAGCAGAGGTATATCAGTCGCGATCGCTTTCTCGTCCCGTCTTTTTTGAAGCTAACCGTCTCAAACAGATAGAAAGCAGCGAATCTGACGGTACTGCACTACGACTGTGGCGCGATGGAAGACCAGGACTCACGGTAGCTTATGGTTCTGTCTGTCCACAAACAATGGTAGAACGCGCTCTAGCCTTAAGTCGTTTCACTATACCCGAATCAGTAGATTTAGTCAAGAATTATCAGCCGAATTACCCAGATATAGGTAAACCTGTATGCTTAGAAGTATTAGTAAATTGGGGGAAAGAGGCCATCGCCCTCATCCGTGATGTTTATCCCGATGTGGTTTGTAACAGTGACTGGGAATGTGATGTGGAAACTACTAGACTTTCTAATACTGCCGGTTTAGATTGTTACTACACAGACACTACCCTCAGTTCCTACATGGACGCGGAATGGGTCAAGGGAGATGATTTTTTGAGTGTTGCTGATGGACAAACCCAGAGGGATGTTCTACACCCGCAAAAATTAGCTAATCAAATTTTACAAAGATTAAATTGGTCTCTAAACAACGTCCCACCTCCCATGGGTAGGGTTCCGGTGTTGTTTACCTCCAAAGCTGCGGATATGCTTTGGGGAACCGTACAAGCGGCTTTGAATGGTAAGCGGATTTTAGAATTAGCTTCTCCCTGGGTAGAACGCCTAGGTCAACAGGTGATGTCGTCTAGTCTCACCCTCTACCAAGATCCACAAGCTGGCCCCTATAGTTGTCCTTTCGATGATGAGGGGATTCCTACTACTGGTGTAGTTTTTATCCAAAATGGAATTTTACAGAATTTCTATTGCGATCGCACTACAGGCCAGAAAATGGGTATAAAAACTACTGGTAATGGTTTTCGCCCTAGTTTTGGCAGTTATCCTAGTCCTGGCTTATTTAATTTTTTGATCCAGCCTGGTTCAACATCCCTACAGAAATTAATTGCCCAAATGGATGAGGGTTTAATTGTAGATCAAATGCTCGGGGGTGGCAACGGTATTTCTGGTGACTTTTCCATTAATGTTGATTTGGGTTATCGTGTCAAAAACGGTGAGATCATTGGGCGTGTTAAGGATACCATGGTGGCAGGCAACGTTTACACAGTTCTCAAACAACTAGTAGCATTAGGTAGTGATGCTGATTGGAATGGCTCCTGTTATACGCCATCCTTGATAGTAGAAGGATTATCTACAATTGGTAAAGTGTATTGAAAAACCATGATTAAACTTGGCCAGGGCTTCCACTCTCCTGGCTTTCAAAAACCACCGATTCTCAACAAATATAGTTTTCCAAGGGTCAAGCAAGATTATTTGGTGGCTAATTTATAACTTCAGAGTCATTCCATATCAGCCTTCCAAGGATATATATATAACGGTACAGGGTTTATCAGTCCATAACAGAAAAACAAGTGCACAAGGTTTTGTGAGACACTAGATTGTCTGTGTCTAGTGACTAAGAACTCAGTATCTGCTGATATTGATATTTTAACATGTGGCTTTCTATTCTGACTCAGCGCTGTCGTATCTGGTTGCAACCCACAAGAGGGTTAGCGATCGCGGAGGCTTGTATTATTGGTCTGGTCGCGGCCCTTAGTGCGGTATGCTTGAAAATGGGAGCGGGATGGTTAGGTACTTGGCGGGTACAGACCACTCAAATTGTCCCACCATGGTTGTTATTACCGACCATTGGTATGAGCTTTGGGTTGATAGCAGGGTATTTAGTCAATAGATTTGCGCCAGAAGCTTCAGGTAGTGGTATCCCCCAAGTTAAAGCCACCCTTGCTAATGTGCCAATTAGACTATCCTGGCAAGTGGCAATTGTCAAGTTAGTTACTGCCATCATTACCCTAGGTTCCGGTTTGAGTCTAGGGCGACAAGGGCCCACGGTTCACGTAGGCGCAGGTTTAGCAGCTGGGATGAGTCGCTGGGTTCCCACTTCCCCAGACCATCGCCGTCAGATGATTGCAGCTGGTGCGGGTGCTGGTTTAGCTGCGGCTTTTAATGCCCCCATTGCTGGTGTATTATTTATTGTCGAGGAATTACTTCAAGATTTATCAGGGCTGACTTTAGGAACCGCCATTATTGCTTCCTTTATTGGTGGTGTGGTCTCCCGGCTTTTGGGTGGGGGAAGTTTACAACTTAACCTAGAATTGATCCAATACTCTAGTAACTTCTCTTTACCAGAAATTCCGTTTTTTTTGGGATTGGGAATTTTAGCAGGGTTACTGGGTGCATTATTTAATCGTGGTATTATCACAAGTATTAAAATTTATCAAAATCTCCGCCTCAGCTTACCGGTAAAAATGGCTATAGCTGGGTTTATTTCCGGTTTAATAGTGGCAATCCTGCCGGAATCATTCCGTAATTATGCGGGGTTAAGAGAGTATATGATTATTAGTCAACCTAATATACCTTTTGCCGCGATCGCCTTTTTATCTCAGTTTCTCCTCACTCTCATTGCTTTCGGTTCCGGTGCGCCTGGGGGGTTATTTGCACCTAGTCTGATTTTGGGTTCTTGTTTAGGACATCTGGTAGGTGTATCCGCCTCTTATTTCTTAGCAGTGGATTCTCCCACCACCTACGCTTTGGCGGGTATGGGAGGGTTTTTTTGTGCAGTTTCTAAAGTACCCATTACAGCCATTGTAATTGTGTTTGAAATGACTACAGATTTCAATCTGGTATTACCTTTAATGATTGTCTCTGTAGCTGCTTACTTGGTTTCCGACAAAGTAATTCCGGGGTCCCTCTACGACAAACTATTACAGCTCAAAGGGATCACTATTACCAAAGCAGTTTCTAACGAGGGGATATTAGGGAAATTAACAGCCAATGATGTTATGCAGCATCGGGTCGAAACCCTAGATGCAGACATGACCTTAGAAGCAGCAATGCAAGTATTTTCTCGTTCCCATCATCGCGGCTTTCCGGTGGTAGATGATGGCAAGCTGGTAGGAATGATTACCCAATCGGATTTAGTGACTAAGCGCGATAGTCACTCCTACATCCTCGACCAGAGCCAACCCCCACAGAAGGTACTCTTAAGGTCGATTATGCAGCCCTCCCCCATGACAGTACAACCCCTGGATCACCTCACCCATGTGTTATATTTACTGGATAGGTATCAAATTAGCCGCCTACCGGTACTAGAAGGGCAGAAATTAGTCGGCATTATTACCCGTGCAGATATTATCCGCGCCCAAGCTGAACACCTCAACTATGGTAATGTCAGTACAGTCCACACAGAACCCTCTTACCTAGTTTATCAAACGCGATCGCCCAACATTGGCAGAGGGAGATTATTAGTCCCAGTGGCCAATCCCCAAACCGCCACTATTCTCTTACAAATGGCCGCCGCTATTGCCCGCGATCGCCACTATGAAATAGAGTGTTTACAAATCATTTTAGTATCCCGCCACACTTCGCCATCAGAAACACCAGTCAAAACGGTTCACAGTCGCCGCTTACTACGCCAAGCGGAAGTTCTAGCCAAAAAGTGGAAAATTCCCCTACACACCCAAATTAGAGTCGCCCACGACCCCGCCCAAGCCATATTAGAAACCATCAACGAACGACACATCAACCTAATTTTGATGGGGTGGAAGGGTCAAACCTCTACCCCTGGGCGAATTTTTGGCAATGTTGTAGATACCATCATTCGCCAGGCCACCTGTGATGTCATGTTAGTCAAACTGGGGAAAATTCCCCCATCTGTTCAACTCCTGACCGAACCACAATTAACCCCCTCTACCTCTCCTCAATTTAACCGTTGGTTGGTGACAATGGCTGGGGGTCCCAATGCGACAGCGGCGATTAAACTCTTACCTGCTTTAGCCACCTTGGGGGAACATCCATATATTCGCCTCACCCAAGTGTTTAAACCCTCCCAGTTACAACCAGATATGACGGTTTTAGAACAAGCCATCCGCATCTTAATGGGTCGTCGTCAGTTATCCAGTCATGTGGTTGCTATCCCCCTACAAGCTGACTCCGTGGCCGAAGGAGTGATTAACCTGGTCAAAGAGGAAGATTATGATGTAGTAGTTTTAGGAGCTTCCCGTGAGGGGTTATTACAGCAAGCAGTACAAGGTAATATCCCAGAGGCGATCGCCTCTGGGGTAGACTGTACAGTAATTTTAGTCAGAGGCGCTATTAGTAGTTAGAGTCCAAAAACACTACCCACTAGAAAAAGTATCTTAGAGGATGTTTGTCAAGTCATGATTAGCGTATCGACTATTGCTTGACCCCACCCTAACCCTCCCCTTGTAAGGGGAGGAGAATGGATTTTATTGTTTTTTGTGCGGTCGGTGAGCGAAGTCGATAGCGATAGCGTGGCGTTAGCCATACCGTGTTCCCCAATCCTTCCCAATCCTTCGGTGTTCCCTGTTCCCTAAGAGGATGTTTGATAAGTCATGATTAGTGTATCAACTATTGTTTCACCCCACCCTAACCCTCCCCTTGTAAGGGGACGGGACTGGATTTTATTGTTTCGGAGTGTCCCCCATTCCCTGCTCCCTGTTCCCTGTTCCCTGTTCCCTGTTCCCTAAGATAAAAATTACCTGTTGAAAACTTATCAAACAACCTCTTAACAGCAATAATTATGAGCCGAAATCATGGCTTGATAGTATCAGTTAGTTACTAGTAGTACAGTAAACCAGGGATTAAAATCATCATAAATAGCATGATTTATGTACGTTATTCATGTTTCATCA
>NZ_CP063311.1:522940-560590 GCF_015245355.1 Anabaenopsis elenkinii CCIBt3563 | reverse complement strand
AGGCAAGAGCCTGATTCCCAAACACAAAAACACAGCATTTACTAGGAGAAAGTAAATCATGGTTAACATCACAATTCAAAACCTAGAAGTTGAATCTACTGCATTGAATCAAGTTTCCTCCGGCGAAATGGAAAAAGTTGTTGGTGGTGCAACTTTCAATTATAACCAGTTTACCCGAGCGATTGTAGCATACATTGCAACAAGTGGTTTCATAGCTCTAGTATCCGAGTTGCTCTAGACCAGTTAACCCCCTAGGACAATTAATCTTGTACCTCCTTGTATCTGTACGAGAGATGCTTAGTAAAAATTAGCTAATTTTGCTCCAAAAAACAGGGTGTAATTTTTACACCCTGTGTTATTTATTAGCTAAATATTTCACTTCTGAAGGTGGGTGAAGCGCAGGACATACATAAGTTACCACAACCAAAGCACAGCATTTACTAAGAGAAATTCAATCATGGCTAACATCACCATTAAAAACTTAGAAGTTGAATCTACTCAATTGCAGCAACTTTCTCCAGGGGAAATGGAGAAAATCATGGGCGGATTTATGTTCATCGGACCATTCTCCCAGATCACAAATAGACTTATTACTGTCAGTCTTATCCTTATTTTCCTTGACATGATATTCTCTTTATTATCTACAGGGTGGGGCGCAATCAGCGACAATACAGACTCTACAAGCCTCATGGATAACGATTTTGGACCTGTCTAAACCCATTTAAGAAGATTTGTATTTGGGAGCATCTACTCGAATGTTTAGCACAATTTCCAGGAGTTGCTAGACGTACTGTTGAGAGAATATACAGCACTTTTCAAGTAAATAAAGTACACACCTTAATCTCATAAATCTTGTGGGGTGGGCAGAAAAGCCCGCCCTTGTGTATCTCACTCAGATATAGCACTACGCATACACGTTAGGACATCATAATTGTGGTTTTAAGGGAACAGGGAACAGGGAATGGGAAACAACAAGCAGGGAAATGTCCTAACACTTGTGGTTACTGCTATAAAATACGCTGTAAATAATGGGTGGGTTAAGAATTCCTAACCCACCCTAATTGAAAGATTAAATCTGACTTTTATAGTTGAAAATCCGTCTGCTCAACCTGCTGCTTTAACCACTCAGCAAATAAATGGGCGATGATCTTATAACTTACCTGCTCATCTAATTGGGGTCGAATCATATCCTCGACAAAAATTAAATGTATACCTTTAGCTGTGACAATTGGTTTAAGTAACTGTGGTGGTTCAGCTGCAAATAGAGCTGCGGAAATATCTGGATGTAAATTTTGACGACCCATCACCCCTCGATATCCACATTGGCGACGTAGTTCTACATCTTGAATATATTGATGAGCGACATCATAAAAACTTTTCTCCCCTTCTTTAACTGCATAAAATAATTCCCAGGCTAAATCCTCATCATCTAAGATAACTTCATACATGATCACCTGTAGGTAATCTACTTGATGGTTATAAAAGTATGCTTCAACTTCACCAGCAAACAAATGATGACTTAATTTAGCGGTTAGGAGGTTTGTATAGATAATTTCCTCAAAATCCTCTAAAGATAAACCATGTTTTTTTAACCATGTCCAAGTTTCATCAGTGGTGGTGAGTTGGTTAACTAACCGCATTTGGTCTGCTGTTTGTTGTAATTCTGCAACTTCTACTTTTATCCCCACTTCATCCGCCCTATTTTTAATGATTTTGCGCTGAATAATCTGCTCAACTGTTTCAGGAATTTTTCCAGATAGTTTGATTTGACGTAAAATATCTTCTTGAGTGACGACCATGGGGTATGACATAATCTTGTCCTACTTAATTTACAATTCTCGAATTGACTGCTATAACTTAAAATTCCCTGCTTGTAATTGCTTGAAGGGGTCAATGATAAAATCAATAATTCGCCGCTGACGTAAAATTACCTCCGCTGTAGCAGTATCTCCAGGACGTAAGGGGATACATTGATTTCTCTGTGGGATACAGTTGTCTGGTAAGCTGATTTCTAAGTTATAAGCTGATACTTTCCCCTGGGGTGTATCTATATCTATAGTTGTGGGAGAAATGCTCATTAACTCTCCTTCCATGACTCCATAATCTTGGAAAGGATAAGCATCAAATTTCAGCTTGACTGGTAATTTCTCATTCAGAGAACCACTGTGTGCGGTTGCTATTTGCGCTCTCATCACTAAAGGTGAATCAAGCGGCGCAATTTCTGCAACCATTGTTCCTGCTTGAACCACAGCGCCAGCTTTTTGAATGGGTAATTGAAATATAGTCCCGGTCATGGGTGCTGTGACTTCCCTTTGTGCTAGTTGAATATTCAGAGATTCAATCTGTCTTTGAGTTTGAGCGATTTCCGCTTCTAGTGCGGTGATTTCTGTGGCTAAATTATTTTGTTGTTCCTGAATACGTAGTAAAGCTAATTCACCGGAACGCTTGAGGGTTTCATAACTGCGTTCTTGTTCCCTCGCTCTGAGTTCTGCTTGGGTAATATCAGCTTTTCCCTGTTTGATCACTCGTTGATAACTGCTTTGCTGTTCTGCTAAACGTAATTCAGCTTGTTGGATATCTGACTGACTTTGTTCATATAACTGTTGTCTTTGTTTTGCTTGTTCTTGCTTTTCTACAAGATTAATTTCAGGGATGACCCCTTCTTGGTATAATTCCCTGTATCTGGTTTCTTCTCGTTGGGCGATCGCCAAGCTGCTTGCAGTTAACTTATGAGCAGTGATACTATGGGCTAAATTTTGTTTAGCCTGGTTGACTTGAGATAATTTTTCCGACTTTTGTAACTCCCAGTTATTTGTTAATGCTATTAATTGTTGTCTAGCTTGGTCGATTTGGGATTGTTTTTCTAACTGCTGGGATTGATTTTGTTGTTGTTGAGTGCTGAAAGTCACTACTAACTGATTTTGCAGAGTAGTTAATTGCGATCGCCTATTTAATTGTCCCTCTAACCTGTCCTTCACCTGAGCTAATTCAGCTCTCACTAAATCTGAATCTAACAGTAATAGAGGTTGTCCATCTGTGACTTCCTGTCCTTCCTGAATCATAATTTCTCTCACAGTCCCAGATACGGGACTATCTAACCTCATGGTTTTACCTTCCGGTTCAATTTTCCCCCTAGCTGTACCTGTTTCATCCACCTTAGATAACATCGCCCAGGGTAAAATAATTGCCACAAATATCACTAAAAAGTACAGTAATCCCCTAGTCCACACTTGGGGTAAAGCATCTAATAGTTCTTGAGTTGCAAAAGACCAATGAGCGTGAGATTTTACCTGTACTGGAACCTGGGGGGATTTCTCCATAGTCTCAGGAGTTATATATAAAATGTCTTCCGTCGGGACTTTTCCATTTTCATTGATTGTATATGACATAAATTTACCTCAATTGACCTCAATTTCCCTCAGAAAATATCGCCCAACCATCTCTAGTTATGTCCTATTAAAAGTTAATAGTCACAACTCCTATATTTAGGAATAATCCTTGTTACCTAATTGCTGTTGATTGAGGTAGAAATAGTGTCCACGTTTGTCGATTAATTGCTCATGACTACCACATTCAATCAACATACCTTGATCTAAAACCAAAATTAAATCAGCATTCCTGATCGTAGACAGACGATGAGCAATAATTAAAGCAGTTCTCCCCTTGAGAATTTGCTGCAAATTCTGCTGAATTATCCGTTCTGATTCCGGATCAAGGTGAGAAGTAGCTTCATCAAAAATCAAGAGTTTGGGATTACCTAATAAAGCGCGGGCGATCGCAATTCTTTGTCTTTGTCCCCCAGATAATAAACCGCCCCCTTCACCAATTTGAGTTTCATAACCCATAGGTAATTGCTGGATAAACTCATCAGCACCTGCTAATTGAGCAGCGGTGATAATTTCCTCTAAACTTGCATCTGGATGTCCTAAACTGATATTTTCCCGGATAGTATTACCAAACAAAAAAGTATCTTGATCAACCACACCCACCTGTTGGCGCAGAGAATCTAAACAGATGGTAGTAATATCATGTCCATCAATTAAGATTTTACCATTAGTAGGTGGATACAGACCTAAAACCAGCTTAGAGATTGTAGTTTTACCAGACCCACTACGCCCCACTAAAGCCACTGTTTGTCCTGATTTAATTGAAAAATTGACATTTTGCAGAATATTAACATTAGCATCCTCATGATAACGAAAGGTCACATGTTGAAAATCAATATTACCCTGAATTTCCGGTAAAGTTTGCCGTTGTTGCTCTTGTATATCCTCTTCTGGTTTAGCATCTAATACATCATTAATCCTTTCCACAGCAATGATTACCTCTTGCAACTGGTTCCACAACACAGTTAATCTTTTAAAAGGGTTAATAATATTGCCTAAAAGCATATTAAATGCTACCAACTGCCCAATAGATAATTGATTCTCAATTACCAGATATGCCCCATACCACAATAAAGCCGTGGATACACAAGCCTCAATTGTATTACTAAAAATCTGTAACCGATTGCCAATTACTTGCCCAGAAAAGTTAGTTTTTATCTCCTTGTTTAATAACTCTTCCCAATGCCAACGCACTGTTTGTTCTACCGCCGTTGATTTGATAGTTCTAATACCAGTTAAAGCTTCAATAATGTAACTATTTTCCTGAACTGAAGCCTTAAAAATTTGTCGGGAAATTCGCTGTAAAAAAGGTGTAGCAATCAAAGCCAGACCCAAAAATGGCGGGACAATTACCAAAGATATTAAAGCCATTTGCCAACTGTACCAAAACATCAAACCCAGATAAATAAATACAGTTATAAAATCTAGAATGATTGATAATGCTTCCCCAGAAATAAAGCTTTGGATTTTGCTATTTTCCTGTAACCGAGAGACAATATCACCCACATAACGATTTTCAAAATAGCTTAAAGGTAATCGGAAAGTGTGACGAATAAACGCCACCACCAAGGCCACATTAATCTTATTACCAGTGTGGTCGATGAGATATTGCCTTAAACCTGTCATGGCCACACGGAACAGGCTAAAGATCATCAAACCCAACCCTACAGCCATTAAGGTTAAATGAGACCGTTGTACTATCACACGGTCTAAAATCAGTTGTGTAAATAAGGGTGTAATCAGTCCAAATATTTGAATAAATATGGAAGCAATAAATACTTCCCCTATGACCACACCATGAGGCTTGACCAGTTGAAAAAATTGCCAAAAAGGAGTTGTACTTTCTTGTGCATTCTTAAATAAAGCCGTTGGTTCTAGCAGGAGTGTATACCCAGTCCAACCCGCCTGAAATTCTGAGTAAGAAAGAGTCAGTTGACCAACAGCGGGGTCAGCAACTATCACCTTTTGAGGGGTAATTTCATAGACAACAATATAGTGTTTTCCTTCCCAATGGACAATAGCAGGTAGTGTTTGTTGTGCTAACTGCTGGATATTAGCTTTCACCGGACGGGTATTAAAACCCAGGCTTTCAGCGGTGGTGGTTAACCCACGCAAGGATACACCATTACGATCAACATTAGCCATCTCCCGCAACCGGTTGAGGTTAAATTGTTTCCCCCAATAGAGAGACACCATCACTAAACAAGCAGCACCGCAATCAGAAGCGCTATGTTGGGCAAAAAAGGGATAACGGCGAGTAATTCTTTGTAATAGATGACGAACTTTTTGGGTAGGAGTGGGAAGGTAAGCTTGACTAATTTTTTGTCTGGTTTGGTGGTGATTTTCTCCGGTAGTGACCCTTGGTAATGGCTGCTGAGATGGAGAATGGAGAATATGGGTTTTTGTTTTTAGGTGCTCTTGAATTTGTGGGTATTTATCCATTAAGTTTTTGAGCAATTCACCAGGGAAAAAACACAACCGCAGACTTTCACTGGCTCGCGCACCATAAACTTGACAGTTAAGATTGGGAAACAATGTATGATGTCCGAAGGATTCTCCCTTTCTCACCGTCGTAATTACTTCTCCACTGTCATCAATTAACCTCACTTTGCTGCTAAGTACAACATAAATCCCGGGTTCAACTCCTGTCCCTGACCAAAATTTCCCTATTTTCGGTTCTCTGTATTTTAGTTGCTGTCCATAGATTTGAAATTCTGCGACAGAAAAGGAATATCCTAGGGTTTGATTGAATAATTCCTGGGAAATTTGTGTTTTAACTGATTCTTGGACCATAAATTTAGAGAATTTAGAAGATGATGATCTGATTTTGTGAAATTGAGTAAGTACTTGATAGGTTTCCCCTTCTAAAAACGGACACAATCATCTGTTACCCCTGGGTTTATGAGGAGCATCGTCTTAACTCACCCCCCAAGGGTTTGCAAATTAGGGGATGATAGCTATTTAATTTTTCTTAAACTTCAGCAATTGAATCGGTACAATTACATTAGTATTACCCCTAGATTGTCCCGTGATATCAGTGATAGATATTTGGCAAGTCACACCTTCATGGGTATTTTCTGATGCAGTTTCAGATTTACCTTTAGTGGATAGTCCCATTTGTTTGAGTAGGCGTTTGATATGACATTCACTCAATTGCAGCCCAAACTCTTTAGCTAAGTGTTTACTTAACCAGTTAGCTGTCCAGCGCCGAAAACCATAACCATAGTCGTGGGGATGATGGTTGACAAGTTCTTCAAGGCGTGCTATGTATTCCTCATTGATCGCCTTGGGACGACCAACTGGGGATGCTTCCCACTCGTGGGCTTTCCCACTACGGGCTATATGTATCCAATGTCTAGCGGTAGCTGAACAGCATCCTAAAGTACGACATATTTCCCTTTGTGATTTTCCTTCATCTGCCAACAGCATAATTGAAATCCGTTGGCGGTATAATTCTGGTATATCTTCTGCCAACTTTTTGAGTAATAATTGGCGTTGAAATGGTGTCAATAATTTACCATTCATCTTAGATACCTAATATTTGATTGCTGGTTTTTATACCATAATTGTCGTAATTAACGGTAAAATACCTTATTGTCAGGTATGGCTGGTATCTCCCAATGTCAATAGGTTATAGATCATTCTCCCCATGATGGCGACATCGACCAAAAGGAATAGAAGTAGTGCCTAATTATACGATTAGCCGCAAAATAGACATCCTCAGCCCATCACCTCTAATTTTGATGGATAGGCATATCAAGTCAGCCATATACTTGCAACTCAAGGTATATAGAAAGGTTCTTTTCTAAAACTAAGAAAGTCTGCTACAACTGCTCAAGGCAGATGGTTTTGATATATGGGAACTTATGACTGGGTAACGTTGTTTTCCACAGTTTACTATCTCAACGGTGTTTGTTGTTTGTTGAAACTCATATTAAGCAAATGAGATACTCAATTGCAACTCATATGCAACAACATCTCTTACTGGGGGACTCGCCAAAGGATGATATTATTGTCTTCACCACCAGTGATGAGGGTCCGACCATCAGGGCTGATCGCCAAGGCGGTGACAGTGTCCGCGTGTCCCACAAGTCTACGCATTTCTTTACCTGTGGCTAAATCCCAAAGTCTAATTGTGCGATCGCCCCCACCACTAACCAGAGTACTATGATCGGGACTAAAAGCAATGGATGTAACAGTTGCCATATTTTCTGCTAGTGTCTGGGTTTTCTCTTCGGTAGCTAAATCCCCCAGTGTCATCGTCCGTAGCTTACCGCCAGAAGCAATCCCTAGGGTCTGACCATCTGCACTCAAAGCCACACCTGTAACTATTTCCCCATCTTGCTCAACTGTGCGGAGCAAAACTGCTCTGTTCAGATCCCAAATTTTAATAGTTTTGTCAAAACTACCACTGGCCAAAGTCACACCATCCCCACTCATAGCTAGTGAACGCACCCAAGATGTATGTCCTCTGAGTGTACCTCTTAACCTTCCCGTGGGCATATTCCACAGTTTAATAGTACCATCATCACTACCACTAACTAGAGTCCTAGCATCCGGGCTAAAGGCTAAGGCGTGAATTGCATCCGCATGTCCCCTGAGGGTTCGCAGCAACTCACCAGTAGGAAGATCCCAAATTTTGATAGTTTGATCATCACCACCACTAACTAAAGTACTTCCATCGGGGCTGATAGCTACCACATTCACCCTTTGTCGGCTATTGACCGTAGTAATTTCCTCTCCTGTAGCCAAATTCCAAACTTTAATACTCCCTTCCCCACTGCTGGCAAAAATCTGACTATCAGGACTAATAGCTACAGATAAAACCACATCTTCATGACCTTCTAGGGCTTGAGCCAAGGTAATATTCTTCAAAGGTGAATTAAGGGACTCATCGGCAACTACTCCCCCTCCACTGCTATGATCTTGAGTCAATGTAGACAATAAAGCAGTCTGAAAGCGTTGATATTGCTGATACCAAGAATCTTCAATCCCAAATAACATCATCAAAGCACTTACTAAAACTATATTCTTCAGTAAGGCATATTTGATTGGTAAAGATGAAATCTGAGTTACCGGTATTTTTACGGTAGATTTAGCTGCTCTTGGCAGTGCTAGTGGTTGTTTTACCTTCAAGTCTCTCATGACTTCATCGGCTGATTGGTAACGCTGTTGTATATCTTTTTTCAACAGCTGATCAAGAACATTATCCAATTCAGCACTCAATGGACTGCGCAGATATTGTCGCCAATTAGTCACCCAACCATAGCCATGTTCTAGCCACAACTGAAAGGGAGAAATTCCAGTTAGTAAATGAAAGCAGGTAGCCCCCAAAGCAAACAAATCACTAGCAGGGTAAGCCTTACCATCTCTAATTTGCTCCAATGGCGAATAACCATGGGAACCAATTGAAGTCCCCATTTTCTTCTGTGCTCTGGTGGTTAACTGCTTCGAGGAACCAAAATCTATCAGGCTTAATCGTCCGTCACCATGTCGTCGAATAATATTTTCTGGTTTGATGTCCCGGTGAATCACACCACGCTCATGGATAAACTGGAGGACAGGCAATAAATGCAGCAAAATTGCCTTAATTTCCGCCGGTTTATAAACTTTTCGCCGTTGCAACTCGCTTAACAAATTTTGCCCATTCACAAACTGCTGCACTAAATACAAGCAGTTATCTTGCTCAAAATAAGCTAAAAGAGTTGGTATTTGTGGGTGTTCTCCTAGCTCTTGTAGACGTTTGGCTTCTTGAGCAAATAATTCTACAGCTTTTTTTTGCGACCAAGTCCCTTGAAACTTCGGCGCTAATTGCTTGACAACACAACGTTCATTTAGTTTGTCTGTATCCTCGGATAAATAGGTTCTGCCAAATCCCCCTTCATCGGAAAGCAACCGAATCACACGGAAGCGATTTCGCAAAAGTGGCACCAAGGGGGTGTTACAACTTTGGCATAACTTCTGTGTGTCAGGATTGAGGGGATTTGGGCAATCGGGATTTAAGCAGCAGATCATGATCTGACAGGCGCGACTGCACAATAAATGATGTTAAGTTAGCCCCGCAACTTCCCTTAATTAACACTGGCTCTGACTACATCATGGTAGAAAACACTGCTGTAGGGGATTGGGGATTTACTTATATACTCAGTTTTGGTAAATGCTCACCCATTTTTCTGTGGGCACGGAAAACTATCAGAGCCACGAAATCGATAATTTTTGGTAATTATATTATAATATAATAGCACTCTATCCAACTGCCACAAAACTCGATCTATTTTTACATTGTAACTAGACAAACATTTAAAAAATCCCGATTAATTCAAATAACCGGGGTTAGGGATATGATGTATTTCTAATTACCTGTAACTTTTTCCAAAAAGTTTTTAACATCCTCTTCTACTGAAGTTGAACTCTGTGAATTTTCAGGGGTCTTCATCTTATCTATGTCAGCGTCTCCCTGAATTTCATTCAGTCCTTTGCTTGACTTTTCTTGAGTTTCTTTGAGTCCCAAAGGTTTGGATTTACCCGCTTCGTCAGTTCTGCGTTGTGTTTCTAAAAGCTGTGTCGGGCCTTCTTGAGGATCACTTTGATAACTACTGATGGCAAACGCAGCTGAGGCGCTGGAGAAAAATAGCAGGACACAGGCAGAAGCCACAACTATAAACCTTACTGGGCGTAAAATCCATAAAATCACATGATAATTATTCATCTTCAATCCTCAATCACAGTTTTAACACCGTCATGTTTGCACACAATAATATTGAGTAATTAATAGCTTTATTTGTCATTCTCCTTGTTTTTATTTCTAAGTACTATCTTATGAGTAAATCACTCACCCTTGTATCGACCTGGAGAATGACATTTATTTATATTGTATTTATATTCTTCTATATTTTTCCGTCAATCAATCTTGAGCTAGAGGAATTTCAGAGGAATTCAACATTGCTCTCAACATACTACACTTGTATTACTAGACTGTGCACACATTGAAGGAGCAAAAGTTATGCACCATGCGATCGCCCGCACTCCCACTACTGAAATGGAAGTTACCAGTATCCGCCTGGAAAAGGAACTCAAAGATAAACTCAAAGAAATAGCCCATAACCAGGGATATCAGGCTTTGATTAGAGAGATCCTCTGGAACTATGTACAACAAAAATCAGGTGAGTGGAAACCCGGATTTTCCCGAGCCGATATTAGAGCTAGTGTACAAGCTACAGCTGAACAACAAGAGCGTTGTGTACTGACGGGTCAATTAATTCATCCCGAAGAATCCATGTTTTTAGGACTAACTAAGAATGGTGAGATGGTTCCTCTGAGTCTAGAAAGTTTAGCCCCTGAGTGAAAAATCTGCTGCATTCACAACCTGGCTTTACATCCCCACCCGATCGAGGGATGGGGTATGACAGTGATTTCAGATCAACTGGCATCAATTTTCTGAGCGGATATTTTGTTAAAATTATATGGAAGTCTCCACGCTCAACAGAAATCTTAAAGTAACTTTGCTAAAAACGGACTAGAGGATGTAGAAACCTCTAGTTCAGGCGAAGCCAACTAGAGTTCATTTGTCTGATCCTGAAAACTGACGACCCCCAGGGTTTTATGTTGAATGGGGCGCAGTTGCAGGGTCTCCCAAGCTTAAATGTCCCACCAGAGCGAAATTGTTTGCATCCTAACCGTGGCCAAATTTCCCGATGAAAGCCAACCAGATTCCGCAAGTGACTGAAAAATCGAAAATCACAGAAAACCTGGATCTCAGCCCCGCTAGAGATGAAACCGCTCTAGAAAACAATTTGGCTGTTGATGCAGTTACTTTACCAGATGTGGCAGTTCAAATTGAGAAAATAGCCGAAAGAAAGCGAAAAATCGCCGCTAAAATCCAAATTCCTCACCCAGTTGAACGGATTTGGAAAGTACTAACAGACTATGAAGCCTTGTCTGAGTTCATTCCCAACCTGGCTCAAAGTTCCTTGTTAGAGCATCCTCATGGTGGTATTCGGCTTGAACAAATCGGTTCCCAGCGCCTACTCAAGTTCAACTTTTGCGCCCGTGTGGTTTTGGATTTGGAAGAAAAGTTCCCTAAACAGATTAATTTCTCCATGGTAGAGGGAGATTTTAAAGACTTTTCTGGGAACTGGTGTTTAGAACCTGATCCTCGGGGTGAAGAATTTGGTACTACCTTGTGTTATACCATTCAAGTCTGGCCTAAACTGACGATGCCGATCGCAATTATTGAACGTCGCCTCAGCGATGATTTGCGGTTAAATCTTGTAGCTATTCACCAGCGGGTCGAGGAGTTATGGCAAACTGCTAAATAGATTTTGAGTATATTTACTATGTTCTGAATCAAAAACAATCAGCCTTTTCTAGGAAAGGGCTGATATATAGAAAAAATTATTTGCTTTTACATTTACATATACCCCCAGGGGAATTCGAATCCCCGTCGCCTCCGTGAAAGGGAGGTGTCCTAGGCCTCTAGACGATGGGGGCTTCAGACTCAGACTTTATATATATTAATTAGTTTTCCATTGGATGTCAATAGGTTTTGCAAAAAAAAATTTTCGCGGCTAACATAGGCGACAATACACAGATGATTTTCAAGTTTGTGCATTCAGAACACAAAGCTATAGGATGGCCAGCCATGAATGTAGCTGTGGTTTTTTTATCGCTGTTGGATACTAATTAGAGGACTGTTGAATTTTTGCCCTAGCAGATCAGCCAATCAAGTAATATCCACGACTAAGTATGAAAAAAACTCTGGATTTCCCTGGAAGGTATGTGATGTTGTACGCTGTAGAAGTAATATTTACTATTCTTTACAAAAGATTTTGAAACACATAGCTCAAAATCTACAACATGGAAGCATCTTTTGAAATCACCCTACAGATGGTAAGCGTTGTTGTTGCAGGCATTACTGCCCAGGTCTTGGCTGCATATTTTCGCTTACCTAGTATTGTCTTGTTATTACTACTAGGAATTCTCCTAGGCTCCGATGGGCTGGGATTGTTGCATCCTCATGTCCTCGGAGCCGGACTAGAAGTGATTGTTGCCCTAGCAACAGCAATAATTTTATTTGAAGGCGGACTCAATTTGGATATACAGGAACTGGGGAGAGTTTCAGTTAGCCTACAATTGCTGGTCACCCTGGGAACACTGATTACATTAATTGGCGGTAGTATGGCAGCCCACTGGCTGGGGGAATTTCCTTGGAATATAGCCTTTCTCTACGGCTCGATCATTGTAGTTACAGGGCCAACTGTCATCAGTCCCCTGCTCAAACAAATCAACGTAGATCGTCAGGTGGCAACTATTTTAGAAGGAGAAGGAGTTTTAATCGACCCAGTAGGAGCTATTCTAGCTTTCGTTGTCCTAGACACCATCACTAACGGCGATGCTGACCCCCTCAATGCCATCATGGGCTTACTGATGCGTCTGGGAATTGGTGCGGCAATTGGTGGGACAGGGGGCTACTTGATGAGCTTGATTTTCAAACGCGCTAATTTCCTCTCATCGGAGTTAAAAAACCTAGTGGTGTTGGCGATTCTGTGGGGTCTGTTTACCGTAGCCCAGACGATTCGGAGCGAATCGGGAATTATGACCACGGTGATCGCTGGTGCGGTATTTGCTAACTCCTCAGTGCCAGAAGAGCGACTGTTACGCAGCTTCAAGGGTCAGCTAACAATCCTGGGTGTGTCGGTGCTATTTATTCTCCTGGCGGCAGACCTTTCTATTGCCAGTGTCTTTGCTTTGGGTTGGGGCAGTGTATTGACTGTTTTAGTCCTCATGTTGGTTGTTCGCCCGATTAACATTCTTTGCTGTACTTGGAACAGTAACTTGAATTGGCGACAGAAACTATTTTTAAGTTGGGTGGCCCCTAGGGGCATTGTCAGTGCTTCTGTGGCCTCTTTGTTTGCCATTGCCTTGACACAGCGGGGTATTAATGGTGGTGATGCTATTAAAGCTCTGGTATTCTTGACAATTATCATGACGGTGGTTTGTCAAGGGTTAACAGCCGGAACAATTGCTAAATGGCTGCGGATCACCTCTGAGGATGCCACCGGGGCGGTGATTGTGGGTTGTAATCCCTTGAGCTTGTTGATTGCCCGTTTCTTTCAAGAACGGGGAGAAAAAGTAGTGATGATTGATACTGACCCCGAAAGTTGTGCCAAAGCAGCAGCGGCAGATATTCCGGTGATTTCTAGCAGCGGATTAGATGTTTCTGTTTTGGAGGAAGCCGGACTGGCTGGTGTGGGAACTTTCGTGGCTATGACCAATAATGGTGAGGTGAATTTTGTCTTAGCTCAACGGGCGGCTGAAGAATTTAGCCCACCGCGTGTTTTAGCAGTGTTTCCCCGGAAAACCCAAGCTAATTCTAGTTCTAATCACAAGGTTAACCAAGCTTTTACTACCGAGTTGGCCATTAAGACTTGGAATGAGTATCTCAACGATGGCAGAGTCAAGTTGGGAACAACTACACTCAATGATGCCGAATTTACTAAACAACAAGAGCGTATTCAAGAGAAGATTAAGAGCGGAGATTTGATTCCGTTGTTGGTGGAAAGAGAAAACCGTCTACAGGTAGTACCTGCTCATCAAGAATGGTTAGTAGGCGATCGCATTATCTACTTGTTACATGACCCCAGACCCAACTTGTTAAAGCGTTTATCCGGTGGTAGCCAATCAACTCGTCTGTCTCTGGAAACTTTACCAGAGGTGGAAGAGGTACCTTTAGAGAAGTTACCTCAACTGTTTACTGGTGATACTCCTCAGAAGTAAATGTGAGTATGTCAATGCCTAGCCTTTGTGCACTACTATCAAGACAACTGACATTGCCAAGGCTACGCCAGACAATAGCTGAATGTGGTATAATGATAAATACTAAAGGCAATTTATAAATTCCCCTGCCAAAAAAACATAAATTAGGCTAAAATAGTCGGCTAGTAAACCCCGCAATTGCAACAGATATAGTTATATATTTAGCCTGATGCCATGGCATCCAGTGGCAACTACCCTAGATTCAGTGCTCATATTGTGCAACTCCTCATAAAAATTGCCCTTCAACAGTGGTGCTTGTCCCCTGTCTCATCCAAAATTTAGAAAGTTGAAAACTACCATATCCTGACACTTTGAGTACCAGTATATGAAGTGATGATTTTGCGCAGGATGCATCTCTTGTAATTAAGATAAAATTGCTTTGCTAGTCAACCGCAATCCAGCCGAGTGAACGATAACAGCTATGTCCTACGTCTCCCTGCTAAAAAATGTACCAGAATTTCTCAGCCGACCAACTGGGATAGCAGTAATAGCCTCCCTTGGTATCCACGCTGCTATTGCGTTGATTGTACCATTGATGCCTGTAGATTCTGATTCCTCTCAACCATCAGAAGTACCACAATCAGTTGGAATCTTGGAATTGAGCCAAGCTGATCAAGAGCGTCTCCCAGAAAATCCCAAAGTATCGCCTGAAACATTCCAATCCTCACTGCCGACAGAATTGTCACTATCTCCAAGACCGCCACTTCTGCCTCCGAATCTGGATATTCCCACAAACCTACCGCCGTTACCATCATCTCCTCAGACACAGCCTGTATTGCCCCCAGTCAGGACAAGACTAAACTATCCCACTGTTGCTGCTAATCCTAATATTTCCTTGCCCCAGAGGCCTCCCACACCAACACCGCAACCTAGGATCGAATCTGAGGCTCCCCAACAGCAATATCGGTTTACCCCTGATTTTAATGCTGCTGCGCAAAGGTTTACTCCTTCTAGGCGGACTTTTAATCACAGTGAAATACAACTGGCAGTCAACTCAATACCTGTAGACAAATTGCCAAAAGTAAATCCATCTCCATTACCTGCTGATTTAGTAAATACCCCCCCTACTACCACAGCAGTAAATAATAATGCAACTTCAGGAACCACAAAGGATGATGCTGCCCAAACTGCTCGCCAGCAAGCCCTGGGAGATCGTCTCCAAGAAAGCCGACAACAACCTGAGCAACTGGGTAATCAAAACACTGCTAAATTGCAGCCAGCATCTACTCCCGAAAAAACACAATTGCCCTTGCAAAAAGTAAATCCAGAGCAAGGAGCGATCGCCCGCTTAAACTCGCATCAGCAGATCAGACAACAAATTCAGCAAGAGTACCCCAACTCACAGCAAAAACCAGTGCTTCGCGACACCATTACAGTCAATCAGCCCCAGATGGAAGGGACAGTCTGGGGGTTCTTAGTGGTGGGTACTCAAGGGGAAGTTTTAGATATTAAATTTCCCAGGGAACTAGTTTCTACTGAGTTGGAATCAAAGGCCAGAAAGTATTTCTCTACTAACTCCCCTCAAGGAGATCGGCAAGTCAGCATTTATCCATTTAACCTCAGTTTCCAAAAAAATGGTAACACTGCTGCAACTACTGTCAAACCATTACCAGAACTAAGAATCCCCAATAATCAGCAGTCAGCACCCACCGAGGCTGTTACTGCCAAGACTACACCTGAAACTAATAATACTTCACTCAATTCCACTCTAGAATCTAGTGAAAAATTAATACAACAGTTGCGCCAAGTGCGAGAGGAAAGAACAAACTCTAATTTAGAAGAATCAAATTAAGAGTACCGAGTTTAGCGGAGGTGAAGCTTTAGGTTTCGCCTCCAACTACCACATCCCGAATTCGCAGACTCGGACCACCACAACCGACAGGTAAGCCATTCTGTCCACCTTTACCGCAACCACCCGACTCATCCCAGTGAAAGTCATCACCAACGGCTTCAATATCCGCCAGAGTTTGGAAAACATTACCCGAAAGTGTCACATCGGCGACGGGTTCTGCTAGTTTACCGTTTCTAATCATCCACGCTTCTGAGGCAGTAAAGGTGAACATTTCCCCGTTGGTCATACCACCTAACCAGTTCCGCGCATATACCCCTTCTTTGAGATCAGTAAATAAATCTGCAACTGGAGTTTTACCCCGGGCAATCCAGGTGTTAGTCATCCTGACAATGGGGTTAAACTGATAATTAAGACACCGAGCATTACCAGTGGGCGCTTCTTGTAACTTGCCTGCGGTTTCACGGGAATGTAAACGCCCTACCAAAATACCATCTTGAATCAGTTGCGTAGTTGTACTAGGTGTACCCTCATCATCATAAAAATAGCTACCACGATGCCCTAGGGGAGCGGCACCATCAAAAATTTGTAGTTCTTCTGGGCCAAACCGCCTTCCAATCCTCATGACTTCCAATAGATCGGGATTTTCGTAAGCCATATCGGCTTCTGAAAGATGCCCAAAGGCTTCGTGGACAAATAAACCCGTCAGCACTGGGTCAATAACCACTGTGTAGGTATTGCCTTTTACTGATGGTAGACTTAAGGCAGCTACAGCTCTTTTGGCGGCACTTTTAACCTGTTCATCGAAAGCAGTTAAATCTTCGTAAGCCCTGCGAGATCCCGTAGTTTCCCTACCTGTTTGCACTGTGCTACCGTTCCTGGCGGTGGCGGCAAAACGCATTTCCATATCTACCCAGGATTGCTCGATCAGAGTCCCTTCTGATGTACCAATAATCACTGTTTGTTTACTGTCAGCATAGCGAACGGAGGTTGTGGTGATCCGATGATCACAGCTTTTTAATACATCAGTATAGCGATCGCACAGTTCTTTTTTCTGCCCAATGGGAATTTGGCGGGGATCAGTGCCGGTCAGGGGTACTTTGCATACTGCTTGTACTGGTTGAATAGGGGCTAGTATAGTTTGTTGATCACCTATCATCCTAGCAGCGGCGATCGCTTGTTCTATGCGTTTTTTAATTGTTCCTAAGTCATTAAAACTACTAAATCCCCAGCCACCTTTATAACAAGCTCGAATATGTCCGCCGATAGAAATGCTTTCACTGAAGGTTTCTATTTTGTTACCGCGCAAAAAAATATCAGTTTCTTCTGCTTCTTCCAGGCGAATCAGTAAATAGTCTACTCGGGATGAGTAGCGCGTGATGAGGTCGGAAAGTAAATTTTGAGCTTCAGCGAGTGTTGTGGACATTTTTTCTCAGAGTCAAATATTTAGCAAATATATGAACGCCAAGGGGCGCAAAGGGGCGCAAAGGGTAAGTTCACTCAAACACCTGTTTTTCTGCTACTTTCCAATACCGGGAGAATCTTTTCAGGTCTATATACCCATCGTATTTCAAAAATGGTTCGGTTTCCCAGACTTCTAAGGTTAATGATGTTTCTATTTGGTGGCAAATATCCTGAAATCTGGGGCTGGGACTGGCTGCTGTGGCTACTACATCACCATCATGTTCGTGGGCAAAGGCGATAATTTCTTGGGCTACATTACCACGGCGAATGGTGACTGGAAGTTCTAATAGGCATTCATAAATAAATGTGATTCTTTTCAGGCTGAGTTGCCATTCTTCAATTAAAGCATCATCCCATACCCAGATGGCTGGAGCATCGGGGTATTGTTTTAATGCTCCAGTTTGTGGACTGAGTGAGTCCCCATGTACCCAAACTATTGTTTGACTCATTTTTTACTTCTTTTTGCCGCGTTGCCAACTTTGACTATTGGGTTGTTTAGTAAATTTACCCCTGGGAAAAAGTCGCTTTTCTAGTTGTTCATAGCTACCTTCTAAGTCACAATGACCATAAAGGTTACACTGACGACAATAAACACCTTGGGTGTACCGTTCTAGGTTTTCACGGTTGAAAAAATAGGGTTTATGGCTAAAGGTGCTGGCTACCCATTGCCATGACATATTATTACTAGCAGGGTCACCATCTAACAAGTGTTGTAAAAACCATTTGGCTCCGGCTTGCCAACGAATGCGCCGCCAATGGACAATATAAGCAGCTAGCCACATGCGCATATGATTGTGTAAGTAGCCGGTTGAGCGTAATTCCTGGCTAAAGCTATCAATACACACCATTCCTGTTTGGCTTTGGGTGATATCCGCTGGTAAATTGGGGGCGTAGTCTGTTGGGGTGTACCCCGTTTTATACTGTTCTTGGTCTTGCCAGATGCGATCGCCTAGTTTCATATACAATCTCTGCCAATAGTCACGCCAAGCCAATTCATTAATTAGCTTAGTCGCATCTTTGGGGTCTTGTACTTTTGCCAACACATAATCCCGCACCTCCCCCAAGCTTAACACTCCATAACGAATATAGGGTGAAAGTCTGGTGACAGCCCCATTTAAAAAGTTACGTGTTTTCGCGTAGGTTAGCGGATTGACTTGTTCAAGTAATTTCTCTGCAGCTTGACGTCCTCCGACGGTTTCACTCACATGACCATCCCTTTGGGCTGCATGGGGGAATTGTTCCCCCAGGTAGGCTATTAACTCATCACGGTTACTAAAATCACGTCGCATATGTTAAGTGTATATATAATTAGTAACAACTATTGCTTTTGGGGATGGATATAGTCTACAAAGTAGAACTGAGGCACTAACTGGAATTTCAGCCAGGAGTAACCAACCATACTTAATGCTGCTGTGATTACTAAGGGCAAACCCAACTTAATTCTCAGGGCATCAGGAAGTAAAGCAACTCCAGCAATAATAGTTATACTATATACTAACAATCCCACCTGTAAGCGTTGTATAACCTTGAGAGCGTCACGGCAACTGCGACAATGGCGAGTATGTTGTGAATAGCGATCAAGTAATACAGCACGGTGATCATTAATGGGGGTAGGTGTGATCCTAATTCCTACTTCTTCCCAAGGTAGCTGACCGCCACAATACTGATCAAACCAATTACGAAACTCAATTACCAAACGGTCAGCACCCGTAGCTAGCTTATAGATACTTTTCCAGCTTGCAGATGCTTGTTTGTCTTGCAGAAACTTTTCTTGCTGGTGTAAAATAATCATATCTCCATCCAGTACCAGATTACGGGTGTTGACATGAGTCCACCACCGCGGTATAATATGGTGGAGTGTTTTAGCAAAGTTGCGGGTAAATTGGGCGACAATTCTGGACTTACCTGGAGATACAGGAATACAGTAGGTGACAAGTCCCAGTTTTTTCTCTCCAGAGTCCCCTAAAGTAATGGCATACTCCAAACGACAAGGAGGTACAAAAGTGATTGTAGTTTTCATACCTCTATTAATCACTGTTTCAATTAACGTTGAAGTGGATTGTACAACCTCCATAGATATGGGTACGGCATTTTCTCTTTTACCCTGTACCCCATGATGAGTAAAAGGTACATGACTAGGATCTGCGACATTTTCCACTAAAGTTTGCCAATCATATTCTAAATCCCGCACATAAGACGACCACACAAACCCTTTATTAGCATCTATTTGAGGTGACAGGGGTAGGGGCGTATTGGCCGCTTGTGCTGCTGAGTTCCCATCAGGCCAAACCCAAAGTAAATCATTGGCCTGGCGAACTGGTAGTGAAATTACACAGTAATTCTTTTGATTTTTAGTCACAATTTCTGGGTTTTCCGCTTGGGGAATGTGAGTACAAACTCCTTGAGAATCAAATTCCCAACCATGATAACTACACATTAAATTACCAGTTTTCTCCTCAACACGTCCTTCACTCAAAGGAGCGAGGCGGTGGGGACATTGGTCTAAAAATACCCGGTAAGTCTCAGATGACTTAGGCTTCCAGATAACTAAACGAATTCCTAACAAAGTGACTGGTGTTGGTCGTTGAGGGTCAATATCTTCTACTGGTGAGAGAGGATACCACTGTTGGAAAAAGTTAAATTCAGATGGCATTGTTGATGATGGTGGTGTTTAAGTTGGGTGGAAAATCTGACTATCAGGCGTTCTTTTCGCCAAAGCCACTGACTAAATATTGTCACAGGAGATGAAAAAATGCCTTGTGGCTATTTGTCACCTCCCCTCATACAGGTAAAATTTTGATCAGATGGCTATCTACTAATACATAATGAGTGACATTCCCCAAACCGGACAACTCGCGCCTAATTTCTCCATCCCTGACCAAGATAATCATACCGTTAGCCTGAGTGATTTTCCCGGTCAGTGGGTTATATTGTATTTTTACCCCAAAGATGATACCCCTGGCTGTACCACCGAAGCCAAGGACTTTACGGAGTTGTCTGCCGAGTTCAGCCAACTGGGAGGTAAGATATTAGGTGTAAGTCCAGATTCCACAAAAGCTCATTGTAAATTTATTCACAAACATAATTTAGCTATTACCCTGTTAAGTGACCCTGAACACCAGGTGATAGAAGCCTATGGCGCTTGGCGGTTAAAGAAATTCATGGGTAAAGAATATATGGGTGTAGCCCGGTCAACATTTCTTATCTCACCAGATGGGATAATTGCCCATACTTGGCCCAATGTTAAAACTAAAGGTCATGGACAAGCAGTATTAACTAAGTTACGGGAATTAGGGGGAAGTTAAATAGCCAATGAGGAGGAAATGATCAAGTTTGAAGTGTTTAAAACAACTGAGTCCAATTTGCAGCTAGTTTATGTCTATCCGTCCTATATATCTTGATTGTCACGCTACTACACCTTTAGATGAAGGGGTATTAGCAGCCATGATGCCCTATTTTATAGAACACTTTGGCAATCCATCTAGTATTGGTCATGTTTACGGTTGGGAAGCACAAGCAGCTGTCAAACAAGCACGGGAAATTTTAGCCGCAGCTATTAACGCTACACCCGAAGAAATCGTATTTACCAGTGGTGCTACAGAAGCCAATAATTTAGCCATTAAAGGTGTAGCTGAGGCTTACTTTCAAAAGGGACAGCATATTGTCACCGTAGCGACAGAACATAGCGCAGTACTTGACCCTTGTCACTATTTAAAATCTTTGGGATTTAATATTACCATTCTCCCAGTGCAGCCAGATGGTCTAATTGATTTAACGGAGTTAGAAAAGGCTTTGCGTCCTGATACAATTTTAGTATCAGTCATGGCGGCTAATAACGAAATAGGTGTATTACAGCCCTTAGCAGAAATTGGGCAAATCTGCAGGGAAAGAAATATCATTTTTCATACGGATGCAGCCCAAGCTATTGGTAAAATTCCCTTGGATGTCCAGGGGATGCAAGTTGACTTAATGTCCCTGACTGCACATAAAGTATATGGACCCAAGGGGATTGGGGCTTTATATGTCCGCAGACGTAACCCTAGAGTTAAACTCGCACCCCAACTACATGGGGGTGGACATGAGCGGGGGATGCGTTCGGGAACTTTATATACACCGCAAATTGTCGGGTTTAGTAAAGCTGTGGAAATAGCGATCGCCTCCCAAGCAACAGAAAATCAACGCCTAGGGGAACTCAGACAAAGGTTATGGGAACAGCTGTCGCAGTTATCGGGAATTCGCCTCAACGGACATCCCACCCAGCGACTAGCGGGAAATTTGAATATTAGTATTGAGGGGGTAGATGGTGCGGCGTTATTCTTAGGGTTACAACCAGTGATGGCGGTTTCTTCCGGTTCTGCTTGTTCCTCCACTAGTACAGCGCCTTCCCATGTGCTCACAGCTTTGGGACACTCGGAAAAATTAGCTTATGCTTCGGTGCGCTTTGGGATGGGACGATTTAATACTGCTGAACAGATGGATATAGTCGCACAGCAGGTTATTTCTACTGTGGAAAGTTTACGCTCTCTCAAGTTTGCTTAATTGGTTGGGGTCATTGTACCCCACCCCCTCCGCTGCGAGCTAGGAGGGGAGTTCAAATTAGAAATTGAATGCTGCTAAAATTGGGCAAAACTCCTATTTAAATTGCATAAGTATAGCAATACAAAATTTCATCTAACCTGATAGGGAGGAAACATCAAAATGCAGAATATTTTTGCGGACTTTAACTTTCATCGTCTCAAATCCGACCCAGATTTTAAAGAAGATAGTGTTAGGGAAGTAATTATTTTGCCGATTTTAAAAGCACTTGGTTATAGGGAAATAAATATAGTTCGTAGTAAAACATTACAACATCCTTTTTTAAAAATTGGTAGTAAAAAACGCCCTGTAAATCTTATTCCTGATTATGTTGTGAAGTTAGAAAATAAATTTGCTTGGGTGCTTGATGCAAAATCACCGAATCAAAATATAAAATCAGGTGATCATATAGAGCAGGTTTATAGTTATGCTATCCACCCGGAAATTAGGACTAATTATTTTGCTCTTTGTAACGGTGTAGAATTTTCTCTATTTAAAACTACCGAAACTGACATACCTATTCTATTTTTTGCCATTGATGAAATTGAATTTTATTGGGAAAAGTTGAATCAATATCTTTCACCTAATAGCTTTCAATCTGGCAAAAACTTTAGTTATGAAAATAATACAGACACAGTTAAGCATCAAGGTAATTTTAATTATAACACCCGTCCTTTATTAGCAGAAATTCCTGTAACAAAACGAGCTGCAAGAAGACATTTTGGCGTTCATGGGTATTTTACTAAACAAGCTTGGAATGTAGTAGCTGAATATATAAAAAATTTTAGTCAACCTGGAGATTTAATTCTTGACCCTTTTGGTGGTAGTGGGGTAACAGCAATTGAAGCTTTAATGAATAACAGAAAAGCCATTAGTATAGATATTAATCCTATGGCGGTCTTTATAGTTAATTCGTTAATTGCTCATGTAGATTTTAATGAACTTTCAGCAGCTTTTGAAAGAGTTAAAAAAGAATATCAAAAAAAAGAACCGACTACGGACAATGAAATAAAGCAAGCATTAACAAAATACCCCTATCCTCAAGGTTTAAAATTACCTAAAGGTTCAGACGTCGAAACAGTAGAACAGTTATTTAGTGATAAGCACTTAGCACAGCTAGGTTTATTAAAGTCAATTATTCAAAAAGAGAAAGACAAAAACATTAAAGATTCATTGATGTTAATGTTTTCTGGACTCATAACTAGACTAAATCTCACATATCATACTTCAAATCGTCTTGTTCGTCCCGGTGGTAATTGTTCTCTGTTTGTTTATTATCGCTATAGAATTGCACCTAAACCCTTGGAGCTTGATATTATGAAATATTTTGAACTGCGATTTCAAAAAATAGTATCAGCTAAAAAAGAGATGGAATATTACATTAATGAAAAAACCATTTCTAATGCACAAATTATTAAACATTCAGCTACAGATTTAAGTTTTATTGCTTCTGAAACTGTAGATTATATATACACTGACCCTCCCTATGGTAAAAAAATTCCCTATTTAGACTTATCCGTAATGTGGAATGGGTGGCTAGATTTAAAAGTCACTGAAAAAGACTATGAACAAGAAGCCATTGAAGGAGGAGAACATAAAAAAACTAAAGATGAATATAATAACCTGATAGCCGCCAGCATCAAAGAAATGTATAGAGTGCTAAAATTTGACCGTTGGTTATCATTTGTATTCGCCCATAAAGATCCTGAATTTTGGCATTTAATTATTGATACTGCGGAGAAGTGCGGGTTTGAATATATTGGAGCAGTACCGCAAAAAAATGGACAGACAAGTTTTAAAAAAAGACAAAATCCTTTTACAGTTTTGTCAGGACAATTAATAATTAATTTCCGCAAAGTTCGCAGTCCTAGAACTATCATGAAAGCTAATTTAGGAATGGATATTGCAGAAATTGTCATTGAAACTATTGAAGGAATTATTGCTAAAAATGATGGGGCTTCATTAGAGCAAATTAACGATGAACTAATTATTAAAGGTTTAGAGTTAGGTTTCTTAGATTTGTTAAAAAAAGAGTATTCAGATTTAACGCCGATTTTAATAGGCAATTTTGACTATGACGAAAAAACTGAACTATTTACTTTGAAGAAAGATACAAAATTCAAGTCACATATTGATGTCAAGCTGAGAATTAAATACTATTTGATTAGTTATTTAAGAAGAATGGAGAGAGAAAATAAAAATCCAAGTTTTGATACAATAGTTCTGCATCTGTTACCACTGTTGAAAAACGGCAATACACCGGAAAATCAAACTATTTTGAGTGTATTGGAAGATATTGCAGAACCTATAGGGGAAGACAGTTGGAGACTCAAAAAACAGGGTCAACTTTCGCTATTTGACACACCTTAATGATTAGAAATAAAGCAGGTTTGAACATGGTAAGAGCATATCAATCATGGTTGACATAAGGGTTGCAAGCAGCATAAGGTAGGATCATGGAAAAAGGTGGGATGATTGGCCTTGAGTGCTAAAACATAATCTGCTTTTTTATGGCAATAATTCTTCCAACCAACATCGCTTAGAGGATGTTTGATAAGTCATGATTAGTGTATCAACTATTGTTTCACCCCACCCTAACCCTCCCCTTGTAAGGGGAGGGGACTGGATTTTATTATTTCGGTGTGTTCGCCAATCCTTCCCAATCCTTCGGTGTGTTCCCTGTTCCCTATTCCCTGTTCCCTGTTCCCTCAAACTAAAAAAATTTGTACCTCACGAGCATGGGAAATGCTATATACCTAGTTTCGCAACCATCAAATAGGAGACTTATATGTTAAATTACAATACATTACATTGTTTACCTTCTTCAGCAGAATTACCAGATTCAGACGATACCCCAGTGGATAACGAACTGCAAATTTTAATTCCCAATTTATTATTAGCGATCCTAGTCAATATTTGGCAAAAGCGAGATGATTGGTTTTTTGGGATTAATATGGGAATTTATTATACAGGAAGTAAACCTGCCATAGTCCCAGATGCCTTTTTAAGTTTGGGAGTGGAACGCTTTGTTGGTGAAAATGGACGTTCTAGTTATGTACTTTGGGAAGAAGATGGTATTCCTCCAATTTTAGCCTTAGAAATTGTTTCTCAAACCTACAATTACGAATATGAGCAAAAGAAATTAGACTATGCAGAATTAGGCATTTTATATTATGTTATTTATGCTCCTACACGCTTAGGTCGGAAACGTCAACGTTTAGAAGTTTATCGCTTATTTAATGGTGAATACATCCTTCAACCAGGGGATAAAATTTGGATGTCAGAAGTAGGTTTAGGTATTGGGAGGGAACAGGGAAATTATCAAGGTAGAACGAGGGAATGGTTATATTGGTATGACGAAAATGGTAATAGATATTCTACCCAAGAGGAAGAATTGCAAGCTCTTTTAGCTAGGTTACAAGCAAGGGGAATTGACCCAAATACCTAACGGGGCGACAAAATAAACTACAAGACAGACTCCATAAGCCGCGGTTATCCTGGTCTTATTGACAATAACTGCCCTATTTTTTTACCATGAATTGTTACATTGTTTACAATGTCTTGTTTTCAGCTTTCTTTGTCACCCCATCAGCGGTTGGGGTGAAGTTCTCAATTAATAAGGGTCGGAATCAAACCGCCCCCGTTTAACGCTTCGCAGATAGTAACCTCTGGTGGGTAAATTCCTTAAGTTGAAAGTATCACCCCTGGGAACCCGCCAAATTTTGTAGTCGTAATATGTTAGAGGTGTGCGGGGTTTGCATATTTCTGGGGGATGGTCTCCTAAAACGAAATATACAGCACCTCTACCCATGACTTTAGCCATACCAAATTTATCCACAGCAACAGATGTTTCTTCGCTAATGGCTATCCCCAAAACGCTCTTCGATACGCCATCTTGAATTTGACGGGCGATAAAAGCCATCATGCGCCCCATTCTTTTGCGTTTGTCAAAATGGGTATCAATAATCGTTCCCCTTAAATGACTCCAGGGGAAAAGATTGTAAGTAAAAGTAATGTCTTGGTAGGGGTCTTCGAGAGCTTCTCGGGTTTCAATACCTTCTTGGGAGGAAGCGCAAGCATCATAGACATAATCACTTTGAATCATCGCCCCGGCACTGGTGCCACCAATGCCGCCGCCTTTGGCATAAACTGATTTAATGGTATCTTCTAATTTGGTGTTTTTCCAGCTGCGGATGTATTGACATTGGTCGCCACCAGCAAAGAAAATTACACCTGCATTTCTGACTTTCTCAATAATTTCCGGTTTATTGGCATCTTGTCGGTTACTAATGACCAGAGTCTCTACATATTTGACTCCCTGCATATTATAAATTACGCGGTTGTAATCATCACTACCGTAAGTACGAAGTACGACAACATTAACTTTGTTAGAGTAGGTAGTCGATCCCCGGACTTGATTAATCATCCACTGAATGGCTTCCTCTACATCCGGACCGCCTCCACCTAAAATATGTGCAGGCCCGGCTAGGGGGGTGACTGAGGGGGGACGTAAATCTAAACTTTTGTTGGGGATGTCGGGGTTTAGGAATGCTATGAGCGCGGTTCCCATCTTCCTCAACATGGTTCTGATAGTCCTGAACCACTTTGCTATGCTTGGGAATACCTTGGTCATATTAAGCTGCTGGTGCAAACCACAATTATTGCTAACTTTCGCACCAAAAAAGGGGAAATTTCCAGCGTATAGGGGGTGTAATGTTTTTTTACGCTGAATATCCTAGGGTCATCTTTGTTTCTCGGCGTTATTCTCGCATAATCACTGTCTAGATAGTTGGTTTTAAAGCCAGACAACTTGCGATCGCTCTTGGACTACTTGCTGATACACTGTTTCTGTTTGCTGGGCTAATTTTGTCCAGTTAAACCGCTGGGCTAAATCTCTGTAAGCATTATCAATCAACCATTGGCGATAACCAGGATGTTCCAAAACCTCTAAAATTCCCCAAGCTAGGGAGTCGGGATTATTTACTTGGGTGACAATCCCTGTTTGCGTATGTTTGACTACTTCAGGAAAGCCACCAGTATTTGATACTACTACTGGTACACGGGAAGCAAAACTTTCTAAGGCCACAATACCAAAGGGTTCATAAAGACTGGGAAACACAGCACAGTCAGCAATAGTTTGAAATTTATCCAAATATTTATCAGACAGAAAGCCGGTAAAATAACATTTATGCCAAATTCCCAATTCCCCAGCTTGACGCTGGAGATGGTCAGTATTTCCCCCACCAATAATTACGAATTTAACGTTACCAGCCATAGACCACAATACCTTGGGTGCAGCATTAAGTAATACAGACACACCTTTCTCGTGTGTCATGCGACCCACATAATAAACAATTTTTTCATGATCTGCGGCAAATTGGCGGCGAAATTCTTGGGGATGAAAGCTGTCGTCGTGTTGTTTCTTTTCTGGTCGAATACCGTTATAAATGATATCTATTTTGTCTACAGGACTGTATAAGGCTTGTTGTACCTCTCGCCGCATATAGTCTGTACAGACAATAATTCGCCAAGCGTTATAGGCTAGTAAATATTCTTTGTGATGAATATAACCTTGAATAGGGGTGTGAATACCGTTATGTCGCCCGTATTCAGTAGCGTGAATGGTAGCAATCAGAGGGATTTTAAAGTTATGCTTTAAAGCGATCGCCGCATCTCCTACTAACCAATCATGAGCGTGAATTAAATCAAAAGGTCCTTCCTCCAGAATTAGTTTCCCGGAGTGCTCTCCCATACTTTGGTTCAGATTACCTACCCAGTGGAAAAAATCCCGACTCTGTGCGACTGGTAACCGATGCACCTGTATACCTTCTACCACCTCATACATGGGTGCTTGAGCAAACTCTGCGGTAATCAGGTGAATTTCATGTCCTAACTTTACCAGTTCCGGGTATAACTCAGCCACATGGCGGGAAATTCCCCCCACTAACCTCGGTGGAAACTCCCAACTCAGCGCCAGTATCTTCATTTATGAAACTCTCCAATAGCCTAATTTATCTACAAAGACCAACATAGTAATTGTAGTGAGTATATTTACTAATGTTTGTGGGGACAGTTCTGATAAATCAAGATAACATAACCTGAGGGAGAGGAAAAAAGACTTTCTGATATTTAAAATGCTTTTAATTTCAACATTTCTTGACCTTGAGTGTAAATGAAACTGCTCAGTGACAGCTTTTGTGCAGATGGTATGATTCCCATAGAATTTTCTTGTGAAGGTAAAGGTATTTCCCCTTCACTTCACTGGGAAGATGTCAGCATTGAAACCCGTAGCTTTGCCTTAATTGTCGATGACCCAGACGCTCCCAATCGCACATTTGTACATTGGGTTCTCTTTGACTTACCCCCCCAGACCCGCAACTTACCCGAAGGGATACCCACCGAACCCCTCCTAAAGGGTGGTGGTATCCAGGGTAAAAATGATACTGGACAATTGGGCTATACTCCTCCTTGTCCACCCAGTGGTACCCATCGTTATTTTTTTAAACTTTATGCCTTAGATGCGCCTTTAGGGCTAGATTTTGGCATCACCAAAGCCGAATTAGAAGCAGCCATGGCAAATCATATTTTGGCTACAGCCCAATTGATTGGACGTTATCAAAAGCAACGTTAAAAGCTAAATAATACGTATAAATACTAAAAAAACTAGAGACGTTCTGACAGAACGTCTCTACACAGGTTTTAATAGCGGAGCATATTGCAGGGTTTTCTTTAGCCCTGGTCTAAACGCAATACAGCCATGAAAGCCTCTTGGGGTACATCCACTGTTCCCACAGATTTCATCCGTTTTTTACCCTTTGCTTGCTTTTGTAAGAGTTTCTTCTTGCGGCTAATATCGCCACCATAGCATTTAGCTAACACATCTTTGCGTAAGGCGGGGATATGTTCGCTGGCTATAACTTTACTACCGATCGCCGCTTGAATTGGCACTTTAAATTGATGGCGGGGAATGAGTTCTTTGAGTTTTTCCGCCATTGACCGCCCCACACCATAGGCTTTATCTCGGTGTACAATCATCGCTAGGGAATCAACCGGATCGCCGTTAATCATGATATCCAGTTTGACTAAGGGATTTTCACGGTAGCCGATGAGATGATATTCCATACTAGCATAACCGCGCGATCGCGACTTCATTTGATCAAAAAAGTCGGTAACCACTTCCGCCAAGGGTAACTCGTATGTCAGGGTAGTACGTCCTTGGGCCAGATACTTCATATCCTTGAATATACCCCGGCGATTTTGGGAGAGTTCCATCAAGGTGCCTACATAGGCTTCTGGCGTAATCATTTCTACTTGAACGTATGGCTCCTCTATTTTCTCCCTGTCATTGGGAGCCGGTAATCGGCTGGGATTATCTATATACAGTTCTTCACCTTTGTTAGTGATTACACGGTAAACAACTGATGGAGCTGTAATAATTAAATCTAGATCATACTCCCGCTCTAGACGTTCCTGGACAATTTCCATGTGCAGTAAACCCAAAAACCCACAACGGAAACCAAAACCCATGGCGCTAGAAGTTTCCGGTTCATATTGTAGAGCCGCATCATTGAGTCCCAGTTTTTCTAGAGCTTCCCGCAGGTCTTCAAATTGGTCTGCATCAATGGGGAACATCCCACAAAATACCATTGGTTTGGCTTCTGTATAACCAGGTAAGGGGGCTGGGGCTTTAGCTTTAGATAGGGTAATTGTATCCCCCACCCGCGCATCAGCTACAGCTTTAATGGCTGCGGCAAAATAGCCTACTTCCCCGGCGTGCAGTTCTTCAACTTGCTTTTGATTAGGAGAAAGTACACCTAACTCGTCCACCACATATTCTTTACCTGAGGCCATCAAATAAACGCGATCGCCCTTTTTGATATTCCCATCCATCACCCGGAAATAAACAATTACCCCCCGGTAGCTATCGTAATAACTATCAAAAATCAATGCTCGTAACGGTGCATCTATGGTGTCTTTTGCTGGTGGTATGCGCTCTACCACTGCTTCTAAAATCTCATCAATGCCGATTCCCTCTTTCGCTGAAGCCAGAATCGCACCAGTACAATCTAAACCGATAATTTCTTCAATTTCACTAATTACCCGCTCTGGTTCTGCTCCCGGTAAATCAATTTTGTTTAAGACCGGAATAATTTCTAAGTCATGTTCTAGAGCCAGATACAGATTAGCCAAAGTTTGCGCTTCCACACCTTGGGACGCATCCACCACTAACAGCGCCCCTTCACAAGCCACAAGGCTCCGGGACACCTCATAAGAAAAGTCCACATGGCCGGGAGTATCAATTAAATTAAGCACATATTCCTGACCATCCTTGGCCTTGTAGTTCATTCGGGCAGCTTGCAGCTTAATGGTAATGCCGCGCTCCCGTTCAAGATCCATGTTGTCGAGGAACTGTTCCTTCATTTGGCGCTCATCCACAGTCCCAGTAGCTTGTAACAAGCGATCGGCGAGGGTAGATTTCCCGTGGTCAATGTGAGCAATAATACAAAAATTGCGAATGCGATCTGCGGGAACGTCAGTCATATACTATCTTTGCTGAAGCAGCAATCAAGGTTAAACAAAAAATTTACTTCATATATTTTAATGCTTTCTTAGAGGTTGTTTGATAAGTTTTCAACAGGTAATTTTTATCTTAGGGAACACCGGAACAGGGGATTGGGAACACCGGAACAGGGGATTGGGAAGGATTGGGAAGGATTGGGATTGGGAACACCGGAACACCGGAACAGGGGATTGGGAACAGGGGATTAGGAAGGATTGGGGAACACACAAAAAACAATCAAATCCAGTCCCCTCCCCTTATAAGGGGAGGGTTAGGGTGGGGTTACACAATAGTTGATACACTAATCATGACTTGACAAACATCCTCTGAGCCAAGACGCTGTTGCCTGAAACTGAAGAATATATATTAAAGTCTATTAAGGTCTATTTAACCTGATGGGATTGATGAACCATTACCCTACAATAAATATATATTGAGTAAATCATGTATCGTGGGTGGTTACACTGGCTAACTGCCTACAACTACTGATTTACACACCACAAATTCTGGAGTTGTTGTTTAGGGACTTGATCAAATTTACCATTTAAAAGCAAATACCGTTAATATCGCGGTATTTTGGGTAACTATCTGACTATGCAGACAATTTGCATTTTGAGAAAATTGCGTCAACTCACTCCCATGGTAGATCATCAGCCCTCGACAAGGCTTGAGAGGTAACAATCTCTGAGTATATAAACCTATGAATATGAAAGAGAAACCTATCGAAGGTGAGCATCAACGCGCCAAGAAGGTAGAAATCGCCGTCCAACTGGACTCGGAATTAGTAGAACAAATTCAGCACTTAACCAACGACCCCAGTAAAGTGGTTGAGGTGGCCATTCGTCAATGGTTGCGGGGTGAGGCTTACAGGGATGATGAACTGACACGTACCCATCGGCGCGTACCTGTTCCCCCTAGGGGTGAGTGGAATGACTAAAGATAAACAAGGTGTAAATAAAACATGAAAAAAAGGTAAAGTTTGTCACTGTCAGTGCAAAAAAGGCCAAAATACCCAATGTAAGTATGCCAAAGCTGTAATAATTTACCCCCCCAATTTTTTCTCAGCAGCTTGGGCAAAACTGCTTTGAGGTGCCATTTCTTTATCCAACTTGATTAATGACTTTTACTGCTAACTCCCAGTTACCAGACCTATTTCCCCAGAGTCTGGAATATTCCACTCACAAAACTCAGGGCTGCTTACCAACTCTAGGTTCAGAGTTGGTATACACCCAAGATAGGACAGGACGCTATGTGACATTTTATTGGCAGCATAGTCAACTGTTGGGTTTGGAGCAGCTCAACCAGGTAGTTAATCAAAGTAAAGGGGACGGGGTGTTTATCCCTGTGGATAATGGTGCCTATTTGGAGCGGTTGCAGCGGATTTTAAATACTTTGATCCCGGAAAAGTTTCCATGCTGGTTTAGCTGCTGTCAAAAATTATTCGAGTTCGAGTTAGTAATTTCCCCGGTCATGCCGCCCTTGGGAACTGCTGCTACTACGGTTGTGGTCATGGGAAGATTATTACAAGTGGTTGGGAAAAAATTACCCGTTAACGGCAAACCACAGGAAGTCACCCAGATAGATTCGGCTGTCAATGTAGTGGGCCATGGAGGGCGAAGACAACCCTACTATAAGCTGGTAAATAAAATTACCAGGAATATTCGGCGGACATTGGATTTAGATGTGATTTGGCAGCAAACAGTTGACAGTTTAGGGACAACCTTGGGGCTAGAGCGTTGTATTATCTGTCCTTACCAGCCCTCTAGTTCTAGAGTCCAGGTGATAGCCGATTATCACCCCCCAGGGCGGGCTTCTATGCTGGGCTGGGAAATAGATGTAACTTCTGAACGAGCTTTTGCCCAGGCTTTGGCAACCCTAGAACCTGTGGTCATGGAAATATCGGGATATAATCTGTTTCACACAGATAAAATCTTGGTGGTCGCTACCTGCTATCAAGACCAAGCCAATGGAGTAATTGCCATCAGTCTCAAAGATCAATTTGACCCCTTAACAGATGCAGACCTAGAATTAGCCAAAGAGTTTGCTGATCAGTTGGGAACTGCGATCGCCCATGCTACCCTATACAAAGAGCTAGAAGCAGCCCGTCAAAAAGCTGAAGAAGCCTCCCGCCTCAAAACCGAATTTCTCGCTAATGTATCCCATGAAATCCGTACCCCCCTCAACGGTATGATTGGCTTTTTAAAGCTGATTTTAGAAGGTATGGCGGATGACCCCCAAGAACAACATCAGTTTATCTGTGAGGCGCATTATTTATCAATACATCTACTCCATATTATCAATGATATCTTAGATATAGCCAAAATTGAAGCCGGCAGAATGGAACTTGCTTGCTCTGCAGTCAAACTCAATGATCTATTTCAAGATGTAGAAAATTTTGTCCGTCCCCAAGCAGAGTCAAGAAACTTGAGTTTACGAATGCAGATGCTTCCTACTTCCGATGAAATTATTGTCCATGGTAATTTCCAAAGATTACTACAGGTGATGCTCAACCTGGTGAATAATGCCATCAAATTCACCCAAGAAGGGAGTATTACCGTCAGTGCTGATCTAGTCATGAAAAAAGCGGAATTTCAAAATCAGGAATTTCCCGGAATGGTCAAGGTAAAAGTAGCCGATACAGGTATCGGTGTTTCCCTGGATAAACAAGATAAACTCTTTCAATTATTCTCTCAGGTAGATGGTTCACGTACTCGCCAGTACGGCGGTACAGGTTTAGGACTAGTCATATCCCAGAAACTCATAGAAGCTATGGGCGGCGAGGTACATTTTTACAGTCTAGGGGAAGGACTGGGTGCAACCGTCACATTCACAGTACCTCTCTATCAACAACCTGTTTTAGTTACTGCTCATACCTCCGCTCCTTGAAAAACCTAGAGTTCACCCGATTGGGGTCCGTAGTCCAAAAAATCAGTTAAGTTATATACTTAATAGGTGTGGATAAACGACCTTAAGGGTGGATGCGACTAGAAGAATTAACCAAAGACAGCTCAGTTAAAGGGATTCTCCCTCAACAAGCAGTAACAGTTGTTGATGTCAAATGGTTTGGCAGCGATGCCTTAGAATTAACTTATAAAGACCCAGGCGGTCGCCTCGGTAACGAGTTGCTATATCGCCATAACGAGGACACATTAGAAATTGTCACCCAAGAGCGCCCCTGGAGTTTTAACGGTGACGGCGCCTTATTGCGGCTAGTATCAGAAGCCCATCGTATCCGCCTCGGCCATCTGTTCGACCCCCTGCTGGCGGTACACACATCACTAGTAGAACCCCTCCCCCACCAAATTACCGCTGTGTACGGAGAAATGCTCAACCGCCAGCCGTTACGGTTTTTACTAGCTGACGACCCCGGAGCGGGTAAAACCATCATGGCGGGTTTACTGATGGCGGAACTGCATTTGCGTGGTGATCTGCGTCGTTGCTTAGTGGTATGTCCTGGTAGTCTAGCAGCTCAGTGGCAAGATGAATTATCCCAAAAATTTCATCTCGACTTTGAAATTCTCACTAATGACCGCATCGAAGCAGCACGCACTGGTAACGCCCTCGCAGAAATACCCCTAGTCATAGCGCGGTTAGATAAATTAAGTCGTAACAATGACCTCCAAGCCAAATTAGCACAAACTGACTGGGATTTAATTATCTGTGACGAAGCGCATAAAATGTCAGCTTCTTTTTTTGGTGGAGATATCAGAGAAACCAAACGCTATAAACTAGGTAAACTGCTTTCTAGTATTACCCGTCATTTCCTCCTCATGACCGCCACCCCCCACAACGGGAAAGAAGAAGACTATCAGTTATTTATGGCGCTCTTAGATGGAGACCGTTTTGAGGGGAAATTTCGGGATGGGGTTCATGTGTGCGACACATCAGACCTTATGCGGCGGTTAGTTAAAGAAGATTTGTTAAAATTTGACGGTACTCCCTTGTTTCCAGAACGCAAAGCTCATACAGTTGATTATCAACTTTCAGACCAGGAAGCAGTTTTATATAAGCAAGTTACAGAATATGTGCGGGAAGAATTTAACCGCGCTGATGCTTTAGATAATCAAGGACGTAAGGGAACCGTCGGCTTTGCTTTGACTATTTTACAACGGCGTTTAGCATCCTCCCCAGAAGCAATTTATCAATCACTGCGACGGCGACGGGAAAGACTACAAAAACGCCTGCGAGAAGAGGAAATTTCCCAGCGGGGGCAAGAAGCCCTGGAGTTATCCACTATTATTATTGAAGATGTCAACGAATTTGAAGAAGATACCCCCAGCGATGAACGGGAAGCTACAGAGCAAAAAGTAGTTGACCAAGCATCAGCAGCGCGGACTATCACTGAATTAAAAGTAGAAATTTCCCAGTTACAAAAATTAGAGCAGTTGGCTTTGGCAGTGTGTCGCAGTGGTAGAGATAAAAAATGGGAAGAACTTTCCCAAATTCTGCAAAATCAAGCGGAACTGTTTGACGCTCGGGGCTATCGCCGCAAATTGGTAATATTTACAGAACATCGGGATACGTTAAATTACTTAAAGCAGCAAATTAGCAACCTTTTGGGTAACCCCAACTCAGTGGCGACAATTCACGGCGGTATGGGGCGCGAAGAACGGCGCAAATCCCAAGAAGCCTTTACCCAAAACCCAGATGTGCAAGTGCTCATTGCTACTGATGCCGCAGGGGAAGGTATTAACCTGCAACGGGCGCACCTCATGGTTAATTATGACCTACCTTGGAACCCCAACCGTTTAGAACAACGTTTTGGGCGCATCCACCGCATCGGACAAACAGAAGTGTGTCATTTGTGGAATTTAGTCGCCAAAGAAACCAGAGAAGGTGATGTTTATTTAGCACTGCTCAAAAAGCTAGAAAATGAACACAAGGCTCTGGGGGGTAAGGTATTTGATGTCTTGGGTCAAGCCATTGATGGTGTGCAGCTGCGACAATTACTCATAGAAGCTATTCGCTATGGTGATTCACCGGAAATTAAAGCTCGGTTAAGTCAAATTGTGGCGGAATCTCTCGACCGTCAACGCCTCCAACAACTGGTAGAAGAAAAAGCCTTGGCACGAAATACAATGGATATCTCTACAGTGCGGCAAATTCGCGAAGATATGGAACGAGCAGACGCGAGAAAATTACAACCGTATTTTGTCGCCTCTTTTTTCATAGCCGCTTTTCAAAAGTTAGGGGGGACTATTAGAGAACGAGAACCCCAACTCTACGAAATTACCTATGTCCCCGCCGTTATTCGCAACCGCGGACGTGTCCTGAGAAACCGGGATGTAATTTTGACCCGCTATGAGCGTATTTGTTTTGACAAACCCTTAATTAACCTCCCTGGTAAACCTTTGGCGGCTTTAGTCTGTCCCGGTCATCCCCTACTAGATGCTGTAATTGATTTGATCTTAGAACGTCATCGGGATGTTCTCAAGCAAGGTAGTATCTTATTGGATGTGAACGACCCCAGCGAACAAGTTAAAGCTCTAGTTTATTTAGAACATTCTCTTCAAGATGCTCGCACGGATGCTGCTGGTCATCGTCGGGTGGTGTCCCGCAGAATGCAATATGTGGAGATTCAAGCATCTGGAGAGATTTGTAATGCTGGCTATGCTCCTTATTTAAATTATCAACCTCTCAGCCAGGCTGAACAAGCATTGATTGAACCAATTTTACAACAGTCATGGCTACTTAATGATATTGAAGCACAAGCTATAAGCTATGCGATCGCTCACATTGTGCCTCAACACCTCCAGGAAATCAAAAAGCACAAGGAGGAACTCATAGACAAAACCATGGCCGCAGTCAAAGACCGACTAATTAAAGAAATTAATTATTGGGATCATCGCGCCGCAGATTTACAACAGCAAGAAATCGCCGGGAAACTCAACGCCAAAATTAACTCAGCCAAAGCTAGAAGCAGAGCCGATGAACTCCAAGGACGGTTACAAAAGCGCATGGAAGACTTACAACAAGAGCGCCGTCTTTCTCCCCTACCACCAGTAGTAATTGGTGGATCTTTAGTTGTCTCCATGGGGTTACTCCAACGGCTACAAGGTAACCAAAAAGCTAATAAACACACCTTTGCCCAAGAAAAACAGCGAGTAGAAAAACTGGCAATGGCAGCAGTAATTAATACAGAACGCCAGTTAGGCTATGAACCAAAAGATGTCAGCGCCGACAATTGCGGCTATGATATAGAATCACCCATCCCCGGTACTGGAAAATTGCGCTTTATTGAAGTTAAAGGGCGCATAGCTGGAGCAGACACAGTTACAGTCACTAAAAATGAAATTCTCACCGCCCTGAACAAGCCAGAAGATTACATCTTAGCACTGGTGCAAGTCCCCCACTCCCAGGAATTTATCCCAGGGGATGTGTCCCTAGTCAAACCAGCCCAAAGCAGTTACCAACTAAAAGATCATGGCTGTATGATTCGCTATATACAGCGACCCTTTCAAAAAGAGCCAGATTTTGACGTTACCAGCGTTAACTACAATTGGCGGAAATTATGGGAACGGGGAAATTTACCATGAACCCCATCACCCATTCCCTGTTCCGGTGTTCCCTGTTCCGGTGTTCGGTGTTCCCTATTACTGTGATTGACTTTCTAACCACTGCTGCAAATCAGCAACACAGGAGAAATCTAACAGCGCCTCACCCAGTAAATCTAACTGGTCAAAATTTAAGGTGTAAATTGCTTGCAGTTGGGACGGTTCCACCCCTCCCAAGCGGCGATTGAGGAGTTTAATAATCAGCTGTTGTTCCCTTTCAAGTCCCTGTTCAAGTCCCTGTTCAAGACCGCGCTGTTCACCGCGTTCCATTGCGAGTTGTTCCGTCGGACTGATTAAAGGCATTTTTCTCTCCTCCTCGAAGCTCCTAATTTTCCTTACCAATCCTGTTTGTAACTCCTTGGGCAATGTCATCATTGTATCAATAATCTTAAATAGCTTGATGACATCTGTCTTAGTTAATCCCCGCTCATATAATCCTCGAATAATTTGCCATTTCCATGCTTCCCGCTCTGGGGGGTTACCGGTGGTGGCTTTGGTTTTTAAATG
>NZ_CP063311.1:308892-522690 GCF_015245355.1 Anabaenopsis elenkinii CCIBt3563 | reverse complement strand
CGTTCCATTGCGAGTTGTTCCGTCGGACTGATTAAAGGCATTTTTCTCTCCTCCTCGAAGCTCCTAATTTTCCTTACCAATCCTGTTTGTAACTCCTTGGGCAATGTCATCATTGTATCAATAATCTTAAATAGCTTGATGACATCTGTCTTAGTTAATCCCCGCTCATATAATCCTCGAATAATTTGCCATTTCCATGCTTCCCGCTCTGGGGGGTTACCGGTGGTGGCTTTGGTTTTTAAATGGGCCATGACAATCACCGCAAAGGGGTTAGGGTTAACCTCCAGTTCATCCCAGGGAGATTCATAGTCTAGGAGTTTGGCTATGGGAAATTGAAACCGTAACTCACAATCTAACATCTGGTTTTGGTAACTGTTGGGTCGCCAGTTATTGTCAGTATCTCCTAAAATTGCCAGACCTACCACGAATTGACGATACAAATCAAAAGCACGGTAATTGTAAATGTACATCCGTTGTTGAAAGTCTGTGTCATACTGACTTTGAACTTCAATGTGTATTAATATCCAAGCGGGTTGTTTATCTAATAACCATACCTTGTAGAGTTTATCTGCAATGTAGGTTTGGGTAGTGGATGAGGCGGTGATTTCTTGCAGTTCTTTATCTAATGATTCTGGGGTTCGTGTCCAATCTATGGCATTATAGGCACGGGGAAAGAAGAAAGCTAGGAAACTATCAAAGTATTGGTCTAATGCTTCTTTCCATGGTTCGTCGTAATTGGCTCTGACTGCGGTCATGGGTTAGTTATTCTGGGTTCTTACTGATATTATGCTGTAAGATAGTTTCCCTTATTCCCCATTCCTTCGGTGTTCCCTATTCCCTGTTCCCCATAATGAAAAAAAAATTAATAGAAGTCGCCCTACCCTTAGAAGCAATTAATCAAGAATCAGCCAGGGAAAAATCCATTAGACACGGACATCCTTCTACACTCCATTTATGGTGGTCAAGAAAACCTACAGCCACCTGTAGGGCGGTATTATTTGCTTCCCTAGTAGATGACCCATCTAGTCACCCCGATAAATTCCCCACAGATGCAGACCAAGCACAAGAAAGACAACGGTTATTTGATATCATTGGTAAAATTGTTACCGTTGACAAAAAAGGGAAAGCGGAGCAGGTAGTTAAGGGTTTAGTCTCTTGGGATAGTGTGAATAACCGGGAAATTATCGAAGCAGCCCAAACAGAAATCGCCCGCTGTCTGGCTTGGAGTCGCAACGAAACACCACCCACAGACCCAGTAGAAGTGCGTACATATTTACAAAACTATGCACCCCCCGTTTATGACCCCTTCTGTGGTGGTGGTTCCATACCCCTAGAAGGACAGCGCCTAGGTTTAGTCGCCCATGGTAGTGATATTAACCCCGTGGCGGTGCTAATTACTAAAGCCTTAATTGAAATTCCCCCCAAATTCCAAAATCAACCCCCTGTCAACCCCCAAGCACAAACAGGGTTAAAAACCGCCCAATGGTACGGAGCGCAGGGGTTAGCTGCTGATGTGCGCTATTATGGGGCATGGATGCGGGAGCAAGCTTTTAAAACTATTGGCCATTTGTACCCCAAGGTGAGTTTACCCCAGGAGTATGGGGGTGGGGAAGCAACGGTAATTGCTTGGTTGTGGGCGCGGACTGTGAAATGTCCTAACCCCGCTTGTGGGGCGCAAATGCCTTTGGTAAATTCTTTTAAATTATCTACTAAAAAGGGTAAGGAAGTTTGGGTAGAACCTGTAATTGATAGGAGTCACCAACCCCCTAGGGTGAGTTTTGCAGTCAAAACCGGGGAGGGAACACCACGGGAGGGAACTGTTAACCGCAGAGGGGCGATGTGTGTTTGTTGTGACAGTCCTGTAACCTTTGACCACATCCGCCAGGAGGGGAAAGCAGGAAGAATGAACGCTCAGTTAATGGCTATTGTGGCGGAGGGTCAAAAGCAACGGTTGTATATTTCCCCGAATCAGGAGCAGATCGAGGTGGCTTTGTCTGCAAAGCCAGAATGGAAACCAGAGGCAAATTTACCACACAATCCGCGAGATTTTAAAACACCAAATTATGGAATGCGTACTTATGGTGATTTATTCACCCCTCGTCAGCTTGTCGCCTTAACCACCTTCAGCGATTTAGTCACCCTCGCCAGGGAACAGGTCAAACTGGATGCTGTAGCTGGGGGTATGACTGATGATCATTTACCACTGTCTGAGGGGGGTATGGGTGCGACAGCTTACGCCGATGCTGTAGCGACTTATTTGGGGTTTGGGGGCAGTCGTTTAGCTGACAGAAATTCAAGTATTTGTTCTTGGGATATTAGCAGAGATAGCACAAGAAATACATTCGCCCGTCAAGCTATTCCCATGACCTGGGATTTTGTAGAAGCTAACCCCTTGAGTGATTCTACAGGTAACTTTGGCGGTGCTGTTGACTGGATATCAGCAGTCATAGAATTAAGAAATACTGACACCCCTGGCTTAGTTAAACAACATAATGCAGCCCAAAAATTACATTTAAACTCTCCGGTTATCTCCACAGACCCCCCATACTACGATAACATCGGCTATGCAGACTTAGCAGACTTCTTTTATGTCTGGTTGCGCCGTTCCATCGGCAAACTTTACCCAGAAATTTGCAGCACCTTACTAGTACCCAAAGCACAGGAACTAGTCGCCACCCCCTACAGATTTGGCGGCGATAAACAAAAAGCTAAAGAATTTTTTGAAACTGGTTTAGGTGAAGCTTTTAGCAGAATGCGAGAAACCGCACATCCTGAATATCCAGTTACTATTTATTACGCCTTTAAACAGTCAGAAACAGAAACTAGTAAAAATAACGAAACTGTCACCGCTTCCACTGGGTGGGAAACCATGCTAGAGGGTTTAATCCAAGCTGGGTTTACCATTGTCGGTACTTGGCCAATGCGGACAGAATTAAGTAACCGCAGTGTCGGTATTGGTACCAACGCCCTGGCCTCCTCCATTGTCCTTGTCTGTCGTCCCCGTCCAGAAACCGCCCCTTCCGCCACCCGTCGCCAATTTCTGCAACAACTCAAGCGGGAACTCCCAGAAGCAGTGGAAAAACTGCAACAAGGTAACATCGCCCCGGTGGATTTAGCCCAAGCTAGCATTGGTCCGGGTATGGGTGTGTTCTCTCGTTACACCAAAGTTTTAGAAGCTGACGGTTCTGCTATAGGAGTACGTACCGCCCTACAATTTATTAATCAAATGTTGGATGAATACCTCACAGAACAGGAGGGAGAATTTGACCTAGAGACCCGCTGGGCTTTGATCTGGTTTGAACAACATCAATTTAATGAGGGACTCTACGGGGAGGCGGAAACCCTCTCTAAAGCCAAAAATATCACTGTTCAAGGGTTGGTAAATGGCGGTATTGTCTCCGCAGAAGGTGGAAAAGTGCGACTACTGCGCCGGGAAGAGTTACCACAGAGTAGCAACCCCACCAAGTCACACTGGTTAATTACCCAAAACCTGATCCACACCCTAGATAAAAAAGGGGAAACCGGCGCCGCCACAGTATTATTTGAGTCCAAAGTTGTGTGGGAAATCTTAAAAGACTTAACCTATCGCTTATATAATATTTGTGACAAAAAAGCCTGGATACAAGAAGCCACTGCTTACAACAGCCTAGTAGTTTCCTGGTCGGAAATTTGCCGCCTAGCAGCTCACAAGGAACCGGACACCCTACAAGGAGAATTATTTTAACTACCTTATTCCAGTCGGATTCATCCGACTTCAGCTATCAGACAGGGGTTTTTAACTCCTGGGACATTGGACATATTGGCTACAAGATTGACAAGAATAAGATTTGTAATTTATTGGTCTAAAAAATTTGAATACACATCTCACTAGTTGCAATAGTTGCAAAATATACTATATATTAGTTTTATATCCAGTGCTAGCTTATAGCTAAAAATTACCAACATTTCCAAACTTGACTCCCCAATTCTCACAGATGGCTTTGACTTGGGGTGTAAGTTGTCATTGAAAAAAATAGGAATTAACAGTTATACTAAGTACACACCAACAATGACTATCAGTAACCGGGAACGAGTAGGGAGAGCTTTAGATTTACTGCAAAAAGGCTTGTATCCTTTTTTAGAAAGGGAAATGCAGGCAAAATACGGCGATAATTGGGTAGCTGCTGCTGCTTCTTTTGTGTCAGAAGACCGGACTCTACGCCGTCCTGCGGCTCAAATGCTCAAGCAGGATATTGCAGAAGTCCTCAATGTGGTGTGGAATAGGTGGCATGAGGTATTTAACCAAACTCTGGGGAATGCGGAAAGAAATTTAATTGGGGAGTTAAAACTTACCCGCAACGCCTGGGCGCATAATCAGCCATTCTCTACAGATGATACCTACCGCGCCTTAGATAGTATTAACCGTCTTTTGACTGCTATTTGCGCCCCAGAAGCAGATACCGTCGAAAAGCAAAAACAAGAACTATTGCGCATCCGGTTTGAGGAACAAGCGCGCAGGGAAACCCGCAAAGCTGCTGCAACCTCTGTAGAAACCCATCCCGTTGGCGGTCTTAAACCCTGGCGAGAAGTGGTCACCCCCCACCCAGATGTTACTTCTGGTCGCTTTCAACAAGCGGAATTTGCTGCGGATCTTTGGCAAGTTTACAAGGATGAGGGTTCCGATGAGTACCGCTTACCTACGGAATTTTTTCGCCGCACCTATTTAACTGAAGGACTTAAACAACTACTGCTGAATGCTTTACGGCGATTTGCTGGCCAGGGTGGTGATCCGGTAATTGAATTACAAACTAATTTCGGTGGGGGTAAAACCCACGCTATGCTGGCATTATATCATCTGTGCTTTGGTGTTCCTCTCAAAGACCTACCGGAATTGGAACCGGTTGTAACCACTGCGGGGGTGTCGGAGTTACCAAAGAATGTGAAAACTGCGGTGATAGTAGGTAACAAAATATCGCCGGGTAAACCAGATACAAAAAAAGATGGTACTGTAGTTAGAACCCTGTGGGGAGAAATAGCTTGGCAATTGGGGGGTAAAGAAGGTTACGAGATGTTGCGGGAAACAGACGAAACCGCTACTAACCCTGGGGATATTCTCAAAGATTTATTTAACCGCTATGCTCCCTGTTTAATTCTGATTGATGAGTGGGTAGCCTATGGGCGACAACTCCATGATGATAATATTTTACCGGGTGGGAGTTTTGATACCCATTTTACTTTTGCCCAAACTCTGAGCGAGTCTGCTAAGAATGCTGACCGGACTTTGTTGGTGGTGAGTATACCCAGTTCTAATATTGAAGTTGGGGGGGAAAAGGGTAAGGAAGCTCTGAACCGGTTAAAAAATGCCATTGGTCGGGTTGAGTCTCCTTGGCGACCTGCTAGTGCGGAGGAAAGTTTTGAGATTGTCCGTCGTCGTTTGTTTCAAAACCTGACAGACCCTAATTTATTCGTAGCTCGTGATGCTGTGGTGCGGGCTTTTAGCGAAATGTATCGCAACCAACCCCAGGAGTTTCCCTTAGAATGTCGAGAATCTGACTATGAACGCCGCTTAAAACAAGCTTATCCCATTCATCCGGAATTGTTTGACCGTCTGTATAATGACTGGTCTAGCTTGGATAAATTCCAACGGACTCGGGGAGTATTGCGACTGATGGCTAAGGTAATTAGTGTACTCTGGGAACAAGGCGATCGCTCTTTGATGATTTTACCAGCCAATATTCCCATGGGGGAAAGTCAAGTACAGTCAGAACTCACCCGCTACCTAGAAGATTCCTGGGTTCCAGTAATTGAAAAAGATGTGGATGGGAGCAACTCCCTCCCCATGCTTTTAGAAGCTCAAAACACTAACCTAGGGAAATACTCCGCCTGTCGCCGTGTTACCCGCACTATTTACCTGGGTTCTGCTCCCACCTTACAAGCAGCAAACCGGGGTTTAGAAGACCGCAGAATTAAACTTGGTTGTGTTCACCCCGGTGAAAGTGTAGCCATCTTTGCAGACGCTCTGCGCCGTCTGAGTGACCAAGCTACCTATATATATGTCAGTGATGGTAATCGTTATTGGATATCTACCCAACCCAACGTCACCCGTACCGCTCAAGACCGCGCCCAACAAATCAGCGGAGACACACACCGAATCTGGGAAGAAATTACCAGCAGAATGACAAATGATAAAGAGCGGGGTGAATTTGCAGGAGTACACATAGCCCCCACCTCCAGCGCAGACATTCCCGATGATGAAAACATGGGAGTACGGTTAGTAGTTTTAAGTCCCCAATATAGCCACAATAGCAAAGCTAAAGATAGCCCAGCCCTACAAAAAGTAACAGAAATCCTCTCTTACAAAGGTGCTAGTCCCCGCTATTGTAAGAATTTACTATTATTCCTGACAACAGATAAAACTAAACTAGATAGTTTAGTCCAGTGCGTTTGTCAATTTTTAGCCTGGGATTCCATCATCAAAGAAAAAGACTCCTTAAACTTGGATGTCTCCCAAACCAATCAAGCCCAACAAAAGCAACAACAAGCTGATAGAAATGTGAAGCTTCTACTTCAAGACACCTATCAATGGTTATTAGTTCCCCAGCAACCAGACCCACAAGATCCCATCACTTGGGAAGAAATTCGCATCCCAGGCGAAGATTCTCCCATCCTGCGAGCTAATTTTAGATTCCTTCACGAAGAACAGCTAATACTCAAGTATTCCGCCACCCGTCTGCGTCTAGAAGTGCTTGACTCTTACATCTGGACCAACGCCAACCATATTGACCTCAAAACACTATGGAAATACTTCACCCAATATCCCTACCTACCCCGCCTCAAAAATCAACAAGTCCTACTCGATGCTGTTCAAGAAGGAGTAGGAGCACTACTATGGAAAGAATACTTCGCCTACGCCACGGGTTACGACGAAGATAAAAAACATTATTTAGAGTTAAAAGCCTGTGAAGGAATTACACCCACTCTCAACAGCCCAGGTTGCTTAGTTAAAGCCGAAATTGCAGAGCAACAACTACAGCAAAGTTCAACCTCACTACAACCCCCAACCCCAGTCACCCCCAATCCAACCAATATTAACATCAACTCCCCCACTCTATCGGTTCAGGAACGGGGAACAGAATACACCCCTTCCCCACCTGCTCCACAACTGCGGCGTTTTTACGGCTCGGTCAATTTAGACCCCCAGCGGGTGATTAGGGATGCGGAACAGATAACTAATGAGGTTCTGCAACATATGGGGGGTTTAGTGGGTGCTGATGTCACGGTCACTCTAGATATTCAAGTCCAATTACCCGATGGTGTCCCAGATTATATAATTCGCACAGTTACTGAAAATTGCCGGACTCTCAAATTTAAAAGTTACAATTTTGAGCAAGAGTAACCAAACCTTCTTTGGCTGCTGTTGTGCGTCAACCACTAGGTGTTAAAATTAAATCGAGAATTTCCAGGCTCAGAACCTTTGTATACTCTAGGTTTCGAGTGTTTTTACTCGTTTTGAGGTTGACGCATTCTCGGCAAGTTTGACCAGATAAGGGTTTGAGGGATTTTTTTTGATGCTACTGTTGACAGCAGGATGTCCGAAAGGTTATATTGTCTCTAGGTTGACGGAACAGAACCTTGAAAACCAAATATATCAATGTTTCCCAGGGTGGCGGTCACAATTACCTATAATCCCTATCAGGGATTGAAACTCTTTTTTGCAATGCACTTAAACCTCTTACAGCGTGTATGGTCACAATTACCTATAATCCCTATCAGGGATTGAAACAATTCCTCCTAGGAGCGCCAGCCATTTATGGGTCACAATTACCTATAATCCCTATCAGGGATTGAAACAAAAATGGTAGGCGATGCTGGGATTAACGCCTGTTGTCACAATTACCTATAATCCCTATCAGGGATTGAAACACACTGGGGTCATCCTGTAGCCAGAAGTCTAATTGTCACAATTACCTATAATCCCTATCAGGGATTGAAACGGTTACTCATCAAAGGTGAAAGTTGCACCTGTTTGGGTCACAATTACCTATAATCCCTATCAGGGATTGAAACGAGTATGGCACTAGGTTGATCGCCGATTGCATTCAGCTTGTCACAATTACCTATAATCCCTATCAGGGATTGAAACTTTCAATCATGAATACCGTTGTGATTATAAACCTGAGTATCACAATTACCTATAATCCCTATCAGGGATGGAAAGATAAATAATGAGAATTGCGATCGCCCTAAACCCCCTGACAATCACCCATAATCCCTATCAGGGATGGAAAAGGCGATCGCACGCTGTGGGTGAAGTTTACCCATAATCCCTATTAGGGATTCCAAGTTTTTACAACTCGTCCTTGGAGTTGTTGACCAAGCCAAGGTGTATTACTAGAAAGTGTATAGAGGTTCTGGGGTTCCACCTTCCAGGTTTTCCGTGGGTCAAATAAGATCAGTTCAGCTTTTGCGCCGGGGGTAATTGTACTGGGTTGCTGTTGTAAACATTTTGCTGGGTGAGTACTCAGAGCACCCCATAATTCTAAAGCTGTAAGCTTCTTAGTTTCGACTAAATTTTGCCAGAGTAGGGGTAATGCTAACTCATAACCGATAGCCCCTGGGGGTGAAGAGGCGAAGGCTTGCATTTTTTCCTCATAGGTGTAAGGTGCATGGTCTATGGCGATCGCATCTATCACACCTGTTTTCACCCCTGCTTGTAAAGCCTCCACATCCTTGGGGTTACCTAGGGGAGGTTCTAATTTCAGACTTGAATTATAACTGATTATCGCGCTGGTGTCAAGTAACAAGTGCATCCAAGTAGTGCTGGCGGTGATGGGTAAACCCCCCTCCTTAGCTGAGGCCACCAGTTCCACACTGCGGGCGGTAGAAACCCGCATAATATGTACAGGGGTAGCTGTAGCGGCGACTAACTCTAACAAAGCAGCCAGGGCGCTAGTTTCGGCGCTAGCTGGTACAGGGGGTAAACCTAAACTCAGAGCGGTGACACCTTCGCGGATGACTCCATGACTAGATAAGAGGCGATCGCCCGGGGAGAAGGCGGCTAACTTACCCAAAGGTTGGAGATATTCCAACACCCGGCGCACAAAGCCTAAGTTATCCCACGGTTGACCATCTGTAAAACCCGCGACCCCCGCTGCTGCTAAATCTGCTAATTCTGTCAATTGCTTCCCAGCTAAATCTAGGCTCATAGCGCCCCAAATTTCAACTTGAGGGTATAATTTTAACTCCCCTTCCTTTTGCAAGGGGAGGGGGTGAGGGGGTGGGGTTTGCTGGAACTGTCGGACCATAGCGGGATGGTCAATCACTGGAGATGTATCTGGTAGAATGGTAATTCTGGTAAACCCTCCCGCCGCGGCAGCTTGTAACATTGATGACAGGGTTTCTCGCTGTTCAAATCCCGGTTGACCTGAGTGACTATACAAATCTACTAATCCTGTACCCAGAATTAATCCCTGACCATCTAAGATAGTAGTATCAGCACTGACCTGGGAAATATCCGGGGCGATCGCTGCAATATGATCATTAGCGATGAGTACATCAGCTATGGTGTCAGTTTGAAATTGAGGATTAATTACCCTAACTTTTTTTAACAGTTCGGTCATAGAATTAAATTTTTAAAATTTTTATTTGCAGATGACCACAGAGGAACACAGATAAGTTTGTGTTGTTGCTTGATGTGTATCTGTGGCTTCATGTATAGCTATAAATACAGGACTGGCTTTTACAAAGCTCCCGCCGCAGTTTTATCTAGCACCCCTCCACCTAAGTGAGCGGTAATATTCATTGCTTGTAGCACCGGTAACCCATTCAACCCAGATGGGTAGTCAATTACACTGACAGCCCCATTACCTTGGCGGAAATTCCAGAAGTTATCAGCGGATAAACCCAGAATGTGGCACAGCAAAGTTTTATTAGTTGCGTCGTGGGCTACTACCAAACCTGTTTGGAGTTGTTTCTCCAGAGCATTTTGTATAATTTGTTGCCAAGCTGCCACACTCCGCTGCCAAACTTGCTCTAGGTTTTCACCTTTTGGCATTTGTACCTGGGCGGGTACGAGTCGCCAGCGCTGCAATTCTCCGGGGAATTCCTGTTCTATCTCTGTTTCTAATTTACCTTCCCACAGTCCGTGACTAATTTCTCTCAAACCATCTTGTAACTCCAAGTTGACCCTAGGATGGTGACTCAATATCAGTTCTGCGGTTTCCTTGGGGCGGAGCATAGAACTACTAACAGCAAAATCAATCACCACATCTTTGAGAAATTCCCCAGCTTTGCGCCCTTGTTGTTGACCATTATCATTGAGGGGGACATCTATTTGTCCTTGGAATCTAGTTTGGCGATTCCATTCCGTTTCTCCATGACGGACTAACAACAGTCGCACTCCCTGATGACCCGGTCGCAAAGAGGGTAAAGTTTCCCCCAAGTGTTGGGTCTGATTGAGAGATTCTAACTGCACTGGTTCCCCTAAACCACCGGCGAAATTGAGGACACTAATACAACAGTTAGATTGCTGTAAGCTATGGTAACGACTGGGGGGAATTCCCAAAGCCGTACTAATCAAAGCGCGATTAATCCCATTATGGGCGACTATGAGGATAGTTTCCCCTTGATGAGCCTGGAGAATTTCCTCCCAAAATGACCGCGCTTGTTCATAGATAGCTAGGACGGGGAAATGTTCTGTGGTTCCATCCTCGAGTAACATCCGCAATTCATGGGGGCGCTGTTTCCAGGTGCGGTAATCTTCAGGAAACTTTTCTTTAACATCAGCACTGAGCATTTCTGCCCATAAAGGCAAATCAATTTCCATCAGTTTATCAGCAACCAGGGGAGTCACAGACTTTGTAGAATCAGTTGCTAACTCACTATATATAATCTCAGCTGTTTTCTTAGCCCGCTGGAGAGGACTGGTATAAATAGCATTAAATGCAATATTACTGAGGGCTTTTCCTACCTTACTCGCATCTGCACAACCTTTTTCTGTTAACCTTGAAACGTCAGTGCGTCCCTGGATGCGGCGCTCGATGTTATAGCTGCTTTGTCCATGACGCACAATGATGACACGAGTCATCTGTTTAGCCCTCCTGTATTTCAAGGAATAATTCTACCAAAAAACGTGCACAGTCCCCCTAGTTTCTCACTATGGGGGTGTAGTGGCCTAGGGACTACAGGAGTGTCAAAACAATTACTGATAAATTCGGCATTTTGGCAGACAGATTCACACCTAGGGATGAATCGCACCGGGCGCCAGTGATGTAAATTTCCAGGTAACCACCTTAGAAGAACTTATATCAATGATGCTGATAGCGATCGCGCGGCGTAAGCCATATAATCGGTGCAATTCTCCCTCTGCTGCTAGTCCTCAATTCTTAGAGCGGGGTTCTGGTAGATAAACCACCCCCAACACTCCCAGCTGACTAATACATCAAGTTTCGTTGATTCATGATCACTTGTCCAGACCCCAGAGAAATTATGCTTGCTTGACACTGCCCTGCCTAAAGGCGAGGGGATTCTACATTCATTGATGCTACTTGCTGAGATAGCCTTTCGGCTACCAAAGTAGAGGTAGCGTCTCCTGTAGCGTTACTTCGGGCTTGCCCAGCCCTAGCTTGTTTTGCAAGATTTAAAATATTGATTGCAGCATTTGTATCTCTATGCAACTCACAACCACAGACACATACATGTGTACGAGTTGATAGAGACTTTTTAACAATGCGACCACAATTGCTACATTTTTGACTTGTATATTGTGGAGCCACTGCAATAGCTATTCGACCAAATTTACTCGCAAAATACTCAATCCATTGCCTAAATAAATACCAACCAACATCGGATATTGATTTAGCTAAATCGGCTCGCCTAACTATCCGCACCCTTTTGATTGACTTTAAAGGATACAGATGAATATCCCATTTACCAAGAAGTTTTAAATCACCAATGCCTTTTTTATCGGTAAAAGTAATTTTTCTTTTGGATGGGTGTAGCTTCCACCCAGAGGTTTTGTATTCTACGGATCTATTATCCTTTTGGAACTTAGGATACCCCTTTTTCCCTTTTGATGATTTTTTACAATTGTCATAAAATCTTTGTATTGATATCCATGCCCTCTCAGACGCTGACTGAACAGCCATTGAATTAAGGTCGGACACAAACTGATATTTGTTGCGTAACTCTGTTGAGTACTTATTTAAACTAAATCTATTTATTTTGGCGTCTTGGGGGGAGTCCATCCAATACCTAATGCTTTTATTGCGTACAAACTGAGTTGTACGAATCGCTTCCTCAATAGCTTTGTACTGATTAATAGACGCTTTTATTTTATACTCAAGAGTTTGCAACAGTTATCACCTCCTGTTTGTTTATTGCATATGTTTATTATACGAGATAAACTAAATTATTAGTCAAGAGGTATTAAAATAATATGGGACATTTTTCTTGCGAAGAATATAGGCATGAAGGTAATGCCGTCTCTTTGCTTAATTATCATTTTGTCTTTATTCCAAAAAGAAGGAAAAAAGTTTTAGTCAATGGAGTAGCAGATAGACTTCAAGAAATTATATGTGACGTTTGCAATGAAAATCGATGGCGTATCATCGCATTAGAGATTATGCCAGATTATGTGCATCTTTTCTTAAATGCGAAACCAACAGACAATCCTTCTCAAATAATGAGCAGAATTAAAGCAAGAGCTAGTCATCATCTAAGACAAGAATTTCATGAGTTGCTAAAACTTCCAACTTTATGGACTCCTAGTTATTTTGTTTCAACAGCAGAAAATATATCCACAGCCAATGTGATTGAATATATAGCAAAACAAAAAGGATAGGTTCAACTGGGTAATGTTGTTATGGCGTAAACGCCATAACCAGCCTTCATCCCTTGCCTAAAATACGAAATACGGTGCTACGCACCTGTTTCTCAAGGGTTTTCGGCATATTTCGTATAATTTCTCTTTGGATTCATGATTAATAACCTAGTGCTAACCGGTACTTTCATAAAAAGCTAAAAATTGCTCCTGATTAATTCTGCCACACTGATACAGTGTTTCTGTAATTTCCGAAAGTGTAAACACAGAATGAGCTTGATAACCATGATCGAGTAATCGAGCTTTTACACCTTGTTCATGGTCAATTAAGACGACAATATCCTGAACATTCAAGCCTTCTGATTTTAACTTCTGCGCACCTTCCATCACACTTTTACCAGTGATCAGAATATCATCAACCACCGCCACAGTTTCCCCCGGATGAAAATTACCCTCAATTAACCTGCGGGTTCCGTGTGCTTTGACCTCCTTGCGGGGGAAAATTAGCGGACAATGCAAACGCAAAGATAAACCCGTAGCAGTGGGTAAAGAACCGTAAGGAATACCTGCTAACCTATCGAACTGAAGATGATTTAAAATTTCCGCATAAGCAGTGAGAACCTGATTAAAAATCTGAGGATTGGAAATAATTTTCCGTAAATCAATGTAATAGGGAAAAGTAGCTCCAGATGCTTGTACAAAGCTGCCAAACATAATACAGCCGACATCATAAAGTTGTAAAATCAAGTCTTGTTGGGGGTGGAGACTGACAACGGAAACATCAGGTAACCATAAAGCACAGGTAGAAGCATTACCGACAATATCAGTTTTAGCTTGATTAATTTCTGCACGTAAAGACTGGATCTGAGCAGCTAATTGGGGTTGACTTAAGATATCTTGGGGAACAGGAATCAATAACCCATCGCCGTTTTTATTTAACCCAGCTGCTAAAATTTCCTTGATATTACTTCCCTGCGACCAAATACTGCGGGCCATAATGACCCGTTCTGGCGCTGTGGAGCGAATGCGAGCTAAAACTTCAGTATTTGTTGTCCCCACCTCCAAACCTAATTGTTCTGGAGTTCCCCAATTCCTGGACTCCTTGACTACCTGTAAATACAGAGGTGATTCTTCTGAGGGATATTTTTGTAAAGCTTCTGCTCCCGGATTAGAAGTAGAACATAAAATAAAGACGGCTTTATCAAGGTAAACTAAAAACGGTGCGACATGGTCTTGACCTGTATAAGGACTGAGGGTAACAGCATCTACATTCAATTGTGTAAAGACCCGATGAGCAAACACAGTGCTACTATTTAAATCGCTATGTTTGGCATCCAAGATTACCGGGATATGACTAGGGATAATTGCTAAAGTGTTTTCTAGCAGTTCTAAACCGGGAATACCCAAAGCTTGATAAAGTCCGAAAGTCGGCTTATAAGCACAGACATAATCACTAGTTTCCCGGATAATAAATTCTAGCCAATTGTGTAAGTTAGCAATGATATCCTCAGATGTGTAATGTGCTGGGAGGAGTTCTGGATTGGGATCAAGGCTGACAAACAGTAAGCTCTGATTCTGTAATATACTAGCCTGTAATTTATCAAAGAAGTTCATTTTTATACTACCTGATTTAAACTAATTAAAAAAATCGAGAAATTAAGGGTTGATAGTCACAATTTACCCCCACCTGATTCCCCCGGTGGTTCTGTTGGCGTTTCCACTTCCCAAGGATGCTAGAAAAGTTACTCAAGTCCTGCAAAGGGACTATAACCATGGTATGTTAACTGTTAACACAACCTCAAAAATTATGTTAAGAGGGTGAAATAATTCTTGGAAAAACTCTTAAAAATCGCCAGAATCATTGACATTTGTACTGAAAAAATTGGCCAATTAACCAGTTGGCTGGTGCTGGTCATGGTCATACTTGGAGTATGGAATGTTTCAGGGAGATACTTAGGGCGGTTTGTGGGGATTAATCTAACTTCTAATGCTTACATAGAAGCCCAATGGTATATTTTCGCCTTACTTTTCTTGTGGGGTGCTGGTTACGCCTTAAAACATAATGAACACGTACGGGTAGATGTGTTTTACAACAATTGGTCACCCCGGCGGCGAGCATTAGTAGATTTACTAGGAAGTATATTATTTTTAATACCATTTTCTCTAATGGTGATATTTTTCTCCTGGGGTAGTATTGTGGATTCCTGGCAAATTTGGGAAACATCCCCAGACCCTGATGGTTTACCCCGCTACCCCATTAAAACTATGATTATTGTCTGCTTTGTGTTGTTAATTATGCAGGGAATTTCTCAGGCAATTAAAAATTGGGCTATTTGGCAAGGTAGACTCGACGGCGTGGCGTCAACCATACCCCCGGAGGAAGATGATGACACTGGATTATGAATGGCTAGGGCCGGGTATGTTTGCGGGGGCTTTGGTGCTGCTATCCCTGGGATATCCCGTAGCTTTTTCCCTGGGTGGGGTATCAATTATATTTGGTATACTGGGAATTGCCCTGGGTGTATTTGACCCGATTTTTTTCACCGCCATGCCCCAGCGGATTTTTGGCATTATGGCTAATTATACCCTGTTAGCCATCCCCTATTTTATCTTTATGGGGTCAATGCTGGAAAAGTCTGGCATAGCCGAGAACCTGTTAGAAACCATGGGGATTATCCTAGGACGCTTACGGGGGGGACTGGCTTTAGCGGTGGTGTTGGTGGGGGCGCTCTTAGCAGCAACTACAGGTGTGGTGGCTGCTACGGTGGTGGCTATGGGTTTAATTTCCCTGCCCATTATGCTGCGTTATGGGTATAATAAGGAACTAGCCACAGGTGTAATTGCAGCTTCGGGTACTCTGGGGCAAATTATCCCCCCTAGTGTGGTGTTGGTGGTGCTGGGTGACCAGTTGGGGGTTTCCGTTGGTGATTTATTTATCGGTTCATTGATTCCCGGCTTAATGATGTCCGCTGCTTTTGCAGCCCATGTGCTGATTGTGGCATTTCTCAAGCCTGAGTTAGCGCCAGCTTTACCGGCGGAGGTGCGAGAAATTGGCGGTAAGGCTTTGGGAAAAAGGATATTTCAGGTCATGTTACCGCCTTTGATTCTGATTTTCCTGGTATTGGGTAGTATCTTTTTTGGGGTTGCGACCCCTACAGAAGCGGGCGCTGTAGGTTGTCTAGGAGCCATAGTTTTGGCTGCTGCTAATGGTGAACTGACTTTAGCCGCTGTGGGTCAGGTGTGCGATGCTACTTTAAAAATTACCACTATGGTGATTTTTATTTTATTGGGTTCCACTGCCTTTAGTTTAGTGTTCCGGGGATTGAATGGAGATCAATTTATGTTTGATGTCCTGGCTAATCTTCCTGGGGGGACTATAGGCTTTTTGACTGTGAGCATGGTAACAGTATTTATTCTCGGCTTTTTTATCGACTTTTTCGAGATTGCTTTTATTGTTGTCCCCCTATTTGTCCCGGTAGCTCAACAGTTGGGTATTGATTTGATTTGGTACGGTGTGATTTTGGGCGCAAATCTGCAAACTTCCTTTCTCACACCGCCCTTTGGTTTTGCATTGTTTTATCTGCGTGGTGTCGCCCCCCCAGAAGTCACCACATCTGATATTTATCGCGGCGCTATCCCGTTTATTTTGCTGCAAATCCTGGTTTTATTGTTAATTATTACCTTCCCAGGGATTGTCAGTTTTTTACCGAATTTAGCGATGTGAGGAAGGTGATAGCTAATTTCTCAACTCATTGAGAAATTAGCATAACTCAATTCATTGACACGGTTCCAGTCAAAAACTTGCTGACGGAAAGCTTTCCACTGTTGGTAAACTTCTTTAAAGGTGGTGTCCTGACTAGCATTTTCTTCTAGGAACTCAAAGGAGGCTGTTTGAGATGCTTGCATAATTTCTCGACTGAAGGGAACTAATTTAGTCCCCCCAGCGGTGAGTCTGGCTAATGCTTGACTATTTAAAGCGTCATACTCACAGAGCATATTCATGTTGGCTTCATAGGCTGCTGTTTTGAGGATGGCTTGGTATTCTGGGGGTAATTGGTTCCAAGCACTACGGTTGATGAGGATATCTAATGTCGGTCCTGGTTCCGACCAACCGGGATAATAGTAAAATTGGGCGGCTTTGTGTAAACCCAGTTTCTCATCATCGTAAGGACCGACCCACTCAGCTGCATCAATGGCGCCCCGATCCAGTGCTAAGAAAATTTCCCCCGCTGGTAATACTTGTACGTTGACACCCATACGAGACATGATTTGACCACCAATTCCGGGAATACGCATTTTTAACCCTTGGAGGTCGGCCACGGTGTTAATTTGTCGTTTAAACCATCCCCCCATTTGGGTCCCGCTGTTACCGGCGGGAAAGTTGATAATGTTGAAGTCGCTATAAATTTTTTGTATGGTTTCCAGTCCCCCCCCATGATACAGCCAGGAGTTCTGTTGTTGGGCGTTGAGGCCGAAGGGTACGGTGGTACCAAAGGCTAAGGCTGGGTTCTTGCCGGTATAATAATAACTGGCTGTATGTCCACACTCTACTGTTCCGGCTTGCACTGCGTCCATGACTTGTAACCCCGGTACTACCTCCCCTGCAGCAAAGGGTGTAATGGTAAAACGCCCGTTGGTCATTTCTTTAACTCGCTTGGAAATTACATCTGCACCGCTAAATATGATTAGAGATTTCGTCCAGCTGGTGGCCATGCGCCACCGAATATTGGGCTGGCTGGTTTGGATGTTGGCGGCGCTTTGGGTACGACCACATGCAGCTAATGTTACCGCAGTTCCTGCGGCGATCGCAGCTGTGTTGAGAATTTGGCGACGTTTAATCATGCTTGGTAAATTTATCAGCGCTAATTGGTGGGTTATCCGTAATTTACCAGTTTTTTACAATCTAGCTGCACGTAAAGCCGCACCAATTAGCCCTACTTCTTGGTTAAGAATAATATGCACGGGTATATCTTCCAGGATGGAACGCATCCGCCCTTTTTGGCTGAAGTTTAACAGAAAATTGCCGTTTTTCAGGAGGGGGAGAATTTTGGGGGCGATTCCACCTGCAATATATAAACCACCATAGGGGAGTAATTTTAGGGCCAGATTACCCGCTTCAGCGCCGTAAATATCCACAAATAATTTTAGGGTTTCCACTGACAGGCGATCGCTCCCTTGGACTGCTGCGCCGCCGATGGCCGCCCCCGGGTCAACGCTTTTTTCCATCTGTCCGGCTTCTTTTTCCCAGGTTCTGACAATTTCGGCAATTTCTGGTGATTCGCTGTATACTTGGCGATCGCGTAAAAATTGGTAAATTGCCACTATACCCTGTCCTGAAACTACCCTTTCTACAGACACCCGTTGAATATCATGTTTATCGAGTAGATATTTCAACAGCTGAAATTCTAGCTCATTGCGGGGGGCAAAATCCCCGTGTCCACCTTCGGAGGGAAACACCTGATAATAGTTCCCCTGTTTAATCATAAACCCTTGTCCCAAACCAGTACCCGCCCCAATAATGGCAATGGGTGCTTCTTGTTTGTGTTTCCCAACTTGCACAGTCAGCAGGTCTTGTTTACTTAATCCAAAAATACCGTAACCCACGGCGGCAAAATCGTTAATTAAGCACATAGATTCAATGCCTAATTCTTGTTTTAACCGGTCAGTATGGAGAAACCAAGTTAAATTAGTCAGCTTGGCTGTATTATCTACCACTGGACCGGCGATCGCAAAACAAGCTTTTTGGGGTGTGGGGGTATGAAGCTCAAGGAGGAACTGCTGGACTAAGGGGACTAAGTCGGGAAAATCTCCACTAGGGTAAGTTTCCTGTGCAATGGTATGTAAATCTCCAGCGTCCACCAACCGCAAAATAGTTTTAGTGCCGCCAATGTCTCCTGCTAGTAACAAAGTCATAGAATTGAGGATGGGAATTAATTAATTTGTCTGTGCTGTCAAAAATCCTCATTCAGGATTTAAGCAAATCGAACCACTTCCTCTAAATCAGTTAAATGGGAAGTATCTCCTTTTAGTTCTAGCAACCATTCTGGCCCTTGGCGCACGATTTTTACTAAGGAACATAAAGAAGCCGTGACTTCTGTTTTAGCAATGTCCCCGACTAACCCCATTGCCGCACCTTGTACAGATGCACCATGTCCTACCAGCAAGATATTTTCAGGATAGCATTCACTAGCCAACAATTGGGCAGTTTTTCCAGAACGCTCTTGTACTTGTACCTCGGTTTCTGGATATTCCGCCCTGACAAGTGGTGTATAATCAGAATCTATTCTGGGAAATATGTCCCTCAACTCAGAAATTGAGTGTATTTCCGGTGCTTCGGTCATCCAGTGGGGATTTAACCACTCACTCAAACCTGTTTCTAGTTTAATCCTTAAATTTAAAACTTCTGCCACGGCGTTGGCTGTTTGTACAGTGCGCAGAAATGGGGAAGCAAAAATATGAGTAATGGTTTCTGTTTGCAGACGTTGAGCTAACTGCACAGTTTGCACTATCCCATCTTCAGACAAAGGCGGGTCATAACGTCTGACTGCTGTGAGAAACCAGTCAGGGTGAACGAAATCCAGACGGTTAGCGTGTCTGGCAATCCAAACTATTTGATTCATAAAACCATTTCATCGCCAGTTTCCTAGATCACCTAGCCCGTGAATTGTACCATGAAGCGGCGGTCAATCCAGTCTTTCCCACACCAGAAAACCCGGTGGGGGGATGAAGTCAAAGCGCCTCTAGTGGCGATCGCTCGTTTGTCCCCAGTCCCAATTAAACTTAAATATTCTGGCTGTGGTCTATAGAGTTTCAAAGATTTACCTGATAATATTCTTTGTAAATTCTCAAACAATGGTTTACCCTGGCGTACCGCAAATACTCCAGCTTTAGGACAAGGATGATTTACCATCGTCGCAATATCCCCCGCGGCAAATACCTCTGGGTGAGTTTGACTTTGTAAAGTATCTCCTACTAAAATAAATCCTTGCTCATCTGTACCTAGTCCTGTGGTTTTTATCCATGGGGGTGCGGATGCTTGGGTTACCCAAAATACTTTTTGGGACTCTACCAATAACCCAGATCCACATTTTACCTGGAACATTGCCGGTGTTTCCCCGCGGCTGTGTTGGGGTGCAATTTCCGCCACGGGTTCCCCTAGATGTAAATTTATCCCCCGTTGAGTTAGAATCTGCTGCAATTGACCTTGCACTGATTGGGGATAATTGGGTAACAGTTGCTCCTGACGCCCGAATAAATGAATTGTCAAACCCTGATTTTGTGAGCTAATTCTCTGTAAATGAGTTTGCATGGATAGTACTAACTCCACACCCCCCGCACCACCACCGACAACAGCTATACTTACGGGTTGCTCAGGGTTTTTAGCTACATGTTCTAATAGTCCATACCAATGTTCTAACAATTTTGGTACTGGTTTAGCAGCAATAGCATATTCTGCAGCACCTGGTACAGATATTGTAGATGGGGTGCTGCCAATGTCAATAGATAGGATATCAAAGTTTACTGGTGGACTTGTAGCACAAATCACCCTACGGTTTTTCAAGTCTAGTCCCACCGCTCTATCAATATATAACTGTGCATCAGCAAAGTTAGTTAATTTTTGTAAGTTGATGTGACACTGTTTGTAGGTATAAAAACCGGCAATATGACCGGGTAACATACCGGAGTAAGGTGTATTGATATCTGGGGTAATTAATGTTAAATCAACTCCTGGTAAAGGATGGTGGGCAAAGTTTTTCAACACGATGGCATGGCTATGTCCACCACCAATTAATACTAAATGTTTGTTGGGCATTTTTCCCTACTCAAATCTTTAGACTTTAATCTCAGTTGGGGATATTGCGATCGCCTCTCAAGATTTAAATGAACTACCCCATTTTCAACGTAGTCAGATGGGTTTCTACATCCCCATGAGTACTATGTTTACGTTTACCTCAAAACAGGTATGCGTAGACCTTCCCTCACGAATTGCGAGTTTATACCACGCTTAGTCCTCGAAACTGGACGACTACATCATCAAAGTCGAAGTCACCGCCGCCGGATATGTCCTCAAAGCCGAAGACATTGTTACCCAACAAGCGGATCTGGTTGCTATTACCGGCGACAAATAGGTTACTAAAGTCAGGTCTCACTGAGTTGAGGTCACCATTCGCGACTAAGAATGGTAGCAGGACATAGTCTGACAAGTCAAGACTAGAATTGACTTGAAAGGTGCTGCTTAAGTCTATAATTTGGTTATTGGTAACGCTGCGAGTCAGCACCGCATTGTTACGCACCGCACTCAGATATGCATTGCGATCGCCTAGTCCAGCTATACTGTCACCAGTTAGCCTGTCAACCACTGCCCCTGTAGTTTTGTCTGCCAAGTAGAAGCCCACTAGATTATCAAAAGCAGCTTCCCGGTACAGGGTAGTATCCACCTTCACAGTGATTCTGTCCCCAGTCACTCTAGAAGTGTCGAGGTTACCCAGGTTAATAGCTTCCAGTTGCTCACCATTGACTTCAATTTTCTTGGTTAAGATTTCTATACTATCCGCACTGCCCAGACTACTAGCAACAATCTTCAAGTTACCACCAGTCAGAGTAAAATTATTCCCTGTAACACCACTAATGGTTAAGGGGGTAATAGTGCCATTGGCTAAATCTCGCAATTGGAACCTCATCATATTACCATTTTCAGGGGAAACCCTGATTGGGAATGACTGTAGGTCGTCAAGGATAGACTCCCTACCAAAAAAAGGTAGACCTGAAGCACTACCGGGAGTAGTGAGAATACTTTGAGTTCTACCGTCCCCAAAGACAATCTGCAGATCCTGAGATGATGGGGTTGAACCCGTTACAGAGAATCTAAAGACAGTATCAAAGGTTTCCTGTAGAGGTGTTCCGGTGTTGGGGTCGGTGATATCGATGATAGTTACACTACTTTGTGGACTTTGTGGACTTTGTGGACTTTGTAGACCAGTAGCACCGCCTATATTAGCGCCTATATTGTCGATAGCAAGAGTATCAACCTCGATAAATCTACTTCTCTGAGGGCTAACATTTCTATTCAAGTTTTGATAGACAAAGATGCCTTCTTCACCAGGGTCAAAACCTTGAACATCATCAGCGGTAATAGGAATTGACCATGTGCCATCAGACCCTACAGTAGCTTGTTTCCCGGGTCTCTTACTATTAGGCTCACTGTCGAACCGGAGCATAATTTCTGCCCCTGGTGTACCAGTACCAGTGATATTAAAACCATCAAGCCTTTCTTGTCTGTTAACTTTGTCATCTGCCGCTACCAAGTTAATTACCGGGGCTAATGGTGCTATCAATGAAGCCGGACTGTTGGGATTTCCATTAACATTAAAGGCGGCTCCTGCTCGCACAGAAACTTCTAACCCTGTTTCACCAGGGGCATCACGGTCAAGTACATTAGTGGTTACTAACAATTGGTATTTCGTGGGGCTGACTGTTGTAAATGCTCCCTTAGTACCATTGGTAACCGTGATATCTTCAGCGGTGAAGCCGGTGACAGGTTCACTGAAGGTGAAGGTGTAACGAACCCGAAATCCATAGTTACTATTTCCACTGGGAAAGGCATCTACTGCCTGACTGGTGATACTAATCGTCGGTGATTGTGACATAGAAATTACTTCTCAAGACAAGGTTAAATAGACAGTTACACTGACGAAACTATGAAGACAAACATCAAATCAACTAGATATCAAAGGATATCGATAGCAGAGTGAAGTTCGGGTAGAGTGACACCAATAGCTTAAATATCTTTGTTCTTAGACAGGGCGACTACCGTGACGTCAAGAATCTCGTTCAATATCAGGATGATGGAACGATAACTAGGGAATAAAAACTGTTAATACTCCCACTAGTATTTAATTAGCAAGATTCGCCACAGAAATCCGGTTAATTTTATGGCAAAAACCTAAATTCCGGGGTAGCTGGGTAATCTATTCCAGTCGGATTTATCCGACTTTAGCTTTGAGACAGGGGTTTTTAACCCCTGGCTCCTGCTTTTGACCAGTCAGCAGTCAGCAGTCAACCGTCAACCCCAACCCCAACCCCGCACAGTCTTGTGAAGCGATCGCGTAACCCACCCAAGCTACAATCTAAGCTAAAATGTTTCCATTCAATTACTGTCCCCAGCGAGTGGAAACCCTTACATTTTAAACCCTGTAAGAAGTCTAGAGGCTGTTTCCGATAGCGATAGCGTGGCGTTAGCCATGGTTCAATAAACCTAACGGCTAAATGGACTTTAGCATACTAACAAAACTCCCGAAACCCTTATACAGCAAGTGGCCGAGGTTCAAAATGTTAGAGTCACTATTTCAGCTTTTTTGATTGAACTTCGGCAATAGTTGACTGGTGCATTACAACAGTACTGACGATACTAAAATTAATGCTTTCAATTGGATTTCTTTACAAAACTTTACGTCGCGATAAATTTTACGCGCATCTTGTCTTTACCCCTGATTCTACTAATGTACCAGATTTAGGGAATATCAAGTATTTAGGTATCTGAGTATTTGAGTATGTGTTATCCGATCTGCTTACAGCAGCGCTTTAAGATGAAGGGAATTATTGAAATGATCGAGTCTGTAGGCGCAAGGATAGTTTATTTATCACCGTATTCACCTGAATTTAACCCCATAGAACATCTCTGGTGGCAACTCAAAGCATTTATCAGTAAGTTTTCACTGAAAAATATTTTGGCACTAGTACAACTCTTGTCACTAGGAGTCCTTTTATGCTCAAGCCAGCAACTCCAAAACTATTTTTCTCACTGCTGCTACTGTACCAGTTAGTCGCGCAAAGTGCTGTATTTACAACTTTCCAACCTTCAGGAATCATAATCAAGCATCTTTAAAATATACACCTATGTTTAAAAATCATAATCATGATAAAAATGACTTAATTTATTGCTAAATTAATAATGATATCGGCAAGAAATAATAGTTATATAAACATCATCAACAGCATAAACTAAACGATTTGTATCATCAATCCGCCGTGACCAAAATCCGGCTAAATTTTCCTTGAGAGGCTCTGGCTTACCGATACCCTCAAAAGGCATCCGCATCGTGTCCTCAATCAACTTATTGATTCTTATGAGAGTCTTTTTATCTTGCCCTTGCCAGTAAAGATAATTACCCCAAGCCTCATCAGTCCAAGCTAACATTCTACTCATTTAACAAATCTCGCTGCACCACTTTCCCCTGCTTAAATTGAGTAATGGAACGTTCTAAATGGGCTGCATTTGCCGGAGACTTCAATAAATACACAGTCTCCATGAGACTATTAAAAAACTCCAGGGACATCACCACCGCATCATCAGCATCCCGTCTGGTGATAATTGTATAGTCGGCATCTTCTGTCACCTGGTCTAAGACCGTTTTTAGACTATTTCTGGCCTCGCTAAAAGAGATAATTTTCATTTGGGGAGAACCTGTACTGTTTACTGTACAAGTATAGCGGGTTTGGGCAAATTGTACAATCCCCAGACTAACCGCTGAGTATCAACTCAGGGGATAATAAAGACCATCTTCAGGAGAAAATTGCCATCCCATGCTCATCGGGTCGCGGTGACGTGTATAGGAAATAAATTCCTTAGTGCTTTTGCGTTCTCTTTCATTAATCAGAGTTTGGGAACTAATACCGAGTCTTTGAGCCAGACTGATATTTGTTCTGGGTTGTAACTCAAGCGGGGCTTGGTGTGCATATACTTGTCTGCGCCCTTTGGAATTAATCCGCCCAGAGGCAATCACCCGTTCTAACTTATCTAACTGTTGAGCCATAGCTTGTAACTTAGTTTCCACACCTAAACCTTGAGCAGCAAGGTGGGATTGGAGTTCTGTTATTTGTTCTTCCAACCGTAATACAGACGGACTAGTATTATCAACATTCACCTCAATACCGCTATCAAATTCCGATATCAAATCTGTCAAAGCTTGCAGCAGAGAGATTGTATGTCCCTGACGATTTATTTGACACTCCCCACGGCTAGAAGCCGGGGGATTCTTGCCTCACGGGGACTCCAATGAATTTACCCGCGCTAACGCGCCGCTCCGCTAGTATTTAATTAGCAAGATTCGCCACAGAAATCCGGTTAATTTTATGGCAAAAACCCAGTTTTAAGCTGTTGTTGAAGATGAAATAGTTTACAGATTCTCATTAGTCATCTCGTACAATACGTTCCTTATAATACACATGCAATCCTTATTAATACTGATTTTTCAGTAGCTCTGTCCCTACTACCATAACTAAGCGATCGCTATGCAGCGTCAATCATCCAAAAAACTGAATAATTAATGAATAATGAAATTTAGATACAGAATCGTTAGTAATATTTTGACCGTCGCCCGAATTTACCCCCCATCAGCGATCGCACTACCACCGAAATAGTCCTGAGTCCCCAAGGGAGAAATATTACAGTAATTCGGGGGTAACTGGGTAATCTATTCGAGTCGGATTTATCCGACTTGAGCTTATGGCTAACGCCACGCTATCGCTATCAGACAGGGGCGAAAAACCCCTGGCTCCTGCTTCTGACCAGTCAACCGTCAACCGTCAACCGTCAACCGTCAACCGTCAACCGTCAACCCCAACCCCAACCCCGCACAGTCTTGTGAAGCGATCGCGCCATTTTGATGTGTGGTTCGTCCTCTTCTACAGGTATAATCTCGGCAGGTTGACCCTGACCCAAATAAGAAATCACCAAATTTGCAGCTTCTAAACCTGTAACATAAGCCTTTTCCTGGGACCAAGAACCGTGACGATTGATAATCCAATCACCACTCATAAATACATTCTCAAAACTCGTCTGAGCGGGTAACATATGACGATAACTACCCGGAGCAAAATGGGTAACCGCATTGGGTAAGCGAATGACACTACTATCAACAACTTTAGCCTCCCCAAATCCGGGGACACAAGTTGTCAAATACCCCTTGACTATATTCACAATATCTGCATCACTCATGGGCAGAAACTGATTAGCATGATAAAAATCAGCTTCTATGACTGTTCCCGGTTCCTGCTGATACTCATCATGTAAAGCATTTAAATCAAAAAACGTCCATCCCGTGGTGTCATCAAAACCAAAGCAAGCATTAGAAGCACGGGGGACATTAACCTTACGGTCAAACCATAACCGGGTAGCTAAAACGTCAATAGCGCCTAAATTATTTAAATTCCGAAATTCAGGGCGGCTTTGTAAACTGGGACTATGGGCGACAATTTTTTTCATCCCTGTTACACCCACAGCAAAAATCACAGCATCTGCATCAAACACCTGATCACCGCACACCACACCGCGGGCGCGATTCTGACTATCTATAACTATATCAGTTACAGGATGCTGGGCTAAGACCTTTCCCCCAGCTTGGGTAATTTGTTCCACCCAGGGGCGAAAGATTTTTTCCCCCACCGTTCCCCGACACCAAACCACATCAAAATCAGCTTGATGGGCGAGGATAAAAAAGTACAGCATTCCCAGTGTAGCAGCAGCGGAACACTGTTCACCGGGAGCAAATAAACCCACCAATAACATGGGTTCAAAAGCCTCTTGATAAAGTCGAGCTGAAACGCCAAAATCTTTAAACAATTCCCGCGCTGTGACAAAATCATAACGCCGCCAAGCCTGGTCGGAATTGTCAAAATCTATGAGAGAATAAAGTAAAGGTAAGGCACTCAGGCGGTCAGCCAAGGGTAATCTCTGAAACTGAGTGTAAATAAAAGTACCCAAAGGCGTCGGGAGCCGTGGTAAATTTTGAAAAATTGGGGATTCAACTTCTAACCCTGCTGGGGAATATTGCGCCGAACGAGTCCAGGTAGTGAAGGGATTAATTTTTAACTCATTAATCAGAGCAAAAATATTTCTGTAAGGATACCAAAAGCCGTGAATTCCTGCTTCTACAGATTTCCCAGCGGTGGTTTTCCAACCGGCAACTAAACCCCCAGGATATGCTCCAGCTTCTAAAAGTGTAACATCATACCCTTGTTTTGCCAATTGGTAGGTAGCACCCAAACCCGCCCAACCAGCACCAACTACTATTACACGTTTGCTTGGTAACCCTGCTGTCATCTTTTTCTTCCCCCAGTCCCGATTAATTGCGTTGTTGCTGGGCTGGTATCCATACTGTGAAAATTGAACCAACACCTACAGTAGATTCTACTTCAATTCGGCCGCGATGGAGTTCTACAAGTTGTTTAGTCAGAGCCAAACCCAACCCAGTACCTTCGTAGCGCCGGCGATAGGGTGTATCTAGTTGTTGAAATTTCTCAAACATCACCGGTAATTGTTCTTCGGGAATACCAATTCCGGTGTCTTCAATTTGAAAAACAGCAGTATGATCTTCTACCCAGACCCGCAAGATGACATTACCACCCCCGGGGGTAAACTTAATGGCATTGGTTAATAAATTCCAGAGAATTTGTTCTACTCGTTTAACATCAGCAGTAAAGATATTCCGTTGGGGATCGATTTGTAAATCTAGCTGTAAACTAACTTGTTTGCTATGAGCCTTTTCTGATAATGACTCTAGGGATGTTTGCGCTGTATGGGTTAAAGAAAACTCTGTTATATTTAAGACAGTTTTACCGGCTTCAATTTGCGATATATCCAGGATGTCATTAATCAGCTCTAATAAATGTTCTCCACTATCATGGATGGTTTGCAGGTAATCTCGTTGGCGTTGACTCAGTTCTCCTAGAGGCCAACGTAACAAAGTAGAAGACATCCCAATCACATAAGTTAAAGGCGTGAGTAATTCATGGCTGATGGTAGCTAGGAATTCGCTTCTGAGGCGACTAGCAGCTTCCGCAGCCATTAAAGCTTCCCGTAAAGCCGTTGTCCGCTCAATTACCCGTTGTTCTAAACTTTGTTTTTCTAGGGTGAGAATGTGGGCCGCTGTTTGCAAAGATTGCATTAACTCAGCTTGATGAATCGCAATGGCTAGTTGTTCGGCTATGGAAGTGAGTAAATTTTTATCACTTTCGCTCCACTCCCGTGGGGTGTGACATTGATGGGCGATTAGTAGACCCCAGAGATTCTGTTCAAATATGATTGGTGCTACTAACTTAGCCCTAACTTGGCATTTTCGTAGCAAGTTCAATAAACATTCTTCTAGGACATAAGTTTGTTCCACATCATCAACCACCAAGGTAAACCCCTGGCGATACTTTTCCAAACAGGTGGAGTTTTCTAGCCAGCAGTCATCTTCCCGATAATATAATACTGATGAAATAGCTCTTTCTGCCCGCTGTTCATAGACAATACAACCCCCTGTTACCTCCTCTAGGTCTACCTGATTCAAATTGTCACCCTTGACTCTACCACTCTGAAATTTATAGATTACTAATCTATCTAGTTCTAAAAACTCCCGTACCATACTAATGGCGGTCGCCATGATTACAGGTAAGTCTAGGCTTTTGCGAATCTGGGTGGTGACCTGATTTAACAGTCGCTCTTGGGCAATTTGTTTTCTTAAAGCCTCTTCTACAGGCTGACAAGCATTAACATCTGGGGAGTTGGCGCAGAGACTTTGTGTATTTTTTTCAGATGGTTGTACACACAGATACTCTAATAATAATAGTGTAAATTGGGTTTGGATCTGAGCATCATTAGGTTTAACTAGCTCTCGATAGCGTTCCAGATTTTGGTGTGTGCGGGAATCTCCATCAAATAATTCCCCTACTTGGGAGACAAATAAAGCGATCGCCTGGGAATTAAATGTCAGACTAGTATTATATACTGTGTAGTTATCAGGCTGATAAGCAGTCAAATTCCCTACTAAAAGGACGCTAAATTTATCGGATACTACCACGGTAAATCTCCGATTTTGCCACTCTCCCGGCGTAGAAATTGTCACCAAGATTGCATCAGTTACTACCCGTGCAGCAGTTCCGATGACTTGAGCCATCTGCTGTAACAATTCCCCAAGCTGATTAAATACAACTAAGGGTAAGTTTCGACAAAAACTCAAATCAGGAGAACTAAGCATTTTTAGGGTCTGGTAAGAATTGGCACGGGGAACAGAGGAAAATCTCTTTGAGAGTTGATTAATACTATTTAACGGGGGTAATGGACACCACAAAAACAGTGTTATATTCAACAGTTTAAGGGAGTAATAGAAAATTATGCATCGTATCAGCGCCACACCGGGGGGATGGAATCAGTCAGAAGGGTTAGTTTTGATTGAACAATCTCCCGCTCCTTTGGTATTTATTACTGCCGCTGATACTGACATTCAAACCCTAGCAGCAGCGGTAACTCAATTACCACCAAACTTCCCAGCCATCAGGGTTGCTAGCCTGTTGCAGTTACAGCAAGAAATCAGTATAGATTCCTATGCAGAGGAAGTTTTAGAATTTGCCCAAGTGATTATTTTACGTTTGTTAGGAGGACGTTCCTATTGGGCCTATGGTTTAGAAGTAGTGCAAGATATTGTCAAACGTCAAGGTACAACTCTTATTGTAATACCTGGTGATGATGGTCTAGACCCAGAATTAATTTCCCAATCTAATTTACCTTTAACTGCTGTTAATCAAGTATTACAGTATTTTCGGGAGGGGGGAGTGGAAAATATTGTTAACGCTTTTGAGTTTATCTGTGATACCTGTCTTCATACTTCCTTCCAACCCTCACCACCCCTAGCAGTCCCCCGTGTCGGCTTGTATAACTGGGGAATGGAGACTAGGGAATCAGCAATAGCCAAAGTAGGCATTCTGTTCTACCGCGCTCATTATTTATCTGGTAATACTAAAGTAATTGATGCCTTGTGTACAGCCCTAGCGCAACGTAATTTACAACCTGTCCCGGTGTTTGTTTCCTCATTGCGTGATCCTGATGTTCAAGCAGAATTAAGGGAGTTATTCAGTGGTCAAGGTAGGGAACTGGGGGTACTGCTAAATACTACCAGTTTTTCCCTAGCCCGCTTGGAAGCAGAAGCACCCCAGCTGGATTTTTGGCAAAACTTGAATGTGCCAGTCTTACAAGTTATCCTCAGTGGTGGTGGTGTGGAGCAGTGGGAATCACAATTACAAGGACTTTCCCCCCGGGATATGGCCATGAATGTCGCTCTCCCAGAGGTAGATGGGCGGATCATTACTCGGGCTGTATCTTTTAAAACTATCCAAAAGCGCCACCCTGACTTAGAAACAGATGTGATGGTTTATGAGCCAGTCAGCGATCGCATTGAATTTGTGGCTCAACTAGCAGCCAACTGGGTAAACCTCCGCTCCCAGGCACCGCACAAGCGCCGCATTGCCCTGATTTTGGCAAATTACCCCAATCGCAACGGCAGATTAGCTAATGGGGTGGGACTGGACACCCCCGCCAGTTGCATAGAAATAATTAAGGCTTTACAAAATGCCGGTTATGTGGTAGAGAATGCCCCCAGAAATGGAGATGAATTAATCGACAGCCTAACTAGTGGAGTCACAAATGACCCGGAAGGTAGAGATTTTCGCCCTGTCCTCCAAAGTGTAGACCGTGAAGACTATCAAAAATATTTTGCCACTTTACCCATAACTGTACAGCAAGAAATCACCCAAAGATGGGGATGTGCTGATGATTTCCCCATTTCAGGAATCCAACTGGGTAACATATTTGTAGGGATTCAACCCCCGCGGGGTTATGACATTGACCCCAGTTTAAACTATCATGCACCAGACCTAGTACCAACTCATGGTTATTTAGCCTTTTATTATTGGGTGCGGGAAATTTTCCAAGCTGATGCGGTGGTTCATGTGGGCAAACATGGGAACTTAGAATGGTTACCCGGTAAAAGTGTGGCCTTATCCAGTCATTGTTATCCGGAAGTGGCTTTTGGCCCAGTTCCCCATTTTTACCCCTTTATTGTCAATGACCCCGGTGAGGGTTCTCAAGCTAAACGACGGGCCCAAGCGGTAATTTTAGACCACCTCACTCCCCCCATGACTAGGGCGGAACTTTATGGAGCACTGCAACAGTTAGAAAATTTGGTAGATGAATACTATGAGGCGGAAAGTTTAGATCCGGGACGTTTACCGTCAATTCGCGATCGCATATGTGAATTAGTGATTCAAGAAAATCTCCACCAAGAATTAGGCATTGCTGATCAAAGGGATATTTTAAAATTTGAATCGGTAATTTTAAACTTTATTGGTGGTTATCTGTGTGAACTCAAAGAAGCACAAATCCGCGATGGGTTACATATTTTTGGCCAATGTCCCCAAGGGCGACAACTACGAGATTTAATAGTCGCGATCGCCCGCATCCCTAACCCCTACTCCATAGGTATCACCCGTCACCTAGCCACAGAATGGGGACTAGACTTTGACCCCCTAACTGGAGATTTTCACACTCCCCTATCAGAACTTGATCAGCAAATTTTAGCCAGCATCACCCCACAAACCTGTCGCACCGTCGGCGATGCTGTAGAGATTCTGGAAATACACGCCGCCCAATTAGTAGAAGAACTCCTGAATGGTTCCCCCGTCTCATCCCCCCCTCTTAACTGGATTCAAACCCAACTAATCCCCGCCTTACAACAAACCCACGGCGAAATTACCAACTTACTACGGGGACTCAATGGTGAGTATATCCCCAGCGCACCCTCAGGCGCACCCACACGGGGACGGCCAGAGGTTTTACCCACCGGGAGAAACTTTTATTCTGTGGATATTCGCGCCATTCCCACAGAAACCGCCTGGGATGTGGGGAGAAAAGCCGCAGAAAATGTCATTGAATGCTACACCCAAGAAAACGGCGAATATCCCCAAACCTTGGGTTTATCTTTGTGGGGTACTGCAACTATGCGCACCGGGGGTGATGATATCGCCGAAGCTTTAGCTTTACTGGGTGTGCGTCCTGTTTGGGACGGTGCGGCGCGGCGTGTGGTGGATTTTGAAATTTTACCTTTGAGCATTTTGGGTCGTCCCCGTGTGGATGTCACCTTGAGAATTTCGGGATTTTTCCGGGATGCTTTCCCCAATTTAATTGACTTATTCGGTGCTGCTGTGAACGCGGTGGCCGCCCTCAATGAACCGCCGGAGTTTAACCCCCTGGCGGCACAAGTCGAACAAGATACTCAGTGGTGGATGGAACAAGGGTTAACTGTGGAATCAGCGAGAGTGCGATCGCAATACCGGGTGTTTGGTTCTCAACCTGGTGCTTATGGTGCAGGTCTCCAAGGGCTGATGTCCTCACAAAACTGGACTGATGATCAAGATTTAGCTCGTGCTTATATTAACTGGAGTTGCTACGCTTACACTAGTGGTAGTTCCCCCGATACTCAAGGGGAATTGCTCGGCATTTGTGCAGCACAAGCCTTTGAGCAACGCCTGCAAAAAATGCAAATTGTTTTACACAACCAAGATAACCGGGAACACGACTTACTCGACTCTGACGATTATTACCAATTTCAAGGGGGTTTAACAGCAGCCGTGCGATCGCTACAAGGAAACAACCCGCAAACTTATTTTGGTGACAATTCCCATCCGGCTCAACCCAGAGTGCGCACCCTGAGAGCGGAAATTGCCCGGGTGTATCGTTCCCGTGTAGTTAACCCCAAATGGATTTCAGGAATGATGCGCCATGGTTACAAAGGTGCGTTTGAAATGGCGGCGACGGTAGATTATTTATTTGCCTATGATGCCACAGCCCAATGTGTGGAAGACCATATGTATGAGGGTATTACACAAGCCTATTTACTAGATCCGCTAGTCTGTAATTTTATCCAAGATAAAAATCCTTGGGCAATGCGTGATATTGCCGAGAAATTATTAGAAGCACACCAGCGCGGTTTATGGCAGGATGTAAACAGCAAGACATTAGATCACTTGCGCAATCTCGTACATCAAGCTGAAGCCACTATCGAAGAACAATAAATCGGGAGACATGAGATGGACAATCTTGCATATTTATATTTAGCTGATGCCCACGAAAACAGTACATCTAGTGAATTAGTATCCTTGAGGGTCTTATTGCTCAAAGCACCCGCCCCAGACTGGAAAAGTTTTTCTGGTGGAGCCTGGAAGCACTTGTTACCCCTATTCGTTGCTGTATCTATTCTGAGTTCTATCAGCAGTGCTTTCGCGCTCCAACGAGGTGATCAAGGTCCTTCGGTAGCCAGCCTGCAAGGACAATTACAACAAGCAGGCTTTTATCGAGAGCAGATCACACAAGTATATGATTTTTCCACAGAAGATGCTGTACGGCGTTTTCAAGCAGCTCAGGGTTTAGTAGTTAATGGGATTGTGGGAGTACAGACACGGCAAAAATTAGAGCAATTGCTCACACAACCAGTGAGTCAGTCAGCTTCCACAGCCAGTGTTTCTGGCGTAGTAGTTCCTACGATCAACGGTAATAATGCGGAAGTTCTTCCAGGTCTGACTAGTGCTAGTACACCATTTGACAAAGCGGGAACTTCCACACCCAAGACCCCAACAGTGACTACTGCGAAAACTTCCACTCAACGCGCTCATCCCCAATTGTTGCAAAGAGGTGACCAGGGCGAAGATGTCAGGGTTCTACAGGAAAAGCTGCGAGTTGCAGGTTTCTATTCTGGTAACGCCACGGGGGTCTTTGGTCCGGTGACGGAAGAAGCTGTCAAACAATTCCAAAGAGCTTCTAAATTAGATGCTGATGGCATTGTTGGCCCAGCCACACTAAGAAAATTGCCACCTGTGGGCGTTGGTGGAGGAGTAGCAAACCCTCCCAGACAGACGGCTAATTCAGACAACCTGAGAATGGGTCATCGCGGTGAAGCTGTGAGAGTGCTGCAACAACATTTGATCGCAGCGGGATATCTCAATGGAGCACCCACAGGGTATTTTGGTCCGAGTACTGTTGATGCTGTCCGCAGGTTTCAAGGCGATAATTACCTAGCCGTCAGTGGAATTGCTGGACCAACTACCAGAGCTAAGTTATATAGCTTGATTAACACTGGTAAGCCGGGTAATTTCAGTGTGTTAGAGATTCAAAGGCGACTACAAGAACAGGGTTTCTATCGAGGCCAGCTTAACGGGATTATGGGGGATGAGACTCAACGGGCTATTCAGCAAGCGCAAAGATTTTATGGCATCAGTCTAGCTGATATTACTAGCCGACACTTTTAGTTGATATGCTGCCTACAAAGGGGTGATAGACCGTTGGCATTTAGGACAGACTGCATGAATTGTCATTTGACAGTCCAGGAGGTGAAATCCTTCTTTCTGAGCGGTTTTTGAACCTATTTTTAAAATTGAGTCGTTTTTAAACTCGATGGTCGCGTTGCATTTAACACAGATTAAATGGTGGTGATGATGGGGAGAGGGTTGGTTAATTTCGTAATGCTTATGTCCTTCTCCCAATTCTAGTTCCCGCAAGATCCCCATGCGTGCCATCAATTTCAAGGTTCGATAGACAGTTGAAAGGCTGATTCCTTGACCCTCACTTTCCAGTCGATGATAAAGATCCTCAGCACTGAGATGTTCACCTTGGGGAAGTTCTTGGAAAATGTGTAGAATCGTTTCCCGTTGCGGTGTTAAACGCCAACCCTTGTCATTTAGTTCGGCCTTGAGTGAAGAAGATGTGTAAACAGTCATATGAATTCTTTTCTCAACAAAGCTTATTAGTTGAGAATATAACAAATTGTGGGATTAATTTGCAACAAATATTTCTTATTGCTAAAAATTATAAATTAGTCAAAAAACTCCGGGGAAATCTGGAGTCGGAGAAAGCGGCTGTTAGATTGGTGTGGTTGTGGAATCTAGCAGCCGGACATCACGGATTATCTGTTATATTTAATACCAGTGATTTCGGCTTTTCCCTGACCCTAACTTAAGGATTCCAAATAATCCCGAATCAGGTTGCGCCGTTTAGGTTGGCGCAGCTTTTGCAAGGCTTTGGATTCGATTTGACGTACTCTTTCTCTGGATAAATCCAGAGCGCGCCCAATTTCGGCTAAGGAGTAAGGATGACCATCGGCTAAACCAAAGCGCATCAGTATGACATCACGTTCACGGCTAGTTAAATCTCCCAGCAGAGTATGCAAGTCTCTTTGTAAAGATTCTCGCACTAACATTTCTTCTGGGGTAACACCGTCGGTTTCCAATAATTCCCCTAACTCGGTGTCTTTATCTTTACCTACTTTGGTTTCCATGGACACGGAACGTGGTACCTTGAGTAACACTTCCCTGACTTGGTTTGGTGTCATTTCTAACTCAATGGCTAGGTCTTCCAAGGTGGGAGTACGACCTTTTTCTTGGGAAATTTTCCGTTGCGCTTTTTTGATTTTGTTCAGCTTTTCTGTAATATGAACAGGTAAGCGAATTGTCCGGCTATAAGTGGCGATCGCTCTTGTAATTCCTTGACGAATCCACCAATAGGCGTATGTACTAAAGCGATATCCCTTAGTGGGGTCAAATTTCTCTACAGCTCTTTCTAAGCCTAAAGTTCCTTCTTGGACTAGATCCAATAATTCTAAACCCCGATTTTGATACTTTTTGGCCACGGAGACTACCAAGCGCAAGTTGGCCTTGATCATGTGTTCTTTGGCCTGTAGTCCTTGGGATTTGATTTTTTCCAGGTCTTCTACTGTTAACTCGGCAATTTCTGCCCAGCGACGTTTACCACTTACTAAGGTGGGCTTGAGATCCGGTAGGCTCATCCCCGCAGTGCTAGCCCACCTTTCTAAAGATGGGCGGTGTCCCAGTTCAGATGTCAGACGCTCCTGAACCTCAATTAACTTGAGAAATGGCACAATCACTTGATCCCCTTGCTGCGCCGCCTGAGCCAGTACAGTCCGCATCCGCAAGTAGCGTTGGACTTTTTGGGCTTCTGAAACTTCTTGATCCCGCCCTAGAAGCTGTACTCGCCCAATTTCCTGAAGATATAAACGTACTAGGTCTGTACTCCTACGGTTAGTATTCCCCCCCAAGTTAGCAGGGTCAGTTGCTGCTACTTGTAACTCTTGGATATCATCCGCTGATAAGTCATCATCAATAATCAGTTCTGTGTTCAAACTCTCGACAGACTTCTTAGTGTGGGAAGCCTCATCTGCATAAAAAGATATTGCTGGCATAAGGGTAGTCTCAATGGCTCCAGGTAACAATAGATAATGGTGCAACTAATGAACTGGTGCTATTGCGTGATTCAAGATGAACTAATCTGGAGGAGGTTTAAGTTAAGTGTCTGATCCAGAAAACACACTGATATTTTTCACACTCTTACCGATGTATCGGTTGAGTGTTGAAATTGAACCAATAGCTATTCAAAATATCTAGGCTTTAAATGAACATGGAATATTTGACTGCGGGTGTTAACACCGGATATATATTCAGGGTGATCTGGGTAATTTCTATATACATATGTGACTGAAAAATATGTTTACCTAGGCTATAGTGATATATACATGGGGGCGAAAGAATATCCTGACAATTTAGGATTTTTTTTTCTAGGGATTATTGAGGAATCAATACAGGTAATAGTTTGTCATCCTAGGTCGGATTAACAGTTGTACTCTGATTTGATATCTCGTAGCATTAGTTCCTCTAATGCTTGTCGCGGTGTGACTTTACCTTGCAGTAAGCCATAAACTTGTTCTGTAATCGGGACTGCAATATTATCCTCCTTGGCTCGTTTGATTAACACTTGACAAGTATTCACACCTTCGGCTGTTCCTGGTAAATTTTCCAGAACTTCTACTAGTGTTTTCCCCCCGGCCATCTGGTAACCAACTTGGTAATTACGACTCAAGGGACTGTTGCAAGTGGCTAACAAATCTCCTAGACCGGATAAACCATAAAATGTTTCCGTCTTTGCACCCCAACTTTGGCCAATGCGAACCATTTCCGTAAGTCCACGAGTGACTAAAGCCGCCTTAGCGTTGCTTCCCAGATGTAGACCATCACATACACCAGCGGCGATCGCCATAATATTTTTTAATGTTCCCCCTAGTTCCACTCCTATGGGATCAGGATTAGTATATACCCGGAAACGACTAGAAGAAAATACCTGTTGTACAAATTCCGCCGCTTTCTGGTTCTGGCTAGCCACCACCGTCGCTGCTGGTAAGGATTGGCGAATTTCTGCCGACAGGTTTGGCCCCGATAAAACCACCACTGGATGATCAGGGAATGCTCCTTGCCAAATTTGCGAGGGTGTACAGGTAGTTTGGGGATCTAGTCCTTTGGTGGCTGTGACAAAAATGGTTTTACCTGACAGGGGGAGGAATTGAATTTGACAGACTATCTCACTCACCCCTGTCATGGAGATAGCCGACAAGATGATGTCGGCATTTTGTAAAACTGCTGATAAACTTACTTTTCCCCCACGTGACCAGATACGCACCTCATGGCCGTTGGCGGTGGCTAAGTTGGCTAAGGCCATAGCCCAAGCCCCTGCACCCAGTATACCTATGGTAGTTTTTTGCACCACTGTTGATAATCACTGAAAATTACTTAAGGACTCTACACCGACCTGACGGGGGTAGCGTTGCATTAGTTCTCTGACTTGTTCTGCATGATATGAGCTTCTTGTCAAGGGTGAAGAAACAACTTGTAAAAATCCGATTTCTGCACCGAATACCTGCCAAGCTGCAAATTGTTCTGGGCTGATAAAGTTATTAACTTGCAAGTGTTTTTGACTGGGTTGGAGATATTGCCCAATGGTCAAAATATCACAATCTACACTGCGTAAGTCTGCCATGACTTGGCGGACTTCCCCATCAGTTTCACCCAGCCCCACCATAATCCCAGATTTGGTGTATACTTGGGGGGCTATTTGCCGCGATCGCCCCAGTAATTCTAAACTCCGTCGGTAGTTTCCCTGGGGACGTACCCGGCGGTATAACCGCTCTACCGTTTCTGTGTTGTGGTTGAGTACCTCTGGCGAGGCTTGTAAAATCACTTCTAAAGCCTTCCAATTACCGCACAAGTCAGGAATTAATACCTCAATTGTGGTTTGAGGTGAGAGTTCCCGCACTGCTTGAATACACTGCACAAACTGAGAAGCACCACCATCAGGTAAATCATCACGGTTGACCGAAGTAATCACCACATGATTTAACTTCATCCGCTCCACAGCTGCTGCTAGTCGTCCTGGTTCTGTGGGGTCTAGAGGTTGGGGTTTTTTCTCAAAGTCAATATCACAGTAAGGACAGGCGCGGGTACAAGCTGGACCCATAATTAAAAATGTGGCTGTACCAGCTTGAAAGCACTCACCAATATTAGGACATGACGCTTCTTCACAAACTGTGTTAAGCGCTAAATCCCGCAAAATTTCTTTAACGTTACCAACGCGCTGCCATTGAGGCGCTTTTACTCGCAACCAGTCTGGTTTAACAGTCACAATCTGCCTTTATGAAGTTATACAAATCTCATCCTAGCAAAGGGTAGCTCAATGAGTTAGGGTGAGATATTGATTATATATCAACAAAGTTGTACTATTATGATATAATCGTTTGGTGTTTGGTGGCGGGATGTAGCGCAGCTTGGTAGCGCACTTCGTTCGGGACGAAGGGGCCGCTGGTTCGAATCCAGTCATCCCGATTTTTTGTACATTCTCAAATTAAATGTACGTTGCCAAATTATTTGACCGGGTTGCCCAACTACCTAGTCATCACGGTGTATTGGCTTTGAAAGCTATTACAATGATAGCTTTTATTTATTTTTATTGCTTCAGTTAGGAACAATCCCAAACTAAGTGCGCCTTTCAACCCACCTAAATTCGAGGCCGCCCTAAACCTGGAAATGCAGCATAACCTATGAACTCCAGCACCCATGACCATGATTTTTATGCTTGGACACAAGAACAAGTAAACCTGTTAAAAACAGGACAACTTGATCAGGTCGATTGGCAAAATATTGCCGAAGAAATAGAAGACATGGGACGCTCAGAAAAACGACAATTAGAAAGTAGATTAGAAATTTTAATTATCCACCTTTTAAAATGGCAATTTCAGCCTAGCTTACGCTCTCGCAGTTGGCAACTAACCATTAAAGAGCAACGGCTACGTTTAGAAAAACTCCTGGAAAAAAACCCTAGTCTTCAACCTAATGTCACTGTAGCCATAGAAGATGTTTATCCTCTAGCTACCATTAGCGCCGAAAGAGAAACGGGATTATCATCATTTCCCGAAACCTGTCCCTACAAACTCACAGAGATTTTATCCCCTGAATTTTTACCACAGTAAATTATAGGAGTCGAAGATATTTGCCCTAGGAGCGATCGCACTAGCGCTGCTGCACTGAGCTTGAGCCGAAGTGCAGATCCCACATCTTATAGTTGAGCAAATACCAGAAACTGAGTAGATTTTCTCATGGCTGTATGGGTAAAATGGCAGCAAGGTGAAAATATAAATTTACTAATTTACGAATTTACGCCAAGACGAAATTCTAAACTAAATTGAGGTGATTTAGTGCCAGTAAATGCTGATAAACCGCACCTGTGGAAGCAAGATATTGCCCAGTCGGTAGACTTTTACAACAGTTGGTTCATGCAATTTGCTCCCAGAGCTTACCGGGATACTCGCATTTCTACAGCGCAACAGGTTGAATCCGCATTGGTTTGGACAGCCAATCTGACCAACATCACGCCTGCGGTGTTACGCCAACAGCCATCGCTTCTCCCTATACTGCGGATGGCAACAGCACCACCCATTGCCCGCGATCGCCTGATCGGACTAGCTGGTGTGCCGCCCAACCTGATAAAAAATATGGAAGTTGGTCAGCGCATTCCACCAAAGATGAATAGTACAATTGTGGATGCCGAACTGGAAAAAATCGCTCAAGTAATTGCACGGCTCATTGATAAAGACATCTTCCCTTGGTTGGATACAATGCTAGAACCGACTGAGACACAAATCCACAGGGCAGCAACAATTGTTGCCGACCGATTTTGTGGTGCGCTGGCTGATCCAATAATTCGCAACGCTCAAGAGCAAAGACAGCTTACCACAATCAAGCAACACTTGGAGGAGCGGGGCTACACTTACGTAAGGGGAGGAGCCGGATTGAGATTTGAGACAATGCAGCTAGGGACTTTCTCATTTCGACTCAATATTCCAGTCAACTTGCAGTCTGGCAGCAAACAGGTCAATCTCCCCATTGACGCTGTGATTATGCCGCTCCAGTCTACACTTGGTGATTTACCTCTACTTATTGAAGCTAAATCAGCTGGGGATTTTACCAATCCCAACAAACGACGCAAAGAGGAAGCAGTTAAAATCGCGCAATTAAAGAGTAATTACGGTAATCAAGTTCGTTTTGTCCTGTTCCTTTGCGGTTATTTTGATAGCGGCTACTTGGGCTATGAAGCTGCTGAAGGAATTGACTGGTTATGGGAACATCGCATCGACGACCTAGCATTATTTGGAATATGAATATAACGAAAGCTACAGAACAAACCAGGGCGTTGCGTCAATCACAACTAGATGAAGCCAAAACCCAAATCGAGCGTAACAAACTCGGACAGTTTGCCACACCAACAGATTTGGCATCCGACATTTTGAAATATGCATTTGAGTTATTTCCAGCACATCTCAAAGTCCGTTTTCTTGACCCTGCCTTTGGCACAGGTTCTTTCTACTCGGCATTATTACAGGTATTTCCTCTATCACAAATTGCAGAAGCAGTAGGTTACGAAATTGATGCACACTACGGATTAGAAGCGATTTCAATTTGGCGTAACACGCCACTAAAGTTGAATATTGCTGACTTTACCCAAGCAACACTACCAAACTGTGATGATAAAAAAGCGAACTTACTCATTTGCAATCCACCTTATGTACGACATCATCATTTGAGCCGAATTGAAAAGCAGCGATTACAAAGTAAAACTTTTCAGATCACAGGAATAAAACTCAGCAAATTAGCTAGCCTTTACTGCCATTTTTTGGGTATTTCGGATGCATGGATGGCTGAGAATTGCTTGGCTGGTTGGCTAATCCCCAGTGGATTTATGGACGTAAATTACGGGCAGCAAGTTAAGGAGTATCTCTTAAATCAGGTTACATTGCTGCGCGTTCATCGGTTTCATCCAAATGATATCCAATTTGAAGATGCATTAGTATCTAGTGCCATTGTTTGGTTTAAGAAAGCTTTGCCACCAGCTAACCATCATGTTGAGTTCAGCTATGGCGGTAGTCTGACAGAACCTGACGAAAGTCAGCATATTTCTGTAGAGGTGTTATGTGATCAAACCAAGTGGATAAAGATTGGAAATGTCTCAAATAAAATAGGCGACAATTTTCAGCAATTTCAGCTAAAAGATTTATTTACTATCAAACGGGGGCTAGCTACGGGAGCTAATAATTTCTTTGTCCTCACAAAGCAGCAAGTTACTGCGTATCAACTTCCTACAGATTTCTTCAAGCCGATTCTACCTAGTCCCCGCTATTTATTAGTTGATGAAATTGAAGCTGATAACGTGGGTAATCCCATTTTAGAACAGCAGCTATTTTTGCTTGACTGCCATTTGCCTTTATCTGAGGTGAAAGCAAAGTATCCAATGCTTTGGCAATATCTCCAGATGGGAGTAGAGAATGGAATTAGCGATCGCTATTTGTGCAGACATCGCTCTCCCTGGTATTCACAGGAGAATCGTTCACCCTCCCCATTCCTCTGTACCTATATGGGTCGTCAAGATACTAAAAGAGGCAGTCCCTTTCGCTTTATTCTCAATCACTCCCAAGCAACGGCTACTAACGTTTACTTGATGTTGTATCCTAAACCTATCCTGGATAAAGCACTTTCACAAAATTCGGAAAAAATAAAGCAAGTGTGGCAAGCTTTGAATGAGATTTCTGATGAAATGCTAATGGGAGAGGGTCGCTTGTACGGAGGTGGACTGTATAAGCTGGAGCCAAAGGAATTGGCTAATGTTCTAGTCTTCAACCTAATGTCACTGTAGCCATAGAAGATGTTTATCCTCTAGCTACCATTAGCGCCGAAAGAGAAACGGGATTATCATCATTTCCCGAAACCTGTCCCTACAAGCTCACAGAGATTTTATCCCCTGAATTTTTACCACAGTAAATTATGGAGATATCCCCGACTTCTCAGTGTCATTTTATGCAGTAGCCATGAATGTGAATAGAAGTCGGGGATATGAGAGTCAGGAGCGGTGATTAACCACCCATGATCTTACTGATAAGCATCCATAGGTAGACAAGCACAAACAAAATGGCGATCGCCAAAAGCCGAGTCAACTCTCCCCACACTAGGCCAGAACTTATATTCACGAGTCCAGGGCGCAGGGTAAGCAGCTTGTTCACGGGAATAGCCATGACTCCAAGCTCCCGCAATCAAACTGTGAGCGGTATGGGGTGCATTTTTGAGCAGATTATCTTGCAGATCCATCTGACCAGATTCAATAGCAGATATTTCTCCCCGGATAGCAATCAACGCTTCACAGAACCGGTCTAACTCTGCGCGAGATTCGCTTTCTGTGGGTTCCACCATCATAGTACCCGCCACAGGCCAAGACACAGTAGGCGCATGGAAACCATAATCAATCAGGCGCTTGGCGATATCATCAACTTCGATGTGCGCCGACTTTTTCACCCCCCGTAAATCTAAAATACACTCATGGGCGACAAAATCATTTTTGCCCTTATACAGCACCGGATAGTAAGACTTTAAGCGGTGGGCAATATAATTTGCATTGAGAATTGCCACCTTAGTCGCCTGGGTCAAACCCTCAGACCCCATCATAGTAATGTACATCCAAGAGATAACTAAAATACTAGCACTACCCCAGGGCGCAGCAGCCACCGCCCCAATTTGAGTATCTCCAGAGGGTATAACCGGGTGTCCAGGGAGGAAAGGAACAAGATGTTGAGCCACACCAATCGGTCCCATACCAGGGCCACCGCCACCATGAGGAATACAGAAAGTTTTATGCAGATTTAAATGACAGACATCTGCCCCAATATCTCCAGGGCGACAAATACCCACTTGGGCATTCATATTCGCCCCATCCATATACACTTGTCCACCGTGATGGTGAACAAGAGCGCAGATTTCCTGAATCCCTTCCTCAAACACACCATGGGTGGAAGGATAGGTGACCATTAAAGCCGCCAGTTGATGGCTGTGTTTAGCGGCCTTGGTTTGCAAATCATCTAGGTCAATATTACCCACAGCATCACAAGCAACTGGGATCACCTTCATCCCACACATCACCGCACTGGCGGGATTAGTTCCATGGGCGGACTCAGGAATTAAACAAATATTACGGTGTCCTTCGCCGCGACTGTGGTGATATTGACGAATTACCAAAAGTCCTGTATACTCTCCCTGAGAACCGGCATTAGGTTGTAAAGAAATTCCCGCAAACCCTGTAATTTCCGCCAACCAGCTTTCCAGTTGCTGAAAGAGGATTTGATAACCGCGGGTTTGGGAAACCGGCGCGAAGGGATGAATCTTAGCGAACTCCTCCCAACTAACGGGGATCATCTCTGCGGTAGCATTCAGTTTCATGGTACAGGAACCCAAGGGAATCATGGATGTAGTTAAAGATAAATCCTTGGTTTCCAGCTGATGCAGATAACGTAATAACTCAGTTTCGGAATGATAGCGGTTAAACACCGGATGAGTCAGATAACTGCTGGTGCGCTCCAGTAAGAGATGAGAACGGGAGTCAGAAGTTAATTCTTCTATAGTAAAGGGTAGGTCATCGGTCAGAGCGAAAATCTGCCACAGATCAATTAAATCTTCTGGGGTAGTAGTTTCATCTAGGGAAATACCCACAGATGTAGGATCAAAAACCCGCAGATTAATCTTTCTTTCTTGACAAGCTTGCAGAATTGGTGTAATGGATTGTGTGGCTAACTCTACGCGCAGGGTATCAAAGAAATATTCAGAACTAATCCTGTAACCCAGCCGCTTGAGTCCTGCAGCTAAAATCACAGTTAACTGGTGAATGTTACAGGCAATGTTTTTAATACCATCTCCACCATGATATACAGCATACATACTGGCCATGACTGCCAATAACACCTGGGCAGTACAGATATTACTAGTAGCTTTTTCCCGCCTTATATGCTGTTCCCGGGTTTGTAAAGCCAGACGTAATGCGGGATGACCGTGAGCATCTTTTGATACTCCCACTATTCGCCCTGGAACCTGGCGCTTATACTGTTCTTTGGTAGCGAAGTATGCCGCATGGGGTCCCCCAAACCCCAGAGGAATACCGAAACGTTGAGTACTACCCACTGCAATATCAGCGCCCAATTCTCCGGGCGGTGTCAATAAAGTTAAACTTAAGGGGTCTGCTACTACCGTCACCAATGCACCCTGAGCATGGGCTTTTTCAATAAAAGCGCGGTAGTCGTAAATCGTGCCATCAGTAGCAGGATATTGGAGAACAGCCCCAAAAATCCCTTGGGTAAAATCTTGGCGATGATCACCGATAATGATTTCAATCCCCAAGGGTTGAGCACGAGTTTTCAAAACCTCGATAGTTTGGGGATGACAGTTATCAGAGACAAAATAAGCATGGGCTTGATTTTTGCACACCCCATAACTCAGACTCATGGCTTCTGCTGCTGCGGTCGCTTCATCCAGTAAGGAAGCGTTAGCAATTTCTAACCCTGTGAGGTCAATAATCATGGTCTGGAAATTCAGCAGGGCTTCCAGTCGTCCCTGGGCGATTTCTGGCTGATAGGGGGTGTAAGCTGTATACCAACCGGGATTTTCTAGAATATTGCGCTGAATCACCGGGGGGGTGATACAGTCGTAATATCCAGTACCGATGTATGAACGGCACACCTGATTTTTAGCAGCAATTTGTTTTAATTTATTCAGGGCGCTATATTCACTTTGGGCTGGTGGTAATTTGAGCTTTTTTTGTAGGCGAATACCTGGGGGTACTGTGTGATCAATCAGTGAATCCAGAGTTTCTAAACCCAATACCTCAAGCATTTGTTGGATTTCTTGGGAGTCGGGGCCAATGTGGCGTTCTGGGAAATTAGTTAACTGTGGAGTGCTTTGACTAGTTATTTCACTAGTTATTTTACTAGTTATTTCACTAATTATTGGTTCATGGCTGGATTGGGGAATAGGTGGGTAACTTACCACAAGTTGAGCTCCAAACGTAACTACTTCATATTTTGCAACAAATATTCAAAGACTGTAGGGACTTGTCCCTACATATCTCATCTACTCCCCTTCTACCAGGGCGCGGTACTGATCAGCGCTCAAACCATCCAGTACCTCATCGGGATCATTAACACGTACTTTTAACAACCAGGCTTCGCCATAGGGGTCTTCTGCTATTTGTTCGGGAGAATCCAGTAAAGCCTCATTGCGTTCTATGACTGTACCGGTAACTGGTGAATTGAGGTCTTCAACGGCTTTCACAGATTCAATGGTGCCAAAAGTTTCTCCCTTGGTTACTAGGTCACCAATGTCTGGTAATTCCAAAAAGACAACATCACCCATTTGGTCTATAGCAAATTCAGTAATACCAATGGTACCAATTTCCCCATCTAGCCGCACGTATTCATGAGTATCTAGATATTTCAAGTCCTGGGGGTATTCAAAAGACATTTTAGTTTTTTCCTTCCATATCAAAATAGTTAGCGCCCACAGTTCCCTAATTTAGGGGCGGTAATTACGAGTTTCCCTGTAGGTAGAACATAGTTAGCTTCCCCCTTCTGGCGGAAGGAGGTATAAGCTATTGTTGCACCTACTGAAGTTTAAATTAGGTAACTCAAAACACATTATCAGTTAGTGAGACGATTTTGGGAGCGATAAAACGGACGTTTGACTACAACACCCGGATAATTCTTACCACGTATTTCTACTTCTAACTGTTCACCCACCTTTGCTAGTGGAGTAGGAACGTAGGCTAAGGCTATAGGATAGCCTAATGTGGGGGATAAAGTCCCGCTGGTAATCTCGCCCACAACTTCACCTGCTGATAGAATAGGGTAGCCATGGCGCGCAATATTCCGCCCTGACATTTGTAGGCCGATTAATCGCTTTTTCACTCCCTGGGCTTTTTGCTGTGCAAGAATTTCTCGCCCGATAAAATTATCTTTACTGTCGAGGTGAACTAACCACCCTAAACCCGCTTCTAGGGGGGTGGTGGTGTCGTCAATATCTTGACCATAAAGGGCCATGGCTGCTTCTAGTCGTAGGGTGTCTCTAGCACCTAGTCCGCAAGGAGTAACGCCGGTTTGATGGAGTCTTTGCCACAATTCTATACCCTGATCTGCATCTACCATGACCTCAAAACCATCTTCTCCGGTGTAACCGGTGCGGGCGATAAAGGCGGGTTTACCCAGTAGAGTTGTTTGGAGATGACCAAAGGGTTTAATAGGTTGTAGGTCTGCTTGTACTAAGGTCTGAAGATGTTTAACGGCCTGTGGTCCTTGGATGGCAATTAATACTTGTGATTGTGACAGGTCTTGGAATTCTAGCTGATTTTGGTCTATTTGCTGTAATAGCCATGTTTTATCTTTATCGGTGGTGGCTGCATTGACAATTAGTACAGCCTTTTGTGTGCCGGTGCTGTCCTCACCTTGATAGTATATGATGATGTCGTCAATAATTCCTCCCTGGGGATTGAGTAAGACTGTGTATTGTGCTTCACCTGGTTTTAGTCGGTTGAGGTCTGAGGGTACTAAGGGCTGAAGTTGGTTAATTAGGTGTTTACCCTGGAGGGTGAATTTACCCATGTGGGATATATCGAACATCCCCGCTGTGGTTCTCACAGCTTCATGTTCCTGACTAATACCAGTAAATTGTACAGGCATTTCCCAACCGCCAAAGCTGGTAAAGCGGGCTTTGAGTTCTGCACCTAGTTGATATAAGGGGGTTCGCCTTAGGGATGGGGTGATGTCTTGTTGATGAGCCACGGGTATTTATGCGATCGCAGGTCATTATATATCCTAGGGTATGCTTTATGGTTATGGCTCAGGCTAGCGGGGGTTAATCACCGTCAGTCAGCTGTAATAGTGAATAATATAATTGTTGAGATTTGTTAACAAAAAAATGATTAAGTATTGGCAACTACTGGCTAGTTTGGTTTTAGTTACCTTTGTGTTTTTCTTCCCCCTCTCCGCTCAAGCTGCTAGTTCTTCTAGTATCACCCGTTCTGTGGGTGAGGAAGTAGAGGTAAAAGATTATTCGGGTCAAGATTTGGTGGGGAGTGAGTTTACCAATGTGGTTTTAAAGAACACTAATTTTAGTAATACGAATTTCCGCGGCGGTGTGTTCAATGGCTCTTTGTTAGAGGGGGTAAATCTCCATGGTGCAGATTTTAGCGATGGTATAGCCTATTTGACTAAGTTTAAAGGTGCTGATTTAACTGATGCTGTATTTACCAATGCGATGATGTTACGTTCTATCTTTGAGAATGTGGACATCACCGGGGCTGATTTTACCGATGCGATTTTAGATGGACCGGAAATTAAAAAACTCTGCGCTCAAGCTAGTGGGGTGAATCCTCAAACTGGTGTAGATACTCGCGAATCTCTCCAATGTAAGTAATAATACAGTATATTACTTTTAATTCAGGGATATAATTTAGAATCCAGGGGTGAAAACCCCTGCTTAGATGTATTTAAGTTCATTAATTCCCTGGTGCTAATTTAGTAATACTTGCTTTGCTGCAACTTCCATCAGCTTTTCTCTGCTTTCTCTCCCTTGTTTTAATTTGGCTTCTAGGCGATCGCACAGGGACATCAGGCGATCGCACTTCTCTACAATCCTTTTTTGTTCCGCAAGGGGTGGGAGGGGAACTTGAATATATTTGAGTTTTTCGAGTGAAATATAGGGTATAGCTGAACCCACCGAGTTTTCTTTAATATAGTTTTGAACCTCATCTGAGAGTAAAACAAATTTTAAATAATAGGGATTTACTATAATTTGTTTAATTAAGGCTAATTGAACAAATATACTAAATTCAATATCTACTTCTACAACAGTTGTAATGCCAATTGTGCCGCCAACTTTACATATCAAAATATCACCCTTTTCAGGGTTACATCTTTGATAATATATTTCATGGTCTTCATGTGAAATATATTTAGTATTACTAAAATCTAGCATTCCATTTTTTAACTGTGTGACAGATAAAAATGGAATTCCACATTCAGTATATTTTGGTGTTTTATGAACTCCATCAGTAATTTTAGAGCATATATCATCTAATCTTGTCCACTCCCATCCTACAGGTAGTTTAAATGCTACTTCGTCTATTTCAATCGCTGGTAATATTTGTGACTTTCTAATTTTTTTCTCCTTGATCAACCACTCTTTCTCAAGCTTTATTTTTTCCAATAACACCGCAGCAGGTTCATCATTTGGATCTTGGCGCACAAGCTTACCCATGACAGCCAATTGCAAAATCGCCTGACGTAGTTTAGGAATAGTTTCAGGGACACTGTAAAGTAAATCAAAATTATTACAAATGCGTTCCCAATGGTGGCGGAAATCATCGGGATTTTGGGAGGAGAGGAGTTGAGCGATCGCACTTTCATTCATCCTCACAATACTATCTTGCTTTTGTTTCTGCTGTTTTTCGATTTCGTCGCACAGGGACATCAGGCGATCGCACTTCTCTACAATCCGTTTTTGTTCCGCAAGGGGTGGGAGGGGTACAACCATCTTTCTTAATCCGCTTAAAGGAACAGTCTTTTGAGCAATTCCTGTTGCACATTCAGTTGCTTGTTTCAAAACCATCTCAGAACTGAGCAAATATTTTAGATACTCAACGTTGAAAAATTGAGACGGTTTAATGATTGATATGTGGCGTTGTACACAAAAAGGTTTATCTGTATTGACTAAAACAGGAATACCGTATGAACCTACTAGCGTATAGAGAATATCTCCTTTCTTGGGAACGCGGATTACATCAAGCCTTGTGAAATATTCTTCAGGGACAAATCTAGTATTAGTAAAATCTAGAAAACCATTCCTGACGTTACCAATTACTAATAAAGGAATGCCAATTTCTGTTTGTGGTGGAGCTAGATGATCTCCATCTGTTATTACAATGCAAACATCTTGAAGTTTTACCCATTGCCAGTTTTGAGGAATTTTATTGAGTAACTCAAAGCTTTTCTCTATAGGTATTGGTTTATCTTTCTTAATTTTACCCTGCTGAACTAAATTCTCTTTCTCAAGCTTTATTTTCTCTAACAGAACTGAAGCAGGTTCATCATTTGCATCTTGGCGCACAAGCTTACCCATGACAGCCAATTGCAAAATCAACTCCCGCAACTTAGCTGTTGCATTTGGCGCATCAGTCAACAATTCAAAATTTTGAAAAAAAGTATCTACTTTCATTTAAACGGATTCACAATTTCTAATTTATTATCTACTAATAACCCATGGTGCATATCTTCAGAATAGAGAATACTTGCTCCCCCAGCTAAAGCACAAGCAACAATTAAACTATCCCAAAAAGAGAAATTATACCTACTCCTAAGATGAGAATAGTTCACAAAAATATCACGATTAAATGTAATTATGTGATAACCTTGATAAAATGCCTCTATTAACTGTGTGATTTTTTGCTCAGTAAAAGAAGATTTTTTAATGAGATTAAGACATACTTCATTAATAACTTGTGTACTAATGATTACCCCTTCACCATTGACTAAACCACAAGCTATATGGCGTTTGTTAATGTATTCATGATTTGCCAGGGCATAAATCCAGATATTAGAATCTAGAAAATGTCCATTCTCATGAATTGCGGTCATAAATCTCCTCTCGTGTCAAAGGTGGCCATTCAAACTCAACCGGATGCTCCATGAGTTCAGCAATAATATTTACTGCTGCTGTTTTTCTAACTTTTTTCATCACAATTACTTTTACAGACTCTCCATCTAGTTCTCCTTGATAAATTTCGGGAATTTGAATTACACCATCTTTGACAATACCTTGAAATTCTACTACTTCCATCTGCATAATCTCATCTCCAGATATTTTCAGATATTTTGTTTCTATCTATGATTCTATAGTTTGATTAACTTGATCATTCAAAGCTGACATCAACTCAAATTTTAACTTACCGCGCACATCACCCAACTCACCCATGAGTTTGTGATACTCTGCTAACATTTCATCTAAATCAGCTTGTGCTACATCCACTTGGTGGGGATTTTTAATATCTAGGTTGTAATTATTCGCCTTTAAATCAGTAATTGTAACTTTCCAAGCAAATTCATTCTCCTCGCGCTTATCCCACCATTCCTGCTCTGGTGCAAACTCCTCAAAGCGAATCGGCTTAGTTTTAGAATATGACTTATACCCCCCTGGGTAGGGGTGTTCATAATACCAGATGGTTTCTGTGGGTTCCCCTTTAGTGAAAAATAGCAGATTAGTCTTAATACCTGTGTAGGGATTAAATACCCCATTGGGTAACCGCACAATTGTATGTAGATTGCAATCTTGCAGCAGTTTTTCCTTAATGCGAGTCTTCACACCTTCCCCAAACAGAGTTCCATCTGGTAAAACTATTGCGCCTCTACCGCCTTGTTTGAGTAAATTAGCAATCAGCACTAAGAATAAATCTGCGGTTTCCCTAGTGCGGAAGGTAGCGGGGAAATTATCCTCAATTCCATCTTCTTCCATCCCCCCAAAAGGCGGATTAGTAATAATGACATCTACCCGTTCTTGAGGACTGTAGTCCCGCAATGGTCGCGCCAAAGTATTATCATGTTCAGCGGCGGGTATATCAATACCATGTAAAATCAAATTAGTGATACACAGGTTATAAGGTAAGGGCTTTTTCTCAGTTCCGCAAATTGTCCTTTGCAGAATTTGTGGGACATCAGCACTTTGGAAATGTTGGCGAATATAATCAATAGTTGCTGTTAAAAACCCACCTGTACCACAAGCGGGGTCAAGGACAATTTCCCCTAATTGCGGTTTGATTCTATCGACAATAAACTTAGTCACCGCACGGGGAGTATAATATTCTCCTGCATTTCCCGCACTTTGCAAATCTTGGAGAATCTTTTCATAAATTTGGCTGAACTGTTTTTTCTGCTCTTTTTTATTAAAGTCAATTTCATTAAGTTTGTTAATTACTTGGCGGATGAGAGTACCATTTTTCATATAATTGTAGGCATCTTCAAATACCTTACCAATCATTTGCCCACGGGGATCAGTGGCGGTAGTTCTCAGGTCTTTGAGAGTTTTAAATAAAGCATGATCGACAAAATCTAGTAAAGCATCTCCGGTAATTCCTTCTGAATCCGTAGCCCAGTTACGCCAGCGCAAACCTTCAGGAATGGGAGATTTATAATTATCCTCTAGGAGTTCGTATTCTTGTTCACGAGCATCAAAAACCTTGAGGAAAATCATCCAAACTAATTGACTGATGCGTTGGGCGTCACCATCAACGCCCGCATCTTTGCGCATGGTATCTTGAATACTTTTAATTGTAGTGCTGATAGACATAATAAATTTTGTCTTTGTCCCGTTTGTCCTAGTGGGTTGGTCAATGTAAGAGGATGTTTGTCAAGTCATGATTAGTGTATCAACTATTGTTTCACCCCTCCCTAACCCTCCCCTTGTAAGGGGAGGGGACTGGATTTTATTGTTTTTTGTGTGTCCCCCATTCCCCATTCCCCGTTCCCCGTTCCCTGTTCCCTGTTCCCTGTTCCCTGTTCCCTAAGATCAAAATTACCTGTTGAAAACTTATCAAACATCCTCTAAGAAATATATAGTTTTTTATCTTGATGCCATCCCCGAAATTCTGCAATAATAATCAAAATGTTATCCCCCACAGCTACACCATTAGTTAGTTGCTCAATAATGCAACCTTCCAGGGGATATATTCCTGATTGTTGCAGTAATCATTCCAGTTTGGATAATAACAATCAATTACTTGAGCCAAAATTAGCCTTTATATATATGAATAAACCAGAGCAATCATCTCATCGGACTAAGAATATTGTCATAGAAAACCAGAAAGAAAAAGAACTCATGCATGATGTTCTTCTGTTGCTGCAGAACTTGATTTCAAGGGAAGAGACTACAGTCAAGCTAATAATGGATTCTCTCTATGATGCTGGGTCAGTTAACCTGATTAACCATAAATTTCCTGCTCGCACTCTTAATAGAATTCTCAAACTTATTTCCAGAACATCCAAGCCAGTCTTTAGAATTTTTGCTTGGCGTTGGTTTAAAAATAATGGGCCTCAACTAATCACTAACTGGATGCACAGCAAGATTGCTTTCAAAACGACCCAAACAGCATTCAACATTTCTGCCAAAAAACAAGTTGTTCTAGCAAATCCCGACCCAAAGCTTAATCCTCTAATTAAGCCTCAGTATCAACTGCAGGAAGTGAAACATCTTCGTTCCCAGGTGACACTGCTAACTGGTATTTTGGCTGGGGTGGTGACTGTATTCGGTGCTAGCTTTATTTGGTTAGGTTATTCTCTGGAGCGATCGCATATGGAAAGGATTGTAGAATTACAACATCAGGTGAAAACCCTGGAAGCTAGCCTCAAAGGATATTAGCTACATCTAGAAGTAGCCCGGAAGTTATGACCGCGGGCTAGATATATATAGGGGTTTCTTCCAGGGGAGGGACTATTGAGGATTAGGACTAACTTGGTCAATCACCCTAATTTTACCATCTGCTTCTACAGTCCAGACATCGTAAACACCCACAACATCCCCATTGGCATCAATATCTACATTACCACTTGCCCCTTGGTAGTTAATCTCTTGACCCTCTCGAAGTAACTTTAGCCCCTCGCAGACATTAGTAACTTCTATACCAGGTGCATTAGCAACATCACGTATTTTCTTAGCAATGCCAACCCCTGTATTTTCCTGGGCGGATTGGGCGGCCAGTACCAACAAAGCCGCAGCATCCCAAGCTTGGGGAGCATATTCCCCGGGGGAACCGCCTTTTTTTTCTTGCCACAGTTGATTAAAAGCTGCTAGGGCTTGGCCATCGGAACCGGGTACTGTACCCAGGGCTCCCGCCAAGAGATATTTCCCATCTCTACCTTGACCTACTTGGTTTGGGAAGGTAGATGATTTTACCCCATCAGTTAGTAAAATTTGCACCCCATCAGTCAAACCTTGTTGATAAGCAGTTTTGAGGAGGAGACTACCTGTTTCAGCGTAGAGAACCGCTACAACTGCATCGGGGTTACCTGCAAAAGCCGCAGCAGCTTCACTATCAAAAGTTTGGGCTTTGGGGTCGTAGCGGACGGGATTATTTTTATTAACTACAGTTCCCCCCAATTTCTCAAAAGCTTCCACAAATGCTCTTTCAAACCCTACTCCATAGTCGTTATTAATCACAACTGTAGAAACCCGTCGGAAACCTTTTTGATTAGCTAGTTGAGCTAATGCTAAGGCTTGGTAAGTATCAGGAGGGGCTGTACGTGCCCAAAAGCCTTGAAATTCACCTTTTTGGGCTTTTTCTGTAAAAACTGGACTGGTGCTACCAGGAGAAACCAACATCACTTGATTCGGCACAGCAACTGAGACAGCAGCAGTAGAAACACTACTAGCAAAGGAACCAACTACCCCAGCTACCCGGTCTAAAGTTGCTAACTTAGTCATACCAGCAGCACCCGCTCTAGGATCGGTTTGGTCGTCCACTTCTATGAGGGTAACTGGTTGTCCATTCACTCCCTCGCAAGCGTTAACGGTGTCCACTAGCAAGGGGACAGAGGCTACCATTTGCTGTCCAACGGATGCTAGGTCACCAGTAGTTGGTAGTAAAGTACCAATTTTTAGCCCGGAACTACTCTCGCCTGTAGTATTAGTATTGTTATTAGCATTTTCGCAAGCTCCTAAAAGGAAACCTGTTGCTAGGGTAGCTATGCTCAAGCCTAAGACGCTATTAATTTTTGACACAGTTTACTTTTTCCCCTGAGATATTTAGGAGCCTAAAAGTCAGATTTTACTTGACAGGCTGCAAAGGTTCATACTCCCCTCTGTAAACAGAGGGGAATTGTTGGTTTAATGACTGTGATAAATAATAGCATCTACCCACGGCAGTAAAAATGTTGACTAAAACATCAATATTAATTGATGTATAACATGGGTAATGCACTAGTCAGTCAAAGGTTTTCGGCATTTTTGTTTATCAAACGGAGAGAGAGGGATTCGAACCCTCGGTACGGAGTTACCTGCCGTACAACAGATTAGCAATCTGTCGCTTTCGACCACTCAGCCATCTCTCCAGATGGGCTACAGATTTTAAATATAGCAGAGTATTTTTAATTAGTCAACTATCGTTGATAAAATTATTTGAAGTATCGGACGTCAATATAGAATCTCCTGACTATAAGTCAGGAGACTGACAGCTGTTGCAAAACTTACAGATTACGAATTATTCTGAATACTGAGTTAACTAAAGAACTTGCGATCGCATCCACGCCCCTGGCAAAGAGAGTAACTTTTGCCACTGAGGTACATAAGCACGTCTGGTAAACACGTTGTAATCGTTATGTTCAATGATGGTTAAAATTCGACTGTAATGCATGAGAGCCGCCCATACAGGCCAACGAGCATCAGGGGATAGATAACTAATACCTCTTTCAGCGTTAGTATAAAATTCTCTGGCTCTGTTAATTTCAAACTGCATTAGGGAGCGCCATCGGTCATCAATTACACCTTTAAATAAATCTTCCTCCGTGTAATTGAATCGTGCCAAATCCTCCAGAGGAATATAAATTCTCCCCCGTCGTGCATCTTCGCCTACATCTCTGAGGATGTTAGTGAGTTGCTTGGCTATTCCCAAGGCAATTTCTTCTGCAGTGGGCATATAAGGCTGCTGTTGACAGTTCCAAGGGGCTGAATTTCGAGTTTCATCCAATCCCATAATCGAGGTTGACATTAAGCCAACAGTACCAGCGACGCGGTAACAGTAGAGGTATAAATCCTCAAAAGTTTCATAGCGACTGCGATACAAATCCATCTGCTGACCAGCAATCATATCCCGGAAGGGCTGAATTTCGATGGGAAAGCGTCGAACAGTATCAGCCAAAGCTACATCATAATTTTCTACTGGTTCCCCAGCGAAAATTGACTCTAGCTGCTGCTCCCATAAATCTAGGGTTTCTGGCGTGGTCATGGCAGATCCAGGACCATCTACCAATTCATCCGTACGGCGACACCATGCGTAAATCGCCCAAATGGGAGGACGTTTTTCTTCGCTCAGGAGCAAAGTGCTTAGGTAAAAAGTCGCCGAATACTTGGCTATAAGTTGCCGACAAAGTTTGTAGGACTCGTCTATAGAGACCAGCGTTTTCATGCGCGGAGGGGAATCAGGCAGTTGCAGCATTCGTTGCGGGCGTTCGGGTTGGCGTTTGCAGGTCGTCTGAGGAATTTTCTACCGGGAAAGCTTCCGAGACTGCTTGCGCTGTCAGCTTACCAGAAAGTACAGCACCTTCCATACTGGCTAGGTAGCGTTGCATGGTGTAATCCCCAGTGAGATAAAAGTTACTGATGGGGGTTGTTTGTGAGGGGCGGTACTGTTGGCGACCTGGTGTCGCTTTGTAAACTGATCGCGGCGTTTTTACTACATGATATTTTAATAATTTAGCGTTATTTTCTTGGCCAAAATGGTCAGGGAAGAGTTTTTCCAACTCACCCAGGGTGGCGTTAACAATTTCCTCATCTGATTTACTAATCCAATCTTTTGCCGGAGCTAAAACTAATTCCAACATCGAGCGATCTGGATTAGCATATTCACGACAGGCATTGCTCATATCAGCATAAACGCTCAGAAGGGGCGATCGCGAGAATAATAAGTGATCAATATCTGTGAGTTTACGATCAAACCACAAATGGACATTAATTACAGGTACGCCTTCCAACCCTTCTAGCTTTTGGAAAAACTCCATTTCCTGCCAAGGTTTTGGTAGCATTACCTTTAACGGGTCAACTGGCATAGCTGACACATACAAGTCCGCTGTCAAGATTTCATCTTCAGCCCCATTTAACCCTCTGAGTAAAAATCCTTTGACTGTACCATCAGGGTTGAGCAAAATTTCCTTGAGGGGAGCATTTAGCCGGACTTCCCCACCACCTTCTGTGATGTAATCTACTATGGGCTGACACAATCGCTCTGTGGGGGAACCGTCTAAAAATGCCATTTTAGAACCGTTCTTTTCCTGCAAAAACCGATTCAGGGCTGTGAGGAGGATGGTAGCAGAGATTTCATCCGGTCCAATGAAGTTTAATGACTTGCACATGGCAATGAAAACTTCTGTATTCACCCGTTCGGGAATCTTTTGTTTACGTAGCCACTCTGTCCAGGAGTATTTATCCATCTCCTCAACATATTTTTGCCCCTGAACCATTGCTGGAATCAATCCTAGACCAAATTTAATTTTTTCTGGCCATGTGAGCATATCATTGTTTCTCAGAATCGCCACTACACCATTTAAGGGCGCTGGCAAATCCGGGAAGTCAAAACGGCTGTAGGTTCCTGGGGCTTCAGGTTGATTGAAGATCATTGTGTGTTCTTTCCACTGCAATCGATCTTCAATATCCAGTTCTTTAAATAGCTGCAACATATTGGGATATGCGCCAAAAAAGATGTGCAAACCCGTTTCGTACCAGTCTCCATCAGCGTCTTTCCACGCAGCCACTTTACCACCCAATACATCCCGGCGCTCCAAGACAATGGGAGTGTGACCTGCGTCTGTGAGATATTTTGCGCAGGATAGCCCTGCTAGACCAGCACCCGCGATCGCGACTCGCATTTAAACTTACTGCCTTTTAATATTTCTTTATGGTTTTGTCGTTCTCATTATACGTTGCAATCCGTTACATTTGGCAGGAGTTGTGCGATCGCTTCTGAAAAAAACTTCCAGAAGGGATAATTTCCCGGTTCCCTGTGTGTTTCCATCCTGGTGCCAATAATCTATAACACTGATCATATCAAGGTTCTACTTTCCTGTGCTGTCCCAGCCCTAGTTTTGCGGCTTTGCATCCTTCCCATAAGTTAATATATCGAGTAACTTTTATATTCTCTTATTTCTTTCTATGATCACATCTGGGCAGCTACAAACCTTTGGGAATCATTTAATAGTTGGTGTTTCTGGCACTCAATTAAGTGATGATGATAAACGTCTCCTCAGTGACTTACACCCAGTTGGGGTGATTTTTTTTGCTCATAACTTTGAGGATGGTAAACCTTACGAAGTATGGCTAGAAACTTTCGCGCAACTTAACCACCAAATCCGAGAATATGCTCAACGTGACTCTATGTTTATGACATTAGACCACGAAGGGGGAAGGGTCGTGAGGACACCTGCACCAATTACCAGATTTCCCTACGCCTTACTGTTGGGAAAAACCCACGCCTATGCAGTCGCAAAAGCCACCGCATTAGAACTAAAATCCTTGGGTATAAACTTATCCTGGTCTCCCGTAGCAGATATTTTTTCCCATCCTCAAAATCCCATTATCGGACCTCGTGCTTTTGGTCACACCCCAGAAACCACAGCTGAAGCTGTATGTGAATACTACAGAGGACTTCAGGAAGGGGGAATATTAGGATGTGGGAAACACTTTCCTGGACATGGAGACACTAGTAAAGATTCTCACATTGAACTACCCATACTCAATCTGACCCTAGAAGACCTGCACAAACGGGAGCTAATACCCTTTAAAGCCCTGATTGCCGAGGAAATTCCCCTAATCATGACCGCTCATATTTTATTCCCCCGCATAGACCCCAAATTACCAGGGACACTTTCCCCAGCTATCCTCAAAAGCATACTCCGGGAAGAATTGGGCTTTGAGGGAGTAATAGTATCCGACGACCTGGATATGAAAGCTGTTTCCGATATGTTTACCCACAGTGGTACAGTAGCCCAAGCCTTTGATGCTGGCTGTGATTTATTTATTGTCTCCCGTAATCTTAATTCCTTATCCATAGAACGTACCTATCAGATGGCTGAAGATTTTGCCGATTCCTTAAATCAAGGTAGTCTGGATCAATCCATAGTCACCGCAGCTAGAAATAGAATCGAGAAACTACTAGGGGAGACTCCCCAATATACCATTCATACTTTGGATGAAAATACCCTACAGGAACACGCCCAACTAGCGATCGCCTGTTGTTACCAGAACAGATAAAATTATTACTAAGGTAAAAACCGATCCAAAGCAGCTTTTAACTGTTGAATTTCCACCTCCATATTCCCCTGTTGAGCCGCTCTAGCAATACACTCAGTTAAATGTTCATCCAAAACAATTCTCGCTACCTTATCCAAAGCGCCCCGCACCGCCGCAATTTGTAATAAAACATCAGGACAAGGGCTATCTTGCTGTACCATGGTTTTAATACCCCGAATATGTCCCTCTATCCGTGACAACCGGTTGACAATTTTCCGCAGTGACTCTTGACTATGAACGTGAGCATGAGCCGACTTTCCATGGTTATGCTCCGTTGGCGGATGGGATATAGATAAAGATTCTTTTGCTAACCGGTCGGGTTTATTCATGAGCCATCTAAGTACTGTTGATAGTTAAATCCTAGCCTAGAGGATCACAAATCAAGGCAAAACTCTTACCAACTTTTAGCCAGATGCAGGCAAAAACAATGCCAAGCCTAATACACAAAATTTATCATCGATTTTGTCACAATAAATGTAAATAGATGTTTCACAACATCTCACAATTGACCTTTTAAATTAGATTGTGATTATGGGATTTTCTCAAGTAGGCGGTTTTCTACGTCAATTCAGTTCTTATCTGTTAGCCATGATTTTAGGCGTGGTGCTGACGGTGGGTAGTTTTCATGTGTTACCCTCCCAAGCAGACCCGGCGCCGACTGTGGTCAGGGGTGAGGATGATCTGACCATACCAACCCAAATATCAGATATCAGCCCCCAACAGGAATCCCCAGCAAAAACCGCTATAGGTAGCACTAGTTTTGTGACTGCAGCTGTAAATCGTGTGGGAAATGCGGTAGTACGTATTGACACAGAACGCACCATTACTCGTCGCATCGACCCATTTCTGGAAGACCCGTTCTTCCGGCGCTTTTTTGGTGATATCCCCCAACAGCTACCCCCTGAACAGTTGCGGGGTTTAGGTTCTGGGTTTATTATTGATAAACGTGGTCTGGTTTTAACCAATGCCCATGTAGTAGACCAAGCTGATAAAGTTACGGTTCGTCTCAAGGATGGTCGCACCTATGAAGGCAAAGTTAAGGGGATTGATGAAGTTACAGATTTGGCAGTGGTGAAAATTAACCCTGACCAGGATTTACCTGTGGCGGCTTTGGGTTCTTCCGATACAGTACAAGTGGGAGACTGGGCGATCGCAGTGGGTAATCCTTTAGGATTTGATAATACTGTGACTTTGGGAATTGTCAGCACTCTCAAACGTTCTAGCGCCCAAGTTGGGATCGCTGACAAACGCTTAGACTTTATTCAAACCGATGCGGCGATTAATCCTGGTAACTCCGGGGGACCGTTATTGAATGAGCGGGGGGAAGTTATCGGTATTAATACTGCTATTCGTCCCGATGCTATGGGTATTGGTTTTGCTATTCCTATTGATAAGGCTAAGGCGATCGCTTTGAAGTTGCAACGTGATGGTAAGGTGATTCACCCCTATTTGGGTGTCCAAATGATTACCTTAACCCCTGAGCTAGCAAGAGAAAATAATCTTGACCCTAACTCTCCTATTCAAATCCCAGAAGTTAATGGTGTTTTAGTGATGCGAGTTATACCCGAATCACCTGCGGCAATTGCGGGGATTCGACGGGGTGATGTCATTGTCCAAGTTGATCGGGAATCGGTCACCAGTGCTGATAAACTACAGAATCTTGTAGAAAATAGTCGCCTTGGTCAATTATTACAAGTCAAGGTACAACGGGGTAATCAGATACAGGTAATTTCAGTCCGCACGGCTGAGTTACAAGATGCTGCTTAGTTGATATCCCCTAGGGTGGGCATTAAGCCTACCCCAGATGGATACTAAGAATGGGAATTAACGGACTACAGATAAGTACTGATAAATCTTGATTGGGGTTGGGTAGGAAGGGAAAATTTTTGTAAATTTATATTGGCAATCATTGCAAAATGAAGTAATGTTATATAGAAGGTTTGGCCGCACAGAATTACAAATGCCTGTTTTTTCCTGTGGCGGTATGAGATATCAGTTCAAATGGCAAGATGTGCCAGATTCAGAAATTCCTGTGGATAGTCAAGCTAATCTAGAAGCAACTATTCGCCGCGCTGTGGAACTAGGAATTAATCACATTGAAACTGCTCGCGGTTATGGGACATCAGAAATACAGCTGGGCAAAATATTACCTCAGTTTCCCCGAGAGCAGATAATTGTACAGACTAAGGTCGGACCGGTTGCAGATGGGGATGAGTTTCGGCAAACCTTTGAAAAATCACTACACAATCTCCAGTTAGATTACGTTGATTTACTGGGGTTACATGGTATTAATCATGGCGAATCTTTAGATTATATAGCAACCGCCAAGGTAATTTAAGCATAAACTATAAGTAGTCCCTTTTCATGTGAAGCGATCGCTTGCTACAGGTATATGCCCAAGCCGTACAGTTACGACCTTCGTCAAAAAGTAATCCAAGCGATTGAACTCGATGGCTTGAAGAAAACTCAAGCCAGTCAAATGTTTAATATTAGTCGCAACACCATCACCCTATGGTTGAAGCGAAAAACCGAAACGGGGGACTTCCAAGCCTTGCCTAATCAGCGTCCTGGGAATGGTCACAAAATTACCGATTGGGAAAAATTTCGTGAGTTTGCTTCCGTACATGGCGATAAAACCCAAGTAGAGATGGCCTCACTTTGGCCTGAAGAAATTAGCGATCGCACAATCTCAAGAGCTTTGAAAAAAATTGGTTTTACGCGAAAAAAAAGACTTATGGCTACCGTGAGCGCGATGAGGTCAAACGACAGGCTTTCGTAACGCAGTTGTCTGAGTTACCTGTGGAGAAGATTGTATACCTCGATGAGTCAGGAATGGACAACCGAGACCAGTATGATTACGGTTGGAACTCAAAAGGACAGCGCTTCCATGCACTTAAATCAGGTCGTCGTGAAGGTCGGGTGAACATAATTGCCGCGCTGTGTAACCATAAGCTGATAGCTCCTTTCACTGTTGAGGGTGCGTGTAATCGAATAGTATTTGAGACTTGGCTTGAAGCTTGTTTGCTTCCCACACTCAAACCAGGACAGGTTGTGGTGATGGATAATGCCACATTTCATAAAGGTGGGCGCATTCAACAACTGATTCAGTACGCAGGGTGTGAAGTGCTGTACCTACCACCTTATTCTCCAGACCTGAATCAGATTGAAAAATGTTGGTCTTGGTTAAAAAGTCGAATCCGCAAAAAACTTGAGCGGTTTGATTCTTTACGAGATGCCATTGAGGATGTCTTGCTTTTTGCGTCCTAACCTCCTTGGCGGTTGCTATAGCCCTCTTCTGTCACTTTCCGAAATAAACAAGCAGTAAATACAATAAATTATGCAGAAGAATAAAAGGGTTTTAATCCATTCATAACACTAATGAGTTGGTTAAACCCAAGCAGCAAATTGGAATTGGGAAAAACATCAAGCCAGGGATAAATCAACCAAAAAAGTAAAAATGGTTGGACAATTAATCGCAGATTATTGAGAGTATTCTTCCATCCGGTTTGATGATTCCATTGCTGATGCACAGAGAAATCAACTGCACTGATTTCTAGTATGTTAGGTGCAAGCTGATGAGATTGATTTAGGGATAAAAACGCTGGAGAGTTTAAACTAATCATTGTGTAAACACACAAAATAATTTCCCACCATTTCTCAATATGCTGAAAATCAGTAAACCGATAATCTGTCCAACCTAATTCCTGTTTACACTGACGAAAGGCATATTCTACCCATGTTCTTAATCCATAAAAGTCGCCTAAAATTTTCTTGAGATTTCCTTGAAGATTGGTCATGACAAAAGAAGTAGAATTCTCTGGCATTGTTTCTGGATCTGTGGTTAATTCCCAGTAAGTTATCTCCTTTCTCTTACCATAAATTATTTCGCGGATATATCTATTCTCTGATTTTTGGTTACTAAATGTTCTGGTAAATTTACACCACTTATTCGCCCTAACCTTCTGATTGCCAGGCAACCATACTGCATGATTACTTCTAATTGCTACGACATAAGCTAAGTTATATGCTGCTAATTTTCTTATAAATTGACTACTCTCACCATATAAACTGTCTGCCAATACTAATTCAATAGTAAAGCCGAACTCAATTAATTCTGTAATTATTTCTGTCGCTAATTCTATCTTGGTCTTATATGTATCTTCTGCTCTTAGTGTCTTTTGCGGTTTGAATACTTTGAACAGTAGCGGAAATGTTATGTTATCGTACACTCCATAGGCATTGACTGAAACTATCCCTCTATCTATTTTCCCCACACTTCCTAAATATTGTCTGGCTACGTAATCAGTCTTGTTACCTTTTTTCCTGTCTCCTGTTTCATCAATGACTACGGTAATTGCTTTTCCATTTAATGCTCTCTTTATTTTATCTAATCTTTTGTTTCTTACTTTCTCTACTGACCAGTCTGAATTAGCAATAAAATGATGTAATGATTGGGCTGAGTTTATGCTTACTACTTTCGCTATCTCTGGTAAGGATTTCCTTTTGAGCGTTGAGATGATTCCCAAATGTAAATATTTGAAGCACTCATAATTTCTTACTTCTTTAAATATGTCTCTGTACTCTTCACAATATTCATCTATGACTCCCACTGTTGGGTGGGCCTCTCGACGTAAATGTTTGAGTATTTGTAATTCTACATCCATTGCTCTACCTACCTTGTAGAGTTTTTTCTTTTAACTATTATATTCTTTATTCTCGGAAAGTGACAGAAGAGGGATAGTATGCGTCCGGGTGGTTGTTTGGAAGTGGCGCAGCAGTTACAAAAAGAGGGAAAAGTCAAATTTATCGGCTTTTCTACCCATGGGTCTAAAGATTTGATTGTAGAAGCAATTAATACTAATCAATTTGATTATGTAAATCTGCATTGGTACTACATTAATCAATGGAATTGGGACGCAATTACAGCTGCTCAACAGCACGATATGGGGGTATTCATTATTAGTCCCTCAGATAAGGGTGGGATGTTATATAAACCACCGCAAAAGTTAGTTGATCTTTGCGCCCCTTTAAGTCCTATGGTATTTAATGATTTGTTTTGTCTGAGTCATCCAGAAGTCCATACTTTGAGTTTAGGCGCTGCTAGACCCCAAGATTTTGATGAACATCTCCAGACTTTAGAATATTTACATCGGGCACAGGAAATTCTACCACCAATTTTGCATAGGTTAGAACAACAAGCGATCGCTGCTTTAGGAGAAGATTGGGTTAAAACTTGGGATACCAACTTACCCACCTTTGAGGAAACACCAGGACAGGTGAATATTCCTGTGATTTTGTGGTTGTTAAATTTGGCGATCGCCTACGATTTAATCGACTATGCTAAAATGCGCTACAATCTCTTGGGTCGCGGTAGTCACTGGTTTCCAGGTAATCAAGCAGACAACCTAGAGAACCTAGATTTACAACCATGTCTTACCCATAGTCCCCATGCTGATAAAATTCCCCATAAGTTAGCACAAGCTCATCAAATCTTAGTCGGTACACAGGTGAAGCGGTTATCTCAAACTTGAACTACTCACTAATAAATTGTTTCTATTTAATTCATGTCCCCACTTGCTGGGGACATTACAGTAACCAACCGGGGTAAGGGACTATAAACTATCTTAAGTATGAAATATTTACCCATAGTTAGTCATTAAGGGGTTCTGAGACTTTCGGTGTTTTCTGCTATGCGCCGAGTATTTTCAGCCGTCTGAAAGCCGACAATTAATATCTCTAAAGCAACTCGAGTTGATATTACATATAATAAAAAAAGCAATGGAGCAATTAACAAACTAATAATCCCCTGGAGAAATCCCTCATTGAATCCCGCTGAAATAATTACTAGGGATCCTAATCCAGCGAAGAATATAAATAGAGCGTACAAAATACGAATTATTCTGAAAATAATAAATTCTGAAAAAGAAAAATCAAAAAGTACTGTGATTAAGCTTTTAATTCTCGCCATAACTAATCCAACTCCTGATGACAACCAAAATTTCTATGATTAAGTTTAAAGGAAAAGATAACGTAAATTTATTCCGAGGTTAATCTTATAATTAATTAACAGATTTTATTAATATTTAATTTTCTTTAATAATCTTGGGAAAATTGCAAGATTAACCTAAAATCAGCAAGGATATGCCTCTGTCATCTATCTCGTAAAGCATCATAATCAGATTATCTACTATTTCTTGCATCTCAATAATAATCAGACTGCTTTGCTATCTAGGTAAATACTGATTACTTTATAAATACCCTCTAAATTTCCATTTAATTGATGTCCCCAGGGAGTGGTAAGTTTAAACCTTAATTGTGTGGTTGCTATTCCCCATCTATAATTAATAATAGTTCCGCATATTTATCTACCCTGGACGATCGCTATTTTTAACTCGCTATTTTTAACTTAGTGCTATAGTAATAATTTTTCCGTCTCCACTAAAATGGCAGACTATAAACCAGTATTAGAGGTTGTTTGATAAGTTTTCAACAGGTAATTTTTATCTTAGGGAACAGGGAACACACCGAACAGGGAACAGGGAATGAGGAATAGGGAATGGGGAACACACAAAAAACAATCAAATCCAGTCCCCTCCCCTTACAAGGGCTATTCATTACTCACATCTTTCTTAACAATCTTGAAACATTTATGTGGCAACGGTTTCAACGCTTGAAAATTTCCGTACTCTTGACAAAATGTACCTTATTATTCTTGATAAAACCCTTATTTTATTGAGAATCATCAACGGAGGATTAAGGTTTGGGGGTTTGCGAGCGATCGCTCTCACGAATGTTAAGAAAGATCCGGGTAATGGATAGTTACAAGGGGAGGGTTAGGGTGGGGTCAAGCAATAGTTGATACACTAATCATGACTTGACAAACATCCTCTAAGCTCCTTCGCGCAACTTATCTAAAACGCTGCGGTCTTCTAAGGTAGAAGTATCACCAGATACCTCTTGACCAGATGCAAGACTGCGCAACAAGCGCCGCATAATTTTACCGGAGCGGGTTTTAGGTAAAGCATCGGTAAAGCGGATTTCCCCCGGACGTGCGATCGCCCCAATTTCCTTAACCACGTGCTGTTTAAGTTCTTTACTCAAATCCTCGCTTCCCTGATAGGTTCCTTCTAGGGTGACAAAAGCCACAACTTCCTCACCTTTGAGTTCATCAGGTTTACCGACTACTGCAGCTTCCGCCACTGCTGGATGAGAAACTAAAGCCGATTCTACTTCCATAGTTCCTAGACGGTGTCCCGATACATTCAAGACATCATCTACACGACCCATAACCCAGAAATAGCCGTCTTCATCTTGTCTAGCTCCATCACCAGCAAAGTAAATATAATTACCATCTTTGGGGGGGATATGTTCCCAATAAGTCCGGCGAAAACGTTCCGGGTCACCGTACACTGTCCGCATCATTCCCGGCCAAGGATAGCGCACCGCCAGATAACCGCCTTGGTTCTGAGGTACGGTATTACCTTCTAAATCTACCACATCTGCCAGAATCCCAGGAAAGGGCATGGTTGCGGAACCGGGTTTAGTGGGAATTGCTCCGGGTAGTGGTGTAATCATAATACCACCGGTTTCTGTTTGCCACCAAGTATCAACAATTGGGCAACGCTCACCACCAATGATTTTATGATACCACATCCAGGCTTCTGGGTTAATGGGTTCCCCCACTGTTCCTAACAACCGCAAGGAAGATAAATTCCGGCTTTTGGGATGGTGTTCACCCATCTTAATAAATGCCCGAATGGCTGTGGGGGCTGTATAAAAGATGTTGACACCATATTTCTCAATTACATCCCAGAAACAACCGGGATTAGAAGCCCGGGGCGCACCTTCATACATTAAAGTTGTAGCTCCGTTAGACAGGGGTCCGTATACTATGTAGCTGTGACCCGTAATCCAACCCACATCAGCAGTGCACCAGTATATATCTGTATCTTGGAGGTCAAAGATCCATTTTGTGGTGATGTGGCTATATAAGTTATAACCCCCAGTAGTATGGACAACTCCCTTGGGTTTGCCAGTGCTACCAGAAGTATACAGGACAAACAGCATATCTTCGCTATCCATGGGTTCAGGGGGACAGTCTGCACTGACACCCTGTTGTAAATCATGCCACCAATGGTCGCGCCCTAGTTCCATGTGGATTTGTTGACCTGTGCGTTTGACTACTAACACATCTGTCACCGAGGGAACAGTACCATCTGCTAGGGCTTTGTCTACCTGGACTTTCAGGGGAACAACTGCATCTTTACGCCAACCACCATCAGCGGTAATTACTATTTTGGCTTGTGCATCATTGAGGCGATCGCGCAAAGCCTCGGCGCTGAAACCCCCAAATACTACGCTATGGGGTGCGCCAATTCTCGCACAGGCTAACATAGCGATCGCTGCTTCGGGAATCATCGGCATATAAATACCAATGCGATCGCCTTTTTTTGCCCCTAATTGCTTGAGCACGTTAGCAAACTGGCAAACTTCCCGATGTAATTGAGCATAAGTCAGAGTTCGGGAATCCCCCGGTTCCCCTTCCCAAATTAGCGCCGCCTTATTTTTCCGCCACGTGGTCAGGTGTCTATCCAGACAATTATAGGAAATGTTAATTTTACCACCCACAAACCATTGAGCAAAAGGGGGCTGCCAATCCAGCACTGTATCCCATTGTTGGAACCAGTGTAACTGTGTGGCTGCTAGTTCTCCCCAAAATTGTTGGGGGTCAGCTTGGGCCTGAGCCCATAGCTGCTGATAGTCTGCCAAACTTTTGATCTGGGCGTTCTGAGCAAATTCCTTAGTGGGAGAGAATGAGCGCTTTTCTTGCAGGATTGATTCTATGGTTGGCTCAGGCATAATTGAAATTTTGTTTCCCTAGTAGATTTATGAGTTAAAACTATTGTGTACTTGAATTTATCAAAAATTGCTTTGATTCGGCTCAAGTGATACAATATTTTCACTAAAAGTACTTCTACTCTCATCGGGTGAAGTACAGACAACATTTAATAAATTACAAATATACACAGATCAACACAAATCTTAAAAAATACCTATGATCAGAGAAAATTTAGAATTGTTTTCATATCCACAATAGAATAGGATATACAATGTCTATTTGTGTTTTTGTTAACTTCAGTTAGTTATCGATTGTTCAGCGAGGGCATTAGTGATTGAAAGTAGGGTATCGTTTGCAAGCACAGGAGATTAAGGAACAGTTAAAATCCCTTATCGAGCAAGCCTCCTCGATAGACCCTAACTTGTCTAAAAAATTAGATGAAATTAATCGCTGGGTAAAAGATATTAAACCAGGGACTCTGACCGCCAAACCATTTGTTCTGGCTTTTCTCCTAGAAGTAATTACAGATTCGAGAATTTGGCTGATGATTAAATCATCACCTGATCCGGTTGAACAACAAGCTAAGTTTGACTTGATGACACCTAATGAGCGCTATTGGTATAGCTATCTTTTTCCTAAATGGATCAATGCCAATGACTCCAAATTTTACATTTGGAAACAAAAACTTATGGCAGGGGAATTTAATCAGGAAGATGATGATATCATTAAAGCAATAGCCCAAGATATTGTGCAGCGTGAAGGTGCTGTTTGGAAGCGTTATATTGCCGACCTGTCTATGGCCACAGACTTGATTGTTAGTAGTCGTCAGCACAAACCACTGTGTATTCAAATTACCAGTGTGTCAGAAGAGTTTAACAATCAAAAGTACCATTTTTGGCAAAATACATTGCACTCTTGGCAGATAGAAAGGGGAATATTTTTAAGTTACAATCCCAAACAGGCCGATTTCATCAAGCAGTTAGTCAACATAGTACTGTATAACAGTGACTGTCTTTCTAGTGGCAAGTATTTAAAATTTGATTGATTCTGTCAAAAATTCAATAATTCTAGGTTTGTGTTCGTCCCCTACATACTCATCAAATTATTACAGCTTCTATGGCTCACAAACAACAAACTCAAAGCTACGAAACTACTGTGGAAGAATTTGCTCAAGCTTTGACAACCGCGAGAAAAATGCAGCACGACTGGTTAACTTACGGGGTAGACTTTGTTAATTTTTATGTGGAAGATGCACAAAGTGATTGGTTGGAAAGTTGGGGAAATGATGAAATTTTAGCTAATAAATTATTAGATGCAATTAAAGAGTTTTTAATCAGTGATGATAGTGTAGCCAGCAGAACCAGACAACAGTTAGGTGAGCGTTCTCTGTTTGATTTAGCAGTCAATCTAGAAGTATGTTTGAGAATCGCCGCGGTAGATGACCGGTTATCTCTGGTGAAAAATCTGTTGGAGGGTGAGGAGGGTAATCTTGACCACAATCAGGAAGATTTATTAAACTTGGCAGGTAGTCTGTTGATAAAATTGGCAGATATAGCCCAGCAATGTGATTCTTGACGTGGGGTTCAAATAGGCAATAGTGATAATTATATCGGTGGTGAGGAGTCTTCTCCTGGAAATAACGCAGATAGGCAGGGTAAGGCCACCCGGCTGGTGCGATCGCCCGGATAACCGTACCATGATAATGTAGCAGCAACACGATAAGCTGGATAAGAGTGGCATTGTGCTGCTCTGTTGAGATAATTTCAATCCTCCCAGCTTGAAAAACCCGGAATGCTAGACCAAATTTTTGATTATCTTCACTTTAATTTCAGCATTGAAGCTCTCATAGTTCTGCTGATCTTGGTGTTTTTAGAAGCGGTACTATCTGCTGACAACGCGATCGCCCTCGCTGCGATCGCCCAAGGACTAGAAGACAAGGAACTAGAACGCAAAGCCCTGAACTTTGGTTTAATTGTTGCCTATGTCCTGAGAATTACCTTAATTCTTACCGCTACTTGGGTACAGAAATTCTGGCAATTTGAATTATTGGGTGCGGCTTACTTGCTGTGGTTGGTCTTCCAACACTTTACCTCAGAAGAAGAAAAAGACGACCATCATCACGGACCGCGGTTTCAATCATTGTTACAAGCAATACCGATAATTGCATTCACAGATTTAGCATTTTCTTTAGATAGTGTCACAACTGCGATCGCAGTTTCTCAAGAAAAGTGGCTAGTACTGACGGGTGCAACCATTGGAATTATTACATTACGATTCATGGCGGGATTGTTTATCCGCTGGTTAGATGAATTTAAAAATCTCGAAGATGCAGGCTATATTACCGTGGCATTTGTGGGTTTTCGCCTGTTGATGAGAGTAGTAAATGATAACTTAGTCCCACCAGAATGGTTAGTGATTTCTGCGATCGCCATCATTTTAGCCTGGGGATTTTCTGAGCGGAATGTGACCTCAGTTCCCGAAATAGAACCAGAAAAAAGTGAAATATCCCAATGAAGAAGATGGGGGAGAAAGATGTTGTTAAGATCCTCAATTCTCCCCCCTATGTTCATCTGTTGTCTTAGTCCCTAATTTACTCTTGTAACCAAGGTGTTAAATGTGGTTGCCAACTAACTAATTCTTCATCTTTAAACCACAAGGCTATTTCCCTTTGTGCAGTCTCTAAAGCATCAGAACCATGGATGAGGTTACGGCCAATGTTAATACCAAAATCTCCCCGAATTGTTCCCGGTTCTGCTGTCAGGGGGTTGGTAGCACCAATAATTTTTCTCGCAGACGCCACCACACCTTCACCTTCCCAAACCATAGCTACCACTGGGCCAGAGGTGATAAATTCCACTAAACTGCCGAAAAATGGACGTTCCCGGTGAACATCATAATGCTTTTCTGCCAATTCCCGGCTGACTTTCATAAATTTTAAACCCACAAGGGTAAAACCTTTAGTTTCAAAGCGGCCGATGATTTCCGCCACCAGTCCACGCTGCACACCATCAGGTTTAATTGCTAAGAATGTACGTTCCAAAGCTATCTCCCAAAACTGAATACATGATATTGATCATTTGCCAGGGGTGTTATATTCAGTCATCAAGATTTGATCGAGGACGAATCACCCAAGACTACTGACCAATCAGAGTGTATCTCAGAAATTATCTGTGAGTGCATATCTGTTGCTAATTTAATGCGCTAAATTGTTAATTCGTGGGTGAAATACAGAGGTCACGGAAAATGGGTGCTGAGTTAACTGCTACATCTCAAGAGGTGGTTATGCCTTCTCATGGACACAAATCAGAGCTTAAAGGTCAAAAACCAAAGAAGCTACTGCCACCTGGAAATTTACCTCATTCCTGGAAAATTGAGGATAGTGAAGCACTATACCGCATACAGGGTTGGGGAGAACCGTATTTTTCCATTAATGCTGCCGGTCATATTACAGTTTCTCCTAAGGGCGATCGCGGCGGTTCTTTAGATTTGTTTGAATTAGTTAACGCCTTGAAGCAGCGTAACTTGGGGCTACCGATGTTAATTCGCTTCTCGGATATTTTGGAAGACCGCATCGAGCGCTTAAATGCTTGTTTTAACAAGGCGATCGCCCGCTATAACTACCCAGGGGTGTATAGGGGGGTGTTTCCGGTCAAGTGTAACCAAGAACGCCATTTAATTGAAGATTTAGTCAAATTTGGCAAACCCCATCAATTTGGCTTAGAAGCCGGTTCTAAGCCGGAATTGATGATTGCCCTAGCTTTGTTGGATACACCCGGCGCCTTGCTCATTTGCAACGGCTATAAAGACCGAGAATATATCGAAACGGCAATGTTAGCCCAACGCCTAGGCCAGACTTCCATTATTGTCTTAGAACAGGTGGAAGAAGTGGATTTAGTGATTGCGGCTCACCGACAATTAGGGATTAAACCAATTTTGGGAGTCCGTGCCAAATTGAGTACCCAAGGTATGGGGCGCTGGGGAACTTCCACCGGCGATCGGGCTAAGTTCGGTTTAACAATTCCCGAAATCGTTACCGCCGTTGATAAACTACGCGCAGCTAATTTGCTTGATTGTTTGCAGTTAATGCACTTTCACATTGGCTCGCAAATTTCAGCCATTAATGTCATTAAAGATGCCATCCAAGAAGCTAGCCGTATCTACGTAGAGTTAGCACTGTTGGGGGCAGACATGAAGTATTTAGATGTTGGGGGCGGATTGGGTGTAGATTACGACGGTTCCCAAACCAACTTCTACGCCTCTAAAAACTACAATATGCAAAACTATGCTAATGATATTGTAGCTGAGTTAAAAGATACTTGTGGCGAACACCAGATAGCCGTACCAACACTGATTAGCGAAAGTGGGCGAGCGATCGCATCCCATCAGTCAGTACTGATTTTTGATGTTCTGAGTACCAGCGATGTACCTTTAGAACTACCAGAACCACCACAGGAAGAAGAATCACCCGTGATCAAATACTTGTGGGAAACCTACCAATCCATAAATCTAGAGAATTACCAAGAGTTTTACCACGACGCCGCCCAATTTAAAGAAGAAGCCATCAGCCGTTTCAACTTAGGAATTTTGCGCCTGGAAGAGCGAGCCAAGGCGGAGAGACTTTACTGGGCTTGCTGTCAAAAAATTCTCCAAATTACTAGACAGCAGGAATACGTACCTGATGAATTGGAAGACCTAGAAAAAATTATGGCTTCCATTTACTACATTAATTTATCAGTCTTTCAATCAGCACCTGATTGTTGGGCAATAGACCAACTATTCCCCATTATGCCCATACACCGCCTAGACGAAGAACCCCTTCAAAGAGGGATTTTAGCCGACCTGACCTGTGACAGTGATGGCAAAATCGACCGCTTTATTGATCTACGGGATGTGAAATCAGTGTTAGAACTGCATACCTTCGATCCCCAACAGCCCTACTATCTGGGGATGTTCCTCAACGGAGCATATCAAGAAATCATGGGTAATTTACATAACTTATTTGGTGATACCAATGCCGTTCATATCCAGTTAACACCCAAAGGTTACCAAATTCAACACGTCGTCAAAGGTGATACCATGAGCGAAGTGGTCAGCTATGTGCAGTATGACTCGGAAGATATGGTAGAAAATATTCGCCAGCGTTGTGAAAAAGCCTTAGAAGAAAAGCGCATTACCCTAGCTGAATCTCAACGACTGCTACAGACCTACGAAGAAAGTCTAGGAAGATACACCTATCTCAATAGCTAGATAGGGTTTGCAACAGAAAGTCTTTTCGTGGGGGTAGGGAACACACCGAACACACCGAACACACCGAACAGTTTCAGCTATATGTCACAAGAAAATCGCCGAAAGGCACGGAAGCCACTTGGCTTTAGACAGTGGAGGAAGTGCCAACGGCGAATTTATTGCCTTAAATCTATCCGTGATGAGGATCTTCGATATATCTTTTGATAACGTCTGCTGAAACTTGTCCAGCAGTAGAATAAAAATAGCTATTAGTCCATAGGCTAGGAAGTTTAAGTAATTCAGGAAATTCTCGTCTTAATAAGCAAGATGACCGTCCTTTAAAAGCTTTAACTACTTGATTTATAGCAACATCAGGTTGATGTTCTACGAATAAATGAACATGGTCTGGGGCAACTTCAAGAGCAAGTATGTCCGGTGTCTTTTTCTTTGGCTAATTCATGAATTATCTGTCGAAGGCGTTTAGCTATCTCTCCAGATAATACCTTTTTCCGTCGTTTGGGTATCCAGACAATATGCACTAACGCATTACCTTTTGAATGATTCCCTGTCCTGTATTCTAGGGTGGACTTCCTGTTGTTTAGTGATTGCTGTTGACAAGTAAATCATATCTCAACTATACTTTTGGAATCAACAAGCATTGAAGGTCGAACAATGTACGGATGCCAACAAGTTCTTATTAAGTCTGATAAATCAACAACATCCTCTAAGAAAGTTCGTTTATGGACTCTTCAGAAATCCCCGGTTTAGAAAACCGGGGAAGCTTAACAGCACAGGGACAGGGGGAAAGGATGGTAACTTTCCCATCAGCAACCCCCAATCCTCAGTCCCTAGGTTCTAAATAGCATTCGTCCCCAGTAAATCCTCAATGGCTTGGCGTTCAAAAGGTGTTTCCGATGGTGGTGTTTGACGCGCATCAGTAATCAGCCAATCTAAAGCAGCCGCTTGAACATCTATTGCATTTCCCGTTTTATCTACGCAGTAACGTCCAAACACTAATTTATCAACAAGTCTGACTCCAGGCCCTAATCGCGACCATTCAAAAATTACACTGTTTTCTACCGTGGCACCACTGCAGATCCAGCAATTGGGGCCTATCATCGCCGGGCCAATAATTTTTGCACCATCTTCTATCCTGGTCATACCACCAATATAAACTGGGCCAGTAATATCCACCTTGTCCCAATTCACTGCTACATTTAAACCAGTGTAAATACCAGGAGCAACTTGATTACCTGGAATTTGCACATTTTTAATATCGCCTAAGAGTACACCATTAATTGCCCGCCAATAATCTGGGACTTTCCCAATATCTACCCATTCAAAATCCATGGCAATGGCGTAGAAAGGGGCACCAATTTCTACTAATTTGGGAAATAATTGGCTACCGATGTCATATTCTACCCCAGAAGGTATATAATCAAACACATCTGGCTCAAAAATATAAATACCAGTGTTGATGTTGGTGCTCAGAGCCTCCTGTTGGGAAGGTTTTTCTTGGAAAGTTCTCACTCGACCATCCTCGTCTGTGACTACCACACCGTAACTAGAAACCTCTTCTAGGGGCACAGATTTGGTGATGATGGTGGCAATTGACCCTCTGGACTTATGCCACTTCACAGCTGTAGATAAATCTAGGTCAATCAGGGCATCACCACACAAGACGACAAAGGTATCATCAAAAAAAGGTGAAAAGTCCTGGATACGCCGCATCCCGCCGGCGGAACCAACAGCTTCTCCCACCAGTTTGCCGTCATCATCGATTTTGCCTTCAAAAGAATAGGCGATTTCTACGCCGAACCTTTGACCATCACGAAAATAGTTCTCAATTTCCTCTGCCAAATGGCTAACATTGACCATAATCTGGTTAAATCCATGTTGGCGCAAAAGTTCGAGCAGAAATTCCATTACTGGCTTTTGCAGAATCGGAATCATCGGCTTGGGAATTGTATAGGTAATGGGACGCACACGGGTACCCTTACCCGCAGCGAGAATCATCGCTTTCATAAAGTTTTATTCCTCAAACACAAGCCAGTTTAGTTTTCTCCAGTGGTACTTAATCATCCGTCTGGGATGAGTAAGTCCTAACAACAGGAATAACAGGCATTTACCCGTCATTGCAAGCTTTTAAGCACAACCACAGGACTCCTGACAGATTTTAATTTTAACTAACTACCTTACCCTGCTTTTTGGTTCTGGTTTCCCAGATCGGGAATCTGGTGGCTGTGTTGACATACTCACGGACCTAGGATGATTTCAGCATCTCCGGTAATCTTGGTACTTCCCGAAAATATCGTTAATTATTATACGTAAACTCATCGTGGCTATGACTGTCTTCTATGGGCCAATCTTCATTCTCACCACCGATGTATAAATCTTCTATGGTCACATATTCCTCATTTAACTGTTTGAGAGCGTTGATTAAAATGTCAAGGGCGATCGCATCTGCGGTTCCCATGTCAAACCAACAACGGGCCCACTGTCCTTGATACTCACACTCGCCCATATTGTGCATCAGTGCCAATAAGCTTTTATCATATCCTTGTGAGTCATAATCCATATAGCTAATTTCTAGTCCTGTTTCTTGGACTTGGAGATTTTCCGCATTAAATGCGCCTAATTTCCCCAGATAAAACCAGGAGTTGAAAACTTCTTCTAGGTATTGCTTTTCACCTTCAGATGGCACTGTAGTGAACTTTAACCAAATCCAGACATCAAAAGGGTTAATTTCACGGAAATGAATTTGCATTGTGGGGGAATTTTCAGGAATATCTCAATTAATTGAATCTCAAAATCAGCATACCAGGCTGGGGAATAATCATTGATGACTATTCCCTGGTGTGGCAATCAATTATTAAAATTATTCAGGCTATTAAAGGTATTATTGCGTTCCCGCTCGATTTGTCTGACTAAATCTGGTGGAAGTTGGGATCTTTTTGCTAATGCTTTGTCGAAGTTAACTACTGCTTCTTGGATCATTGACTGACTTTTAAGTTGTTGTCCCTGTTCTCTGAGGATTTGAGCTTTGAGATAGTACAATTCTGGATGTTCAGGTGTAAGTTTTAAAGCGCTGTTGACATATTCTAAAGCCTGAGAATACTGTTTTAAATCCCGATAAGCAACGGCTATACCTCTATGTGCTAGGTATTTAGGCCCAGCATTTACTTTTAATCTATTAATTGCATCTTCAGGACTGGTAAAGGGTAAATTTACCGCTAGCATTAAGTCCATGTAGCCTTTGAGTAAATTTAGTTCGGGATCTTCAGGGGCGATCGCCTCTGCTCTGTCTAAATATTGGTAGACTTGACGGAGGCGAGTTAAGGCTTGTGGTGCGCCTTTGAGGGTACCTTCACGGGTAATAATGGTTGCTCCTTGAAAGAAATGTCCCACGGCGGTGTAAATATTTCCACGTAGCTGGTCTGTAGCAATAAGTTTTTCTCCAGCTTCTAGGGTTTTCTGGCTATAAGTCTCCAATTGGGCTAAATCCTTATTGGCGTAAGCTAAGGAAGCCTTCATCGCATAGGCTAAAGGTTCGTTGGCTTCCGTGGAGATGGCTTGTTGCAGGTAACTTTGGGCGGCTAGATAATCACCCTGTTGGAAAATGGCGTTAAAAGCTGCTTCTGTTTTGTCTCCAATGTTGCGCGGTTGATTGGTGCGGAATGGGTCCCCAGCTAAGGAGGGATTAACCCAGAAATTCACTGCGATCGCTACTGTGAAGGTTGTCTGAGCTAGCTTGGTGAGTTGAGAAAGGCGTTTATTCATGGTCACCCTGAACAAGAAGAGTGGACAACGGAAAAATCAACTATAATCTGTTTCTGAATTTGCAACTACTGCTTAACGCCAATATTTTAGCAATAATAATCTGGACTGGGTTAATTAGGGGTAGTGCCTATTGTTACAGTATTTTTGAATGGGGAAATATGGGAAAATGATGAGAAAATATATCAGATTTGGGGTGAAAAAGATGCAAAAATCCGTGATTTCCTAACTTTGTAGTAGTCTTGATCCATGCTATATATTAAAAATCTCAGTTATCATCCTCCTGCTAGCCCAGCGGCGATTCTCAAATCGATTAATCTAGAATTAGCACCCCAGCAGCTGGGGATGATTATTGGTCCGAGTGGTTCGGGTAAGAGTACCTTACTAGAAATTTTGTCTGGACTGGCTGAACCAACTTCGGGGTCGCTGTTTTGGCGGGAAAAACAACTTACCCCTGAAGATTTACAAAGGTTAGCTGGGTTGGTGTTTCAGTTTCCCGAACGGCACTTTTGCGGTGGTACGATTTTAGAAGAATTGCGTTTAGGACATCCAGAATTAGGTTCTGAGCGGGTCAAACAAGTATTAACAGATGTGGGGTTAGAAGATTTATCCCTGTTTGCAGCACCCCAGGCTTTAAGTGGTGGACAGCAGCGGCGTTTGGCTTTGGCTGTCCAGTTGATTCGTCAGCCTCATATATTATTGTTGGATGAACCTACAGCAGGTTTAGATTGGTCAATACGTCAGCAATTGGTTAATTTGTTGGGCGAACTGAAAAAGGCTTGGATGTTGTTGATTGTCACTCATGATCCTGGGGATATGCTGGCGATCGCTGACCGTTGTTGGACTTTGAACCAGGGTGAATTACAATCGGCACAGGGGTATAAGAATCTTCATCAATGACTAACTCATTGCCAGCAATGGCAGATATATGGCAAAATAGCCTCAATTGGCTACCCAACCCACAACAAGAGCAAGAATTTCAACGGTTGTATGAACTGATTTTGGCAGGTAATCGGCAGTTCAACTTAACTCGTATTACTGCGGCTGAGGAATTTTGGGAAAAACATCTTTGGGATGCCCTGCGGGGGGTTGCACCAGAAGGGCGATTTATGCGATCGCTCTTAGAAGGTGCTGGGGTAATTGATATTGGTACGGGTGCGGGGTTTCCTGGTGTTCCCGTAGGTATTGCTCTACCTAATTGTGAGATTACTTTGGTTGATTCAACTAGGAAGAAGGTTAATTTTATTGAAGAGGTGTTGACAAAATTAAGCTTGATCCGGGGTAAAACTGTGATGGGGAGGGCGGAGGAAATAGGTCATCATCCCCTCCATCGCCAAGCTTACGATGTGGCTTTAATTCGGGCGGTGGGGAGTGCTGCTGTCTGTGCTGAATATACTCTACCATTGGTTAAACGGGGTGGTTTAGCGGTAATTTATCGCGGTCATTGGACAGATGAGGAAAGCACAGCTTTACAAAATGCGGTGAATCAATTAGGTGGGAGAATTGAATTAGTTGAGCGGTTCACGACACCTTTAACTAACAGTGTTCGTCATTGTCTATATTTACGGAAGGTTGCAACTACCCCTGGGGATTTTCCCCGGGGTGTTGGTATCCCCAATCAAAAACCGCTTTGAGTTTATGTTAAACCCAAGCGGTGTAAAATAAAAGCGTCTTCAAAAGCTAGTTCTCGCAGGCTTTCATAACGTCCAGATGGGCCGCCATGTCCCGCATCCATGTTGGTTTTGAGCAGGAGCAGATGATTATCTGTTTTCAGTTCCCGGAGTTTGGCTGTCCATTTGGCGGGTTCCCAATATTTGACCCGGGAATCATTTAAACCGGCGGTAATTAAAATGTCTGGGTAATCTTGGGCGGTGACGTTATCATAGGGGGAGTAGGATTTCATGTAGTCATAATAAATTTTGTCGTTGGGATTTCCCCATTCCTCCCATTCCATTGCTGATAGGGGTAGGGAAGTATCTAAAATTGTGGTGACTACATCGACAAAGGGGACGTTAGCTACAACTACTTTAAATAGGTCAGGACGCATATTGATCACCGCACCCATTAATAAACCCCCCGCACTACCCCCGGTAATTGCTAGGCGATCGCTGCTAGTCCAACCTTGACTGATCAAATACTCGGCACAGGTGATAAAGTCTGTAAAGGTGTTCTTTTTGTGTAAAAATTTCCCTTGTTCGTACCACTGACGCCCCATTTCTTCACCGCCACGAATATGAGCAATGGCAAACACCATTCCCCGGTCTAAGAGTGTTAATCTGGTGGATGAAAAGGAAGCAGGATATGAGGAACCATAGGCACCATAGGCTGTGAGTAATAAGGGGTTTTTACCATCTTTGTTAATTCCCCGTTTGTAAACCATGGAGATGGGGACTTTTGTCCCGTCGGTGGCGGTGGCCATGAGCCATTGACTTTCATAGTTACTGGGGTCGTATCCTCCCAAAACTTCGGTCTGTTTTTTTAATTCCCGCTGGTTTGTTTCCATGTTGTAATCAAAAACAGATTGGGGAGTAATTAAGGAAGTATAATTAAATCGGAGGATGTTGGTATTAAATTCTGGGTTACTACCTTCGGAAAATTCATAGGTGGGTTCCGGGAAAATGATGTTATTTTCTGCTCCTGTAGAGAGGTTCTGGATTCTTGCAGTTTGCAATCCCCCTTTTCTTTCATAAATTACCAGGTGATTGGCAAATAGGCTTACCCCCAATAACAGCACATCTTCTCTGTGGGGGATGATGGTTTGCCAATTTTCTGGGGAGGGGTTAGCTACGGGTGTTTTGACTAGTTTAAAATTAGTGGCGGCGTCGTTGGTGACGATGTAAAAGCTATCCTGGTGATGGTCTACATCATATTCTATTCCTGTAGTCCGGGGGCTAATGATCTGAAAATTATCATAGGGATGATTAGCATCTAAATAGTGAACTTCTGTAGTGATGCTACTTTGTAGCACCATGAGTATATATGATTGGCTGCGGGTTTTCTCAAGGTGTAAATGATAGATATCATCGTTTTCTTGATATATTAATACGTCGTTTTGGGGACAATTTCCTAGGGTGTGTTTGAGGAGTTTGTAGGGACGATTAGCATCATCCAGTTGGGTGTAAAATGCTGTTTTATTGTCGTTACCCCAAGCAAAGGAAAAATAGGTTTTGGGGATGGTTTCTGGATATAGTTGATGGGTTCTTAAGTCGAGAAAACACAATAAATATTGCTCGGAGCCGTTAGTATCAAAGGAATAAGCTAATATTTGATGATTAGGGCTGATGGCAAATACACCTAAATCAAAGAAGTCGTGACCCGCTGCTAGTTTGTTTTCATCTAAGAGGATTTCCTCTGGTGCGTCTAAACTGCCTTTTTTACGGCAATGGATGGGGTAGGATTTACCGGCTTCTGTGCGAGAATAATAATAGTATTCATCTTTGAGGGAGGGTACTGATAAATCTGTTTCTTTGATGTGGGAGAGCATTTCCTGGTAAAGCTGGTTTTGTAGCTCCTCGGTATGCTGCATCATTGCTGCTGTATAGGCGTTTTCTGCTTCCAGGTAGGGGATAAGTTCTGGGTGGTCTGGGTCACGCATCCAAAAGTATTCATCTATCCGGCGATCGCCATGGAGCTCTAAGACCTCTGGGCGTTTTTTGGCCTGGGGTGGGGTGGCTATTTTGTCTAAAAGGCGATCTTTACTCATAATGTTTCACTTATATTCGGTCAATCTCAACTGGCTAGTTATCATTGAAGTAGGATGAACTAGAAATTTTAGCGGAATAATGGGGGTTTTTCTTGAAGCTACATAAGCAAAATCCTGGTATTACTCCCAGAATGATAGCTTTCAATGATTGTTCACTCCAATACAGTATAGGGGTATGATGGGTTTTGGGGATCAAATTTTGTGGTAATAAGGTAAAAAGACTGATGGCTAAAAAGCACAAGGAAGGCTGAAAAATCCATACCCAGGGGGATTTGGCATATCGTCGTAAGACTAACCATTGACACAGGCCTAGGCAAATGCCGCTGCAAATATAGAGAATTGTTGACAAAACTCCTGTGAGGGTTAACTGAGGAAAAAAATATTTTACCCAGTTGATGCTGGGGGACTCAAGGAGCAACCAACCGATGGTGGTGGCTAGAGTCCAGAGTTTAGGGGAAATATAGCTACCTAGGACAAGGGCTTGATCGGCGGCGAAAATCACTGCAAATATGATGCTACAGAGGATTTTTACCCAGGGGAAAGCATCAATATTAGTCAGATTATTGCTCAGGAGTATGTTTTCTACAGCTATCCTGGCTATGGTAGCTACAAACCATCCGCAGACAGTGATCAGGGTAAACCGCAATAAGAACTTTCTGCGGGTTGATGGGGGTATTAAGAAATTTTTCGAGTGGGGGGGTAGATGCAACATGGGTTGAATGATGAAAGTACAGCATTAACTGTTATGCTGGGAGGTCACCCTCTGTAAAAAGGTTATCTAGTGAATGATAAGCTAAACAGTGGCATAAAAAGAATCACTTAGGAATAAGCATTAAATGGGTGTTTCGTTAACGGCTCCTCATCTCCTCCGAGCTGCACGTGGTGAAGTAGTAGATCGTCCTCCTGTGTGGATGATGCGACAAGCAGGACGATACATGAAAGCATATCGAGATTTAAGGGAAAAATATCCTTCTTTCCGCGATCGCTCGGAAATTCCCGAAGTGGCGATCGAAGTTTCCCTACAACCTTGGAAAGCATTCCGCCCAGATGGGGTGATTTTATTTTCGGATATTGTTACCCCTTTACCTGGTTTGGGGATTGAAATGGATATTGCAGAGGGTAAAGGTCCAATTATTCATTCCCCCCTCCGCACTCAAGCACAAATTGATCAGCTGCGTCCCCTAGAACCAGAAGTATGTCTACCCTTTATTAAGACTATTTTGCAGGCGTTACGTCAGGAAGTAGGTAATCAGTCCACAGTTTTAGGCTTTGTGGGCGCACCCTGGACTTTAGCAGCTTATGCGGTGGAGGGTAAGGGTTCTAAAACTTACTCTGTGATTAAAAATATGGCCTTCTCAGACCCGACTATGTTACATCAACTGTTGGCTAAGTTGGCTGATGCGATCGCTGTTTATACCCGCTATCAAATTGATTGCGGTGCTCAAGTGGTGCAGATGTTCGATTCTTGGGCCGGTCAACTCAGTCCCCAAGATTATGATACCTTTGCTCTGCCCTATCAACGGCGGGTGTTTGAGCAAGTTAAACAAACTCATCCTGATACACCGTTGATTTTGTTGGTTAGCGGTAGTGCGGGGGTGTTGGAAAGAATGCCAAAATCTGGTGCTGATATTGTCACCGTTGATTGGGCTGTGGATATGGCCGAAGCTCGGGCGAGATTGGGTAAACAGGTCAAGGTTCAGGGAAATCTTGACCCTGGGGTGTTATTTGGTTCTCAGGATTTCATCCGCGATCGCATTATTGATACAGTGCGTAAGGCTGGTAATTGGGGTCATATCCTCAATCTCGGTCATGGTGTGCTACCAGAAACACCAGAGGAAAATGTGGCTTTCTTCTTTGAAACAGCAAAGCAACTCAAAGCTGTAGGAGTTTAGTTGTATTTCCTGAATCGGCTGTGGGGTGGGCATCTTGCCCGCCGGCTGTGGGGTGGCCGGCTGTGGGGTGGGCATCTTGCCCGCCCTGATTATATTATACCCCCGCATCTTGCCCGCCCTGATTATATTATACCCCCGCATCTTGCCTGCCGGCTGTGGGGTGGGCATCTTGCCGGCTGTGGGGTGGGCATCTTGCCCGCCCTGATTATATTATACCCCCATCAAATCTTGTTGAGTGGGTATCTTGCCTGCCCCATGATATAATTAAAGTATTAATTTAAGTATTAATTAAAGTATTAATTTATCAGAAAATACCATGGAAAAAAAACGGATTTTAGTCACTGGTGCCAGTGGTTGTATAGGTCATTATATTACAGAAGCTTTAATTGAAAATACCAGTCACGAGTTATATTTACTGGTGAGAAACCCGGCAAAATTACAAGTTGATACTCAAGTGCGATCGGGTATCAATGTGATTCAGGGTGATATGGCCAAAATTCACCTGTTGGCTGATTTGTTACCCACAATTGATACCGCAGTCCTGACCGCTACCGCTTGGGGAGGTGACCAGACCTTTGATGTGAATGTCTCTAAGACCCTAGAGTTAATCAAAATGCTCGACCCTGTACGCTGCGAACAGGTGATTTATTTCTCCACAGCTAGTGTATTAGACCGTCATAACCAACCCCTCCCGGAAGCAGGGGAAATTGGTACTGACTATATTCGTTCTAAATATGATTGTCTCCAAAAGATGTCCCAGCTAGAAATGGCGGGGAAAATTACTAAGGTCTTCCCTACCTTGGTTTTGGGTGGGGATGAGACTAAACCCTATTCCCATCTGACAGGGGGGATTGCAGAAGTAACTAAATATATTAACTTAATTCGCTTTTTGCAGGTAGATGGCAGTTTTCATTTTATCCATGGACAAGATATTGCCACTGTGGTAGAATATCTAATAGATTCCCCACCTCAAGGAAATCAACCCCGTCAGTTTGTTTTAGGACAACCGGCTTTAACGGCTAACCAAGCAGTGGTGGATGTCTGCGCCTATCTCCAGAAAAAGATTTATTTTCGCATTCCCCTATCATTGGCTTTAGCTAACTTAATTATTGCAGTATTTCGTATTCAAATGGCGGCTTGGGATAGATTCTGTATGAACTATCGTCACTTTAGTTATGATCATGTGATTAATCCTGGTATTTGGGGGTTGCCAAACTACTGTGCAACCATGAGGGATGTTTTAAGAATTAGCGGTGTTAAGGAGGGGAAAGTATGAAAGGGTTACTTTTAACTGTGGTGGTGTGGGTGTTAATCTCTCCAGGGGTTCAGGGTGAAACAGTTCCAACAGTTCCAACAGTTCGAGATATAATTACCCGTCCTGAGGTGACGGTTCCCAGAGTTCCCAATATTACCCCACCGTCAATTACTAACCGCCGAGTTACTCCCCCCCCCTATGTGACTATCCCAAAGCAAAGCACTACAACGGATGTTGTGAGGATTTCTGAGATTTATGTGACTACTCGACCGACAATTAAGATACCTAAGATCACAGTACCCAGTAGTTCGGTAAACCGTCCGGTTGTGGGTAGACCAGCGGTAAGTACTAATTCTATTATTAGTTTACCCCAGGTGACAAGACCAAATATCTCCATTACCCAACCGTCGGTGAATGTACCCAGCACTACGAGGTTACAATCAGGGGTGAGATTTAATAATGGTAATTTAGTTAGTCCCGAACCTCCCTTACCAACAGGAGAAGGAACATTTACTTTTACTAATTTAGATTAAAACCCCCCTGCTCCCATCAACAGTCAACCGTCAACAGTCAACCGTCAACAGTCAACCGTCAACAGTCAACCGTCAACCGTCAACCGTCAACAGTCAACCGTCAACCGTCAACCATCAACACCTTACAATTTAACTTGCAGATTGAGTTGTCCTCGCCAACCACTTTCACTGTTTTGGATGCGAGAGTCGATCGCTATTTTAGAGTCAGGACTTTGATAACGCAGTATCATTCCTAGGTAACTACTTCTAAACTGAATGTCGGAGTCAGGTAATGTGACAGAGCGAATATTCCTAACTAAATTCCCATATCGGTTAGTGGGGGAGTTGACATAGGAAGCACCCATAGTTAAAGTCCCACTCTGGGGGTTGCTGAATACATTATATTAGGACTTACGCATTGACAAAAAATATGATCTATGATATCTAGATCATGCGATCGCTATTAAGATTAGCAAAAATATGCTCACGTACAACTAAAGTAAACAGATTCCGTTGTATTTCATACCAATTGCTAATTATTTTTTCAGAGCGCATAAACTCCAACTTAACAAAAGCTTGAAGTGAACAAAAGATGTGAGTCTTAATTGCATGAGTATCCCTAACCATGAACCGACAAATTCCACATACTTGTTTTATGGCTCGATGAAAGGTTTCAATTCCCCAATGAGTATCATGAATTGTCATAAATTCATTTCTAGTTATATCCTCGATTCTTTCCTCATCTGGAAGATACAAAATATAGTGTCTAGAGTCTTCTTTTTTAAAGTCTTTCCTCAACAACTTTATAAATCCAAATTCTTTCAGATGAGTCCTTAATCCTTCTTCGGGAATAGCCAGAGTGCTTACTTGACAATACTTGTGTGGCTCATTTGAAACAGTTCTATTTTTTTCAATTCCGAAGAGAAAACCCAATTTCTGGTTTTTTAGGAATTTCAAATTTTCTACTCCTGAATACCAACTATCACCTGTTACAATTCTGGGTTTGACTCCCCAGCTTATTATTTCACTTACCATTTCTCTAAAATAATCGTTTTTTGTTTTTCCCTCCTTTTTATCATATATTCTGTAATTTATTGGCACTGAATTACCATGAATATCACTGTAATATAGAGTGATTAAATTTAAGCCAATAATTGTTTTATGGGCTTTACCTGACCAAAAATAACCGATTAATTCAGCATTTTTGGGGTCGCTGTAAATCTTTTCTATCACTGTATCATCTACACTTAGTATTCCTCCTACCAAGTTAATAACTTTTTCTATAATGTTGAATAAATCTTTCGGTTCATATCGCTCTCTCAATAAAAAGCGATTCACACTATCATGTGAAACGTCTCCTAATATCTCTGCTAACCTACTGCACCCCCCAAACTTTGGCTCTGACAGTAAAAATAAGGTGTATAGGTCTAGATTGCATTGCGCTGTGGATGGTTTCGTGATTTTTCTAATTGTCTGATACCTAGCAAGTAGACGACCTATATTTATCAATTCACTATTTTGTTATTCTGTCAATGCGTAACTCCTAACTTAGTATTCCTCCTACCAAGTTAATAACTTTTTCTATAATGTTGAATAAATCTTTCGGTTCATATCGCTCTCTCAATAAAAAGCGATTCACACTATCATGTGAAACGTCTCCTAATATCTCTGCTAACCTACTGCACCCCCCAAACTTTGGCTCTGACAGTAAAAATAAGGTGTATAGGTCTAGATTGCATTGCGCTGTGGATGGTTTCGTGATTTTTCTAATTGTCTGATACCTAGCAAGTAGACGACCTATATTTATCAATTCACTATTTTGTTATTCTGTCAATGCGTAACTCCTAGATTATTTTTTGCGGTGGGATTAGCAACGAGTTAAGAAAGTTATCTTACAACCTGTGTAATTCCTTAGTCACTGACATCGGTAACCAAGCTATCCAAGGAATAGCTTGTAATACAGCACCGGAAATAGAGGCTTATTTTAAACTGGTTGACCTAACCTCTGCGGTCACACTGGTAGAGTATCGGGTTACTTCAGAATTCGCCCTAGGGAAGATTCACGAAGGTGAAGCCAAGAGCATCTATGTACATCAAGACCCCCGGGAAATTCTCCCTACTCTGGTGACTAGTCCCACGGAAAAAGCCGCCTTTGCATCTAGCTTATTAAATCTGTGGCAACAATATCAAGAAAAATGGTTTCCCCAAGAGCATACCTTATTCATCGCCAGAGAAAACCTAGTTTCCCAACCCGATTTAACTATTACTCAAGTAGCTGAATATTTAGAACTTACAGTAGAACTTACACCCACAGATCCACGGCTTACAAGTTTAATTAACCAGTATTCTTTACCCGCAGCAACACCCTGGACTCAAAGCCTCAGCCCAGAACAATGTTTAATTATTGAAACCCTACTGCAACCATTACTTGTCTATTTTAATTACACAGATGAGGCTGAGTTATCCCTGAAACTAGAGCAACATTTAGCAGCTATAGAGTTACCAACCCTACTTACAGAACTCAACCCCATACTAACACAGAGTATCTCCTTTAAACCGTCCTTGAGGGAGGAATTTTACAACTCCTTAGACGAATATCTAATTACCAGATTAACGAACCGGGGGGGAGGGGAAGTAGCAGGGGAAATCTGCCATCTGTTCGGTAATATCTTAACTCAACAACATGAATTCACTTTAGCAGAAAAATGGTATTTACGGGCTGTGAGTATCCAACCCCAGTTAGCTAAATCTCACCATAATTTGGGATTGGTCTATGAACAACAGTATAACTGGGAAGCAGCCATTAATCACCACACCCAGGCGATCGCCATTCACCCCAATTACACTAAAGCTCACTATCGTTTAGGCTTAATTTATCGGCGACAGCAACAGTTTACCGCAGCCATAGGGGAATTTTCTCAAGTTTTAGCACTCGACCCCAGCCATCAAGGGGCTAAATTTAACTTAGCGCTGATCTATGAACAGGAAAATGTAGATGTCATCGCCAATCTTTTAGAACCTAGTGACCTAGAATTATTACCAAAACTGACTAATCATATCAATAATACAGGCACAGACCTAGTTAATCAAGGGAAATTAAAAGAAGCGCAAAAATGCTTTGAATACGTGATTGAACTAGACCCAGAGGCAGCGTTAGCTTACTACAATCTAGGCTGTATCTTCCAAAATGAGAAATATTATATTGAAGCTATATACTACTATAATCGGGCTGTAGAAATCAACCCAGAATACATTGGGGCGCTGAAAAACTTAAGTTATGTTTACTATCAAAATGGACAACCCAACTTAGCCCAAGAATGTATTGAAAAAGTCCTCAAAATCAATCCCCAGCACAGCGAAACCTACGAACTTTTAGGTTATTTCGCCAACGACCAAGGGAAAATCCTAGAGTCTATTAATCTCTTCAACGAAGCCCTAAAAATTAACCCCCATAACCCCAAACTCCATTCTAGTTTTCTGTTTAACATTAGTGCTCTGAGCAATTTTACCCCCCAAGAAATCCTAGATTCCGCGGAACTGTGGTATTTACAGCAAGTAGGGAATCAATGGTTACCACACCTCAAAAATCACCCCAACCCTAAAACCCCACACCGACCCCTACGCATTGGCTATATTTCCCCTGATTTCCGCAGACATTCAGTCAGTGCATTTATTAAACCGGTCATCCAACACCATGATCGCAATCGTGTAGAGGTTTTCTGTTATGGAGAAGTGAGTAAACCCGATGGAATTACGGAGGAAATTATCAACATCTGTGACGCTTGGCGTTCCACAGTGGGGATGACTGATCTAGAAGTAGCAGAATTAATTAAAAGCGATCGCATAGATATTCTGGTAGATTTAGCGGGACACACGGTAAGTAACCGGTTGGTGGTATTGGGAATGAAACCCGCCCCCATCCAAGCTACATACTTAGGATATTTTGCTACCACCGGCTTACCCACCATTGACTATTGGATTACCGATGAAGTTCTCCACCCCCCTGAGACTCAGGAAAAAACCAGCGAAACAATTTGGCGTTTACCCCGGTGCTATGTCAGTTATGAACCATTGAAAGATACACCGGATATTACTCAACTTCCTTACGAAAAAACGGGTATTTTTACCTTTGCATCCTTCAACACCCTACGGAAACTGACACCGGAAACCCTATCCATGTGGACTGCAATCCTCAAAGCTGTTCCCCATTCCCGCTTGGTGATTAAATGCGCCAGTTCTAATGTTTTCAACCCCCTAATTACAGAGAAAATTCAAACCCCCTTTATGAAAGAGGGTATCGACCCCAAACGCATCGCCTTATACGGTGGTTACGCAGCGGACCAAGACCACCTCAACCTATATAATCAAGTTGACCTGCATTTAGATAGCATCCCCTATACAGGGTGTACTACCACCTGTGAAGCTTTGTGGATGGGAGTACCTACCCTCACCCTCGCAGGGAGTCGGAAAATGGAGCGGATGAGTGCTAGTATTCTCCATACCTTGGGTTTAGATGATTTTATTGCTCACAGTCAGGCTGAGTATGTGCAAAAAGCTGTAGAATTAGCCCAAAATCCGGCGATTTTGGCAAGTTTGCGCCGGACGATGCGCCAGAGAATGCAAGAGTCTTCTTTGTTGGATGTGGAGGACATGGCCAGGACTCTAGAAACCAGTTATGAGCAAATGTGGGAAATTTATCTACAATCTGGGGAACAGTCACTTAGTATCCCTAGTCTCCCTGAGAAATTGCAACCCGGAACTACCCTAGAAGACTATCAAGACTATACCAAAGGTTATCCTGATGATCCTCAAGGTTACTACCAATTGGGTTTAGCTTATCAAGCAGCTGATGATGTGGAAAAAGCCATTTGGGCTTATTTACAATCCCTATCCCTTGACCGTTCCTCTCCCGCAACTTATCAAGCTTTAGCTCAACTGTTAGCAGAGCAAGAATTAACCGATGAAGCACAGAAATACCGTCGCTATGGGAACTACTGTAGTTGTGGTTAAGTTTAACCGAGGGGATCTGCGTCCCTGGGGGGTGTTAACAAAACTTTATCAACACGATTACCGTCCATATCTACCACCTCAATCCGCATCCTGCGCCATTCAAAATAATCTGCTACCGCAGGAATTCGACCCAGATGATTGATCACAAAACCCCCCAAAGTTTGATAGTTACCCCTTTCTTCAATTTCCCACTCTTGGAGATCAAAAAGTTGATAAAATTCATCTATGTGTAACATCCCATCCAAAAGCCAGGAACCATCCTCACGTTGTACCGCTTGGGGTTCATCCCCTCCGGGTTCCTCGGGAACATCCCCAACAACTTCGCTCATGATGTCCTTGAGGGTTACCAACCCTTGAATGACACCATACTCATCTACCACCAAAGCAATGTAAGTAATAGTTTGTTTAAACAGTTCCAACACCTTTAAACCAGGTGTAATTTCTGGTACATATACAGGGGGGCGCAATCCTAGGGTTAAATCTAGGGTTAAATCTATGGGTTGACTAGCCAAACACCTACCTAGTAAATCAATTACAGAAATTATACCTAAAACATTATCCAAACCACCACGACAAACTGGATACCTAGAATAGGTATTTTCCATAATCTTTTGACGGTTGGTTTCTGGAGAATCCTCTAAGTCTAACCAAATAATATCAGGGCGGGGTGTCATAAAAGCACTCACACAGCGATCGCCCAAGCGAAAAACCCGCTCGACCATATCCTGCTCCGCTTCCTCAAAAGTCCCCGCCTCCGTTCCCCGCTCAATTAAAATTTTTACTTCTTCCTCAGTAATTCTACGATTTAAATAGGGAGTCATCCCCAAACCCCGCAGGATCACATCTGTAGAAGCACCCAGGAAATAGACCAGAGGGGAAACTAACCCAGTCAGTCTTTCCATGGGGATGGCCATAAATCTGGCGATCGCCTCAGGGTTATTCAAAGCCAAACCCCTAGGTAATAACTCCCCAATCACCAGGGATAAATAGGTAATAAATAAAACTACTAGGAGTAAAGCCAGAGGTTGACTGTAAGATGCCAAAAAAGGAATCGACCCTATATATACCTTGAGCCTAGCAGCAATTACCGCCCCCGCCCAAACCCCAGTCAGGATAATCAAAAACTTAATTACCAACTGAATCCTAGAGAAAAAAAGACTCCGTGACTCAGCCAATCTTAACGCCACCCTAGCCCTTCCATCTCCTTCGTTGGCTAATTGTTGCAACCTGACCTGACTAGCACTAGATATGGCGACTTCCGCCAGGTAAAACACACCATTAGCTATAATTAACACTAAAAGGATTAACACTTCAAAGGTGATAGAGGACATTTTTCACCAATCGCCATTCCATGCAAGTGAACTGAAAAACAGTGTTCAAGCTGTTAATATTTAGTAATAGTAATTCGTTTGATCACAAATCGCTCTCATACCCCATCCCTCCACAGGGCGGAGATCGTGATAGTTATAGGTTTATACCTGTAATAACGTCCAACCGTATAATTAATAATAACTATGGCATTTTCTTCTATTGTGCGTGCCTTGAGGCGATCGCCTCTAAACACAGAACTACTTTCCCAACTAAATCGCCAACAACAGCTGCGGTTAAACGGTATTCCTCGCCTCCCCAAAGGTCTGATAGCCTCAGCCTTAGCCCAAACTGGGGAAAACAACCTATTAGTAGTAGTTCCGACCCTAGAAGAAGGGGGGCGCGCCCATGCACAACTAGAAGCCATGGGATGGCGAACAGTCCACTTTTACCCCACATCAGCAGCTTCGGGTTACGAACCCTTTGACCCAGAAACAGAGATGACCTGGGGACAGATGCAGGTTTTAGCGGATTTAATCGCCGGGAAAACAGACAGCAACCTAGCAATTGTCGCCACCCCGGAAGCCTTACAACCCCACCTACCACCACCCGCAGCTTTTAGCTCCTTGTCTCTAACAGTAGAGTCGGGAACCAGCTTTGACCTAGATAGCTTCAGCACCAAAATTACTAAATTGGGTTATGAACGAGTCCCACTAGTAGAAACAGAGGGTCAATGGAGTCGCCGCGGTGACATCCTCGATATTTTTCCCGTCTCATCATCAACCCCGGTGAGAATAGAGTGGTTTGGTGACAACATCGAGAAAATCCGCCCATTTGACCCGACAACTCAACGTTCCGCCCTGGATAAAATTGACCAAATTACCCTGACCCCCACCAGCTTCGCCCCCATGATCTGGGAAGCGCTGGAAAACCAAGACCTGTTACCATCGGACTTGTCACTGTTAGAAGGTAGTCGGCGTTTTTTAGGTTTAGCCTTCCCCCAACCAGCATCACTGTTAGATTACTTAAGTGAAAATACCCTGATTGCTATTGATGAACCAGAACAATGTCATAGCCATAGCGATCGCTGGGTAGAAAATGCCCAAGAACAATGGGAGATGATGCATCGAGAAGAATCTAGGCAGATTTTCCCCCAAATACCCAAAATTCATCGCTGTTTTGATGAATGTCTCCCAGAGGTAAATAGGTTTAAAACCTTATATTTATCAGAATTAGCCATAGAAAACACTGGTATAAACCTGGCGAGTCGCTCCTTACCGGTAACACCCCACCAATTTGGCAAACTCGCCGAAATTCTGCGCCAACAACGGGATCTTAATCATTCCATTTGGTTGATTTCCGCTCAACCCTCCCGCTCCGTCTCCCTACTCCAAGAACACGACTGTCCCGCCCAATTTGTCCCCAATCCCCGGGACTACCAAGCAATGGACAAGTTGCAAATTAACCACATACCCACAGCGATCAAATATTCCGGTTTAGCGGAGCTAGAAGGTTTTATCCTCCCTACATACCGCCTCGTAGTCATCACCGACCGGGAATTTTACGGTCAGCACTCCCTCGCCACCCCGGGATATATCCGCAAAGGTCGTCAAGCTAGCTCTAAACAAGTAGACCCGAACAAACTACGTCAGGGGGATTATGTAGTTCACAAAAGCCACGGAGTCGGTCAGTTTATTAAACTAGAAAGCTTAACTATTAATCACGAAACCCGTGATTATTTAGTGGTCAAGTATGCTGATGGTATCCTCAGAGTCCCAGCGGATCAACTCGCAGCTTTATCTCGGTTTCGCCGCACGACAGATAAGCCGCCAGAACTACACAAAATGACTGGTAAGGTTTGGGAAAATACTAAAAACCGCGTTCGCAAGGCGATTAAAAAGTTAGCCGTAGACCTGCTGAAATTATATGCCACCCGCTCCCAACAACAAGGCTATAGTTATCCCCAGGATATGCCTTGGCAAGAAGAATTAGAAGACTCTTTTCCCTACCAACCCACCACAGACCAACTTAAAGCAGTCCAAGATGTCAAACGAGACATGGAAAGCGATCGCCCCATGGATCGTTTAGTTTGTGGAGATGTAGGTTTTGGTAAAACAGAGGTAGCAATTCGGGCTATTTTCAAGGCCGTTACCGCTGGGAAACAAGTTGCACTACTTGCACCCACGACAATTTTAACCCAGCAACACTACCATACTTTGAAAGAACGCTTTGCCCCTTACCCTGTAACTATTGGCTTGCTGAATCGTTTTCGCAGTTCTGAAGAACGCCGCACCATCCAAAACAGATTAGCCACAGGAGAGTTAGATGTAGTGGTGGGTACACAGCAAATTCTTGGTAAAAATGTCATCTTTCACGATTTAGGTCTGTTGGTAGTGGATGAGGAGCAACGCTTTGGGGTGAATCAAAAGGAAAAAATTAAAACCTTAAAAACTCAAGTTGATGTCCTCACCCTTTCCGCTACCCCCATTCCCCGCACCTTATATATGTCCCTCTCAGGAATTCGGGAAATGAGTTTAATCACCACCCCACCCCCCTCCAGAAGAGCTATTAAAACCCACTTATCTCCCTTAAAACCGGAGATGATCCGCATGGCAATTAGTCAGGAATTAGACAGAGGAGGGCAGATATTCTATGTAGTTCCTCGGGTAGAAGGCATTGAGGAAATAACGGCGAAATTACAGGAAATGATCCCCAAGGCGCGGATTGCGATCGCCCATGGTCAAATGGCAGAAAGCGAACTAGAATCAACCATGCTCACCTTTAGTAATGGAGACGCAGATATTCTAGTTTGTACAACTATCATTGAATCTGGGTTAGATATCCCCCGGGTCAACACGATATTAATTGAAGACGCCCACCGCTTCGGCTTATCCCAATTATACCAGTTACGTGGTCGGGTAGGACGGGCAGGAATACAAGCCCACGCCTGGTTATTTTATCCTCCACAACAAAGCCTCTCCGACGCAGCACGCCAAAGACTGCGCGCCATTCAGGAATTTACGCAACTTGGTTCAGGGTATCAACTCGCCATGCGTGACATGGAAATTCGGGGAGTGGGTAACCTCCTGGGTGCAGAACAATCAGGCCAAATGGAAGCCATCGGCTTTGATTTGTATATGGAAATGTTAGAAGAAGCCATTAGAGAGGTGCGCGGTCAAGAAATACCCAAGGTGGATGATACTCAAATTGACCTCAACCTCACCGCATTTATTCCCTCCGATTATATCCCGGATATAGATCAAAAAATGAGTGCTTACCGGGCAGTAGCAGCCGCAAAAACTGCGGAAGATTTAAAATATATTGCCGCAGAATGGGGCGATCGCTATGGTGCTATACCAGCGTCTGCTCATCAACTGCTGCGGGTAATGGAACTCAAACAGATAGCCAAAAAATTAGGATTTAGTCGCATTAAACCAGAGAATAAACAACACGTGATTTTAGAAACACCCATGGAGGAGCCAGCTTGGAACCTCCTAGCAGCCAATTTACCCGCACATCTCAAAACCCGCTTTGTTTACTCCCCCGGTAAAGTCACAGTCAGGGGTTTAGCAGTCCTCAAAGCCGACCAGCAACTGCAAAATCTACTAGATGCAATGTATAAAATCCAAGGTGGTGTTCCAGAGGTGGCCAGGGTTTAATGAGGGAGTAATGTTCGGAGTTCTCCCAACATTTGACTTGTTCCCTGATCAATTATGACTATTTCTCGGACTTGGGCAATTGCCCCAATGTGAGTATGTAAATACTCTGATTGAGCTTGTAATACCCCTAATGCAACATACTGAGAAACCACAGGGGGACAAATTAAAATGGAATGGGTGCGTGTAGTTCTCGGCACATCCATAGTGCTTGTGATTGGTGAACTTTGGCGTTTAATGAGTTCGCTACATTGTAAGCTGAGGTAGTGAATTTATAATCCCTTAATATGACCACTGCATCTTACATTTTTCTCGCCGGCGCAAGTCGTGGCGTTGGTCGAGAAATTGCTAAATATTTAACGGCTTTAACGGCGCAAAATATCCGGGTGAAAGCACTCCTAAGAAGCGAAACTCCTGAACTAGAAGCAATAGGTGTTAAAACTGTCATGGGAGATGCTTTAAATGTCACAGATGTAGAAGCTGCCATACTCGGGGATGAACCTATCCAAACGGTAATTAGTACCATTGGCGGCTTACCTTCCGAGGGTGAAAGGGCTGATTATCTGGGTAATAAAAATCTCATTGATGCCTCAGTCAAAGCAGGGGTACAAAGGTTTATTTTAATTTCATCCATCGGTACTGGTAATAGTGCTGGTGCTTTACCTCCCCAAGCTCTAGCAACATTGGAACCTGTGTTAGTGGAAAAAGACAAGGCCGAACAACATTTAATTGCTAGTGGGCTGACTTATACTATCATTCGCCCCGGTGGCTTAAAATCGGAACCTGCAACAGGCAATGGTATTTTAACCGAAGATACCCGTATTGTTGGCACTATTCACCGGGCAGATGTCGCCCAGTTAGTTTGTGGCTGTTTAAATTCTCCCCGTTCTCATAATAAAACCTTGTCGGCGGTGGATAAAAATATGTTAGCTGGACAACTAGAGTTTGTAGAATTTGCTTTAGATTAATTGGCGAGTCTCAACTTCGCCAATAGCCTCTGAGCAAGGAACCATCAAGGATACAAACAAAGACACTTATTACACATAAGGCGCAGGATGGGTCAACTATTACTGACTATCCTGTGTAAGCCTTTTACTAATCTCTCTATACCTGCTGTAGCTGTATCTTTTTGCAACGCCCCATAGGCTACCCTTAGATAACATCCATCTTTCATCCCAAAAGTTGTACCGGGAATTACTGCTATTTGATGTTCTTGAATTAACCTTTTTACTAACTCAAAGCTATCTATGTGGGTATGAACTTTGAGGAAGAAATAAAATGCACCATCAGCAGGAGTAATATTACATAAACCTTCTAGGGGTTTTAGGGCATCTATGACTATTTCTCTGATTTGGGCAATTGCCCCAATTTGAGTATGTAAATACTCTGGTTTAGCTTGTAATGCCCCTAACGCAGCATACTGAGAAACCACAGGGGGACAAATCAGAATTGTATCCTGAATCTTTTTGACTGCGACTAGTAGGTGTTGGGGAATTACCATATAACCAATCCGCCAACTTGCAAAACCATAGGTTTTTGATAGGCTATAAAGAGAAATGGTGTAATCTGTCGCACCCTCAAAACTACCAGGGGAAATGTGTTTAACGCCGTTGTATGTAAAATATTCGTAGGCTTCATCGCTAATGTGGTAAATGCCATGATGCCCACATATTTGATTTACCTGTTGCAATGTCGCAGCTGGGTAAATAACTCCTGTGGGATTATTGGGGGAAATTGTGACTACAGCGCGGGTTCTGGGGGTAATTGCTTGGGCGATCGCCTGGGGACGTAGTTGGTAATTTTCATCTGTGGGTACTAACACCGGACTACAACCCGCCATAGTTATGGCCATTTCATGGTTGAAATAGTAAGGCGTATTCAGGATAATTTCGTCACCGGGGGTAGTAATGGCTAAAATGGCGTTCATAAACCCCATATTGCTGCCCGCAGTGACTACAATTGAGTTATTTTGGTTAATAACAATGCCGTTGAAAGTTTCTAACTTTTGGGCGATCGCAGCCAATAATATAGAAATTCCCTCAACTTGCTTGTATAAATTATTAGTGGAATCTCCTAAGAATTGGGGTAAAAGCTGAATGGCTTCCGCAGGTGGGTTGTAGGAAACTACGCCCTGTCCTAAAGAAATAGTACCTGGGGAATTTTGAATTAATTCCCCAACCACAGGAATGATTGGCGACTGTACCGCCTGCATACGAGAGGCTAGGGTGTGCATAAGAATATTATATGTTGCTAAATGTTATATTTTGCTAATTTTATAGGACTTACGCACTGTACAAAATGATTAGCTTGTGATTTGTTAGACCTCAAATTCGATTACAGTAGCAATGGAAGCTATAATTTCCAGCATTGTAATTTCAGAAACGCTTCCTAATTTACGAATAAACCTTTGTAAATCCATGCCCCTTAGTTGGAGAGTATCAATCGCAGAAGCTTTATTCAATCCATTTATACTGTTGGGTTCAATTTTAACGTGCCAGAAATTTGGTGAAAAATATGTTTTCCAGTCTGTAATGGGAGCAATAAGCTTGATAGGAAGTTTTCTCACTGAATCTGAACTGATAACGACAGCAGGACGCACTTTTTTGATTTCTGCACCAACAGTGGGATCGAAGTTGACTAACCAAATTTCTCCACGTTTTGGCATATCAGGGCTAATAGTCAATGATATCACCTGCCATTAACTGCTGCCATTCAGAATCTTGTTGATAGTGAGAGAGCATTATGTCGGCTTGACTTTCGAGAATATTCCTACGTTCAGCTATTGGTAACTTCAGAAAAGCAAGACGCTCTTTTAAAGATGGAGAGATATCTTCAGTAGTAGACGAATCAGGACTAACTTCTTGAACCAAAATAACGACTTCAACAGTTTGTCCTACAGTCAGATTTGGAGATTGAATTTCAATTCTATTTCCTGGCAGGACTTTTGTTGTTGTGTACAAAGTTGATTTGACCATTTTCAGCCATTTCTTTGAGTATTTTTATTGTAGTTTATGATGTCGGCGATCGCACTAAAAATAGTTGAAAAGCGGTCAAAAATGCTTTAATTAAGGTATTATCAAACTATGGGATGTCGCCACGGGCAAAGAAATCGCCACACTCACTGAAGATTCAGATTGCGTTGATGAGGTTTTCTCAGTAGCCTTCAGCCCGGATGGTTGCACTTTAGCTTCTGGGAGTGGGGATGGTATCAAACTGTGGGATGTCCCCACGGGCAAAGAAATCGCTACCCTCACGGGACATTCAAATGTGGTTTTGTCAGTAATCTTCAGCCTCGATGGTCAAAACTTAGCATCTGGGAGTAAGGATGGTATCAAACTATGGGATGTCGCCACCCGGCGGGAAATCGCTACCCTCACCGGACATTTAGAATCGGTTATTTCAGTAGCCTTTAGCCCGGATGGTTGCACCTTAGCTTCTGGGAGTATGTATGGTACCATCAAGATTTGGCGAAGGCGTTATTAGTCGAATCCAGAAAAAGTTAGAGCAGTTTGATTGTTTACGAGATGGTATTGAGGATGTCTTGCTTTTTGCATCCTAACCTCCTTGGCTGTTGCTATATATCTGAGAGTATGAAAAATTAAAATACTTATGGACTGAGAATCTCAGTCCATGAATGTGGATAAATTTCATGAAAGCTTAGACCGTGAATCAAAAAATTTTACACCAAAAAAATAGGTAGAATCTTATGTTCTCAAAATCTATCTTTAGATAACTGTTTTATCATAGTGTATACTTCTAATTTGGTCAACTCTCTATATATCGGCAAGATTCTTTTATGCCGAGACAAAAACGTGAAAAATGATAAAATAAACAATGAAAGTTTCTGAAATTATCAAAATATTAGAAGCAGATGGATGGTATTTGTCGAGAACTAAAGGAAGTCATCGTCAATATAAACACCCTAATAAACCAGGAACAGTTACTGTTCCTGGTAAACATTCCAAAGATTTAGGAATTGGCACTCTTAAAAGTATTCTTAAACAAGCACAATTGGAGGAATGATCATGCGTTATGCAATTATTATTGAAAAAGCTTCAGAAAACTATTCTGCTTACGTGCCTGATTTACCTGGATGTGTGAGTGTTGGTGACACAATAGAAGAAGTTAAACAAAATATTCAAGAAGCAATTGCTTTTCACTTAGAAGCATTAATAGAAGATGGATTAAACATTCCTCAACCGCAAACCCAATGTGATTATGTTGACGTAGCTGCATAATTCGTGCTATAGAAGCAGTAATAATTAAACGCAGATGGACGCAGATAAACGCAGATAATTGTGTACTTGATTAGACTAGGAAATGCTATAATCAGATAAATTTAGGTGCAGACACATTCCATGAAACGTCTGTACAGAGGTTTGGACATCATCAAAAATCTTAATGTTTCCATTAGATTAATGTCCCCAGGGAGTGGGGACTTCTCTATTTTAAACACATACCCACCCCGTAAGAAATCTATGGGCTGTTTCCGATAGCGATAGCGTGGCGTTAGCCAGGTTCAGAAAAAGCAGTGGCTGAAATGGACTTTAGCATACTAACGAAACACCTGAAACCCTTATACAGCAAGCGGCCGAGGTTAATCGGCACTCCCTAGATTGACGATGTAAAAACATGAGAATCGCTATTTCAGCTATTTTGATTAAACTTCGGGAATAGTTAACTGGTGCATTGAAGTAACACTTAGGTGACCCATTAACAGTATTTTGCTATTTTGTTAATGGGTAAAGTCCTATTTTAAATTAACTGGGGGGATGGTTGGGGTGCAAGTTTGCCTTTGATCATCATCTTCACCCCACGACCGGGGGCTAAAGTTACACCCCGACGGCGGGGTATTTCTGGTTTGGTATCAGCTAGTGCGAGTTCATAGCGGGATAAGATGGTGGCTAATACTAGTTTCATTTCAAACACAGCCAAGGCTTCACCTAAACAGCGCCGGACACCGCCACCAAAAGGCATAAATTCATAGGGGGAATATTGACGTTCCAGAAATCTTTCGGGTTTAAACTGTTTGGGTTCGGGGTATAAATCTTGCCGTTGGTGAATCAGATACATACAGCCCATTAATACTGTCCCTGGTGCTAAAGAATATCCTAGGAGTTCTACAGGTTCTTTGACTACTCTGGGAAATGTTAACATGGCTACGGGATGAATCCGTAAGGTCTCATTACAAACAGCGGTGAGATAAGGTAACCGAAATATACTCATGGGGTCTGGTGTATCACCCAGGGTATGCAGTTCTTGGAGCAGTTTTTCTTTAACTTCCGGGTGTTTATGAATCCAATATAATCCCCAAGCCATGGCGGTGGCTGTGGTTTCATAACCGGCGAACAACAGGGTCATTAATTCGTCGCGTAACTCTTGGTCTGTCATCGAGTTACCGTCTTCATCTTTTGCTGACATGAGCAAGGAAAGAATATCAATACGATTTTGATCTTGGTGTTGTCGGCGTTCAGCAATTTCTGCGTAAATTAACTGGTCTACCTTTTGTCTATTGCTTAAAAAATTACCCCAAGGACTCCAAGGACCTAAATCTGTTTGCAGAGAGGGGAAAAATAGAAAACTAGAAGTTAATGGTGAGCGAAATATATCCGCCATCAATGAGAGGGCTTTTAGCAGTTGTTGGCTGCGTTCTCCTTCATATACACCGAAAACAGTCTGTAAGATTACTTGTAAGGAAATATTCTGGGTAGCGGTGCGGGTGGTGAAGGGTTGATCTGTGGGTAATTGACTCCAAACTTTGGCGGTAATTTCCCTGATGATTTCACCATAGTTTCGCATGCGATCGCCATGAAAAGACGGCATTACCAATTTTCGTCGCTGACGATGGCGATCGCCTTCCAGCATAATCACCGAATAGTCACCTAGTAAAGGTTGCAAAATTCTATTCTCTTTCCCAGCAGCAACAAACTTCTTACGGTCATTGGTTAAAATTTCCTGTACTCCCTGGGGATGGTTAACAAATACCAGGTTGTTGCCAAAACCCACCACTTGGGCGGTGAAAATATCAGGATATTCTTGAGCTGCTGTTTCCATATACCCTACAGGGTCAGCTACCCACTGTATTTTTTGGATAAAAGAGGGGGTTTTAATCAGATTGGGTGTTTGCATCTAAGTAGTTTGGGAATCTTTACTATTTAGTGTAGTTTCTCCTTATGGTTTGTGGAGGGGAAAGGTTTCACCCAGCCGATTTGCATAGCAGTATCAAGAGCGATCGCCCCCATGGCGAACCAAAATATACTTTCCCCAGCTTGCACCAAATCAGGTAAAATATTCTCGGTAGAATTGATCTGAGTTAAGCCCCGCACCAGACCGAAAGCCAGTACAGCACCAGATTTTAGTTGAGTGTTGTCATCTGTGCGGATAATATAGCGGTAGGTAACACCAAAGAGGAATCCAGACAAGGCGGCGATTCCGCCACTCAGCCACCAAGGGAAATTTATACTTGTATATAGACTTGCCAGTGTGGAAAAATTTTTTACCAATACCAGAGTATTTACCAAACTAGTAATTAGGAAAGCAAAACTTAAGGAAATAGCCGAAATTATTCCAGCTTTGAGAGATTCTAGGCGTTCGGGCATCAGCATATCTGAAGTTTCCTTCACTTTTTGTCTATGGTGAAATCAATAGCTATCAGCAGCCCTTTCCCATTATCATAGGTATTAGAGACCTTTTGTAATTATTTAGAAAGTGTAAGACTATGGCAACTTTAACACTTGGTTGGGTATCGCTTTTGGTTGTGTTTACCTGGTCAATTGCAATGGTAGTGTGGGGACGTAACGGACTATAGGGGAATCGTGGAAAATCCTTCTGTGAATATTTTGGCTTTACTGGCCTTGCTGCTGCTGGTAGCGGTGACTGGTGGGGTTGGTTATCTGACCTTAGCAGATTGGCGCGATCGCCGTCGCCGAGAAGAGGAAAAACGCGAACTCCGACGCACCTCTCCCAAACGACGATAATTCGCTCACAGTGAGAACATCTTGTTGTAGGGACGTGATTTGATCATGTCCCTACACTATTTTTGAGTATTTCTCCTATTTGAGTTGGCGCAAGTATCACATCCCAAAAGGTGGTGACACTAGTTTGTAGCTCAACTATGAGACTGGTCATAAATTTTTGGAGGAGGAGTTCTTAAATTCCAAACAATTCCCAGCCATGACAACACCGTGAGAATGTAATGAGTAATATCTATTTCCCACCAATAAAAGCCTTGACGTTCTGATGCAGGATAATAATGATGATTATTATGCCAACCTTCACCCAGAGTAATTAAAGCTAAAAATAGATTATTGCGACTATTATCTGAGGTATGAAAACGACGGGAACCAATGATATGAGCCAGAGAATTAATTGTAAAAGTCGAGTGATAAAGCAGCACAGTACTTAAACAAAACCCCCAAATAAGCATCTGTAAACCAGATGTTTGTAGACTGGGAAGATAAATCTCAAATAATATGCCGATGACAGTCACAGTTATGGCCAGCAACAGAGGTACTACCATATGAAACCGGTTTAAATACTGTAACTCTGGGTATTTAGCAAAATCTCGGATCTGGTATTCATCAGTCTGAGAATATTGGGGAGATACCACCCAGCCAATATGAGACCACCAGCTACCATGAACAACGGGGGAATGAATGTCTTGTTCTGTATCTGCATATTTGTGGTGATGACGATGGTGTGCAGCCCACCATAATGGACCCAACTGCGCCGAAGCATTGCCTAAAACAGCCAAAATAAATTGAAAAAAACGTGTTGTTTGATAAGTCCGGTGTGAAAAATAGCGATGGTATCCAGCGGTAATTCCAAACATCCGCACAAACCACAGTAATAGACAAGTAATTAAAGCAGTCCAACTAAAGCCTACAGAAAAGATCAATAAACCAGCAATATGAACTGATATAAAAGGGATATTACCTACTAAATCTATTTGCCGTTTTTGTTTTGATAACATATAGACATACTGATTAATCACAATATTGATTATCAGGCATTTTTGCTCATCTAGACTTAATTCAATTTCAAAATTTTATATTTTTATTAGCTTCTATCATTAGGCATATTAAATTGATATCTACGCAAATAATCCTCTGGGTAGAAACTTGCCCTAGGAAGATCATACCCCTAAGGCAAGTAAAGGTTGACAATTATTACCTAAAGCTGCTTGATTTCCGAAACCAACTTAGAAACCATATCCTTGGCGCTACCAAAGAGCATGGTAGTTTTTTCTTTGTAGAAAAGTTCATTATCTACACCGGCAAAACCCGTACTCATGCCGCGCTTAATCACAATTGTCTGCTTGGCCCGATCTACTTCCAAAATCGGCATACCATAAATGGGACTATTGGTATCGCTGCGGGCTGCTGGATTGACCACATCATTGGCGCCAATCACTAAAGCCACATCCGCCCCTTCCAGTTGGGGATTGATATCATCCATATCATACAACTGGGTATAAGGGACATTGGCTTCTGCGAGTAAGACGTTCATATGCCCCGGCATTCTCCCAGCAACGGGGTGAATAGCATACTTAACATCAACGCCCATGCGTTCTAGTTGATCTGCTAATTCCCGTACAGTATGCTGGGCTTGGGCTACAGCCATACCATAACCAGGGACAATCACCACGTTACGAGCATAACCTAACATCATTGCTCCCTCTTCCGGGTCAATGCTGCGGACTGTCTGATTGGTTGTAGTACCTGTAGCACCGCCACCAGTAGGAGCAGACCCATTCCCACCAAAGGCACCAAACAGGACATTAAATAATGAACGATTCATCGCTTTACACATAATCTGGGTGAGGATTAACCCAGAAGCCCCCACCAAGGCGCCAGCGATAATCAACATATTGTTCATGACCACAAACCCGGCGGCGGCGGCGGCTATCCCAGACAGGGAGTTTAACAGAGAAATGACTACAGGCATATCCCCCCCACCAATGGGGAGGACGAACATCACACCCAATACTAAGGAAACTCCTACCACCCCGAAGAATATGGGTAAGCTGTCGGGTGTGATGATTAAATAGACACTACCGACTAAGTAAGCAGCCAGTAGGAAGAGGTTAAATGGTTGCTGGAAAGGTAATTTAATCGGTGACCCACTGATTAAACCTTGCAATTTGGCGAAGGCAATAAAACTACCAGTTAAAGTCACACCACCGATGAGGACATCTAGCAAAATGGAAATGTTCACATCTAGGGGTATGGGTTGAGCATTGCCAATTAACCGCCAGAACTCGGCAACGGCGATGAGTGCGGAAGCAGCACCACCTAAACCATTGAGTAAACCCACCATTTGGGGCATTTCCGTCATTTGGACTTTGTAAGCAGCGATCGCACCAATTCCCGCACCAATAGCCAAGCCCACTAAAATCATTTCATAGTTGAGTACCTGTTGATCTAACAGTGTGGCGACAATGGCTAAGAGCATTCCCACAGCGGAGATCACGTTACCGTTGCGTGCTGTAGCTGGGGAACCCAGTTTTTTTAAACCCAGAATAAATAACGATGCAGCGACTAAATATGTCAGCTGAATCCCCGTTGGTAGAAAATCCGTCACGCCTTAACTTCCTTTTTTTTGAACATTTGCAACATCCGATCTGTGACCAGAAAACCACCGACAACGTTAACTGTCGCTAGTACCACAGCAATTAAACCGAGAATTACTGATATATTGGTATCTTTAGCGCCAGCAGCTACAATTGCCCCTAAGACCGCAATACCAGAAATGGCATTGGAGCCTGACATTAAGGGCGTGTGTAATGTCGGTGGGATTTTGTTGATGACCTCAAAGCCAATAAAGGATGCCAAAACAAATACAAATAACGCTGCGAGTAATGCTTCGGTCATGAACTCATATCTCCTGTTAACTACCCATTTGACTACTCAAGGCTTGGAGTGCATCCCGCACTCTTTGATTACGAATTTCCCCGCCGTGGGTAATGCAAGCCGCATCAATGATATCGTCAGCAAAATCTATCTGTAAGGTTTTATCTTTGATTAATAATTGCAGTAAGGATGACAAGTTTTTAGAGTACAGCTGGCTGGCGTGAATTGGCATTGATGAGGGTAAATTAATCGTGCCAATAATGGTTACCCCATTCCAGATAATATCTTTACCTGCTTGGGTGTAGGCACAGTTTCCCCCCTGTTCGGCTGCTAAATCCACAATTACTGACCCCGGTCTCATTTGTGCTACCATTTCCTCTGTCACTAGTCTTGGTGCTTTTCTCCCCGGTACTTGGGCTGTGGTAATGACTACATCAGCATTTTTGACGTGTTCGGCCACAACTTCCTGAGTACGTTGTTTACTAGCTTCGGAAATCTCTTTGGCATATCCCCCCGCTGCGGTTGTTTCTTCTTCCAGTTTTACCTCGACGAATTTTGCCCCCAGACTTTGCACTTCTTCTTTGACCGCGGGACGAATATCAAAGGCTTCCACCACTGCGCCTAAGCGCCTGGCTGTGGCGATCGCTTGTAATCCCGCTACACCAGCCCCCATAATAAATACTTTAGCAGGGGCGATCGTGCCGGCGGCTGTGGTCAGCATGGGGAAATATTTAGGTAATGCCGCTGCGGCAATTAATACTGCTTTGTATCCTGCTAGTGAAGCTTGGGAAGATAAGGCATCCATACTTTGAGCTCTGGTTGTCCGGGGAATCATCTCCATACTCAAGGCTGTAATTTGGCGCTTTGCCAGTTCCTCGGCCACTGCTGGATTCCCCAAAGGATTGAGGAAGCTGATTAATACAGATCCCCCTGTGAGTAATTCTATTTCTGAGCTACCATTTTCTCGCTGTTTTGGTGGGCTAACTTTGAGCAGAATATCTGCTTCACCCCATAATTTACCTGGATCACTAATAACTGTGGCTCCCGCTGCTTCATAGGCTGAATCGGTAAAAAAAGAGCCTTCTCCCGCATCTTTTTCTACCCATACTTCCAAACCTTGCTTGACTAACCGGGTAACGGTGTCGGGATTTAAGGCTACACGTCGTTCACAAACTTCTATTTCTTTAGCAACTGCTATTTTCATGAAATCTCCTGCACATAAGAAGTACCGATACTTTTGCTTTTTTGTGTTCTAGCCCCTGATTGGACATTAGCTGATGGTTATCAATAGGTTCACATATTGCCAATCCTAAATTGATTCTTAATTTCTTCTGTTTCTCTTTAGTTTGTTTTAGGCATCAGCAAATTTTTAGTATTCTTTCTTTACATATTTTCTTTGATTTGATTATTTAGTCTAAATTTTTACAATTCCTCGATAAAGTTTTCTAGATGATGGCACTTTTTGCTGGAATTTAACGTCACCTAGTCAGGTGTCAGTAGTAAAGTTAAGTTAAGAAGACTCAATTTGAGTTATTTATATCACTAACCTGTTTTCTGGTGGAGGAAGCCTAGACCATGCAAAAAATTTTTTTATTACAATTTCCCGGTTATGATCGTAGACTGTTGATCAAGCTGGTTTCGGCTGTAGCCGTGACTGGCTCTTTGCTAGCTGGGCTTCCAGTCATAACTGCAGCCCAAGGCTTACCAGGACTGACCCTATTTGGGGGGGTTAAAAGTGAAAATCAGCTACCCTTTAGATTAGACTTTGGCGGACAAGCTGATACCTGGGAGCGATTCAGACTGCGAATACCAGCTAGAAAAATGAACTTAGCAGCCATCAAGTTTGTGGTAAGCTACCCAGATTATTACCAAGGAAGTTTCGACCCGAACAAGGTAGAGGTTACAGTCAAAGGCAAAAAAGTGCTTTTAGATCAAGTGAAGTGGAACAAAGAAGCTCGCCTGATAGAAATTTTCCCCCAAGAGCCGATACCAGCCGGAGGAGAAGTTGAGTTAGTGCTGTCAAATGTCAAAACACCGAGTTTTGGGGGAATGTACTATTTTAACTGCCAGATTCTTTCTCCTGGGGAGTTACCACTACTGCGTTATGTAGGAACCTGGGTTTTGAACATTTCTTAAGCAAACATTGCGACTAGGGGCGGGTATGACTACCCTGGGGACGCCATCACAGATGAGCTTGATTACCCGCCCGATTAATTGTTGAGGACATTTAAAACATTTAAATAAAACATTTAAAAATAAATATCATTTTTAAGTCGGGAAGTGATATAGTTAGGGATTGTAACTTTTTATAAAAATCGCCTAAGAGGAGAAGAGGATGAAGAGGACCCTGGGCGGCACTTGCCGTAAAAGAAAAAGAACTTCTGGTTTTCGGGCTAGGATGCAGACACCAACCGGAAGAAATGTCATCCGGGCTAGAAGAAAAAGGGGACGTCATCGTCTGAGCGTTTAGGAAATTTCAAGAACAGCAGATGTGGCTTTGCCCAAAGCAAATCGATTAAAATCTCGAAAAGATTTCCAAGCAGTTTTCCGGGAAGGAATTCGTCGTCACAGTTCTCATTTGACGTTGAGAGCTTTAAAACCTTCAGGGTTGAAAAAGCCTTCCTTGGATACTGCAACCACTGATCAAGCACTATCAAGCACAAAATCAAGCACAAAATTTGGCGTTTCTATTAGCACGAAAGTCAGTAAAAAAGCAGTAGTTCGCAACCGGATCAAGCGCCAGATTACAGCTGCGTTGCATCAGTTATTGCCAAAATTGTTTCCAGGTTGGCGTTTAGTGATTGTTGTCAAACCAACAGCAGCAGAATCTAAGTGCGGAAGCCAACAATTTCTGCAAGAATTAAAGGAGTTGTTGGAAAAAGCAGAGGTGTTTGATGGGCATTCGTGAAGAAGTTTATTATGAGGGAGGCCCCCACATCGGGGACTTAATCCTGAATCTGTTGATTGGACTGACTGTGGTCGGGATTCCATTGACTGTAGGAGCAATAGTCAGAGCATTATGGCTGCGCTTCCGTATCACTGACCGCAGGATTTCCGTCACGGGAGGTTGGAGAGGAGGCGATCGCACTGATATCATCTATTCAGAGATTGTCAAAATTGTCAAAGTTCCCCGTGGACTGGGCTTTTGGGGAGATATGGTATTAACCCTCAGAAATGGTAGTCGCCTAGAAATGCGGGCTGTTCCCAATTTCCGCCAGACTTATGACTACATCAATGAAAGAGTTAAAGCTAAAAATCCCCTATATGGCGGTGCTGCTAACAAGTAATAGGGAAGGGTAGAGATGCGACGCGTCGCGTCTCTCAAAAATAGAAGGGACTAGCAAAGGTAACATTTACTTGAATCTAGTAAGCTATAAATATAAAAAATAGAACGGTAGGGCATTGGGTCCTCACAGCTAAGAGCTTCCTGAGCAATAGCCGGGTGCTCTTGGCAAGCCCCTACACACTAAAAGTGTAGGAGTATTTCCAATTCAGAGTAGTTTACAGTAACTCAGGTTGAATTCAGAATAATGGATTTTGGTATCGGGTTTCTCTCAAACAACGTGATGCTGCCAATCATAGATTTTTTCTATGGAATTGTGCCTAGCTATGGATTGGCGATCGTTGCCTTGACATTGATAATCCGCTTCGCGCTCTATCCCCTGAGTGCTGGTTCAATTCGTAATATGCGAAAAATGCGAATTGTACAACCTCTCATGCAGAAGCGGATGGCAGAAATTAAACAGCGGTATAAGGACGATCCGCAAAAGCAGCAAGAGGAAATGGTTAATGTCCAAAAAGAATTTGGCAACCCCTTGGCAGGATGTCTGCCCCTATTGCTGCAAATGCCAGTCTTGCTAGCCCTGTTTGCGACATTGCGGGGGTCACCTTTTGCCGGTGCTAACTACAGCGTTAACCTGCAAGTTTTTCCGGCTGAACAAATTGAACGCATTCAACCCCAGGCTTTTGCTACTGCTCCCCAAAACATCTACATTGCTGATGGAGAACACGTTAGGGTCACAGCTATTCTACCCGGGGGTAACAAATTAGCCCTAGGAGAAAAAACTAAGATCCAATATCAAACTCTTGAAGGCAAACCATTTGAGGCGCTTTTAGCAGAACACCCAGAAAATAACCTGGTTCCTGAATGGAAAGTTATCAAAGGCGAAGAAAGGGTCAAAATAGATGCCCAGGGGAATCTGGAAGCTTTGTCACCCGGAGATGTGACAATTCAAGGCTCAATTCCTGGACTAGCAGCACAGAAAGGATTTTTGTTTATTGAAGCCTTAGGAAGAGTTGGTGCTATAGATCCTGATGGTAAAGTCCACTGGGATATTGTCTCGATGATCATATTTTTTGGGATCAGCCTTTATGTCAGCCAAATGATTTCTGGACAGAATTCGGCTGGTGGTAACCCCCAACAAGATACAGTCAACAAAATCACACCAGTTATATTTTCTGGAATGTTTTTGTTTTTCCCCCTACCAGCTGGGGTATTAATGTATATGGTGATTGGTAATATTTTCCAAACTGCCCAAACTTATATTCTTTCCCGTGAACCTCTACCGGAGGGACTACAAGAAATTGTAGCTACCCAAGAGAAAGAAGCAGCAGCAGAACAGAAAACTTTACCATTTGAGCCCAAAAGTTCTAAGAAAAAGACTACAGGTTGATGATGCTTGACAGTCGGATGCACAGAGGGCAGCAGTGGTTAAAAACCCTGCTGCAACTAACAGGGACACCTGCGGAAATTCAAGGTAATTTAGAAATTACCCCTGATCAAGAAAATTCCCCAGAAGCAGATAGCTACTGGTTGACCATTGATCACACTAACCTGACCGACAAACAAATCCAAGTTTTAATTGGTGCTAATGGTTCAGTGCTGGATGCAATTCAGTATTTAGCTAATTCGGTGCTCAACCTCAAGCAACCACCAGGGTCACAAGCCTCTTATACCATTGAGTTGAATGGCTACCGGGTGACAAGACAAGAGGAAATTCTCGCTTTGGCACAAGCAGCAGCAGAGGAAGTACGCACTTCTGGGAGGGAAGTAGAAATAAAGTCTCTCAGTGCTGCTGAAAGGCGGCAAATCCATTCTTTCTTCCAAGAATTTGCAGATTTGCAAACTTTTAGCCGTGGTAGAGAGCCCCACCGTCATTTGGTGGTCTGTCCAGCCCCGCCGACAGTTGAATAATCGGGGTGGGAATATAAAAGCTCAAACAACAGCTCAAACAAAGTTATATGGACAGGACAATATAACTTTTATTGATTATGTCGAAATCCTATGGACGCAATTTTTATTCCGCAACTTACCAAAGCCCCCGAGGGGAAAGAGGAAATCGAGGTTAAAGAGTTTCTCCCTGGTTTGGAAACCTTAACACCTGTTCGCGGCCGCTTGCGGGTAGAACATCATGGTAATTACTTGGAAGTCTCTGGGCAAGCAGAAACAATTGTTACTTGTACTTGTAACCGTTGTTTGCAGCAATACAACCATCGTTTAATAGTGAATACCAAAGAAGTGATTTGGTTAGATGAGGGTGCTAATCAAACACAGGATTTACCTTTAGAGAGGGAAGTATTGATGGAAGATTTGTTAGAAACCCTCTCGCCTCATGGTTATTTTTATCCGAGTGAATGGTTATATGAGCAGATGTGCTTAGAATTACCTCAGCGCCAGCTTTGTCACCTCAATTGTCCGGGTATTGTGAGTGGTAAGGTGGATAGTTCAGATCAGCCTGTTGATAGTCGTTGGGCTTCTCTGGAAGCTTTTAAAAAGCAACTTCCGGGGTGAGTAAATGTTTGAGGTTGTAATGCTTGTACTCACCCTGAAAATTGATTGATTGGTTGAACCAAACATGAACCCGGTTGCTGATAGCCGGGTTTTTTCAACAAATATATATTTTTAAATTTTGACAAATTATGAACTTTGGTGAAGAATTTAAATTGTTACTACGGGCCCGCTACCCCTTGATTTATATCCCTACTTATGAGGAGGAACGAGTGGAAGCCGCAATAGGGACAGCAGCGGCCAACCTAGGAAACCGCCCTGTATACACCTGGGATTTTGTGGATGGCTACCAGGGTAACCCCAATGATGCTGGGTTTGGCAAGCGCAACCCTTTGCAGGCTTTGGAATTTGTGGAAAAGCTGCCAGCTTCTGCCCCAGCTGTCTTGATTTTACGGGATTATCATCGGTTTTTAGATGATGTAGCTATTGCCCGCAAACTTCGCAACTTAGCTAGACTCCTCAAGTCTCAACCCAAAAATCTGGTGTTGCTGTCGCCGCGGGTTGCTATTCCTGATGATTTAACTGAAGTGCTGACGGTGGTAGAGTTTCCTTTACCCAGCGCCTCGGAAATTAAAGCTGAGGTGGAAAGGTTACTACAAACTAGTGGTAATTACTCCCTATCTGGGAAAATTATCGATGACTTGGTGCGTTCCTGTCAAGGGCTGTCTATGGACAGGATTCGGCGGGTTTTAGCTAGAGCGATCGCATCCCATGGAGAATTACAGCCAGAGGATGTAGACTTAGTTTTGGAGGAAAAGCGCCAAACTATCCGCCAAACCCAAATCCTGGACTTTTACCCCGCCACTGAGCAAATTTCTGATATAGGGGGACTAGATAACCTCAAAGATTGGTTACTGCGTCGGGGAGGCTCATTTACTGATCAGGCGCGACAGTACGGATTACCCCACCCCCGGGGTTTAATGTTATTAGGTATTCAAGGAACTGGTAAATCTTTAACAGCAAAAGCTATCGCCCATCACTGGCATTTACCCCTGTTACGTTTAGATGTAGGACGCTTATTTGGTGGTTTAGTGGGTGAATCAGAATCACGGACTCGCCAAATGATTCAGGTAGCAGAAGCCCTCGCCCCCTGTGTATTGTGGATTGATGAGATTGATAAGGCTTTTTCCGGACTGGGTAGTAAAGGTGATGCAGGTACTACTAGCCGTGTATTTGGTACTTTTATTACCTGGTTAGCTGAAAAAACCTCACCTGTATTTGTTGTTTCCACTGCTAACGATATCCAATCCCTACCACCAGAAATGTTGCGTAAAGGGCGATTTGATGAAATTTTCTTTGTGGGTTTACCTACTCAAGAGGAGAGAAAAGCAATTTTCAATGTTCATTTATCCCGATTGCGCCCCCATAATTTGAAAGGTTATGATCTTGACAGACTAGCTTATGAAACGCCGGATTTTTCCGGAGCCGAAATTGAGCAAACTTTGATTGAAGCCATGCACATTGGATTTAGTCAAAACCGGGATTTCACTACTGATGACATTCTCGAAGCTGCCAGCCAGATTATACCCTTGGCGCGTACAGCTGTGGAACAAATCCAACAACTACAAGCGTGGGCTGCATCTGGGAGAGCTCGTTTAGCCTCGAAACACAATATTTTGGGTGATACTTTCGGTAAGTTACGTAATTAATCATTCGGATGTTAAGTAGGTCAACGTACTTAATTAAAGATAAAACGTCATTGCGTTAGCGAAGCTTGGCGTTAGCCATACGGAACGAAGTGGAGTGAAGCAATCTCTATCCACATTTTACGTTGTTGAATGTTGACCTACTTAATAATTTTTCCCAACGGTTGTAAAAAATTTTAATGGCACCCCTCCACATTCTTTATTGGGGATGTATATATATGTATAAACTTATCTGGAAACCTTGGGTTAAAAATGGAAAACCCTACTTAATCAATTTATATTTTTTACGTATTTACTCGGATTCTATCGAAGAACCTGGCACAATGGTATTGCGAAATTTAAGAGTAGCTTGATACAGCAAGTAATGATATAGTATGTAATCAAACTGTGGATGCAAACTTTAATAATGAGAGTTTCTCATGACTTCTCAAGCTCCCTCAAGTTCTTCGGTTAAGCCTAATTTTCTGGAGAGTCTATTCCGACGATCGCAAATACTTATTGGTATATTTATCCTCTGGACAGTATCTCTAGTAGCTTACACTATCATTTCTCAACAGAGCTGCAATCCTATCCTATGGTGGCAGCAAGGTAAACAAACAGAATGCTGGATAACTTCTGTTCACCCTGAACGTTTAGAGATTACATTAGGTGAGCAAGCCACCCTCACCGCTCAAATACGCAATATTGGTTCCAATACCCCAAAATTCGATTGGAGTTCAAGTAACTCCAAGGTAGCAATCGAAAAACAAGGTAATCAAGCTCATGTTGTAGCTAGGTCAGTGGGAACCACTGAAGTTCAGGTTAAGTTTGATATTCAAGAAAATCAATCTAAAGGAAACAATCTACCAGCCTATAGTATTCCAGTTGAAGTTTTACCCAAGTTAGCCGTTAACCCCCAACAGTTACGGATCAAAGCAGGCAAAACCCGTAAATTAGAAGTCAAAATTGAGGGTCTTACCTGGTTAACAGATAAATCTCTCTCGTGGAAGATTAAGAATCATAGCCTGCTTGAAATTGATAGCTCTAATCAGGTAAAAGCCTTAAAACCCGGAAAAACTGAAATCACAGGAGTGTGGAACAAAGATAAACGACTCACCCAGACTATCCCGGTAGAAATTTTAGAAAATCCACCTCAAATCACAGCCATTCAATTGGTGGATAAACCAGAGCAGCTTTATGTGGGCACACAAGGTACGGTAAAAGTTAATGTTGAATGTCAAGGTAACTGTACTCCAGCCGATCTCACCGTATCTTGGTCATCAGAGGATCTCACTATTGCTAGCATTTCTGGCCAAGGTCAACTATTAGCGCTCAATCCTGGAACAACTAAGATTGTTGGGATATCGAATTTAGATCCCAACAAGTCTACTGCGTTTGAATTAAAAGTTTCAGAACCCATTATCACGGGTCTCCACTTGGAACCACGAGAAAAAAAACTGGGAATAAACGATACATTTCAATTTCAAGTCAAGTTGGAAGGAGAAGGTGATTTTAAGAAAGAACTTTCCTGGGAATCCGATGATCCCGAAATAGTTGAGGTGAAACAGGATGGTGTAATTACGGGACAAAAAAAAGGTACAGCACATATCTCAGTGAAATCCATTACTGATTCCAGTAAAACAGATACGGCAAGTGTGGAGGTGACACGCTTGTGTAGCCGAGAAACAGCGGTCATCGTTGGAGGCATAACTACCGTGGGCGTATCTGTATTAACGGTTCCCCCGCCATTCGCAGTTGGTATCGGAAGTGCGGCAGCCTGGGGATATTGCTGGTTCGTTGAAAATGTAAATTGATAAGCATTTTTTTATCATGGAAAACCCAAAAAAAATATTCGGACTTCCCCCATCCTTAGTCAAAATTGTGGGAGGGATTACAATTTTTGTTTTGCTTTTAGCTTTACTTCCTCACCAAATTTGCATTAACTCAACTTGTCCCCCACCACCACCACCATTTCCACCGCCCATAATAGTAATAGCTGTAATAGTCAGTTTAACCTTAATAACTTTCTTAGGAATTCCAGTGGGACAAGCTTTACTTGCAGGAGCAGGAATTTGGTTTGTTATCGAAAAAATTGATTTCCTTCATCTCTTTCACTAATCATCATGAAATCAGTTATTAAGCTCGAGAATGTTACAAAAACCTATGTGATTGCTCAAAAAAAGCAGAACGTCTTAGACGATATTAACCTAGATATTCTGTGCGGAGAATTTATTTTACTGCGTGGGGATAATGGCTCTGGGAAAACTACTTTAGTAAACCTGTTGTGTGGATTACAATCTCCCAATCAGGGAGCTATTGAAGTTTTTGGTAAATCACCACAAGATCCGAAATCTCATTTAAGACTGGGGACGATGTTACAACGGGCAAAACCTGTGGAATATCTCACTGTCAAAGAAACTATTCAGCTATTTCGGAGTTACTATCCCCAACCCCTGGAACTTGAAGATACCATCAATCGATCGCGTTTAGACACAAAACAAAACGATTATGCAACCACCTTAGCTGGGGGACAAGCTCAATCTTTATATTTTGCATTAGCGATTGTGGGAAACCCAGATTTACTCATTCTTGATGAACCTACTAATAATCTTAGTCAAGAAGCTCGTGAAAATTTCTGGAAGCAAGTTCGGGAATTCCATAGCCAAGGAAAAACCATTATCGCCATTAGCCACAGTCAACAAGATTGTGATGAAATTGCTGATTTAGTGACACGGGAACTGATATTAGAACCAAGTCATGGAAAAATTCAAGAAATTTCCTCACCTCGCTATCAAGACCTTCTAGCTGTTGTTAACAGCACAGACAATTCTCCACAACATTCTCCAGCTAGCAGTGACTATCAAGAAAACAATTTTATCAGCAATTCCAAAGCCTTTTGGGGACAGTTCTATGCTGAGATGTTACAAGGTTTTCGCAAAATCGATACTGTGCTGGGGAGTGCTATTTCAGCGATTGCCATTGGCTTCTTTCTTGATAAATCTAGCCAAGAATCCTTCCAAGCCTATGTATCAATTTCTTTAAGTGCCTTGATTCTTTTTCTTTGTATTACTCAGTTCTGTTTGAAAATTGCCTCAGAACGCGATCGCGGTTGGTTAAAACTCATCCGAATCACGCCACTTCCCTTTACAACATATCTTGCCGCCAAAGTAGGGATTTTTTCATTGCTGGCTTTAACAATGAGTGGATTATCTCTGATTACCGCAGAGGTGGAGAGCTTGGTACATCACAAACCAGCATTGATATTTGAACCCTGGATGCTCTGGTTAAGTCTAATCCTACTATTAGCCATTGTTCCCTTTGCTATTTTCAGCTTCACCTTGGGATATCTCTTTAAACCTGAGTCTGTCCGGTGGGTGAGTCTGATAGTTATAGCTTTGATTTTGTTAACAGTAGGATGGAACCCAACCAGTTTGTTTCCTCAACCTTGGTTTGAGCAATTGGTTCTTTATTCCCCTGCTTATCATTACGGTCAATTGATCGCTTGGATAGGTCAAGCCAATTTCCAAATATCGAACAGCATAATTTTTAAGTTTGACAACTACCCCCTAGTTCATATCCTGTGGTTACTATGGTGGACAGTCGTTGCAGGGGTGCTAGCACAATTGGCTTATCGTCGGGAAGTTCTATCAGGCTAGGGGTAACAGTAAGGATACGAGCAAAGTCAGATGCGATCGCATCTTTCTGCATCCTGTGTATCAAAGCCTTCATGAATAATTAGCAATAGTAAGGCGGCGCTCACTTTTTTTATCATCAAGTTACCGTAATTTTACACTGGCTGCTCCAGTACATTTTTTATCGGAGTGGTCAATATTTAATTATGAATTACTATTGACTATTGACCATTGACGATGAGGTTTTAACTGTGCTGTCTAGTTTACTAAAATTTATCTTAGGAGTTTTTTTAGCGATCGCCATTTTAATCGGTAGCGGTGTGACGGTTGCATTCTATTTCATTAATCGCAATTTAATCTCCCCGCCTAAACCTATTTTTGTCAATGATCGTCCCTCTTTGCCAGAACCAGCCCCTGAAATAACTCAGGTAACAGATGTATCAGATAATAATAATGAGGATGTAAACCCAGAAACTCCCGAGAAAACTCCCGAGGAAACTCCAGAGGAAACATTACCAGAGGGAGCCTACCGAGGACGTGTAACATGGGCTGAGGGGTTGAGTGTGCGATCTGAACCAAGTTTGGATGCTCCCCGTGTGGCTGGGGTGGCTGTGAATGAAGAATTGATTATTTTGGCGGAAAGTCAGGATAAAAGATGGCAAAAAATCCGCACCCAAAGCCAACAAGAAGGTTGGGTAAGAATAGGTAATACACAACGGATTGATTAATTCATTTTGGCTCAAAAGCTAGCATCAAACTTACAGCAGATTGCAGCTAAAAAATTAAGCGATCGCCCGCCATCTTATGGTGCAGTGGCCATCGCTCAAGGATAATAGTCAATCTAGAAGTTGATAACTAAATTGGAATTGAGTCCCAGCCTCAAATCTTGTTCGGGTCTTAAAACGAATGCTTCAACTTCTTTTTTCCGTAGCAATACACTAGCTAAAGCACCAGCTGCAGCACCCCCCACTGGTTCTAAGATTTCCACTCTGCGGTTACCTGTAATTAATGAAATTGCCGTAGCAGCACCAGCGCCAATAGCCGCATCTGTCAATACTCTGCCGGTATCATTTTTAGTAATTTTTTCAGTTCTGGTAATTATCCCAGAGGAAGCATTAATTGATTGGCGACAGCCATCAGCAAAGACTAACTCCCTGGCCACGAACCTTACACCTCTAACATTGTTACTATCTCTGTTGCGGTTATCGAAATATACAGGTTCTAGCTGTCCTATAACTTCAGTGTTTCTGGGAATTAAGATGTTTCTGCGACCATCGATGATGTCGTTTGATATTTTCAATGTCAGGTTTAATGTTTCCCCACGTTCCACAACAACTCTCTGGTTTTCATGTGTTACGGGGAGACTTACGCCAGCGTTAGCTGGAATTGTGACTGTTCTAGTTTGGGCAGTATTACACTGGGCAGCATGAGCAGGAGCATAGGCAATCATCATGGGAGCAACAGTAGTAGTAACTGCTGCTAAAAGTGCGGCGCTCTGATATTTCCACTGGTAAAGAGTATTCATAAGATGCTTGTGCTGAATGTCTGTACCCGATCTGACGAGGTATTGATGATCATTGTTTCTGGTGTGTTTGAACGTGACTGACCGGTGTTAATCTGGAGTTAAAGATTGTTCAGGGAAGATATTTATATTCTTGCTCGCCAGATGACTAACATTGATTAAGATTTGTTGACCTCTCCCCGCCATAAATGGACGGGGATTCTAAACTGTTGCTACCAGAAGGGCTAAAGCCGCTTCCCCCCGCTTTTTAGTTTTGGTTTCCCAGATACGATATCTGGTAGCGAGGGTCAAAACTCGCCTACAGACCTTGACCAGATTTAAATCTAGTTGTGTCTCTACTTTGCGAAGAATATTCGCAGCACCATTCAAATCAGCGTTGATTAATTTACCTGCACCAGTGCAATACATTCCGCGTTTTACTCGTTTTCCACTTGGTATCCACCCTTCAGGTTTTGCGCCGAAAATAGGTAGAAAGTCACCATCTAAAAAACTAGCTTTACTGGTGTAGGACTCTTCAGTTTCAACAAATTTGATGCTGTAGTATTCGCACAGTTGTTTAACTCGTTCCTTTAATTTAGCTGTTGGTATTTGTACAAAAGATTGAGTTGTTTTACCCAACTTTGCTTCTTGTCTCTGTCCTTGATTCCACCCAAAAACAACTGTACCAATTTTGTATTTAATGCAGTAGTCAACAACTAATCTAGCTGCTTTATTTACAGCATCTCTCACTTGTCGGTTACGCTTTTCTGTGATGTGGGCTAGTTGTTCATCCCAGTATCCTTGTGGTTTACCTTCTTTTAAGGTAGCAACACGCTTGTTATACCATTGGTTAAGAGATTTAATTTTGCGTCCATCAACAATAAAACTAGTTCCAACATTAGAAACACAGCTTAACCAATTGTTGATGCCAGGGTCAATTGCTAGAGCATACTGGGGATTAAAATTAATTTTTGGTGACGACTTTTGCTCATAGACAAATTCGGCATAAAAGCATCGGTTTCTTGGTAGTATTCTTAATTCCTTAATATCCGCAAACTTCAGGTTTGAAGGCATTGGCAGCAAGAAACTATCAAGTTTAAACCAACGTTTAACAGTATTACCCAGCGGTATTTTTATATGATCACCAACAAGCTTCAATGCTTGCTTTGGGTAGGTCACAAGTGAATACCCTGCACCTTTACGATATTTCGGCAGCTTGGGCTTAAAATGCAATTCACCTTTGCTGTACTTCTTATCTAATTCTTTAAAAGACTTAAATGATTCTGCAACAGACCTCAAAATTTGTTGTGCTGCTTGAGAGTGCAAAACTTGATAATGTTTATTGGTCTTATATTCTTTCTCTAAATCATACTTACCAATCAACTTCCTAGTTTTGAAATATAACTGACGAGCGTAGTAGATACCACAATTTGTCAGTTTATGGGACTCTGAGCAAATAAACTCAATGACTGCTCTAAGTTCATTATCTGGGTTAACTAAGTTTTGCTGACATCCATACATTGTTTTCACCTCCTTGATATATACTAACATTAAATACTAACAATGTATGTCAACTATGAAGGGAAAAACATTAACAATACGTCTATCTGAGCGGAGAAGAAATAAACTTTATTTATATGCTGCTCAAAAAGATAAAACTATCACTGCTTTGATTGAAGATTGGATTGATAGCCTAAAACTCGAAGGGGACACAGCAGGCTGAAGCCTGCCAAGTCGCGTTTCATCCCCTGTCTAAAGCACGAAGTACGCAACTGCGTTGCTGCTTCTCAGGGGCTTTCACTCTCCCGCCAAGTTCCGGTAAAGAGAATTTTGAAAACCATATCAATACAACTCCTACCAGAAAACGCGCACAGTGCCCCTGGTTTCTAACTATGGGGGTGTAGTGCGCTAGCGACTTTAGTCGCATTAGAACGATTGACTGGCTTTAGCCACAGTGATATAATGGTCAAAGCGAGTAAAACAACCATTTACCCGCAGACTTGCAGCCGTGGGGCACAGGGTCAAGATGCTTGCAGTTAGCGGAGCGGCGCGTTAGCGCGGGTAAATTCATTGGAATCCCCGTGAAGCAAGAATCCCCAGGCTTCTAGCCGTGGGGAGTGTCAAAAGCAGGATAATTTTCTTTTCCGATACTTTTTTGCTAACATTCACCTGTCACGACAGGCAACAACAAGCGTGAGCTTATCTGGGCGCATAAGTCTGTCCAGTAAGGTTTGCAGTCCTTTTCTTTTAAAGTTGATTCCACTGCCGATATCTTTGATGATTTCAGCATCTGGGTAGAGTGATTGCATATAGGCAAGTCTACCAAGGTCGTCTGGTTGCTTGGTTGAACTAACTCGGCAGTAGCAGACAAAGGAAGTTCTAGTTGCACCACGGAGGTAGGATTCAACGTGAAAAAGTCTTTGTCCTGCTTCGTTTTTGATGCTTTCAATCTTGCCATTGTCTGCGTACTTCCTTAAAGTGTTTGGGTGCAATCCCAGTTGTTTAACTGCTTCTCGTAGTGGTACATAAGCCATACCACTATTATCCGCATATCTAATCTATTATTAGTAAATAACTAGCTATTGGCTAACCCTCTGATGAAAAGTTGCCTCATATTATTGTTAACTTTGTTAAAGTTACGGACTTAAATACTACAATAGTCATAAGCACATAGCTAAACTATCAGATAAGGCATCTGTACTGCCAAATAGGAAAACAATAGATGTGGTGCTGTAGCCTCAATGATTCCAGTACAACTGATACTGAAAAACTTTCTGAGTTACCGTGATGCAACTTTAGATTTTAGCGGTTTGCATACCGCCTGTATTTGTGGTTCTAATGGTGCGGGTAAATCTTCCCTGTTAGAGGCAATCACATGGGCAATTTGGGGTGAGAGTCGCGCCGGTGTTGAAGACGATGTAATTCATGCAGGGGCGAAAGAGGTTCGAGTTGATTTTATTTTTCAATGTAACCAGCAAAAATATCGGGTGATTCGTACACGAGTTCGCGGTGCGAGTGGTGTATTAGAATTTCAAATTGAAACAGCAGGGGGGTTTCGTGCATTGACTGGTAAAGGTGTCAAAGCAACCCAGGAGTTGATATTACAACACATCAAGCTTGATTATGATACTTTTATTAATTCTGCTTACCTGCGTCAGGGCCGTGCTGATGAATTTATGATCAAGCGCCCCAGTGAGCGCAAGGAAATTCTGGCTGAGTTATTAAAACTTAATCAATATGATCAACTCGAAGAAAGAGCAAAAGATGCTTCTCGCCAGTTTAAGGCCAGATGTGAGGAGTTGGAGCGTTGTCTAGAGTCCAGCCAGACTAAACTGCAAGAACAGGAAGTAATCGCAGCCCAAAAGGTAGAGTTAGAAAGTCAATTCCAGCAACTGCAACAAGTTGAAGCTTTGGAGAAGATTCAATTACAAAGTTTGCAGGTGATCCAGCATCAGCGCCAAAGTTGGGAGCAACAACTGAATTTTTTCAGGCAACAACATCAAAATTTAACTCAAGATAGCGATCGCCTGCAACAGGAACAATCAGCAATTCAAAGTCAGCTATCCGATTTAGAAACAATATTAAATCAGGAGACTGAAATCCACAATGGTTTTAGAAACTATCAAAATCTTCAGCTGCAAGAGGAAGCCTTAGCAAGTAAGTTTCAAGAATACACCAGTGCCACGGTGTTGCTGCAACAAAAGGAACAGCAACTAACTAGCCAAATTCACGCACTGGAAAGGGAAGTACAACAAATTGAAGGACAATTAGTAGTCTTAGAATCACAAGAGCCAGAAATTGATGAAATTCTGCAAAAATCTAGAGAAGTTGAAGCTGCTTTAGCACAACTTAACAGTGCCCGTCGCCGTTTGACTCAGTTGGATGAACTGCAAATGCAAGTTTCTCCTTTGTTACAACAACGGCAAAACCTGCAAAATCAACTGGATAAAGTTCATAATTCCATCTTAGCACGTCTGGAACAGTTACAGGCGAGGGAAAACCAACTAAAAAGCTCCTCACAACGTCAACAGCAACTAGAACAAGCCGCCAGAGACTTAGAAACCCAGATTTCCCAAATGGAGAAAGATAAAGTTTACCTACAACGAGTACGGGAGAAAGGGCTCGAAAGAAGGCACTTTATGGAACGTCTCCAAGGTCAAGAACGGGAATATGAAAGATTATTGGGGGAGTTGGAGAAAAAATTGCAGATGCTTCGCACCCCTGATGCAAGTTGTCCTTTGTGTGAAAGTCCTTTAGATGAACATCACTGGAATCGTGTTCTAGATAAAACTAAGGAGGAATACAAGGATATTGAGGATCAATTGTGGGTATTACGGGAACAAAACGCAGTTTCGGATCGAGAAATTCAACTGCTCAGACAGGAATACCGGGAAATAGATCATAAATTGTCTAACTATGATCACCTGAGGGAACAAAGGGGTAAATTAGCAGCACAACTGCAATCTATTAGTGACACTCAGCAGGAATTACAAGAATTAGCGACTCAGAAGCAGGATTTAGAGCGATCGCTGGAACTGGGTGATTACGCCCCAGAACAGCAGGCAGAACTGCGGCAACTAGAGGAATATTTACAACAACTCAATTATAATGAGCAAGACCATGCCTTGGCTCGCAGTGAAGTAGAGCGGTGGCGGTGGGCAGAAATTAAACAAGGGCAAATTAGAGACGCAGTGAAGCGACAGGGGCAAATAGCAGCCCGGAAACCAGAATTACAAGGGAATATTGCCCAATTACAAACTAAAATCCAGCAGGAGCAAACTGATTCTGAGTGTGCCCAACAAATTGCCCAAATTCAGCGTCAGATTAATGAAATCGGCTACAGTTCAGAGCATCACAACAGCTTGCGCCAAGCGGTACGCCAAGGTCAATCTTGGCAATTGCGTTATCAACAACTTTTATTAGCCCAGGAGCAGTACCCCCAACTCCAGCAACGATGGGAGGATTTAGAAGCTTCTAGGAGGGAAAGATGGGGAGATGTGGAAAAGCTCCTGACTCAAATCGCCAGTGTTACCCAACAGTTAGACCAATCAGCCAACCCCACGGAGCAAATCAAGGCTTTAGAGGAGCAAATTCACACACGCCGACAACAACTGGATGATTATATATCACGTCTGGGGCGTTTAGAACAGATGATGTTACAATTGGAAAACCTGCAAACTCAGTATGAGGAACAGCAGCAGGAATTACAAGCTTGTAAGCAGCAACAACGAGTTTATCAGGAATTAGCGCAGGCATTTGGTAAAAATGGTATCCAAGCATTGATGATTGAAAATGTGTTACCTCAACTGGAAGCCGAGACAAATCAACTGTTATCGCGTTTGAGTGCTAATCAATTGCACGTGCAATTTATTACTCAGAAATCTGGGCGGAGTAACAAGGCTAAGAAGAAAAACGCCAAGCTGATCGATACTTTAGATATTTTAATAGCTGATGCTCGGGGAACACGAGCCTATGAGACTTACTCCGGTGGGGAAGCTTTTAGAATTAACTTTGCTATCCGTTTAGCCCTAGCGAAATTATTGGCACAGAGGGCTGGTGCGGCTTTACAATTATTAATTATAGATGAAGGCTTTGGTACCCAGGATGCGGAAGGCTGCGATCGCTTAATTGCCTCGATTAATGCGATCGCCTCTGATTTTGCTTGTATCCTGACAGTTACCCATATGCCCCATCTCAAAGAAGCTTTTCAAGCCCGGATTGAGGTGAATAAAACTCAACAAGGTTCCCAAGTCAGTTTATCAATTTAAGTCTCAATAGTGATTGGTAACCAAATTATAAATGTAGTTCCCGGTTTATGGGGCGAAACCAGACTCGAGTTAATTGCTGGGCTGAAAATTTCCATTTCCCCCTGCATTTGTTCGATTAATTGTTTGGCGATCGCTAGTCCCAAACCACTACCAGGAATTTCACTTTGGGCCTGTACTCCGCGATAATAGCGTTCTCCCAAATGTACTAAGTCTTCTGGTGGAATACCCACTCCGGTATTACTAATGGCGATTCCCTGAAAATTAGGTTTTTCTTGCCCTAATTGAATGACTATTTTGCCCCCATGAGGAGTGTATTTTAAAGCATTATCAATAATATTGCTGAATACTTCTTGTAATGCTTTCACATTAGCTTTTACTGGAGGTAAGTTAGCGGGAATTTCGGTTAAGAGTTCTAGATTACGCTCCTGTGCTATTGCTTGAGCGGACACCAATAATGGTGTTAATAAATCAACTACAAAGCAATCAATATTTTGTTCTCCTATTCCCGGTAACAACAGTACCGGTTTGGGTTCTTTCTCGACAGTTGCTTCCACAAATACTTGATTCTCAGACAATGGCAAAGGTGCTAAATTACCCTCAGTCCAATCAATTACCCGCTCGAACTGTCGCAGTAATTCTTGGAGGCGATCGCTTTCCCTGACAATACTAGTTCCCACATCTCGGTTGGGATCACCTTGACGCAGGCGTTTTAATAGCAGTTTGCCGAAGGTGCGTAAGGCGGTCAATGGGTTACGAAACTGATGTAGTAGATTATCCAGCAAATCTCGCTGCTGGGCTTGCAAAATTTGTTGTTGATGTAGCTGATGCTGTAACCAGGCTCGACGTTGGTCTAAGATACAAGCGATGGCTAGGGTTTGCACGATTTTTTCAATTTCACTTTGTTCCTGTTGATTCCAGTCCCTATCTTCTCTACCTGTAACCAATAGACCCATCATCACGCCTTCATGAATAAGAGGTAGGACAATTTGGTGTTCACTCAGCCGAGAGCCTTGGTGTGAATCTGTTTTTTGTGCATCTGCTTTCTTTGTCTCGTCTAATGAAATCCTTGATCCCGTCCCCTGTGCCAATAACTTACTTTGTTGCTCATGTACGATCACAACATCCCCAACTCGTGGCTGCGTCATTTCTTCCCCTGGAGGTAATACTACTGTTTCTGGGTAAACTACCACAGGAATAAGTTTCGCTTCACTAGCAGAAGCATCTACCAGTTCTTCTGTTAGATAAACAACACTTAATGATGCTCCCAGCCATTGGGCTAGCAGTGCTATTTGCTCTCGGCATAGAGCAACAAAATCTGAACTGGCAGACATTAACATTTTTTTAGCCTTTGCTCAGGATGACACAATTGTAGGGAATAGAAAAGAAGATTGCTTTATTTTGTATCTCTGTTTCAATAAAGCCTAACTAAATCTTTGCTGTGATGCTTTGCACCAAGGGATTATATGCTTGAGAAATTTCATGTTTTCCCTCTGTGTATCGAAACTTTAAAAACTCTTGATATTCTAAGACAGAAATTATATAATTGCCACTGATTTTGTAGCTATAACTACAATCTATAGCTTGAAACAGGAGGAATATACTTTGGCTAGAAGACGGAAGAGGAAAAGTCGTCGTCGCCAAGAAGGGCGACGGATTCTAGAACACGTGCCTCAATATAGCATTGAAAGTGGCGAAGAAAAACCTGTCACAGCAGCAAGAAAATTTATTCAAGCTGAAGGCATTGCCCCACCCGCATTGCTACTTGTCAAGCGCAATGAGCACACCACAGACCGTTATTTCTGGGCAGAGAAGGGCCTGTTTGGTGCTCAATATGTAGAAGAAAACCATTTCTTGTTTCCCAGCCTGCGTTCATTAGAATCTCCGACGGGTATGGAGCCAGCGGCTGTGGCTAGCCGCTGAATTCTCAATGGTGATCTTGAGATTTGGAATGTGGGTTCCGTCAATCATTTAACTGGTAAAGTGGTTCAGTTTATGAAAATTTTTGGTTTTTTTTTAGTTTCTGACTAAGTTACCAGTACATCGATATGGAGTTCAGTTAATTCGACTATCAAACTGTCGTGGGAGCGTGAGAACCCCTACCAGAAAACGCGCACAGTGCCCCTGGTTTCTAACTATGGGGGTGTAGTGCGCTAGCGACTTTAGTCGCATTAGAACGATTGACTGGCTTTAGCCACAGTGATCTAATGGTCAAAGCTAGTAAAACAACCATTTACACGCAAACTTGCAGCCGTGGGGCACACGGTCAAGATGCTTGCAGTTAGCGAAGCGGCGCGTTAGCGCGGGTAAATTCATTGGAATCCCCGTGAAGCAAGAATCCCCCGGCTTCTAGCCGTGGGGAGTGTCAATCTTTAGAGAGGGGATGAAACGCGACTCATCAGACTTTAGTCTGGTGTTTCTTTTTCTGTTAATATAGACTAGGGAATAAATTCGCCCAAGTAACTACACAGCTAGGATTGAACTTAGCCGAGGTGGGTAGTGGCAGCTTGACACTGCCAGAACGAGCCGATTTGTTTACACGATGAAATAAATCATATCGTAAACGTTACGAAATACGGCTTCTAGCCGCTGTAGCAACATCCGTTGAGAGAATCCCTTTGGTTCCAGCAATGGGAGATGTCAAAAGCAAATATAATCCGATACTTTTTTGCTAACATTCACTAACAAATACACTCTTTAAGAGAGGGCGTATCAACCAATGCACGTAGGAAAATCCCACGCGCACCATTTATGTCCCGGCTCATTACCAGCCCGTCAGATGGAGACTTAACGAATTTAGCACCACCAAGGTTGGGAATGATTTCACCAGTCCAACTGACTGTTTTTGATGTGTACGCTTCGTTCACATCCATCACCACTTTATTAGTCTCAAAAGCCTTGTGCTTGAGAAACTGCTTAAATCGGTAGTGAGAGAGTGTTAACATTTGACGCACTGACTTTGACCTAATCCGTCGTTTCGCCTTCTGAGACATTTGGGATGTTTCAAAGGTCGGCAGTAAAATAATGTCAAAGTTATCAACCAAAAATCTAGCAGTTTTCTTGTGCAATTCGTCTACAAGGTTTTTGATTTTACCCCGCAGTCTACTGGCGGCGAGCTTCATCCTTCTTCTTTGTTTGCACTTGGCTTTAGTGAATTTAGAAATTAACTTATCCAAACGAAAACACAGCTTCTGAATTTGTAAATTAGCAGAGGTGCCAATTTCACCAAAACTACATTCAGAAAAGAAGGTGATAAATGTTCTAATACCGGGGTCAAGTGCTACAACACGTCCTTGGTTATCAGACTTCTGTTGTGGCACGTCCTCTGGAACTGTCAAATAGTAATCACGGTAGGCAAATACTAAACGACAGTCGCCAAAGCTTTGTGGTAAGGGTTCTTTGAAGGTTACCTTACCTAATACAGTGTGGTAAATCCCCAAGTCTTTCACGGCAGATTTGGGAATGTAGCAAGATTGTACAGTGTCTTTTCTTGACCTAAATCTAATCTTGCTAATACCACCACCGGTTTTAAACTTTTTCTTGGCGTTGCTGACAGACTTACAAGCATCTTTGATGGCGATTGATTTAATTTGATAAGGAACTGATTTACTCCATTCTGGTAGTCCGTTCAATATGTCAGTCTTAATCGCTTTCCAGTTAGCTTTGATGCTTGAGTCTTGTAGCAGTTTGACGGTGGTGTTGTAAACAAACCTGGACACACCAAACCACTGTTTAACGATCTGCTTTTGCTCGGCTGTAAGGAAGATCCGAATCTTCCTTGATTTTTTTACTGTACTTCCTGAGTCCGTGCATCCGACGAGAGAAGACGTGGAGGATGGAGAGAAGATCCGAGGTAAGTTCTGACTCTGGGCAATGTACAGTGTTGTCGAGAACCACGATTTGTCCACCGTTTTCCTCGACCATGTACTAAATAAGCTCGAATTCAAACCTTGCGAGTCTGTCACGACAGGTAACAACAAGCGTGAGCTTATCGCCGCGCATAAGTCTGTCCAGTAAGGTTTGCAGTCCTTTTCTTTTAAAGTTGATTCCACTGCCGATATCTTTGATGATTTCGGCATCTGGGTAGAGTGATTGCATATAGGCGATTTGTCTACCAAGGTCGTCTCGTTGCTTGGTTGAACTAACTCGGCAGTAGCAGACAAAGGAAGTTCTAGTTGCACCACGGAGGTAGGATTCAAGGTGAAAAAGTCTTTGTCCTGCTTCGTTTTTGATGCTTTCAATCTTGCCATTGTCTGCGTACTTCCTTAAAGTGTTTGGGTGCAATCCCAGTTGTTTAACTGCTTCTCGTAGTGGTACATAAGCCATGCCACTATATTAGCATTTATGAGCATATGTAATCTATTATTAGTAAATAAATAGCTATTGGCTAACCGTCGATGAGTTTCTAACCATTCTTCAAATATTGCTATTTGTTTTTGAGTTGGCTTGAGTTTAAATTCGCAGGTGAGATTAAACACTTGCATCACCTCCTAGTAACATTATACATTGAGGCTAATATTTTTCAAGACGATTTTTAGGACTGCGACTGAAGTCGCTAGCGCACTACACCCCCATAGTTAGAAACTAGGGGCACTGTGCGCGTTTTTTGGTAGGCTGTGCTCAATCACCGGATTTTAACTGTAAAGCCCTCTGGAACTCCATGAGTTCATCTCGATGAGCAATTATGGTGACTTTACTGATAAAACCTGCTTGCGCCTGGTTTGCTTCTTCTATGTGCAGGGATACCTTCTCAAATCTTCCAGCTTTTTGCCAATAAAATACACCGCTTAAAGGTGACAATAGCAGCAATCCCAGAAACCAAGTACCAAAGTTGGGAAAAAGTAGGGACAAGACCAATCCTAGACAAGCCATACCAGCAGATGCTAAGAGCGTTAAAAACAGGGCTAAAAATAAGCTGGGTTGAACAAAACCTTCAAAAGTCACTTGATTGTTTTGTGTGTCTATGGCGGTTACTTGGTAAGAACGGCGGTCAAAATACTCCTTAACTTTGGGGATTAAAGCAGCTTCGTCTTGTTCAGATACAAGTTCTGCTTTTGTTGTGCGGTCTTTGGTTGAGGCCCGAATAAAGAACAATAGACCCACTGATAACAATAAGGTGAGCAACAGCGTAGATGGCACGATTATTGCGTTATTCATAACTAAAATTATTATTGTTGTCATGAGATGAGACCGAATTTATGATCAAATATTCATAAATTCTTCCTCCCCTTTATGTAATCTTGCCAAAGATAGGCCAACTTTTGGGCTCGTTCTTGCCATTTTGGAGAAACTTCATACATCCGTCGGGGTCTTCCTCGCCTGTCGAGTTTCTTCCAATACCCAGTAATAGCCTTTTCGTCTTCCAGAAATTTGATCGCACTATAAAGTACGGTATCCGAAAGCCGATAGTCTGGGTATTCAGTTTCTAGTCGTTGGATCAATTCAGTGCCATAGGATTCATGTTGTATTAAAACATACAAAATATAACAAACTGCTAGTTCCTGACAGAGATAAGCTGGCGGAGGATCCTCAAAGAATTGATATATATCCTCAAGTTTCATGGTTTAGTGAATGGCTAAAAAATGCCTGATAATAGTGGTATCTACAATCCTGGTAGATAGTATATACTGCTACTAGCTACCTTGGCAGGGTTTTTACAGCTTAAACATTACAAACGTTACTCACGTGAATAAAGTCGTGAGACAAATAATACGTTCTTACTCAACTGATGAGTTTTGTGAAGATGCAATGGTTACTTTTGTCGCTGTTATACTGATGCCAAACTGCTGATAACCCCTGGATAAAATACTATGACATAAATTTTATAAGTAAAATTATACTTTGTTTGTAAAAATTAACCATATCACACTCCAAGTCCCCCCATTCTGGAAATGCCAAACTGGAAGCACAATTTTAACAACTTTCTCAACCTGTTTCTCCAATCAAGTTGTCTTTTATGCCAAAGACCAACATCTGGTGAATTTTGCCCTTATTGTATTAAGCAACTAAAAAACTGCCAGCATAGGAATCCTACTGCTTTGTGGGAACAACCAATACCTGTATTTGGCTGGGGAATGTACGGGGGTATTGTCAAACAAGCGATCGCTATGATGAAATATGAAAATCAACCCCAAATTGCCCGCCCCTTAGGTCAATGGTTAGGAGAAGCATGGTTGTTATCAAAGGTATCGAAAACCAAACCACAGCCTGTAGTTGTTCCCATACCACTCCATCCCAATAAGCAAAAAAAACGCGGTTATAACCAAGCTGCACTCATAGCTGAAAGTTTCTGTCAAACAACTGGGTTAAAATTGCGGGCTAATGGTTTAAAAAGAGTGCAAGAAACTGAGGCACAATTTGGTTTATCAGCATCACAACGAGAAAGCAACTTAGCCTCAGCATTTGCTGTTGGCGCAGAATTACGCAGTCGCAGTGTAAATGTTCCCGTATTGTTACTTGATGATATTTATACCACTGGTGCTACCCTCAGGTCTGCTGTTCACACACTCAGCCACGATGATATTCCGGTCTTAGGTTTAGTCGTTGTTACTACCGCTGTCAAAGATAAATACTCTCAAAGTTGATAGGTGAGGTTACTTGAACAATCTATCCTAAATGTGGCGACCTATTTTGTTGATAACACTAATGATTAGTAAAGCTTTGCTGGTGCGTTTAAGACAGCTAATGATTATTCCTAGCACTTTGTTGGTAATGGGTATAAATACAAGGGTGGGATTGGCTCAAAATAAGTTGTATAATCCTATTCCTATAACTCCCAGTACTGAACTGTCAGATACCCTCTCAGAAAAAGATATCCCCACGGGAAACGGTGGCTTTGGCCGGGATTATATAGTCAAATTGAATCAGGGTGATAAGCTAGTGATTGATTTGTACTCTGATAGTTTTGATACAATTATTACCCTCTTAGGACCTAATGGAGCCACAGTAGCGGAAAATGATGATGGCCCCGATGGTACCACTAATTCCCTACTGTTTACCCGGATTCATGAAACCGGAAACTATATCATCCGCGTCCGCTCCTTTGGGGAAACTGGGGTAGGACCTTTTCAACTCAAGGTCACAAAGCTGCAAGCCGTCAAATAGTTAAAAAGTGGTGAGAACACAGAGAAATAAGGCTTCTGTCCACTCAACGACTGCGCCATAAGTATCTCCTGTGTGTCCGCCTAATTGATGATCGAACCATACACCGGTGAGTAAAGCGATCGCACTCCCGGCCACGCTCATAATCAGAGGGACAAATACATACTGGCCATTGAATAACCCCAGTAATGCACTCAGACTCAGTAATAAAAACAGTCCTGGTAATAAATCTGGATATGAACGAATAGCTTGTTTGTGAAATGCGCCTTTACCAGTAGGTTTGAGGTAAGGATAGCGGGCGATCGCGAGTTGTTGTCCCCAGCGTCCCCATCCACAAGCTGCCATCAGCACTAGCCAACGGTGGTCTAAAATATCCGTTAAAGCTGTGGTTTTGAGTAATATTAACGCCAGACCCGCCATAGCCCCAAAAGCCCCTGTAGCACTATCTGTCATTACTTCTAAGCGTTTTTCTGGGTTAGCCACCGCTAAACCATCAGCAGTATCCATGGCCCCATCTAAGTGCAATCCTCCAGTGATAGCAATCCAGATAACCACTACTAAAGCGCTACGAGTTAGCACGGGTATCCCCAGATAATTCATCCCAGTATCACATAGCCCTAAAACTCCGCCAATCATTACTCCTACTAGCGGTGCAAAATACGCCACTCTGCGGAAGTCTAACCCATTGATATAAGGTAAAGGAATAGCAGTATAAAAACTAATACTGGCAAATACATCAAAAAATAATCTTTTCCACCACTGAGGTTGATACATTTTGATAATTAGCATTACGTGTAAGTCTCCACCTTCAACGTACTCCTAGGGTGGAGATAGGGAAGGGGCGATGAGGATTAGCTGATGTCCCCCTTCTGAAGTAGGAGGCTGAATGACCCATGAAGTCTTGTATATTTTTTTTTTACATTTTGACTGTGAGGGAATACCCCTGACATTAGCAACATCAACTAGTAAAACAAATAATTGAATTTTGCATTCTGCAAGTAATAAATTACCCTAGACTTAATTTAGACGTTTTTAAAAGCAGGCCAAAAGTTATTAAAGTTATAGTTTCGCTTTGTTCTGACCTTTGCTTATCTCCTATTGTCCTATGAGTCACCATCTACCCCACACCAGGATACCAGCTCCGTGTATTGTTAATACGGGCATAATTGTAAATAAGCTTGATATGCGACGATTGCTGTCTGATTTAGGACGAGTCCACTACATCTACACCCAACAAGGCAAATTACAGAGCGAGGGTGAGGGAGATGTGATGGAAGTTTTTGTTAATCCTCTAAGGTCTACAGTCGTTGCTAACTGTGCGCTTTACTTAAATCTGGATAGTTTTGATTATCTCGAGGTTAAACAGTCGCCGCAACAAGAAACTTTCTTTGATTTGTGCCAAGAAGATAGGTTTTTACGGTTGATTCCCCTTTCGACTCCCTTACAAGAGCGAAAAAAGCGCGGCTTGAATTTCAATGCTATGGAAGCGATGATGGAGGAGGTTTTCTCTGCTAAATGGGATGCACTGGATGATGATGCTTCTGACTGCTTTTGATTAGCATATACTCAAAAAGTTGGTAATGGTTTATTTGTGAGTCCTTGAGTGTTCATCAAGAATCAATTACCAGGATTTCGGTTTTTTGTTTATACATTTAGCGCAGTAGCATTAGTTTTACCTTGAGTCACAATTTTTCTTTTCAATCCTTAGCTGAATGTAGCCAGACGAAAGCCAGGGCTGGGGTGTTTATGACTCCTCATGGACCTGTGGAAACCCCAAGATTTATGCCGGTGGGAACTCTGGCAAATGTCAAAACTGTCACCCCAGATCAGTTAAGTAGTACTGGGGCGCAAATGATACTTTCTAATACTTATCATCTCCATCTGCAACCAGGGGAGAAAATTGTAGCTGGAGGTGGTGGGTTACACAAATTTATGGGCTGGAATGGCCCCATGCTCACAGATTCCGGTGGGTTTCAAGTATTCAGCTTGAGCGAAATGCGGAAAATTTCAGAAGATGGTGTAACGTTTCGCTCACCTCATGATGGGCAAATTATTCATTTAACGCCGGAACGCTCTATAGAGATCCAAAATACTTTAGGGGCTGATGTGATTATGGCTTTTGATGAATGTCCCCCTTATCCAGCTACTCGCGAAGATGTACAAGCGGCGACTGACAGGACTTATCGTTGGCTAGAACGCTGTATTTCTTTTCATCAACGCAGTGATCAAGCCTTGTTTGGTATTGTTCAAGGTGGTGTGTACCTGGATTTACGCATCCAAGCAGCCGAGGCTTTAGCTGAGTTGGATTTGCCAGGATACGCTATTGGTGGTGTGAGTGTGGGAGAACCACCTGAACTGATGGCTGATATTGTGCGCACTACAGCGCCACTGTTACCACCAGAAAAGCCCCGTTATTTGATGGGTGTGGGTACTTATCGGGAAATGGCTATTGCGATCGCATCGGGGGTAGATTTATTTGATTGTGTGATTCCTACCCGTTGGGCGCGACATGGGACTGCAATTGTCCAAGGGGAACGTTGGAATTTAAAAAATGCTAAGTTTCGTGAAGATTATGCACCATTAGATGAAACTTGCTCTTGTTATGCTTGTGCAAATTTTAGCCGTGCTTATATCTCTCATTTGGTGCGATCGCAGGAAATATTAGGCTACACATTGTTGAGTATTCACAACATTACCGAATTAATTCGCTTTACCCAAAAGATTCGTCAAGCCATATTAGGCGATCGCTTTACCAGGGAATTTGCCCAATGGCTGAACTAAAAATATTCAATACCTTGTCCCCAAACCATGTTAAGATACACTTCAATTATGAAGTCTATGTTAGATAGGTGGATTTAAACAAACATGGAAGCAGCATTGTTATTAGCAAAATTGCCTGAGGCTTACCAAATTTTCGATCCTTTGGTAGATGTTCTCCCCATTATTCCCGTCTTTTTCTTGTTGCTGGCATTTGTATGGCAAGCAGCTGTTGGTTTCAGGTAAGCCAACCTATGACCAATTTTTGGGACAGGTAGGATACCTGTCCTATTTATTTGGCAGTTTTTTCTTTTCTAAACTTGATATCTCTTAGTATTTTGTAATATTTTGCCAGAAATTAAGTAAGATATTGTGGGCACTCTATGCCAAAATCAGCTTTATGAAAAAACGCCTACAGTCAAAGAGGTATAAATAAGCCATGGGTAACATCAAATTTGTCAAAGAAAACCAAGAAGTAATAGCAGCGGATGGGGCTAATCTTCGACTCAAAGCGATGCAAAATGGCATTGACATATATAAATTTATTGGTAAGATGACCAATTGCGGCGGCAATGGTCAGTGTGGCACCTGCATTGTGGAGATAGTCGAAGGAATAGAAAATCTTTCCCCCCGCACAGATGTAGAGAAGCGGAAATTTCAGAAAAAACCTGATAACTACCGTCTGGCCTGTCAAACCCTAGTCAACGGACCAGTCAGTGTAATAACCAAACCGTGACATTTAAATTTTCAGACCCACGGGAGTAAAAATTTCAGCTAATACTGGCATTGATAATGCTATCAAAATATATTGGGAGCGTGAGAACCCCTACGCTAAAGCGAGGGGATGAAACCTGACTCAACAGGATTTATCCTGTCGTATCCTTACTAGAAAAACTTTAACAGGTATTTACAAAGCATTTCTGATTAGTTAGGATAAAAAAAAGCATCCACAAATATGGTGAAAAACCCAAAAGATGCTTTCCTTAAGTAGCCACACAGCTAGGTTTATCCTTAGTCGAGGTGGGTAGGGCATATTTGACTGTGCCACAACGATATGACTTGTTTAATAAATAAATCAGATCGTAAACGTTGCGATGCATGGCTTAAGCCGGCGTAGCAACATCAGTTTAGAATCCCTTGTGATTCCATCCAGGGGATAAGTCAATCTAAAATTGTTCACTAAAAACTAAAATTAAAGAGAGGCTTTCTTGCTATGCAAGTGAATGACCTAGGGTTTGTGGCGAGCATTCTGTTCGTTCTTGTGCCCGCAGTGTTTTTAATAGTTCTTTACATCCAAACTGCTAGCCGTGAAGGTGGAAAAGATACTTGATATTTGTGCATAAGATCAAGAACCCCAACACCATTGGGGTTCTTTGTTGACCTGTTAAACGGTAGTACGGGCCAACAACACAGGACAAGTTGCATGAACTCGAACATAGTCAGACAAAGAAGCACCGATGAGTCTGTCTATATCCACGAAACTTTTAGCCACCGATGGGCGGCGGTCTGGAGAGCCAAGCAATAATAAATCTATATTTAACTCTTCTGCTATGCGGCAGATTTCTTCCCCTGGTTTGCCGCTACTGGTGAAACAACGAGTTTGTACACCGTACTTTTGCGCCTCAGCAGCCGCCGATGCTAAACTAGAATTTTTATCTGGAGTAATTTCGGTGACTTCGGATTTTTTGTTGCGTAAATCTGTAGTCACATTGGCTAAAACTAACTGACTACCGGGGACATCTCGTAATAAAAACAGCGCCAAACTTAAACATTTTTTAGAAGGCTCTGAGTTATCCATAGCTACCATCACCCGCTTAATTCTCTTGACATAAATGTCGTCTTTGACCAGCAACATGGGGCGAGAAGATAGCTGGAAAACATACTGACTCACCGAGTTAGATAAAATTGATTGCAGGCGCTTGAGTCCCCGTGAACCCATAATAATTAAGTCAGCATCAATTTCATCTGCTACCTGACAAACCAGGTCTTTGGGGTCACCTTGTCGCAGAATGGAAGACACCTGACTGGGGTCTAAATTGAGAGATTGAATAGCACTAGCTAAGATTTTACCACCCTCCTCCCATTTATCTGTCATTGCAGCAGAAGTACTTTGGGGAGGTACAACATGGAGAACCGTCACATTGGCAGATTTAATTGCCGGCATCTCTTTTAAGATTTTCAGCATTTCTTCCGCGTGGCCTAAGCCAGAAACTGCTAGTAAGATTCTTGCAATCATTGTTACTTCTCGCCGTTAAAGTTTCTTTGGTGTTTACTCTTATTAGTTGACTGAGTTGAATATTTCAACCCCAGAAAAAACAACCTAGTCAGTCAGTGCAAACTTTTAATTAACACCTATTTTTCACTGTTTACAGCGAAAAATAGCTAATTAATCTTGAGTTGCTCACCCTTATTTACAAATTTTTTACCAGGCTGTGTATACTTTCAATTTAGCGTAATAAAGTTTATCAATTATTATCTTAGTTATTTTTTTTAATAATCTAGGTTGATTTTCCTTAAAATTATCTAAAACTTAAGTATTATCAATAATTTTCATATAGTTTTATATCTGTATTTGGCATGAAAATTAATCAACCATTTTTCACATTTTCAGATCAATTCAGGTATTGGCGGAATTAATTCACCACAGATATAGAAAACCGGATCTGGGTAAGCCACCCAGGCTATTGGTTGAGGGTAAACAGATGGGGTATGCTATGCGATCGCCTCACATACCCCAGTGCTACGAGAATAAGTAGCAAAATTTGACTAAGCTGCAGTTGGTAATAAACCAGTATGCTTAAGTAAAGACACTGTACTGGGTTGACGACCGCGGAAAGATTCAAACACATTCATAGGATGTTGACTACCACCGAGAGCCAGTACTGTATCACGGTAACGTCTACCTATATCTTTTATTGCTTGTTGATTTTCTAAACCAGCTTCTTCAAAAGCGGCAAATGCATCAGCACTCAATACCTCAGCCCACTTATAACTGTAATAACCTGCGGCATAACCCCCAGCGAAAATGTGGCTGAAAGCACATAGAAAAGCATCTTCTGGTAGTGGCGCTAAAACTGTAGTAGTTTTGGCAATGCGACGACGCACATCTGTAGCTGTTTCCTCCCTACCAGGGCGATAACGATAGTGTAGTTCTAAATCAACACTGCTAAAGTGAATTTGCCGCAACATCACACTACCACTCATATAGTTGCGTGCAGCTAGGAGTTTTTGGTAATAATGCTCCGGTAGGGGTTCACCAGTTTGATAATGCTTGGCCATGGCAAACAAAGTCGTGCGCTCATAGCACCAGTTTTCCATGAACTGGCTGGGTAATTCCACAGCATCCCATTCTACATTATTAATGCCTGCTGCCCCAGTATAGTCTACCTGAGTGAGCATATGCTGCAAGCCATGACCAAACTCATGAAATAAAGTTTCTACTTCATAAAAAGTCATCAAGCTAGGTTTACCATCCACGGGGGGAGTTTGGTTACATACCAAATATGCCACAGGTAAACGAATTCCTGTCACACCATTCTCGGTAATTTTGCCGCGATTAATACATACATCCATCCAAGCACCACCGCGTTTTTCTGCTGGGCGGATGTAGGGGTCTAGGTAGAAGTAAGCTAGGGTACTACCACTTTCATCGGCAATTTGGAAATAACGTACATCCTCATGCCAGACTGGAGCTTGACCATCAGCAGGAGTGACAGTCACACCAAACAACCGCTTTACCAGTGCAAATAAACCATCTAAGACTTGGGGTAGGGGAAAGTAAGGGCGTAATTCTTCGGCGGTGAAGGCAAATTTTTCTTCCCGTTGACGTTCGGCCCAAAAACTGATATCCCAATGTTGTAAATTATCGGCTTGTGCTGCTTTCTTGCTGGACGCAAAGGCTTTGAGTTCTTCTAGGTCTTTGACAGCAGCATCATAACTGGCTTGACGTAGTTCTTCTAATAATCCCTCAACTGCTGCAACATTGGGAGCCATTTTACTGGCTAAACTCAACTGGGCATAATTTTCAAAGCCTAGTAATTGGGCTAATTCTTGCCGCAACTCCAATGTACGCTCAATTAGGGGCTGATTATTTAACTCTCCCGATGAAGCACGAGTTATATAAGCTTTATACAGTTTCTCACGCAGATCTCGCCGGGTGCTGTGCTGCATAAATGGGCTGTAGCTGGGAAAGTCTAAGGTAATGCGCCAAGGGCCATTTTCTGGGGTGGCGTTTTCATCTCCCGCTTCACGGGCAGCCTGTGCTGCTAAACTCAATAAGCTATCCGGTAAGCCTTCGATTTCTGCTGTTGTCGTCAGGGTTAGGGTAAAGGCTTTAGTCGCATCTAGCACATGGTTTGAGAAGTTGGTACTCAGTTGTGCTAACTCCATTTGGATGGCGTTGAAACGCTCCCTGGCTTCTGTTTGTAAGCCTACACCGGACAGTTTTGCATCTCTGATGGCAGCTTCTACAATTCGCTGTTGGGCTGATTCTAAGGTATCCCAGTGATCACTGGCGCGCAAGACCTTGAGAGCATTGTAAATTGGTTGGCTTTGACCCAGCTTGTTGAGGAATTGTACTACTTGTGGTTGTACTTTTTCATAAGCTGTCCGTAGTTCAGGGCTATTCTTGACACCCATTAAGTGGCTGACTATACCCCAAGTCCAGTTGAGCTGTTCTGTGAGCTTTTCTAGTGGTTCTACTAAGCTGTTCCAAGTAGGTTCAATATTAGTTTCTAAAATAGTTAGCTTCTGGTCAAGTTCTGCCAGTAGCTGCTCAAAGGCTGGTATTACTTGCTCTGGTTGAATCTCTTCAAAGGGGGGTAAGCCAGAACCTTTAAGTAAAGGATTTGCAGCAATAGTCACATTTTCACTCATGGTTTTGTGTGAGTCAACTATAAATCATGTATCTTCTAATGTAGCGATCGCAGGGTGATTTGGCCGTCATAAAATGCCAGAATATCAATTAGGGCTTTTTGACTCATAGCCAACAAAAAAACCTCAACTTGGCAACTGAGGTTTTTGATTCAGAGAAATAAGAATGACGATTGAGATACAACAATACTCAACAAGCGAAACTACAAGTCAAGTGCAAACTAACTTGATTAATACTGATTTACTTAAAATTGTTTGAGTTACTTACTAAGTAATGTAAATTATTGTAACTAATCCTTTACAAAAAGTCAATATAATTTACAAAAGAGTTAGATACCTGGGAAAAATGGCCTAAAATTACAGCATCTAAAAGGGTATTAGGAGATGACAAAATTCTAGAACCATTTGATAGTAAGCATTTCACCTTTGAATTGATCCTGTGCCTATGCGTGCAATGATTTTGGAGACATGTAACTAATTGTAAATTATTTGCTTAAACAGAGTAAATCTTACTAAATCCCGCTAGACTAAAAGTAGTTGATTTAATGAGGCTTTGATGCAACATGTCACTCCCAAGGAAGCAGCTAAAATCCTTGGTGTCCATGTCTCCAGTCTCAGGAGATGGGAAAACGAAGGCAAACTTAAAGCAATCCGTACACCAGGCGGTCAAAGGCGGTTCATCCTCGAAGAAGTCGAAAAAATCGGCGGAATACCCAGGACAATTAAAACTATTTGCTATGGACGAGTATCGACTCATTCCCAGCAAGATGATTTGCAACGACAACTTGAACACTTACGCACAAGATACCCAGAGGCTGAAATTATTTCAGAAGTTGGAAGCGGACTCAATTTTAAACGGAAAAAATTCCTCGCAATTCTGGAACGAATCATCGACGGCGATATCCAACGTATTGTCGTTGCCCATCCTGACCGACTTGTCCGATTCGGATTTGAATTGGTTAGGTGGTTATGCACAAAATTTGAGTGCGAACTCGTGGTTCTCAATGACCGCAAGCTCAGTCCAGAACAGGAACTCGTACAAGATATGCTGTCGAGCATCCACTGTTTCTCTAGCAGGTTATACGGGCTTAGAAAATACAAGTCAAGCATCAAAGAAGACTTACAAAAAGAAGTCGCGTCACAAGGAATCGACAAAGCAGTCACCGAACAGTGTATTGAAAATCAGGCTATTTCCTAGCAAGGAATTACATCGAGTCTGGAAGCGTTGGCTTGCTGCTTATCGTTATTACTTCAATCAATGTATCAGTTATCTTCACAATAATTATGATACTCAAGTCAGAGTAATTATTGATAAAAAAACTAGCCAAGAAAAACAAGTCAAGATATCTGCTGAGGAGTTAGATAAAATAGCTCAAAAAATGGATGTATCACCATGGGTGAAAACATTACCAGGGCATCAACGTCAAGAAGCTTGTTTTGAGGCATTTGATGCCTTTAAACAGGCTCGCACTCAAGGTGGTAGTGCGAAATTTAAAAGCTGTAAATCCACAAGTCAAACTATCCAATTCAAAGTTGGTAATTTCAAAAATGGTACTTGGTATCCGCGCACAACCAAAGGTTTAGGTTTTACGACAATTGGTCAAACTATTCCTGAACAATGCGAATATGGCACAGAGCTTGTTTACCGTCGTGGTAAGTGGTTTGGTTGCTTTCCTCAATATAAAGAAACTGTACCTACTGGCAGTGATAGGGTAATAGCAGTAGACCCTGGTAATCGCACTTTCTTAACTGGTTTTGATGGGGAGAATGTCTTAGAGATTGGAACCGGAGACATCGGACGCATACAAAGATTGTGTCAGCACCTTGATAATCTCATCAGCCGTTCTACCAAAACAAGATGCCGTAAACGTAGAAAGATGCGTATTGCTGCTAATCGCGTCAGAGAAAGAATTCAGAATTTAATTAAAGATTTGCATAACAAAGCTGTTAACTTGCTGGTTAATTCCTACAAGGTAATTTACTTACCAACCTTTGATTCTAGTCAAATGGTGATTAAAAGCCGTAGCGGGAAGAAACGCAAAATCAACAGTAAGTCTGTACGGCAAATGCTGACTCTTTCCCATTACAAATTTGAGCAACATCTTAAACAAGCTGCACAAAGAAAAGGTGTAATAGTGGTTCTTTGCAATGAATCATATACATCAAAAACATGTGGCAACTGCGGTCATGTTCACCATAAGCTAGGTGGACACAAAATTTTTAAATGCCCACATTGCGGAATTCAGGTCTATCGTGATGTGAATGGCGCACGCAATATTTTATTGCGTGCTTTGCAAGCAACTGCCTTTACCGTGACCCATGATTCTATCGTGCTTTCTGAGGAGTCAGAATTGACGGATGCCGTAGTTAATCTAGTTTAATCGCTTTGATTAGCTTAAAAGTTGCACACCGCGCCAACCTCTACGCCTAGTTGAGTTACCAGTGCCACAACCCAATTCTGAGCAAGTGCTGATTCGCGTTCATGCCTGTGCTGTGTGTCGGACAGATTTACATATAGTAGATGGGGAATTAACCGACCCAAAATTACCTTTAATCCCTGGACATCAAATTGTGGGTACCGTCGAGGCTAAAGGTGATAGTGTTGTTAATTTTCATATAGGTCAACGTGTGGGTGTTCCTTGGCTGGGTCATACTTGTAATCGCTGCCGTTACTGTGTTTCTAATCGGGAAAATCTTTGCGATTATGCTGAGTTTACCGGTTATCACTTAGATGGTGGCTATGCAGAATATACCGTAGCTGACTACCGTTTTTGTTTTTCCCTAGATCCGAGCTATCCTGACTTGCAAGCAGCACCTCTATTATGTGGTGGTTTAATTGGCTATCGCGCTTACAGCATGACTGGTGATGCTGAAAAACTAGGTTTTTATGGTTTTGGTTCATCTGCCCACATCTTGATTCAACTGGCTCGTTATCATGGCAGACAAGTTTTTGCCTTTACCCGTCCTGGAGACATTCAGGGGCAAAAGTTTGCCCGTGAGTTAGGTGCAACTTGGGCTGGTAATTCAAATATCTTACCTCCAGAACCCTTGGATGCAGCAATTATCTTTGCCCCCGTGGGAAAATTAGTTCCAGCTGCTTTGCGTGCCGTAGCCAAAGGTGGTATAGTTGTCTGTGCTGGTATTCACATGAGTGATATTCCTGCTTTTCCCTATCAAATCCTCTGGCAAGAAAGGGTCTTGCGGTCTGTAGCAAATTTGACTCGCCAAGATGGAGAAGAGTTCCTGGCGATCGCTCCTAAAATACCCATCCGCACTGAAGTTAGTTCTTTCCCTCTGGATAAAGCAAATGAAGCTTTATCCGCCCTACGTAGTGGCAAAATTACAGGTTCGGCTGTATTGGCAGTTAATTGATTAGTAGTTTCTCCAGTCTAGTTGTATTAATTGCTACTGTATTCATTTCAATCACAGCGCTTAACTTCAAACCCCCGCAAACCTTCGGGTTTTTCAAACTCAAGCACAATATCTTTGACCACTGCAGCAGGTGGTCCACTGTGACACCAGCGAACCATCTCTTCTACAACCACCCGCGCCCCTTCAAAAACCGCCTCCACGCGGTGATCAGGAAGATTCCGCACCCAGCCAGTTAATCCCAACTGAGTAGCTGTATCCACAGTGGCATAGCGATAGCCTACCCCTTGCACTCGGCCAGAAATAAATACATGGGCGCGGACTATCTTGGGCAGTAGTGGTGTAGGATTCCGCATAAACTTAGCTGTCCCCCCTTGAAACTGTATAACCTAAATAATTCTAACTCTTGTGGGGTTGGCATTCCTGCCCCCTGAATATTTGAAAAAGAGATAAAATGACTCTAGGTTGTAGGATGATGTCTACAATATTTAATTTCGTCACAAGTTAAATGTAAAAATTGAGTCCTCATGTCTAACTTGCCACCACTGAATACAGAAACAATCTGGGCTATTCTTAATGATCAAATAGATGATACCATAGTCAATCAATTAGTATGGTACTATCTAGGCTATCGCTATGACTCTTCCGCTACTAAGTGGGATAATAGCCAAGTCACATCAGAATGGCGAGATGATTACCCAGAACCGCCCGATTTCATTGATAGCCGTCCAGCAACAGTGAAATTAACTCGTTCCATTCCTCAAGAAAATAAACAAATACTCAAAGAAAAATTGGGTTTTAAAGGTTACAAAATTGGTGAATTTGGACCTCGACAGACTCGCAGAGCAACAGCAGCCAATTGGTTATTAAGTTATTTACAAGGAATAAACGGTAGCATTCAGTAAATTTTTTTAGCGCTTGAAGATTTGCATGTTAAAGAACTTACACGTAGCGGTAGGGCATTCCGTTCTTAAAGGCAAGAGCTTCCTAAGCAATAGCCGGATTGTCTTGGCAGCTTAGACTGTACTCGAAGACTAAAGTTTAAAATTATATCACTAAATCTAACCCTAGTCAATTTGCTCTTGACCCGCTCCCTAAAACTCGGTACAGATGAACAGTGAAACAGTCAGTGAGACTCGAATGCTGGAAATTCAGCGGTGGGGAGTTTGCAAAAATCTAATTAATCATTTTTTTTAATATTTTTTCAAAAAAGAATAAGAAAATAATTTAATTATTAAATTGTAGTGATATATAATAAAAGCTGTACTATCCTATAATAGTATGTAATCAAAGGAAACTCAGCAGAAAATTTTACTTTACCTATGATAAAGTAATTTTCACAAATAGCTGTCAGGGATGAGTAAAGAATAGATTCATACTTGATTAGGTATTTATATCAATTTTTATTAATGAACTAATAAATAATTTTATGGCAAGCGCCATTGAATCGATTTTGTTTGCACCTTATAATCAGGGAGCCTATTAATGAGGCTCCTTTTTCTTGCAGTATCAAGATATCTTAATAACTGCTTGACCATAAAATAGTGTTTATAAGTATAAATGCAGGGTGTAATCAACTTCATAGCTAAAAGTGATGAAAAAACAACAATTGAGGGCTTGTGCATTGATTTCGACCTTTGGAAAAATATGTATAAATTATCGCATTAATATTTTAAGCTGAGTAAATTAACTCAGTTTCTAGAAGCCCGGTTGTTGAATTTATGCAGATTTTAAGGAATCAAATAGGATTTTTCTGGTGAAATCGCGAATTTAACAGCCCAAAGTCCTGATTATTTTAATAATCTATAACTCAGTGTTGTAGATTTGATTTAGAATAATATATTAACTTTACCCCAGAGGATGTTTGAAAAATCCCAAGGGAATATCATTTGCTACTATACCCATGGTGGAATCTAGAAAAACTCCAGGTTTTGAGTCTTGACCAGTTTTGAGTAAGGTAATGCCTGGATGTCTACAAATCATTGATTAACATCCTCTTTTGAAGAATCGCAAAAATCACCAGTTTGGCTCTATGCACAATAAATTATTTAATACTAACATCAAGAGTTCGCACGTATTATTAACCCCCAATGAAGTCAAAACAAAATTACCTTTAACTCAATTAGCTGAACACAATGTTTGGCAATATAGACAGGAGATTAAAAACATCCTAGATTTTCAGGACAGGAGAAAATTCATTGTAGTTGGCCCATGCTCAATTCATGACCCAGAAGCAGCGCTGGAGTACGCCCATAAATTGAAAGTTTTATCTGAAAGAGTCAAGAATAAACTGCTACTCATCATGAGGGTGTACTTTGAAAAACCGCGCACTACAGTGGGATGGAAAGGACTAATTAATGATCCAGATATGGATGATTCTTTCCATGTAGAAAAAGGTTTATTAACAGCACGTGGTCTACTGCTAAAAATCGTAGAGTTGGGTTTGGCCGCTGGTACAGAGGCACTAGACCCTATCATACCTCAATATATTAGTGAGTTTATCACATGGTCTGCCATTGGTGCCAGAACTACTGAATCACAGACCCATCGTGAAATGGCCAGTGGGCTTTCCATGCCTGTAGGTTTTAAAAATGGTACTGATGGTAATATTCAAGTAGCTTTAAATGCTTTACAATCAGCCCAAAGTCCTCATAGTTTCTTAGGTATTAATCATAAAGGACAAGTGAGTGTATTTGAAACTAGGGGAAATCCCTATGGTCATGTTATCTTACGCGGTGGTAGTCAGCCTAACTTTGAAGCAGCAAGTATTAAACTGGTAGAAGAAAAATTAAAACAGGCTAATTTATCACCAAGAATTGTCATCGACTGTAGCCACGGAAATACTAATAAAGATTACAAGCTACAACCCTATGTATTAGACAATGTCATTCAACAAATAGTTGATGGTAATACATCAATAGTGGGTGTAATGCTCGAATCAAACTTACACGAGGGTAATCAACCCATAACCAGTAACCCAGAAGAATTAAAGTATGGTGTTTCTGTAACCGACAAGTGTATTAATTGGGAGGAAACAGAAAGGATTATTTTGGCTGCTTACCAAAAACTCAATTAGTTGCTAGGGTAGGAGTTGACCAAGCAGTTGAAATATCGACATACTATCTGATACAGCCAAAATACTGATTGCTGATTAATACCAACAATTTGGCGGCTGTGATATCATGGGAGATTGCTGCATACATTTAACATAACTAGAAACTGAATCTATCATGGCTCTGACGCAACAGCGCAAACAAGAAATCATGTCGAACTATCAAGTTCACGAAACCGATACTGGTTCTGTCGAAGTTCAAGTTGCCATGCTGAGCGATCGCATTAGTCGCCTCAGCTTACATCTCCAGGCAAATAAAAATGACCATTCCTCCCGTCGGGGACTATTGAAGATGATTGGTCAGCGCAAGCGTCTTCTCTCCTATATTCAAAAAGGCAGTCGGGAAAAATATCAAGATTTAATTGCCCGTTTGGGTATTCGTGGGTAGGAATTATCGCTTATGTCTGCTGAAGAATCTGAGCGCAGCCCCTTACCTTTTGAACCAAAAACCAAGCGCCAAAAACCTACCAAGGGCACAGGTAAACCACAAGCACAGCCTAAGAGGGTAGAAAAACCCCCTACCAAGCAGCCGCCTTTCACTAAAGAAGAAATGGCCATTCCCGAGGTTGTTAGCCAAAGGATGATCCGCAGGGTGGCGGGGTTCTGTGGTATACCTACAGCTTTGGGTATTACAACCTTAATAGTCAGTTATTTACTGGCTAGGTATACAGATATCCAACTGCCTCCCATTGCCGTGTTATTAGTGAATATGGGATTATTTGGTATTGGAGTTTTGGGGATTACTTATGGTGTTCTTTCTTCCTCTTGGGATGAAGAAAGACCAGGGAGCCTCTTGGGTCTAGGGGAGTTTAGTACCAATTGGGGTCGAATGGTGGAAGTGTGGCGCGAAACTCGGCAAAAAAATCTATGAGCCTTGGCGCTCAGGTACCAGACTAACTGCGGTATGGGGTAGATTGTGAAGTTAGGCAATTTTACCTAACTTCCAAGTTTATAAGTAATAATTGGATATGTGTAGTTCAAACCGATACAGAGCAGCTAAACTACTGAGTGCCTGATTTTTTAAATTCAATAAAATAAACAATATAATGTGTCTCCTACTTGTTTGAGGTTTGATTCAAATAATCAGGTAATTTTATATGATTATAGTCATGAAAAGCGGTTCCCCAGAAATGGAAATCAACCGCATTAGCCAGGAACTTACTACCTGGGGACTCATACCAGAAAAAATCATCGGTCAACACAAGGTGGTAATTGGTCTGGTGGGTGAAACAGCCAGTTTAGACCCGTTACAGATTCAGGAACTCAGCCCATGGATTGAGCAGGTATTGCGGGTAGAGTTACCATACAAACGGGCCAGCCGCCAGTTTCGACATGGACAAGCCTCTGAGGTAGTGGTTAATACTCCCGATGGTGATGTTGTATTTGGTGAACACCATCCTTTAGTAGTTGTTGCTGGCCCTTGCTCCGTAGAAAATGAAGAAATGATTGTGGAAACAGCCCAGCGGGTAAAAGCGGCTGGAGCGAAGTTTTTACGTGGTGGGGCGTACAAACCCCGGACTTCACCCTATGCCTTCCAAGGTCATGGTGAGAGTGCTTTAGAATTGTTGGCTCGGGCGCGGCAAGCTAGTGGTTTAGGTATTATTACTGAGGTAATGGATGCTGCGGACTTGGATATGATCGCCGATGTGGCTGATGTGATTCAGGTGGGAGCTAGGAATATGCAAAATTTCTCCCTGCTCAAAAAGGTGGGGGCGCAACCAAAACCAGTGCTTCTAAAGCGAGGCATGGCTGCTACTATTGAAGATTGGTTGATGGCAGCTGAGTATATTTTAGCTGGGGGAAACTCTAATGTAATTCTATGTGAGCGGGGAATTCGGACTTTTGACCGTCAACACACTCGCAATACTTTAGATTTATCTGTGGTGCCGGTATTACGGAAGCTAACTCACTTACCTATTATGATTGACCCCAGTCATGGTACGGGTTGGTCGGATTTCGTACCTGCTATGGCTATGGCTGCGATCGCCGCTGGAACCGATTCCCTGATGATTGAAGTCCACCCCAACCCAGCCAAAGCTTTATCTGATGGACCCCAATCTCTAACACCAGAACGTTTTGATTCTTTAATGCAGGAATTAGCAGTGATTGGTGAGGCCGTGAGACGTTGGCCCCAACCGGTGGTTGCTACAGCTAACTCCTAACTGGGAGTGTTTGCGGCACGCTACGGCGTAGCGTGCCGCAAAGTTTACCTTCTTCTACCAGAACCAAAAGAGCGGCTGGGACTACGTGTAGAACGTCCACCAGAACCAAAACCAGTACCAGTATTGCGTCTAGTGGTACCGGAACTATTAGAAGGTCTGAGATTACTGCTACCAAAACCAGAACCAGAGGGGCGATTGGTGGTATTCGTCGGTGGTGTAGTGCGTACAGTTGAACTACCAGGGGATGATCTTCTAATTGTTCCCGTGGTGCGGAAATTCGTGCGGTTGCGCTCCACTGCAGGTGGTGCATTGTAGCGAGTCCGATAGTTATTCACTGCTTGATTATAGGTACTACCATAACCACCGTAACCAGTTAGCACCCCTCCTGATTGATAAGCAGGGGGTACATAGTATTGGGGTCTAAATAACATATTACCGATTACCTGACCGGCGATGTTACCAGCTACAGCCCCGGCAAAAGGTGCCCAGAAGTTGCTTTCTCTGCGGACTACTACGGTTTCTTGTTGTCCTGTTTGGGGATTAGTTTGTACTTCAGTGACGTTGTGGACGTACTCAATTTTAAAGTCTTCTGTCATATACAAGGCTGGTTCTCCGTTTTCCACCTTCAAAGAAGTCTTTTTTCCCTCCTGGATTTGCTCATCGGTCAGCCTTGCCATTTGCAAATTTTCAGTTTTAAAGGTTGGGGGTCTACTGTTGAGTAAAAACAGTGTATACTCCCCAGTGCCATCGTCAAAACTAGCTTGTTGCACCTGATACTCACCATCACTGAGCTTAGTAGCTGTAGATCCGGTGCTCATACTTCTAGTTTCTGGGGTGGTTTGGTTAGAATTACCACAGGCTACGGTTGTTAAGCACAAAGTCAGTGCTAAAAAAATCACTGTAAATCTTCGTAATATGCTCATGGGCGTTTTACTATTTCTTATTTTTCAGCTTAACAAGGTTTTATGGGGGTGGGAATGTAGAGACTACCCAACCAGTTACAAAGGAATTAATTCTGGGTAATATTGCAAAAGCTGATCATTGGTGAGTTGATCTCCTAACTGTGCTGGGGAAAAATGTACTTGAATGGCGCGCAGTTTTTCTTGATAGTGCAGATTGATTAAAGCTTTTAAACCATCTTTTAATGCGCGGATATTGGACAAGTCCGTTTCTAAATTGGGAACTTCTCCTTCATAAGCTACAGTCAACATGACAATCACATTCCGGGTTACAGGTATGGAAAAGGATTGATCTACATCGGAGGTGGAACTAATATCAAGGTCTGCACCGTAGCGTTGGGCCGAATCACTAAATAATTCGTTGACGTAATCTCCGGCTTCACCTTCATCCCAAAATACTTCACCTTCATTGGCAGCGGATAACCAAGCTTGATCATATCGTAATAGGGTTTCGCAAATTTCGACTAATCCTTCTCCTAGTTGTTGCAGGTCACCTTCCGCCTCTATGGCATCTCTGGCTGTACTATTTAATACTCCCAAGACTGGTGCAACATCGGAGCCGGCTAAATGCACAAACAAGCGACAAACTACATAGCGAGTCCGACCCATCATTCTGTTAAAGGCACGCATTTGCTTTCTCCATAATTGTGACTACTACACTAATACAGGGCATTTTATCTGAGTGGGTACGCCAGGGCACCGCACCGATGCCCACCCCACAAGATTTATGATATTAAGGTGTGTACTTTATTTACTTCAAAAGTGCTGTAAGGTGACTTTGACAGGACTATTGATAGATATAACGTTTCTGGGTTGAGTAGGTACACCAACCCTATAGTTAAAATCAAAAAAGATGAAAATTGGTATTTTGGGACTGGGACTCATAGGCGGTTCTTTGGGTTATGATTTGCGATCGCTTGGTCATTATGTTTTAGGGGTGACTCGTCAGGAGTCTACCTGTAACCGTGCGATCGCTCTTGGTATTGTTGATCAAGCATCTGTGGACATGAGTTTGTTAGCTACCGCAGAAGTGGTATTTATTTGTACACCCATAGGTATGATTATACCGCAATTGCAGCAGCTAATTAATTATTTACCTGCCACTACTGTGATCACTGATGTTGGTTCAGTTAAAGCCCCCATAGTCCAGAACATCGCCCCTGTATGGGAAAATTTTATTGGTGGTCATCCCATGGCCGGAACAGCAGATAGTGGTATAGATGCAGCACAACGGCATTTATTTATGGGTAGACCCTATGTCCTGACCCCAGATGCAACCACACCCAAAACAGCGATTTCAGTTGTAGCAGAAATTGTGCGATCGCTGGGGGCAAATATTTATTATTGCCCACCGGAGCAACATGACCGAGCGGTGAGTTTAATTTCCCATTTACCTGTCATGGTGAGTGCGGCCTTAATTGCTACTTGTATGGGTGAAACAGACTCCCAAGTACTGCAACTAGCCCAAAATCTTGCTAGTTCAGGTTTTCGCGATACCAGCCGAGTGGGCGGCGGTAATCCTGAATTAGGAGTAATGATGGCACAATATAACCGCCAAGCATTACTGAGTTCATTACATCAATATCGCCAAAGGCTAGATGAGTTAACTAACCTGATTGAACAGCAAGATTGGCAAGGTTTAGGATTAAAATTACAGTCTAACGGTGAAGATAGACCCAAGTTTGTCGATTAACCCGCGACTAGGCCACAATATCATATCCTCAGGGCCTTATCCGTGCCATCTACAGGAATATAGTTGACTAAAAATTTTTTTTGTGTTAGCTTCAAAAAAGAATAAAAAAATCTCACATAACGCAATTAAATAGTTGCGTTCATGTATTCCAAAGGAGAAACTCAGTATGGAAGGCTCTGGCAGTAGTAACAGCCAAGTCATATGCAACATGATGGTTATTGTCGGGGAATCTGAAGAAGACGAACCTGGCGGTAACTTGCTGGCGGTATCTCAGAAGGATTGGCATTTAGCCTAGAGCTAACTAGTTCATCTGCGAGTAACCGCCAGCGCTACAGGTAGTTACTCGTAAATTAGGAGATGAACTATAAAACCAAAAATTTAATTTCTAGTCAATAGCTTAGTTATGTGATTTCTTGGCTGTTTGCATCTCCAAGAATTTACAGGTTCACTTATGAATAAATGTGTTAGGTGTGGTTGCTTAACCTCAATCCTAGGACATTTGCTGGGAACCTAAATACCATACCATGATCACTTACTGAACATATTGTTGAGCCACATAGTGATTAATTTCTGAAATGTCTCTACTGTGTAGAACATTTATAGCATTTCCCATGCTCGTGAGGTACACAGTTGTTTAGTTTCAGGGAACAGGGAACAGGGAACAGGGAATAGGCAATTGATGTGTAGTTCATTAGCCTGAAAAAGGCTATATAAATATCTCAGATGTAATAACTGGGTATTCTTGGTGTGTTTATAAATGTCTAATCATCGAGAATATACTGACATTTTCTCAGAGAAAATTACTGAAAATTACCTAACGAAAACAAGGGGTTACATCATGCGTGTACTTGCAATGATGATCAAAACGTTAGTAAAAACATTGGTAGAAATTGCTGTTCAAACCTTAGTTGAAACAGTAGTAGAAACGGTTGTGACTGCAATTAAATCTAGAGTCACAAATCAATTGTCAAGAAACTCATAAGCTGCTTGCAAAAGCAAATCATGACAACAAACAGGGATACAAATATGTTGCACATGAAATGGAATTTAAATGACCAAGGTCGTCTATATGCTACTTGGGTAAACACCGAGAAATTACCAGATTGCTGGAAGAATGACGAGGAGATGTTACAAGAGTTGTGGCTTGTCCATAATTTATATGCAGCATTAGATGCAGTATTTATGAATGGGAGTCAAGTGGCTTAAATTCTGCTACTAAGCCAGACAGAGACGAGAACGCCTCTCAAAAGTATAGAGCTAGTCGCGACTGGGTATTGTCGCGACTAGAAACCGACACATTTGGGAACTACACCACGGATGAATCCGGGGGGTTCCAACTTAATACGGAAGTTTCGTTTACCGTTGTTGCACTGAGCAGATAGCAGCGATGGCGGAAATTATGCTGACTAAATTTAATAATTACTGAGTGTGAGGTGTAACATGCGTCAAAATGCTTTCAGTGACTTATCCTTAAAGCCTACTGCTTTGGAAGCAGCTAAACAAACTGCAAACCATTTAAAATTTAATGATTTAGTGCGATCGCTCAGTAGAGTTGAACCCAAGAAACGGGTTTTAGCTTTCCGATTACTAGAAAAAAGTAAAGCTCTAGAAGTATTTGAATACTTAACTCCTGATAAGCAAGCAGACTTGATTCGGGAAATGGAAAATCCCGAAGTAATCAGTGTTCTGGAAGCTTTGGACGCAGATGATCGAGTCAAGTTATTTGAAGAATTACCTGCAAAGATTACCAAGCGGTTAATTGCTAGCTTAAGTCCCGAAGCCAGAGCTAGTGTTAATTTACTCTTAGGTTATCCAGAAAAAAGCGCTGGAAGACTAATGAATCTGCGCTACCTAGCCGTCCGTAATCACATTACTGCTGGTGCTGCTTTGGCTTCAGTACGGGAATCCAACCTGAAAGATGATGAGCTAGATATGGTATTTCTGATTGACTCCCAGAGATTTTATCGGGGATTTATTCGCACAGTGCGGTTAATCAAAGTTAATCCGGAAACACCAATTGAAATGTTATTAGATGGGACAAATGTAGCTGTACGCGCCACGGATTCAGAAATGCAAGCAGCGCAAATGCTCAAAGATTATAATCTCCCAGCGGTACCTGTAGTAGATAGTGAAGGAAGACTGTTAGGGGATATCACCTTTGATGATGTCATTGACCTGATTCAGGAAGAGGCCACCGAAGCAGCTTTATCCCAAGCTGGTGTAGGTAACCTGTTAACCAGAGACAAAGTTTGGAGCGATCGCCTGATTAGGGGAAACGCTTGGTATGCAATTAGACTAAGAATTTTGTTCTTAATCATCACCCTCATTGGCGGTATGCTCGTAGGTGGACTAATTGAGCAGTTTGAAGAAGTTTTGGGATCTGTGGTTGCAGCTGCTGTGTTTATTCCCTTAGTCATGGACATGGGGGGTAACGTCGGTACTCAGTCTACAACCATCTTTGCCCGAGGACTAGCTTGGAATCATATTAATCTGAGCCAATTCATCCCCTATTTACTCAGAGAAATTCGCATCGGTGGGATAATGGGTATAATTTTAGGTGGAACTGCTGGGGTAATTGCCTATGTATGGCAGGGTATACCTAATGGAGTACCTTTACTAGGATTAGCAGTAGGAATTGCCTTATTTTGTGTAGTCACATTGGGTGCGTTACTGGGTGCAATCCTACCCTGGATTATGTTAAAATCGGGCTTTGACCATGCTACTGGTGCTGACCCGTTTATTACCACCGTTAAAGACTTTACAGGCTTATGGATTTACTTCTCCTTAGTAGGATTACTATTAGGCATTGAAGCATAAATATTAATCTCACCTGCTTTTTCCAGCCTGCGATTTTCCCCAAACCTCAAATTGTAGTGTGTGTTATGGCAACCCGTAAAGTACCAATAATTTGGTACTTTAACCTTTTAATAACCTTTTTTTGACTTGGGAGTGAAAATAATATCTTATCAGTAATTTACTCAAGGAGCTAAAGGATGACGTGGCAGGACTTTGGAATTCGTTTAGTAATAGCATTTGTCCTAGGTTCGGCCATTGGACTCGAACGACAATGGCGACAACGCCTAGCAGGACTGCGAACTAATACTTTAGTCTGTGTTGGAGCTTGTTTATTCGTCATGCTGTCAGTTCTCATCCCTAGCGATGCTAGTCCTACGCGCCTAGCGGCTCAAGTGGTTTCTGGTATCGGTTTTTTAGCCGGGGGCGTGATTTTGCGAGAAGGGCTAACGGTACGCGGGCTCAATACCGCAGCCAGTCTATGGTGTGCCGCCGCCGTGGGTTGTTTATCTGGGGCGGGTTTTTTTTCCCAAGCATTTATGGGTTCGGTGGCGGTTCTCATAGCTAATGTACTTTTGCGTCCGCTGGTGTATCAAATAAATCAGCAATCCCTCAAGGGAACGGAAGTAGAATTATGTTATCGTTGCTCTTTGGTTTGCCGCAGTAAGGATGAAGCTCACGTCCGCGCCCTACTACTCCAAGCACTCAGCAGTACTAATGCTATGAAGTTACGTTCTCTCAATAGCGAAGATTTAGAAGAATCGGACAACGTAGAAGTAGAAGCAGACTTATTAACCCAAGAGCGCAACGATAACTTATTGGAACAAATTGTTAGCCGCTTAAGCCTAGAACCGGGTATTAGTGCAGTTAGTTGGCGCATTATTGAACAAGAGTTTGGTTGATACTACTGTGATAATTCTTTATTCTGCCTAAAGTTGAGAATTTCTTGCTAGCATCTACAGGCATTATAGATGTAGATATAGAAAGATAAATTTTCAAATGACCATATACTTTTATAAGGTGTGGCAACCTTATGGCTGTTTTTCTAACTTTTCTCCCCACGGTATCCAAATTCGTGGTACTTACTGGCCCACTGTAGAGCATTATTATCAAGCACAAAAGTTTGTCGGCAGTGTAGATGCAGTCATTATACCTGTCATTCATGATGCCGAAACCCCGGAAGCCGCCGCAGCTTTGGGTCGCTGTCCTAGTCGCCAACTGCGTCCAGACTGGGAGATGGTTAAAACTCAAGTGATGGCGGAAGCTGTACTCAAAAAGTTTCTGACTCATGGGGAAATTCAACAAATTCTCCTGAACACAGGTCATCAAACCCTAGTGGAAAATTCCCCCACCGATTATTTCTGGGGGTGTGGGGCGCAAAAAACTGGTCAAAACCATCTTGGTAAAATTCTCATGGCTGTGCGTGGGCAAATCCGCGCCTCACAACTTTCTACGTCATTCATCGGAGAAGGTAAGCTAAATTAGTTACTGTAATCTTACTGTCTCAAGGGAGTTACTCACAACTATGAGGTCAACTCCTTTAGATGGGAGAGTGTCACAAGTGCCTAGTTAATTGTAAACTAGTAGAACAATCTTACTTAGCGCCTTATGTCAATTATTGCGCTCAGGTCATGGTATATTCAAGATTATGAGCCGATCGCACAACTGGAAAAACGTCCCCCTGATCTTCGCCTGAGTAAAAAAAGTTTGCTCAAATCAGCATTAAGAGCCGATTTCCTGGAAGATATTGACCATGTTCGTCAATCTGACTGGTTTGGGCGCTATCTAGAGGGGGAAACCATTGAGTTTTATATTGAAGGTAGCGGTGGTTATTGCGTGGCTAACATTGACTTGATTAGTCACGAAATTTATTTCACTAAACAGGCTTTATTGTCTCAGTCGGAACCAACAATTTTTTTATCTTCCCAAGTAGAGTATCCAGTAGCTAGTGATGTCCTCCGGGAAGAGTTGCAAACAAGTTTAGATTCTTTGAACTTGCGATCGCGTGTAACTTTAACATTACTAGAGTCTCACCGCCCCGGTCATGCTGCCATTAAACTCACCCGTGCTATGATGAGGAAAATCCGCAGGTGTTTGTTATTCATTGCCGATACTACCCCAATTACCAGCATTTCTAGTCAAGAAACCAATAAATTAATCCCTAGCCCTCATGTCTGTGTAGACATTGGCTATGCTCTTCATAGTAAGCGTCCTGAACAAATTTTGTTGGCACAGATGCAACGCTCAGACTGTGAGGGAGAATTTCCCTTTGATTTACCTACACAACAAATTATCACATTCCAAGATAGTCAGGAACTACATAAAATCCTGACTCCATCTCTAGAAATGCAGTTAGCCAGATTTAAATTATTCTTTTAAAGATTAGTGGCAATTGCTTGTACAGGACAGGTAGGGATACACTGTTCACAGACAATACAGCGCGATCGCGTGAATGTCAACTTGTATGTTTCCGGTTGTAAGCTGAGGGCTTCCGTAGGGCAAACCCCAGTACACAAACCACAATGTACACAGACATCCTCATCAATGACAATTTCACCTAAGTTGTGAGAAACATTGATATGCTGCGATCGCATCCACTCAATAGCTTCATTTAAGCGGTCAATATCTCCAGATAACTCTACCACAAGTTTGCCAATTTGGTTAGGAGCCACTTGGGCGCGGATAATATTGGCAGCAACGTTAAATTCTTTAGCCAGTACGTAAGTTACTGGCATTTGAATAGCCCGTTTAGGAAAAGTAAGGGTAACTCGTTTTTTCACAGGTTTAGTAGGGACTTTCGTGTTAGTGTTAAAATCTTAACTCTAGGGCGATAGCGAAACGCTGCTGTTAAAGGCGATCGCCATTCTATTACTTTCCTTCCCCGTGGTTAGCCATAAGGCTTTGTTGAAGTTATGTAAAAGCCTGTTTAAAAGGATGTATAATCAATGGAGAATATCCATCAAAGATTGAAATTAGGATACAGGCTTAACTTTTTAGCATCAGGAGGACAAAACAATGACAGTAAAACTTACTATGTCGTCCCTCTACGCTAAACTATCCAAAATTGGGTTAAACCAAGACTATGTAAAAAATCATGGTTTACCAAGTTGGTGGAATGATGAACTCAACGATAAACCCATGGCTGTGTTAGAAGGGGCTGGTTATATCGCTGATCACCTTAACCTTAACTTAGAATCCTTGTTGGTAGAAGAAAACATTAGGTTTAATTCCTCCGCTCCTACTAAGTTTAAGCAGCATAACAGCAGAAATCAGGATCACCCTTATCTAGCTCAAGCTTTAGCTAGTCGGGTAGCTGAGTTAACTGCCTACGGTACGGAAGCCAATTTTACATCTTTACCCACTGATGTTAAGAAAATTAGAGCAGAAATTTTAACAAATCATACAACTGTTAATTTAAAATCCTTACTCGAATATTGTTGGAGTAAGGGCATAGTTGTTGTTTATTTTAACAATTTTCCTCCCAAGATCAAGAAGTTTGCTGCATTAATTCAATGGAAGTTTAATAGTCCTGTAATCATTCTCAGTTCCAAATATAAATACTCTGCTAGATTAGCTTTTGACTTAGCCCATGAATTAGGTCACTTAGCATTAGGACATCTAAAAGAAGGTATTTTAGTTGATGAAAAAATAAAGTATGATTGTAATCAAAATGATGATGATGAATGTCAAGCAAATAAATTTGCTACTCAGTTATTATTAGGTGATTGTGATAATTGTTTAGAAGATCAGCGTATTCTTCACCATAACCAGTTAATTAAGTACGCTCAATTAATCTGTCAACAAAATCCTCATCTTGATGTGGTCTCAATTGTACTTAATTATGGTTGGCATACAAAGAAAAACTGGGGTTTTGTTCAGGAAGCTTTAAAGAAATTAGACCCATTAGCTAATGGTCAACAGATTGTTAATGAATATTTAGCTGATAGATTAGACTGGGACAAGTTTAATGATGAAAGCTATGAGTATTTAGAAAAAGTCTTAGGAGTTTAATTTTGTCAGGGTCATTTTACTGTTTAGATAATGATATTATTCTTAAACTGGCTACCTGCGATTTATTTAATGAAACCCTGACGACATTTGAGATTAATGCAAGTCAAATACAAATACTTGATAGTTTCAAATATAAATTTGATGTAAACAGGCAAATTAAACGTACAAGAGGGAATAAATCCGACAATAATTATACAAAATTTGATATTAAAAAAGCATTAGAAATCGTTGAAAATTGTGTAACTCTTTCAGAGCATAATCCTAATATTGATAGAGATATTTATTTGAAACTGATGGATTCTTGTAGAAGAAGCAATGATAAAACAGATACAATTGATCAAGGAGAAGCAATTTTAATCAGTTATATTTTCTACCTGAGTCAACAGGGTTATACCAATAATTATTTATTAACCCACGATAAATGCTGTTTAAGGGCTTTAATCAAGTCTGGTTTGACTGAGATTATTGAAAATCTTGAGGGTAGAATTTGGTGTTTAGAGCAATTGATTTTTAAGTATATTGAAAAATTTGGTTTTGATATAATACAAACAAAAGTTTACCCTAGCCGATATTGTGACCAGAATATAAAAATGATATTTGGTTATAGTATCAAAGCAACAGAAGAGGTAGTAAAAGAAAATTTGAACAGAGAAATTATAGTATTAAGACGAGAGACTGGTAACTTACTTTATCCTTATCCCTAATTCTTATAGTATTTTCCATGCTCGTGAGGTACAAAGTTTTTTAGTTTGAGGGAACACACCGAACACCGGAACACTGTAATAGGAAATTTGTGTATACTTCATTAACCTGAAAAAGGTGCGCGCTGCTGTTATAGGCGATCGCCCCCGTCTCAAAGTTCCTATCACCACTTCCGGGGTTGAAAATCCGGCTCATTTAAAATCACCACATCATCACCGCACAGACCCAAAACAAATAAAACTTAACCAGAACGGTTTAAAATTTACGTTTAATGCTACACGGGGAGCCAGGGGTTATAAACCCCCGTCTAATAGCTCAAGTCAGATAAATCTGACTAGAAAATCATGTATGTGATCATAGTCTAGACCGCCAATAAACCTTTGCGTACCTTTGCGCCAACCTTTGCGCCCCTTTGCGTTTAACAACAGATAGTGAATATAAACGAATAGATCACAGATCAGATGGGGGGTTTTATCTCTACCCTAAGATAGATGACAAACTTACACTTATTCCAACTTGAAGTTATTTACACTTGTATAAATTTTAATAAACTGTCTGCTAAATTACTGTCGGCTATCCTCTATATTTAAATTTCTCCCCTTCTATATCCCTGATTTTCCCCATGTCCAGACTTTTGATTAGTCAGTACCAAGCAGAAGTAGCCAAAATTATCCAGTTTGGCGGTTCCCGTAAAGAAACTTCTATTCGCGTGGCTTTTCAAAACCTCTTGAATGAATATTGCAAACCTAGGGACTTTCTACTAATTCCCGAATTGGATTTTAAATTACCCAATGGTAAACTAGTTTATCCCGATGGCACCGTTAAAGATGCCTTGCGTTTAGATTGGGGTTACTGGGAAAGTAAAGACCAATATGATAACTTAGATGAAGAAATAGACAAAAAGTTAAATAAAGGTTATCCTAGTAGTAATATTCTCTTTGAAGATTCCCAAACTGCGGTTTTAATTCAAAACGCCACAGAAACCCAGCGGGTATCGATGAAAGATACTGAAGCTCTAGATACACTAATTACCAACTTTATTAATTATGTCAGACCGGAAGTTAGAGATTTTCGGTCAGCTATAGATAGTTTTAGGCAAGATTTACCCAACATCTTAGATTATCTCAGAGATTTGATTGATAGTCAAGGGGAAACTAACAGTAAATTTGAAGCAGCAAGGAATAAGTTTTGGTCAATCTGTCAGGAGTCCATTAACCCAGAAATCAGTTTAATTGATATTCGGGAAATGATGATTCAGCACATCCTCACAGAGGATATTTTTCTCAATATTTTTAACGAGTCTCAGTTTCACACAGAAAACAATGTCGCGCGGGAGTTACAAGGGGTAATTGCTACCTTCTTTACTGGAAGTGTAAAGCGTAATGCTTTAGGGAGTATTGAAAGGTATTATGCAGTCATTCGGCGCACTGCGGCTAATATTGCTAATCATCAGGAAAAACAGAGATTTCTCAAGTCTTTGTATGAGAACTTTTATAAAGCTTATAACCCCAAAGCAGCGGATAGGTTGGGAATTGTCTATACTCCTAACGAGATTGTCCGGTTTATGATTGAAAGCACCGACTTTTTAGTACATAAACATTTTGGAAAGTTGTTAGCTGATAGGGATGTAGAGATTTTAGACCCAGCGACGGGTACGGGAACCTTTGTGACTGAGTTGATTGATTATTTACCTGCTCATTGCTTAGAGTACAAGTATAAGCATGAGATCCACTGTAATGAGGTGGCGATTTTACCTTATTATATTGCCAATTTGAATATTGAGTACACCTATAAGCAGAAGATGGGGGTGTATGAGGAGTTTGAGAATATCTGTTTTGTGGATACTTTAGATAATACCCTGTTTGTGGGTAAGCAGATGGATCTGTTTGCGATGAGTGTGGAGAATACAGCGAGGATTAAAAGACAGAATGACCGAACTATTTCGGTGATTATTGGCAATCCTCCTTATAATGCTAAACAGGAGAATTTTAATGATGATAATGCTAATCGGGGTTATGATGCCATAGATAGGTTAATTAAGGGAACTTACGTTAAATATAGTCAAGCTCAAAATAATATTGTCCTCTATGATATGTATACCCGGTTTATTAGATGGGCGTCTGATAGGTTGGGTAATAATGGGATTATTGCTTTTATTTGTAATAGTTCTTTTATTGATAGTATCACATTTGACGGGTTTAGAAAGTCTGTCAGTGATGATTTTAATTACATTTACGTTATAGATTTACATGGGGATGTCAGGAAAAATCCTAAACTTTCAGGAACTACACATAATGTTTTTGGGATTCAAACTGGTGTAGCTATTATCTTCATGGTGAAAAAACCAGATAGTGATTTTAATAGATGTCAAATATTTTATCTTCGTCGTCCAGAATTTGAAACAGCAGGTGAGAAGTTAGGATTTTTATCTAATACCAAGTTTAATCAAATTCCTTTTGAACATATTACACCGGATAAAAAGTATAACTGGATAAATCAAACTGATAATGATTTTGATAGTCTTTTACCTGTGGTTGATAAGGGTGTGAAAGCAGGTAAAGCACAAGAAGCTGTATTTAAGTTGTTCTCTAGGGGTGTAGCAACTCAACGAGATGAGTGGGTTTATGATTTATCTGTGAAAAATTTAATAGCTAAGATGAAATGGTTTGTAAAAATTTATCAAAGTCAATTTGAAAAATCACCAGAAGCAGAACTGTCTCAAGAAATAAAATGGGACGATGATTTAAGAACTTACTTTCAACGAAAAATACAGAAAAAATTTGACAAAATTAGCATAATAACAAGTTTATATAGACCATTTTATAAACAGAATTTATATTTCGATAAGCATTTTAATGGTAGAACATATCAATGGTTTACTATTCATAATAGTAATGACTTAGAAAATAAATATATAGCTTTCTCCGGTATTGGTTCAAGTAAATATTTTCACTGTCTTAGTTCTAATTTAATAATTGGATTAGATACAATTGAAAAAACTCAATGTCTCCCCCTGTACAGCTACGACAAGGAAGGAAAGCGCACAGATAACATCACCGACTGGGGACTAGAACAAATTCACACCCATTACCAAGACACAACAATTACTAAAATAGATATCTTTCACTACACCTATGGGGTGCTACATAACCCAGAGTACCGCCAAAAATACGAACTCAATTTAAAACGGGACTTTCCCCGGTTACCTTTATATGATAACTTTCGCCAATGGGTAGACTGGGGTAAACAACTCATGGATTTACATATTAACTATGAAACCGTCACACCCTACAAACTCAGTCGGGTTGATATTCCTTTAAAGGGTAACCAAAGCACACCCAAGCCAAAGTTAAAGGTTGATAAAACCAAAGGAAGTATTATCTTAGATGATGTCACCACATTACAAGGTATACCTAGTATAGCATGGGAATATATGCTAGGCAATCGTTGCGCCTTGGAGTGGATTTTAGATCAATATAAGGAGAAGAAACCCAAAGACCCCACTATTGCGGAAAAGTTCAACACTTACCGGTTTGCAGACTATAAACAACAGGTAATAGATTTATTAATGCGCGTGTGTAGAGTCAGTGTAGAAACCATGAATATAGTTAATCAGATGTCTGATAGCTAGGGAGACAGGCGATCGCCCTGGGTTGAAAAATTCCGTTTGATACTACACGGGGAACCGGGGGTTAGAAACCCCCGTCTAATAGCTAAAGTCAGATAAATCTGACTAGAAAATCATCTATGTGATCATCTTAACAGAATGTGTCGCCATTCTCTATACCCCCATCCCCTTACAAGGGGATGGGTTGGGGGTGGGGTCAAACCTCATCCCACCATCTGCGCAGGGCGATATTAAAGGCGATCGCCTCAGTACAGATGCAATCATCCCCCAACCATAATTAGGTTTTAGGAGAATACATACAAGTGAAGCCCCTATAAATCAGTTATGAACTGGTTAAAAGTTAACAGTCAACCGTTAACCGTCAACAGTATCATTCGATTTATGCTACTCTAAAGTAGTAAAGATAAAATTACCATTTGGTAATATTATGCAATCTGAAAAAATTTCCATTTCTTTACCATCCTCTTTATTGCAGTTTATTGAAAATAGGACTTACGCATTGACAAAAAATATGATCTATGATATCTAGATCATGCGATCGCTATTAAGATTAGCAAAAATATGCTCACGTACAACTAAAGTAAACAGATTCCGTTGTATTTCATACCAATTGCTAATTATTTTTTCAGAGCGCATAAACTCCAACTTAACAAAAGCTTGAAGTGAACAAAAGATGTGAGTCTTAATTGCATGAGTATCCCTAACCATGAACCGACAAATTCCACATACTTGTTTTATGGCTCGATGAAAGGTTTCAATTCCCCAATGAGTATCATGAATTGTCATAAATTCATTTCTAGTTATATCCTCGATTCTTTCCTCATCTGGAAGATACAAAATATAGTGTCTAGAGTCTTCTTTTTTAAAGTCTTTCCTAAACAACTTTATAAATCCAAATTCTTTCAGATGAGTCCTTAATCCTTCTTCGGGAATAGCCAGAGTGCTTACTTGACAATACTTGTGTGGCTCATTTGAAACAGTTCTATTTTTTTCAATTCCGAAGAGAAAACCCAATTTCTGGTTTTTTAGGAATTTCAAATTTTCTACTCCTGAATACCAACTATCACCTGTTACAATTCTGGGTTTGACTCCCCAGCTTATTATTTCACTTACCATTTCTCTAAAATAATCGTTTTTTGTTTTTCCCTCCTTTTTATCATATATTCTGTAATTTATTGGCACTGAATTACCATGAATATCACTGTAATATAGAGTGATTAAATTTAAGCCAATAATTGTTTTATGGGCTTTACCTGACCAAAAATAACCGATTAATTCAGCATTTTTGGGGTCGCTGTAAATCTTTTCTATCACTGTATCATCTACACTTAGTATTCCTCCTACCAAGTTAATAACTTTTTCTATAATGTTGAATAAATCTTTCGGTTCATATCGCTCTCTCAATAAAAAGCGATTCACACTATCATGTGAAACGTCTCCTAATATCTCTGCTAACCTACTGCACCCCCCAAACTTTGGCTCTGACAGTAAAAATAAGGTGTATAGGTCTAGATTGCATTGCGCTGTGGATGGTTTCGTGATTTTTCTAATTGTCTGATACCTAGCAAGTAGACGACCTATATTTATCAATTCACTATTTTGTTATTCTGTCAATGCGTAACTCCTACTAATAATAATGCTTCTACTACGGTAACGATTTTACCCATTACATCTAATACCAGTCGTATATATCCTTTTGAGGTTTTATTAAATCCAGAAGATTCGGGTTTATCTAAACCTTCTAAGGTGCAAGCGCAACAAATTCGGACAATTTCTAAACAGCGCATTTTAGGAGATGTGGTAGGGTATTTAAGTCAAGAGTTGATAGATTTGGTCAATGATGCTATGAAGTTACATTTAGGGTTGCAGTAGCAGATAGTCAAATTATTCCCGTCTCACTTTGTGATTTTGCTGAATTTGATGTAATAATTCTTGAAGCAAAGCCTCTACATAACTATGACATCTACCCAAAATATTTGCCTGCTCTACCTCCTGCCATTTTTTAGTTCCATCGAACTCACGTTAATACAAGTCAAATACAAATACTTGATACTTTCCAATATAAAAATCACAATAGTTAATAACTGTTAATAAATTGACCATGACTACAGAATCCCCTATTAATTCTACTTCTCAGCCTCAAACCACCTCCGGAACCAGGGTGAGAAACTTCTTAATTGCCATAGTAGCGATCGCCCTGAGTGTAGCCTTAATATTGGGATTGAAAACCCAGACAACCTCCGTTTCTTTAGCAGACCTAGATAAAGCATCAACTCCCTTAGAAATGGCTACCAGCAACGGTAAACCCTCAATAGTCGAATTTTACGCTAACTGGTGTACTGTCTGCCAAAAAATGGCTCCTGATGTTGCCCAACTCAAACAACAATATGGCGACAAAGTAAACTTTGTCATGTTGAATGTAGATAATAACAAGTGGCTCCCAGAGATGCTCAAATATCGAGTAGATGGTATTCCCCACTTTGTCTTTTTAGGTGCAGATGGGGAAACCATCGCCCAAAGCATTGGAGATCAACCCCGTACAGTCATGGCCAGTAACTTAGAAGCCTTAGTTACCGGGTCATCTTTACCCTATGGGCAAACTAGCGGGGAGGTGTCCCAATTTCGCGCCCCAGTAGCACCGGTGAATAATCAAGATGACCCCCGCAGTCATGGGAGTCAGGTAATTAACTCAGGCTCACTGTAGGCGGATAGATACGCTACCCCCATGGGCTGGTAAACCTTCAGTTTCTGCTAGAGTTACAGCGGCCTTACCTATTTTTTGCAGTGCTTCTTGATTACACTCTAAATAGGTAATTCGCTTGAGAAAGTCATAGACACTCAAACCGGAGGCAAAACGGGCTGACCGGGCGGTGGGAAGTACGTGGTTAGGTCCGCCTAGGTAATCCCCAATGGCTTCTGGGGTGTAACGTCCTAAAAACATACTCCCCGCAGATTTAATCTGATCAGCAAATCCTTGGGGGTTATCTATGCACAGTTCCACGTGTTCGGGAGCTAACTGATTTAATATTGGTATACTCTCGGTGAGGTCTTCTACTAAAATCACCGCGCCATGTTTTTGCCAACTGGCGGTTGCTACTTCTTTGGTAGGGAGATGGGTAAGAATTTGCTCAATGGATTGTATCACATTTTCGGCAAACTGGGCAGAATCAGTAATTAAAATTGACTGGGCGCTGGGGTCGTGTTCTGCTTGGGAAAGTAAATCCCAAGCTATCCATTCTGGGTTATTTTGGCTATCTGCTACCACCAAAATTTCCGATGGTCCAGCTACACTGTCAATACCCACAGTTCCAAATACCTGCCGTTTGGCTTCGGCAACATAGGCGTTACCCGGACCGACAATTTTATCTACAGGGGTAATAGTTTCTGTACCATAGGCTAAAGCGGCGATCGCCTGGGCTCCCCCTATACTATAAATTTCCGTCACCCCGGCAATTTGGGCTGCTGCGAGTACTGCCGGGTTAATCGCACCCCCTGGCATAGGTACTGCCATGACAATCCTATCCACACCGGCTATTTTAGCAGGTAGGGCATTCATCAGTACAGAACTCGGATAACTGGCTCGTCCTCCGGGGACATAGATACCCACCTGGGAGAGGGAAACCCAATTTAATCCTAGTTTGACTCCTGCTGTGTCGGTGTAACCAATATTTTGGGGGAGTTGTTTTTGGTGAAAAGACCCGATTCTGTCGGCTGCTAGTTGGAGAGATTCCTTGACATTTTGCGGACATTGTGCTGCTTGCTCCGAGATAAAATCGGCGCTTAAATGCAAGGATGGGGGAGTATAATGATCAAAGCGGCTGGTATATTCTTGAACTGCCGCATCGCCGCGCACTTTCACATCAGCGAGAATATTTTTAACTGTACCACTAACATCAACCGTTGCTTCCCGGCGATCGCTCACCAGTGCTTTAAATCTAACGGAAAAATCTGTATCGGTTGTTTTAAGTAGCTGCATAGACTATATCTCTGGATGAATGCGGGTTTTGCCGTAATTTAATTTTACTTAAATCTTGCCGGACTGCATAACCATGACTTTCTAGCTTTGAGCAGATGTTTACATTCGTGAGTTAGTTTTAGCTAGAGTAGAACCAGGATAACTAGCAACCAGACGACCTTGGTAGACAAATCGCCTATATACAATCACTCTACCCAAATGCCGAAATCATCAAAGATATCGGCAGTGGAATCAACTTTAAAAGAAAAGGACTGCAAACCTTACTGGACAGACTTATGCGCCCAGATAAGCTCACGCTTGTTGTTGCCTGTCGTGACAGACTCGCAAGGTTTGGATTCGAGCTTATTGAGTACATGGTCAAGCAAAACGGTGGACGAATCGTGGTTCTCGACAACACTGTACATTCCCCAGAGTCAGAACTTACCTCGGATCTTCTCTCCATCCTCCACGTCTTCTCTTGTCGGATGCACGGACTCAGGAAGTACAGTAAAAAAATCAAGGAAGATCCGGATCTTCCTCACAACCGAGCAGAAGCAGATCGTTAAACAGTGGTTTGGTGTGTCCAGGTTTGTTTACAACACCACCGTCAAACTGCTGCAAGACACTAGCATCAAAGCTAACTGGAAAGCGATTAAGACTGACATATTGAACGGACTACCAGAATGGAGTAAATCAGTCCCTTATCAAATTAAATCAATCGCCATCAAAGATGCTTGTAAGTCTATCAGCAATGCCAAGAAAAAGTTTAAAACCGGTGGTGGTGTTAGCAAGATTAGATTTAGGTCAAGAAAAGACACTGTACAATCTTGCTACATTCCCAAATCTGCCGTAAAAGACTTGGGGATTTACCATACTATATTAGGTAAGGTAACCTTCAAAGAAGCCTTACCACAAAGCTTTGGCGACTGTCGTTTAGTATTTGCCTACCGTGATTACTATTTGACAGTTCCAGAGGACGTGCTACAACAGAAGTCCGATAACCAAGGACGTGTTGTAGCACTTGACCCCGGTATCAGAACATTTATCACCTTCTTTTCTGAATCTAGTTTTGGTGAAATTGGCACATCTGCTAATTTGCAAATACAAAAGCTGTGTTTTCGTTTGGATAAGTTAATTTCTAAATTCACTAAAGCCAAGTGCAAACAAAGAAGAAGGATGAAACTTGCCGCCAGTAGACTGCGGGGTAAAATCAAAAACCTTGTAGACGAATTGCACAAGAAAACTGCTCGATTTTTGGTTGATAACTTTGACATTATTTTACTGCCAACCTTTGAAACATCCCAAATGTCTCAGAAGGCGAAACGAAGAATTAGGTCAAAGTCAGTGCGTCAAATGTTAACACTCTCTCACTACCGATTTAAGCAGTTTCTCAAGCACAAGGCTTTTGAGACTAATAAAGTGGTGATGGATGTGAACGAAGCGTACACATCAAAAACAGTCAGTTGGACTGGTGAAATCATCCCCAACCTTGGTGGTGCTAAATTCGTTAAGTCTCCATCTGACGGGCTGGTAATGAGCCGGGATATAAATGGTGCGCGAGGGATTTTCCTACGTGCATTGGTTGATACGCCCTCTCTTAAAGAGTGTATTTGTTAGTGAATATTAGCAAAAAAGTATCGGAACAGGTTAGCCAAACCGAATTATTTCCCATTGTGGGGATGGGTGCTTCTGCGGGAGGATTGGAGGCATTCCGGGAATTACTGAGCCATTTACCTACTGATACCGGTATGGCCTTCGTTTTGGTTCAGCATCTGAGTCCCCATCAAAAAAGTTTATTGACGGAAATTCTTTCTCGCGCCACCCAAATGCCTGTGCTAGAAGTATTGGATGGCATGATTGTAGAACCAAATCATGTGTATGTTATTCCACCTAACGCCATGATGACCATTAATCAGGGGGTGCTGAAACTAAGTCCGCGAGCCAAGACTCATGGATTTTCCATGACAGTTGATACTTTCTTTATTTCCCTAGCAGAAGACCGGGGTAACAAAGCCATTGGCGTTGTATTGTCCGGGGGTGACTGCGACGGCACACAGGGGTCAGAAACCATCAAAGCAGCGGGTGGAATCACTTTTGCTCAGTGTGAAGAATCGGCAAAAGTGAATACCATGCCGAATACAGCTGTGGCTTCTGGATATGTGGATTTTATTTTGACACCAAGACAAATTGCCGAAGAATTAGCCAATATCAGTCGTCATCCTTACGTTAATCATCCCACCTCAGTCAAAGCCATAGATAATACAATACATGAAACCGGAGATGCCCTGTCCACCATCTTCACTCTGCTGCTAAATGCGACAAAAGTGGACTTTAGCCATTACAAGAAAACAACCTTAAAGCGGCGCATCATGCGGCGGATGCTTTTATATAAATTAGATAGGCTAGAAGATTACGTCTGTTATCTCCAACAGAACCCCGCAGAAGTTAACGCTTTATATCAAGATATACTAATCACTGTTACTAGTTTCTTCCGTGATCCTGAAGCCTTTGAAGCCTTAAAAACCGAAGTTTTTCCCATTATTACTAAAGATAGAACCCCAAACTCACCCATCCGCATTTGGGTAGCAGGTTGTTCTACAGGTGAAGAGGCTTACTCTATTGCTATCTGCTTGCTAGAGTTTTTAAGTAATAAGGTAATTAATATTTCTATCCAGATTTTTGCCACTGATGTAAATGAATCAGTAATTGAAAAAGCTCGCAACGGTATTTATAAAAAAAATCAAGTAGTAGATATTTCACCAGAACGCCTACAGCGTTTCTTTATACCGGTGGAGGGCGGTTATCAAATTAGTAAGCCAGTGCGGGAAGTGTGTGTTTTTGCCAGACACAACCTCATTAGCGACCCCCCATTTTCCCGGTTGGATTTAATTACCTGTCGGAATGTGCTAATTTATTTGGGTGGCGCCGTACAAAAAAAGTTGCTGCCTATTTTCCACTACGGTTTGAATTCCAATGGTTTTCTGATGTTAGGCACATCGGAAACAGTAGGTGAGTTCACCCATTTGTTTGGTTTGGTTGATAGAAAGTATAAGATATACTCCCGAAAAATCACTCCGAATCCATTGGGCATTGATCTGATCAGAAACAACTATCCTTTAGAAACTCCCAACACCCAGCCAGCAGTGAGTTCAGACGCATGGAATGACATAGAATTATACAAAGCAGCTGACCGGATTGTCTTAAATGAATACGCTCCTGTGGGTGTGATTATTAACGAAGATTGGGAAATTTTGCAATTCCGGGGATACACCAGTCCTTATCTGCAACCTCCACCAGGTAGACCCAATTTTAACTTAATCAAGATGGCGAAAGACGAATTACGGTTAGAATTACGCACCGCTATTCATCAAGCCAAAAACCGACAGGTACCCGTGAATAAGTCAGGTATACTTACAGATAATCAGCAAGTCAAGCAGATAAGAATTGATGTTGTACCATTTAAACCAGCTGCGGCTAGAGAATGGTACTTTTTAGTTTTATTTACAGATATAACCTCTTCAACAGCTGTTTCACAGATAGTTAAGGCTCCTGGACAGTCTAGGCGAGGCAAGCCCAACAATCAAGAGCAGGAGATTAACCGACTCCAACAGGAGTTAAGCGCCAATAAAGAGTATTTGCAATCAATTATTGAGGAGCAGCAAGCCACTAATCAAGATTTACGAGCCGCTAACGAAGAAATTATTTCTAGCAACGAAGAATTACAAAGCACCAATGAGGAATTAGAAACGGCTAAGGAGGAAATTCAAGCCACCAATGAAGAACTAAATACCATTAATGAGGAACTGCAACGGCGTAATATTGAGTCCACCCAAGTCACTAACGATAGTGGGATATTCCCCAGTTGCGATCGCTTTTAGAAGCAATACTTCCCTATGAGAACCAGTTTCAAGGTCTGGAAGTTGAACACAACTTTGAGAACATTGGCAAGAAAATCATGCGGCTCAATGGCCGGAAAATGAAACTACTAGATAATCGGGAAATGATTCTCTTAGTGATTGAGGATATCACTGAGCAAAAGCAATTGGAAGCAGAACGCACACGACTTTTGGCGCAAGAACAGTCAGCTCGCAATGCGGCGGAAGCAGCCAACCGTGCCAAAGATGAGTTTTTATCAATTCTCTCCCACGAACTGCGCAACCCACTCAATTCTATGCTGGGTTGGGCCAAGCTATTACAGAAAAAGGAACTTGATCAAGCTAAAATTGATCAGGGCTTGGTAGCCATTGAACGCAGCGCCCAAGCCCAAGCCCATCTGATTACGGATTTGTTAGACATCTCCCGCATTAGTGCAGGTAGGTTGCGGATGGATACCCAACCGCTGAATCTAGTTTCCGTGATTGAATCTGCTCTTGAGGTTGTCCATTTCTCAGCAGAAGCCAAAAAGATTGCCATTGAATCCAGGCTAGCCCCTCCACCTAGGAGTATGCTGGGTGATCCCACTCGCTTACAGCAGGTCTTTTGGAATTTACTCTCTAACGCTATTAAATTTACCCCAGTGGGGGGCAGGATTACCATCACACTAGATTACAGTGATTTTGCAGCTCAGATTCAAGTGAGTGATACGGGTCAAGGCATTAGTGCTGATTTTCTGCCCTACATCTTTGACCGATTCCGTCAAGCAGATGGGAGCAGAAGCCGCTCTAACCAAGGATTGGGACTGGGTCTGGCCATTGTCCGCTATTTGGTAGAACTCCACGGCGGGACTATTGAAGCCCAGAGTCAGGGTGAAGGTCAAGGAGCAACTTTTACTGTCAGGCTACCTCTGTTAGATGACCAGCAACGTCAATCTTTGCCCACACCTACAGACTCGGGGTCTGTTGCAGATGTAGCCCAAATGCCAATTAATAACTTCCCACATCTAGAAGGTTTGCGGGTACTAATGGTAGATGATCAAGCAGATATACGGGAGTTATTTAAAATAGTGCTAGAAGAGTATGGAGTTGAGATGACGGGAGTAGAATCAGCAAAAGCAGCTCTATCAACACTGAAGGCAAACCCCGGTGGGTATGATGTACTCCTATCTGACATCGGTTTACCAGAAGAGGATGGTTATGCTTTAATTCGTCAGGTGAGGGAGTTGAGTCCTGAAGCCGGGGGGGAAATTCCCGCCGCCGCGCTCACCGCCTATGCTGAAGATGTAGACCATACAGAAGCTTTAGCGGCAGGATATCAGATGCACGCCGCTAAACCCATTCCACCGGATCAATTATTATCTATAGTCGCTACCTTAGCTCGGAGATGATATGACTTTGACATTTCCCCTGGTTGAAACACAGGGGATTCTAAACTGATGTTGCTACGCAGGCCCAAGCCATGCTACGCAACGTTTACAATATGATTTACTTAATCTATTAAATAAATTATATTGTTTTGGGACTGTCAAAACTCCCCTACCCACCTTGGCTAAGGTTATACTTAGCTGTGTGGCTACTTAAGTGGCATCTTTTGGGTTTTTCACCATATTTATGGATGCTTGTTCTATTTTAACTACACAAAAATGCTTTGTAAATGCCTGTCAAAGCTTTTTGTGTTAAGGACCCGACAGGATAAATCCTGTTGAGTCACGTTTCATCCCCTCGCTAAAGCGTAGGGGTTCTCACGCTCCCACTATATTTTGATATGACTATAGAACGAGTCCCCCAAATACACTATCCTCAAGCTGATCTTGTCCGGCGAGGAATGTCCTTGGGGTTGGATTTCTTGGGAGTCTGGTTAGTTAGTTCCATATTGGGAAGCGGTCAAGTTGGTATCCAGGTACTGCAAATTCTCGTTTTTGTCTGCTTCTGGGTAATTTTGCGGGTGGTAGTAGTTTACAACAATCAAGGACAAAGTTTAGGGCGTTGGGCTTTTGACCTGAAAGTACTAGAAGTTAGCAATGGAGAAATTACCGGTAGAGTTCCTACCATGCGATCGCTCCTACAGAGAGAAGCTATAATCGGCACTGGTGCGCTTTTGGTGTCCATTGCCCTGAGTAATATCATAGCTAATCCCACAGCTATACTACTATTACTTCCCTTAGCAATTGACTGTGGGGCCGCTTTATCTGACAATCAGATGCAGCAAGCTCTCCATGATCGCTATGGGGGAACTGTGATAGTTTCTTCCCGCCGCGGCTACTCCTTAGATATTAAAATTAAGCGATTAGCTGAGAAAATGCGCCGAAGTGTGATAAGATAGTAATTTGTGTTAATTCTCTTCAGGCTTGACTGTTTGTTAAGATTATGGCTAAGAGTAAAGGTGCCCGCATAATAGTTACACTCGAATGTACTGAGTGTCGTAGTAACCCAGATAAGCGGTCGGCAGGTGTTTCCAGATATACTAGCACCAAGAACCGTCGCAACACGACTAACCGGTTAGAACTGAAAAAGTTCTGTACCCATTGTAACAAACATACTGTTCATAAGGAAATTAAGTAAAGATGAGTTATTATCGTCGTCGCCTGTCTCCCATTAAGCCAGGAGAACCAATCGATTATAAAGATGTTGATTTGTTGCGCAAGTTTATTACCGAACGCGGTAAAATATTACCACGTCGGATTACAGGGCTAACCTGTAAGCAACAGCGAGACTTGACAGTGGCAATTAAACGGGCGCGGATTGTGGCTTTATTGCCATTTGTCAATGCAGAAGGTTAAAAATAAGTCATGAGTTATGAGTGATGAGTCAAGAATCAAAACTCCTAACTCAGAACTTGAAACTATTAAAAATGTTCACCAAAAAATAGCGAGAGTTGTGGAGAAGGGTACGCTAGTTGAATTTAGGTTTCAAGGCGATCGCCGTTTGGGTGTGGTAGAGCGCCCAGACGGTAAAACCCGTTGGTTTGTGATCGACGAACGTGGTCAGTCCCACAGCCTCGCCCCAAGACAAATTAGTTATATAGTTAACGGACAAACCTATAATTCCTCGGATATAGAGAGTTTTCAAGGGCAAGTTCAACCTTACATAGATCCCTCTAGTTTGGAAGTAGCTTGGGAATTACTGGTAGAAGATGGGGAAACAGTTACACCTACCCAAATGGCCAATCTGCTGTTTTCCGAATCAGAACCAGCTGCTTGTTATGCCGCCCATTGTTTGTTATCAGAAGATAAACTGTATTTCAAGCAAAAAGGAGAGGTTTATGAACCAAGAACAGCCCTTCAGGTCGCAGAACTTAAACACCAGATCGAAGTTAAGGAACTCAAAGCCAGGGGACAACAGGAATTTTTGGCTCGTGTAGAGCAAGCTCTCCGGGGAGAAACAGTAGATTGGCAACGTCATGACCGCCAGCGATTAGAAGCACTGGAAAAATACGCATCTCTGCTGGCGGATGTTGTGCGGTTAGGAGTAAATTATGACAACCTAGCCCGCTCATATCCTCCGCCCGCCCCAGTGTTGGAAACAATGAATATGCTGGGTCGTACCGCTAACCCCCCAGGAGCCTTGCAATTATTAATAGATTTAGGTTGGTGGGGTGCTCATGAAAACCTGTTTGTGCGCCGTTCCGCAATTCCGGTTCAGTTTCCTAGTAAGGTATTAGAAGTGGCGCAACAACGTTTAGATTTCCCCCCCACCGACTTAGATACAAATCGCCTAGATTTGTCTAGTTTAAAAGTATATACAATCGACGACGAAAGCACGACGGAAATAGACGATGGTTTAAGTTGGGAGTTACTTTCAGAAGGGCGGGAACGATTGTGGGTACATATTGCTGACCCCACCCGGTGGTTAGCGCCGGAAGATGAATTAGACCTGGAAGCCAGAAAACGGGGAAGTACGGTTTATTTGCCCACGGGTATGATTCCTATGTTCCCGGAATTATTGGCAACTGGCCCCATGAGCTTGGTACAAGGGAAAATGTGCTGCGCTTTGAGCTTTGGGGTGGTACTAGATGAAACAGGGGCAGTAAAAGATTATACTATTCACCCTAGCTTGATTAAACCCACTTATCGCCTCACCTACCAAGATGTAGATGAAATGCTAGAATTGGGTGTGCAAGCAGAACCAGAAATAGAGGCGATCGCCAACTGGGCAAAACGGCGCAAATCTTGGCGGTATAATCAAGGAGCCATCAGCATCAGTATGCCCGAGGCTATGATCAAAGTCAAAAATGATCAGATTGACATTGATATTTTAGATGATTCCTCATCCCGGCAGTTAGTAGCAGAAATGATGATTTTGGCTGGTGAAGTAGCCGCTCATTACGGTCAGGTTAATAATATACCTTTGCCATTTCGTGGTCAACCACAACCGGAATTACCTCCAGAGGAGGAACTACTCTTACTCCCCGCCGGGTTTGTCCGCGCCTGCGCCATGCGCCGCTGTATGCCCAAAAGTGAAATGAGTATTACCCCTGTACGTCATGCTGGTTTGGGTTTAAATACCTACACTCAAGCAACCTCTCCCATCCGGCGCTACAGTGACTTATTGACTCACTTTCAACTCAAAGCCCATTTACGCGGTGAAGTTCCGCCTTTTTCCGCCGAACAACTCAAAGAAGTAATGATGATAGTCACATCTACCACCCAAGAAGTGACAATGGTAGAACGACAAACTAATAGATATTGGGCTTTAGAATATTTGCGCCGTCATCCAGATAAAGTGTGGGATGTGACAGTGTTAATGTGGCTACGAGAAGACAGCAATTTAGGACTGATTTTGTTAGAGGATTTGGGCTTACAGTTCCCCATGTTCTTTAAACGTTCCATCGCCTTAGGTGAACAGCTGTTAGTCAAAGTTGCTCACGCCGACCCGCAAAAAGATATGATTCAGTTTCAAGAAATCATCTATCAAGAAAGTCAGTCAGCATCAAATTAACTTGTGTGAGTCCTGGGGAAAATGCTCGGTAATGTAGAGACTGGCTATGGTGACTCTCTACATTACCTGGGGAGATATCTCCTAACTAGCCACGGCCTGGGCTTTTTTCTCTACTAATACATAAGGTTCCTCTTTCCCTTGTGCTAAATAGACCGCCAACTGACTTTCTATCTGGTCGCGGACAATTTGGCGATACTCTAGAAAATGCTCGTTGTGGGCACACGCGGAGATATAGTGTTCTAAAACTCCCGGATTACGTTTGAGGATACTAAATAAATGATGCCAGAATTTCCAACGAGTTTCCCGTTTAATCCCTTGTCGCCAAATGACAATGAGTAGCGCTTTCACAACTACCCATTCTGGCATTTTACTGGGGGCTTTCCACTTGGGTACACCCATCATCAAGAAACAGCGATAAGTCCGGTCTAAGTATTTAATCGGGTCATATAAAGTACAAAATGCCTCAATATATTCCCTGGCAATATCTTCCAGAGGACGGGTAGGGATGAAATTCATTAATGTGGTTTGGTTGATGTTACCATCTTGATTTTCCCGTAGTCGTCCTTCTTTTGTGAGACGATGCCACAATGCTGTATTGGGTAGCGCTTGTAACATTGCGAAGGTGGTGGAAGGAATTGCCGCCTGTTCCGCAAATCTGACAATGCGATCGCCTGCGCCGGCTTTTTCGCCATCAAAGCCGATAATAAACCCAGCCATAGGGCGCAATCCAGCCTTAATAATAGTTTGCACAGCATCAGCTAGGGAACTGCGGGTATTTTGAAACTTCTTAGTTAATTGCAGACTATCCTCATCTGGGGTTTCAATCCCCAAGAACACCGCCGAGAAACCAGACTCCACCATCAACTCCAGCATTTCTGGATCTTGTGCCAAATCCACAGAAGCCTCAGTGTCAAAGCGGAAGGGATACTGATGTTCAGCCATCCAGACTTTCAACTCTTTGAGTAATAATTTCACATTGCGCTTATTACCGATAAAGTTATCATCTACCATAAACACACCCCGTCGCCACCCCAATCTATAGAGGTAATCCAACTCTGCTAATAGTTGGGCTGGGGTTTTCGTGCGGGGTTTGCGGCCATAGAGTACAATAATGTCACAGAATTCGCACTGGAAGGGACACCCACGGGAAAACTGCACCGACATCATATCGTAGGCATCCAATTCTAGTAAATCAAACCGCGGGATGGGCGTAGTGGTGACATCTGGCTTTTCTGTAGCGCGGAAAACCCCAGAAGTTTCACCCCGTTGAATAGCATCAATAAACATGGGTAGGGTGATTTCCCCTTCATCGAGAATCAGAAAATCAGCGCCGACATTTTGCACTTCGTGGGGTACAGAAGTGGGATAAGGACCACCCACAGCCACTAACTTACCACGTTGTTTTGCTTCTTGAATTTGCCCTAATAAATCTTGCTTTTGGACAATCATAGCCGAGAAAATTACTAAATCCGCCCAATCCCATTCTGCTTCTGTCACCGGGCGAATATTGCGATCAACTAGCTTAAACTCCCATTCCTGCGGTAAAATTGCCGCCACCGTGACTAAACCCAAAGGTGGTAATAAAACTTTGCGATCAACTAATGCCAAGATTTTTTCGTATGACCAAAAGGTTTTGGGAAATATTGGATATACCAGTAAGATTCGCATATAGTATTAATCCTCACACTGTGATGGTTATCCCAACTCTAACGTAAATCAGATCAATTCCCTAGGGTTAAAACCGGAGCTGTTTGTAATCTTCTGTCTCCAGATTAATTATTAAAGCCAGCAGTCGGATTTGAACCGACGACCTTCCGATTACAAGTCGGATGCACTACCACTGTGCTATGCTGGCAAATATGGGGATGTTTTTCAAAACCCAACCGATTTTTAATCATATCATATATATTTAGATTGTCTACAGTCAAGGGCAAAAAAATCTTGATGTCGTTGCTCACGACATGGGTTGAGTGGTTGAGCGATCGCCCCAGCAACCGGAAAAAATAGTCATTTGAATGACCGCTAAAGTTGATAAATTAATATACATAGCAGAAACTAAATTCCAATACTGGGCTGAATGCAAAAAAATTTGGCTACAGTTTTACATCTGTACTTTTTCTTACCCAGCTAGGTCAAGTAACAGACTTATTGTTCTTTATAAATCGGAAGCATGACAGCGTTGATAGGACGAGATTTATTAAGCCTAGCGGACCTCAGTCCCCAGGAACTTCAAGAAATACTGCAACTAGCAACCCAACTAAAATCACAAAAGTTGAAGTTGCATTGTCATCAGGTCTTAGGTTTGTTATTCTCTAAAGCTTCAACTCGTACGCGAGTCAGTTTTACTGTAGCAATGTATCAATTAGGTGGACAGGTCATTGATCTTAACCCTAATGTCACTCAAGTTAGTCGCGGGGAGCCTCTGCAAGATACCGCACGGGTATTAGACCGATATTTAGATATTTTGGCGATTCGCACTTTTGCACAGCAGGATTTGGAAACTTTCGCCAATTATGCTAAAATTCCTGTAATTAACGCTCTCACAGACTTAGAACATCCTTGTCAAATACTAGCAGATTTACTGACAATTCAAGAATCATTTGGTGATATTCATGGGTTAACTTTAACCTATGTAGGGGATGGCAATAACGTTGCTAATTCTCTGATGCTGGGTTGCGCTTTGGCTGGAATGAATGTGAGAGTTGCCACACCCAAAGGATATGAACCTGATTTAGGGATTGTAGAACAAGCACGAGCCATTGCAGCGGGTAAAACTGAAGTTATGCTCACTCATGACCCGGAATTAGCCGCCAAAGAATCTGCTGTACTTTATACTGATGTTTGGGCAAGTATGGGGCAAGAAACAGAAGCAGATCATCGCTTCCCCATTTTTCAACCTTACCAAATTTCAGAAGAGTTATTAAGTCTTGCTGACCCAGAGGCAATTGTTTTACACTGCTTACCAGCCCATCGTGGAGAAGAAATTACCGAAGCCGTTCTGGAAGGTTCTCAATCACGAGTTTGGGAACAGGCGGAAAATCGCTTACACGCTCAAAAAGCCTTGCTTGCTAGTCTCTTAGGTGCCAAGTAAATATTTATTTGCAGTCAGGCAAAAGTCAAGATCATCATCTTTCTTTTGCCTTTAGAGTCCGAAATCACTGAGCACACACCTTGTGATCTGCAATATTCTATAGTACAAGTGTTCTAAAGACATTTGTATTTAGTTTCCCATAAATTTATGGAACCTCTCACAGAAGCTCAACAGGAATTATATGACTGGTTAGTAGAATATATCCGAGTTCACCAGCATTCTCCTTCAATTCGGCAAATGATGGTAGCAATGAAGCTGAAATCACCCGCACCAATTCAAAGTCGTTTGGACTATTTACGGACTAAAGGATATATAGAATGGAAAGAAGGTAAGGCCAGAACGATGCGGGTTTTACACCCTCACAAGCAAGGTATCCCTATTTTAGGCACAATTGCTGCTGGTGGTTTCATAGAACCTTTTACTGATTCCATAGATTATTTAGACTTTTCTCATATGGCTTTACCCCCCGATACCTACGGTTTACGGGTCGCTGGTGATAGTATGATTGATGATTTAATTGCTGATGGAGATTTAGTATTTCTCCATCCAGTATTACAACCAGATCAGTTGAAAAATGGTACCATCGTCGCTGCTAGGGTTGATGGATACGGGACTACTTTAAAGCGTTTTTATCGCCTGGATGATATGGTAACTCTCAAACCTGCTAATCCTAACTATCAACCTATTGAGATCCTCGCTACCCAAGTAGAAGTCCAGGGTTCTCTGGTTGCGGTGTGGCGAGTTTATTAAATCGGGACTAATGACTAATTATTTAGTACAGCATCTACCTAGTTTCCGTCTGCAAGTTCCATCTGTTAGGGAAGGTAAAGCAAATTATCAAACTGGTAGACTATTGCCAGGATGCCCTATCTTACCTCTATCTTTGCAGTTACGGCAATATCAACGCCAGGCTATCAATAGTTGGTTTGCCAATAATGGCAGAGGTACACTGAAAATGGCTACTGGTAGTGGCAAAACTATTACAGCATTAGCGATCGCTTGTGAACTCTATCAGCAGATTAATTTACAAGTGTTGCTGGTGGTCTGTCCTTATCGTCATCTTGTCACCCAATGGGCCAGAGAATGTGAAAAGTTTAACTTACACCCTATTTTAGCTTTCGAGAACTTACGCACTTGGCAAAGTCAACTGTCTACCCAACTGTATAATCTGCGGTCCGGTTCCCAAAAATTTATGACTGTGATTACTACCAACTCTACATTAATTACTGATGGTTTCCAATCAGAACTCAAATATTTCCCCCCAAAAACTCTAATTATTGGGGATGAAGCCCATAATTTAGGCGCACCAAGATTAGAGGAAAATTTACCGCGCCGTGTAGGGTTACGTCTGGCTTTATCTGCTACACCAGAAAGGTATTTTGACGATTATGGTACACAATCGTTATTTGATTATTTTGGTCCGGTTCTTCAACCAGAATTTACCCTCAAGGATGCGATCGCTCAAGGGGCTTTGGTACATTATTTATATTATCCCCTACTGGTGGAGTTAACAGACGCGGAAAGTCTAGCTTATTTGAAACTGACAAAAAAGATCGGGCGATCGCTATTATATCGAGAACGGGAAAATAGCAAGGTGCAAAACTGGGAAGACCAAGAAGATTTAAAGCCATTATTAATGCAACGGGCCCGGTTAATTGGTACAGCGTCAAATAAATTAACAGCTTTACGAGAATTAATGAGTACTCGCAGGGAAACTACTCACACTCTTTTTTATTGTAGCGATGGTTCCCAAACAACTGGACAGCGTTCATCCTTACATCAACTCAAAGCTGTTGCCAAAATTCTAGGTGTAGAGTTAGGTTATAGAGTCAGCACTTACACTGCACATACTTCCTTAAAACAAAGAGAAATTTTACGCCGTCAATTTGAAAGTGGGGAATTACAGGGTTTAGTCGCAATTCGTTGTTTAGATGAAGGGGTTGATATTCCCGCCATTCAAACTGCGGTGATTTTATCCAGTTCCGGAAATCCTCGCCAGTTTATTCAGCGTCGGGGGCGAGTTTTACGTCCTCACATTGGCAAACAACGCGCCACTATCTTCGATATGATTGTTTTACCACCTGATTTAGATCGGGAAACTATAGAAGTAGAACGCAATCTTTTAAAGAAAGAATTACGCCGCTTAGTAGAGTTTGCAGATTTAGCTGATAACGCCGGTGAAGCCAGAATGCAGTTACTCCATTTACAAAAGCGTTATGGTTTATTAGATATTTGAGCACTTCTACATACAACACCAAAAAAATGTAAATTTTATGTAAATTTTTTTTATAAGTTAGGGAATAAATGGGGCGTAATGTGAGAAGATGATATTAGGGTTAAATATAATCGGGTATGAGCTAAAATAAAAATTTTACAAACATCCCATTATGATAAAAATCTAACCTAATCTTACCAGAGACGATTGGGAAAGTCAACTTTTCCCCCATCAATTCCCAGGACAAAAATATAAATATCATCAGGTAGGTAGAATATAAAAAACCTATTGAAAACTTGAAATGAGTCCAGAGTCAAATATAGAGGATGTGCAGGAACCAATTACCAGCGCACCGCCAGAAGTGCGACAAATTATTGAGCGAGTATGGAAGTTAGAAAAAGGGAGACTAGATAAGAAAAGCAATAGCCATATAAATGAAGAGATATTGGATATTGTCAAGGAAGAGGTGCGATGAAGCTGACTTCAATTAAACTATGCAACTTTCGCTCCTTTTATGGTACAACACCAGAAATACTGCTGGCGGTAGGAGATCATCGTAACACCACAATTATTCATGGAAATAATGGTTCTGGAAAGACAAGTTTACTAAATGCGTTTACTTGGGTTTTATATGAAAAATTTACTGCTGCTTTTGCTTCCACAGAACAACTAGTTAATAAACGCTCAATAGCCGAAGCTCAAAAAGGTCAAGCTGTGGAATGTTGGGTAGAAGTGGCCTGGGAACATGAAGGTAAACGCTATCGAGTCAAACGTTCCTGTCGGGTTTATAAAAATGATATTGACTTTGAGTCGAGTAAAACTGAGTTACGGATGTGGGTATGTGAGGATGATGGTCAATGGTATATCCCCAACCAACAGCCCGATGATATCATTAATCAGATTTTACCCGCCAGTTTACATCAATATTTTTTCTTTGACGGTGAACGCATAGAAGAAATAGTACGATGTGATAAAAAAGCGGAAATTGCCGAAGCGACTAAAATCTTCTTGGGTGTCGAGGTGATTAACCGTTCCATTAGACACCTAGGAGAAGCTAAAAAAAGTTTGGAGAATGAACTAAAAACTATTGGTAATGCAGAAATAAAACAGCTGTTAAAACAGCAAGAGAAGATAGAACAAGAGACTGAACGTATTACTAACCGACAAACAGAAATTAAAAAAGAATTAGAATATCAACAAACCTTGAAAAAAGAGACAAGTAACCGCTTGCTAGAACTGGTTGCTGCTAAAGAATTGCAAGACAGATGGAAAAAGCTAGAATTACAGAAAGCAGAAAATAAGGAAGCATTTAAGAAAAACAAAGAAACACTAAAAAAAGTAATTTCCGCACGGGGTTATACAGTCCTGCTTTCAAATACTACATCTCAATTTCGGACAATTATTGATGATTTAAAACAGCAAGGTAAGTTAAAATCCGGTATTTCCCGAGAATTTGTCAATGAGTTATTAAAATCCCAACGCTGTATTTGTGGTGCTGAACTAAGCATTGGTACTGCTCATTATCAACATATTCAAACTTGGCTAGATAAAGCAGGTTCTTCACTAGTAGAAGAAACAGCGATTCGTATGGCTGTTCAAGTAGATGAAATTGATAAACAAGCCGCAGCTTTTTGGCAAGAAATTGATCAGGAACAAGGCAGAATTAAACATTTAAGGGAGACCATATCCCAAGTAGAGAATGAACTAGATAACATTCAAGATCAACTCAGAAAAGATACGAACGAAGAAATTAGCAGCTTACAAAAACGTTTAGACAAAATAGAAAGTAATGGTGATGAATTAAATAGAGAACAGGGTGCAAATCAGCAGAAAATTATCCAATTAACAACAGAACTTGATGGGTTAGCTAAACAAATATCTAAACAGAAACTGAATCAAGAAAAACAAAGATTAGCCCAGCGTCGCATTGATGCTACTCAAGATGCTATTAAACGCTTAACAGAAGTCAAAAATCGTCAAGAAAAACAATTTCGTCTCCAATTAGAAAAGCGAGTACAAGAGATATTCAATCAGCTTTCAGTCAAACCATATATTCCCAAAATTAGCGAAAAATATGAATTAACATTAGTAGAACATACTGCGGGTATAGAAGCACTAGTTGCATCTTCCACAGGGGAAAACCAAATTCTCAGTTTATCTTTTATTACTAGTATCATAGATAAGGTGAGACAATGGAGTCAAAATCGTAAAATGATGATGCTTCCTGATAGTAGCACTTTCCCCATAGTCATGGATTCGCCCTTTGGTAGTTTGGATGAAACCTCACGTAGACGTATAGCGGCGAAAATTCCTAAATTAGCTAATCAATTAATTGTGTTAGTAACTAAGACTCAATGGCGCGGTGAGGTGGAAGAGGAAATGACGGAACTCATTGGTAAAGAATATGTGCTGAATTATTATTCTTCTAAACCAAATTGTGAACATGAGTATATTCAGTTAGGGAAGGAAAGATATTCTTTGGTGAAACAAAGCCCCAATGAGTTTGAGTATACTGAAATTATCGAAGTAGTTCGTTAACTACCTAAACTTACCTTGCAGTTGAGCAAGAATTAGTTTCAGACTTAAACTAATTGCAGTGTTCTCAGCGCGATTGTACGGTTCCCGCAGTCGCAAAAACAAAAAATTGCACAAGGGCGATCGCTAGGGGTCTTAGTATAAAATAGTGATTTTACGGATAATGGTTGAAACTGGTAGAATCAGGGTTGCTAAAGATAAAGCTCAGTTAGTTAAGGATTTAACATCTGCAGACGGGGGAACCGGACCATTTTCCACCTTTGCTGATGTCATCGTATTTGCAGCAGCTTTGGGGGCGAAGCATAAAAAACGTGTACCCTTGGGGGAAATTTCCAAAAGGGAACCATCACCTATTAGGTTAGAATATTTTGCCTCAGTGGGAACCGACATAGTGATTAAATTATTAGGAGTCACTGAAACTCAGGATATTAAACTAATATCTCCCCATGAAGAAGAATATGAGAAGCAACGTAACCATATTTTTGAAGAATATGCTAACGGGGGACTGGAGATATTAGAACAAGAGTTACGGGGAGCAGTGGATTATACAGAGCGTATTTTATTATTTTTAACTTATGAAAGAACCAATGATGGAGAAGAAGAAGAGGAATTTGATTTAAGCAAATTTCTTTCTTGATGATAAACATCCAATTATAAAATAATTGGTAATCCTACTTGCTTAGGTTCAACCAACTTACCATCAAAGCCTATAGTTTTATTTTCCACAGTTCTCGCATCAGCCAAAGCCCTGCGCAGTTCAGCACGTTCCATCTGCTGCTGAATTCCACCCAAAATATAAATAAGTAACTTGGCTGCTAATTCCCGTCCAGAAACCTGCACCCGTTTTTTGTTGGGGTCGTACAAAACACCATACCATAAAGATTGTGGATACTCCATACCACTAAATCCCCCTTGTCGGTCAAATTTGCGCAGCTTTTTAAAGATATCTTCCAGTGAGAAACCCTTTTGAAAAACCAAAATTCCCACAGCTTGAGCTAAAGCTACTTGAGCTACAGGACGGAAAAGCATATTTCCCTCACCCCCGTCCTTTTCAAAGCTAAAGCGTCGCAAAGTAGGGGTATCTTCTTCATCCAACAGCTTATAGGTGGGAAGAGTTGCTAAATAATCAAATAGCTGGCGGAATTCCTGAATTCCCTGCTCAAGTTCTTCATCCTCTGGTCGCATAGGAATTAAGCCTTTTTCGGCAGGTTTCCAGTGAGGGAACTTTTGCCCCAAATATCGCTCACACATATCTTGGAGAGCTTGCAGGGTGGTTAAAACAGTAGAATTAGATGCGACTGTCCCACTATTCCAATTAACGCGAGGATTGCGATCTTGTCGTTGTTGTAAAAGCGGATGAGTAACAGCGATTTTTCTGGACACAATCGCAAAACCATCATCCTCATTTAGCTGTGCTAACTGACCTTTAGTTAAGGGTGCAGCCATTAAGTTAACATGAACAAAAATCGATCTCACCCTGCGCCGAGCTTGGGTGCGAGTTTCCCCAGACGCAACCGCACAGATGAACTCAATACCAATTTTTTCTTTAGGTAAGCTTTGTAAGTCATCAAGGTTGACTTGGTACTTTTCTATCAAATCACTGACTGTGATCAAATTATCATCAGCAGTTTTATCCTTCTTATAACGCTGAAGTTTGCTGGTTTTGATTAACTCCATCAAACCTTGCACACCCATCAACCGGTGTTGACCATCTAAGGCATAAATGGTGACATTATCCTCAGAAATATTCAGTAGACCAACTTTACCGTCTTGATCCAGGGGTGTAAAATCAGTGGTAGATTTTAAAGCTATTCCCTGACTATCCCACTCCGGAGCTTTGGGATTATCCACCCAGGGTTGATTAATCACCACTAGAACAGGTGGGAATTTGTGACTTTTCCGCGCTGCTAAATACTGTACTAGGGGTGCTTGTCGTGACCAGTCAAGGGGACGTTGCTGAATTTCATCAATACTGTCTGCGTCAATTTCTATATTACCAGTTTGTGGATTGTACTTTTTCTGTAGTAAGGGTAAACCAGATGCGAAGTGAACACGACCCGCAAACCATTCCAGGGTAACAGAACCAACATAAGCCTCAGTACCACCCATCTCAGTTTTTTGGACAAAAATATGGTCTTTTTTGGCTAAGAAATTTTGTATTAGTAAGGATAGTACCTGTTTTTCCTTGTGTTCTCTTTCCAGGTATTCCTGAGCAATATCTGAGTGTGTCATGTGAAATTTTAAAAACTAAATGTTGTAGGATAAGAGAATTATCCACAAAATTGGGTATTAGGAGTAAGATTTTTAAAAATTATTTGTACTTATATTAAGTAAGTTCTTTTGTATGTTAGTTATTTCCATTCACAGGGATGGAAATAGTCACGCAGATATTTTCAGAGGTAAAAAGACTATGACTACAGCACAACAACCAGAAAATCAAGGTCAGCAATCGCGGACTGTAGCAAATTTAGTGGCTGATATCCAAGCCTTGACCACTGAAATTCAAGAATTGTATTGTTTAGATGATGTACCTTGGGTAGTGGGGTATTCAGGTGGTAAAGACAGTACAGCAACTTTACAACTGGTGTGGAATGCGATCGCCGGACTACCACCGGAAAAAATCCACAAAAAAATTTACGTAATTACCACAGATACACTGGTAGAAAATCCTATTGTAGCTGCATGGGTACGAAATTCTCTCAAACAGATGAAAACAGAAGCCCAAAGGCAAAAATTACCATTTGAACCCCATTTATTACAACCAGAACCTAAACAGACTTTTTGGGTGGGTTTGATTGGTAAAGGTTATCCAGCGCCCAGAGGTAAATTTCGCTGGTGTACAGAACGTCTGAAAATCAACCCCTCTAATCGCTTTATCCGTGATGTGATCCGCACCAAAGGGGAAGCCATTGTTGTCCTAGGTACTCGCAAAGCTGAAAGCAGAGCACGTGCGAATAGAATGAAAAAATGGGAAGCTAAACGGGTACGTGATCACCTCAGTCCTAACATGAACTTACCCAACTCCCTAGTTTACAGTCCCATTGAGGACTGGCAAAATGATGAGGTTTGGATTTATCTCATGCAATGGGAAAACCCTTGGAATTATAGCAATAAAGATTTATTCGCTATATATAGAGGTGCATCTGCTGATAATGAATGTCCTTTAGTAGTGGATACAACTACTCCCAGTTGTGGTAGTTCCCGGTTTGGTTGCTGGGTGTGTACATTAGTGAGTCAAGATAAATCACTCACAGCTATGATTCAAAACGATGAAGAAAAGGAGTGGATGCAACCTTTACTTGATTTCCGTAAAGAATTAGATATTGAAGAAAACCGCGATCGCAGAGACTTTCGCCGCAGGAGTGGGGATGTCCAACTATATGAACGTAACTTAGAAGGTGAAGTATCCGTTGAGCCTATTCCGGGGCCATATATTAAAGAAGCGCGTGAAGATTGGTTGAGAAAGTTACTCACAGTTCAAAAACAACTCCGAGTTAGAGCACCAGAAAATATGCGCGACATTACTCTGATTACCCCCGAAGAACTGAGTGAGATTCGCCGCATTTGGCTAGAAGAAAGACATGAGTTTGATGACAGCTTACCTCGCATTTATCAAGAGGTGACTGGTGAACTTTTCCAAGATCCCCGCCCCGGTGCTGGGTATAGTTTACTGGGTAGTGATGAATGGATGGTACTAGAAGAAATCTGTGGCGATGATGGGATGCATTTGGAACTAATGGCTAAATTGTTGGACACAGAACGCCAGTATCGTAAAAAGGGGCGCAGGGTAGGAATATATGACACCCTAGAAAAATGTTTTGCTACCAGTTCCCGTTCCCCTGAAGAAGCAATTAAAAACGCCCATTTAAAACGTGATTTAAAAACAGCCGTTGACGCAGGTGATGTAGAAAAAGTCAAGCAGCTGACCTTGGGTAATGCTATGAATGAACCCGATCAACAGCCTAGTTGGGAAAGCATGAAATTTAAACAGCAACATATAACAGGGAATTAGTTAAAATCTGTTATTCCCCCATATCCTAGAAAATCACAAATCAATGATATTCCTTGAACTCGTATTACAAAACTTTGGTCCTTACTTTGGTCGTCAGGTAATCAATCTTGACCCAAGAATTGATGGAGAAAATGCTTATCCCATTATTCTGTTCGGGGGGATGAATGGCGGTGGAAAAACTACCCTCATGGATGCAATGCGCCTCGCATTATATGGGCATCGCGCTCAATGTTCCACTCGTGGTAACTTAAGTTATCACGAGTTTCTCACCCAATGCGTTAATAGCCAAACTCCCCAGCTGGAAGATACTCGCATTGAGTTAGTTTTTGAACATATTGAAAATGATCAACCAGTAAAATATAGAGTTGTGCGACGCTGGACAAAAGAACCTAAAGATGGTAAAGACCAATTAGGTATTTTAGATGCTCAAGAATGGCTGGATATTGCCTTAGTAAATATTTGGGATGAGTATATAGAAAATCTCTTACCATTAGGAATTTCTAACTTGTTTTTATTTGATGGTGAACAAGTTAAGGAATTGGCAGAACAAGAAACACCTCCACCCCTGGTAGTTGATGCAATTCGGGGACTTTTGGGCTTAGAGCTAGCTGAACGATTATCAGTTGATTTAGATATTATAGTCAACCGCAAGCGTAAGGAAATCGCTGATACTCAAGACTTGGTGAATTTAGAAACAATTGAACAGAAACTCCAGGGACAACAACAGGAATATCAGCAACTCGAGCAGCAATTACAAGAATTTAACAATACTTTATTAGAGGCCGAGATTAAGCAGCAAGAAGCTTTTGACAAATTCATTGCCGAAGGTGGTAAAATAGCAGGCGATCGCAGTCAGTTAGAAAAACAGAAATATGAGATAAATACCGCAGTAGAAAAGACACGTTTAGCCATGGGTGAATTAGCTGCGGATATCTTACCTTTAGCTTTAATTGAACCTTTACTCCAAGAAACTTATATGCAAGGAGAGAGAGAATTGCGTTCTCAACAAGCTAAAGTCGCCTATGATCTACTATTACACAGAGACCAGCGTTTAATTGAGTTGATTAATCAATTAAAAATTAGTCACAAGCAAATTGATAAAATCAAAGAATTTATTGCAGCCGAAAATCAGAAGATTCAGCAAGACACCATACAAGAATCTTGGCTATTAACTGACCCGGAAACCCTGAATCAATTAGATAATATTATTCACCATTATTTGTTGTATACAAAAAAAGTAACCCAAGATAAGTTAACAGATTTACGCCTTCAAGAAGAACAAATCGTCACCCTAGAAAGACAAATTCAAACCGCAGCATCTCCAGAAGATTATCAAAGATTAGTAGATAACTTACAACAAACACAACAGGAAGTTGCACAAGCAAAAGCAGCGTGTGAAATCGCCAAAGGTCGATTAAGTCAGTTAGAGACAGAGATTCGTAATACCAAAAAGAGCCTAGAAGAATATACAGAAACTAATATTGACCGCAAAAATAACGAACATATTATTAACGCAGCTGCTAAAGTTCAAGACACATTAAAAGTCTTCCGAGAGAAATTAACACTCAGAAAACTCAATAAACTAGAAATTGAAGTTACAGAATGCTTTCGCTACCTGCTACACAAGTCAGATTTAGTGCATCGAGTCGCCATCGACACCAACACATTCAGCCTATCGCTGTATGATTTTCAGGGTAAATCTGTATCTAAACAGAGACTTTCTGCAGGAGAGAAGCAACTATTAGCCATTGCATTTCTCTGGGGATTAGCGCGAGTCTCAGGACGTCGCTTACCCGTAGCCATAGACACCCCCCTAGGTAGACTAGACTCATCTCATCGGGGAAACCTCCTAGAAAGGTATTTCCCATCTGCTAGCCATCAAGTTATACTGTTATCAACAGATACAGAAATTGGTAAATATGAAGTAGAAACACTGAGAAATAATCAAGCGATCGCCCGGGAATACCTCCTCAAGTATAACTCCTCTACCCGTCAAACTACAGTCAAAGAAAATCAATATTTTTGGTAATTATGGAATCTCCGATTGAAAGAATCAAACTTTCTCAAACAGCTAAAGAACAACTACTTAAACTTAAACGTAGCACTAAAATTGACCAATGGAACATTTTATGTCGCTGGGCTTTTTGTCGTTCCTTAGCAGAAGATACCCCACCCTCACCCGTACCCATTCCCCAAGATAGCAACGTAGAAATGACCTGGCGGGTATTTGGTGGCGAAATCTCTGATCTTCTGATTCTCGCCCTCAAACAACGCTGCCATAATGATGGATTTGCTACTGATAAAGAAACCCTAGCTACGCAGTTTCGCTTACACTTACATCGTGGAATTGCTTATTTAGCAGGGGACACAAATATCAAGAGAATTGAAGACTTAATTGAATTAGCACTCAAACATTGAAAGGATATTAGTTAACTGTTAACTGATATGACCGAATCTTTAGAAATCGAGCGTCACAGAGCAGCGATCGCTCGTCATGATATATCTCGCCCCGTCCGCTTGGCAATAGAATGGCAAATTCTCAATCAAGAGACTTCATTTTTTGATTATGGCTGTGGCCACGGTGGTGATGTGCAGCGAGTCGCCAAATTAGGCTATAGCAGCGCCGGTTGGGACCCTTACTATTTTCCCCACCAAACCATTAGCCCTGCAGATATAGTCAACTTGGGTTATGTCCTCAACGTGATTGAAGACCAAGAGGAACGTCGCCAAAGTCTGCTCCGCGCCTGGGAAATTACCCAAAAAGTTCTCATTGTCGCTGCACAAGTATTAATTAACGCTCCGAGTAAAACCCAACTAGCTTACAGCGACGGTATAGTTACTCGCCGTAACACCTTTCAGAAATATTACGAACAACAAGAACTCAAAACTTACATAGATGAGGTACTGAATGTAGATGCAGTCCCAGTAGCCTTGGGTGTGTATTTTGTGTTTCGTGATGATCTAGAAAAAGAAAGTTTTAAAGCCATCCGCTTCTTTTCCAGCACTGCTACACCTAGAGTCCGTATTCCCAGCAAGCGGTTTGAGGACTACGAGCAACAACTAAAACCACTGATGGACTTTTTTACCAAACGTGGCAGGTTACCCGTAAAAGGTGAATTAGGCAACCAAGAAGAACTACTCACAGAATTTGGTAGCTTCCGCCGCGCCTTTAATCTAGTTTTACAAGTTACCGATGAAGCAGAATGGGATGCGATCGCCTATCGTCGTTCCCTAGATATACAAGTATACCTTGCCCTGAGCCACTTTGATCAACGTCCCACATGGCAGAAACTAGCCGCACAAATGCGCCACGACATCAAAGCCTTCTTTGGTAGCTACGAAGAAGCTTGTCAAGTAGCTGACCAAAAGCTTTTCAGCTTAGGTAATCCCCAAGTTATCCACAAAGCCTGTCAACAAAGCAAAATTGGCAAACATACAAGGGGCGCACTTTACGTTCATGTGTCCGCCCTAGCAGAACTTGATCCCTTACTACGAATTTATGAAAGTTGTGCTAGTCGTACCATTGGGCGTGTAGATGGAGCCACATTAATCAAATACCATCTTGACAAACAACAAATATCTTACTTATTTTACCCACAATTTGACAGTGATCCCCATCCAGCCTTAAAAGCGAGTATTACCATTGACTTAAAGACCTTATATATTACTCACCGAGATTACGCACACAGAGTAAATCCCCCCATTTTGCACCGCAAAGAAACCTTTGTCACTGCCAATTACCCACACTACCAAGAATTTGCCCAACTCACCCAACAAGAAGAGCAATTAGGATTACTCAAGCAAAAAAGTGACATTGGTACTCGTGCTGGTTGGGAAAAATGCTTGGCTGCACACGGCGTAAAAATCACAGGTCATCAAATTCTTAAAGAATTTTAACATTACGCGGAAGTCCCCACCCTCACCATTCCCTGTTCCCTGTTCCCCTAGAATCATCCAGCAACTGTGGCAAGATAACTGCAATTGATCAAATTGAGAAGGAACCTGGACAAAATGAACCCCGTGCGATCGCTAGTAAAAGTTTTTGGTAGCCGTAAAATGGCCGCCTTGACATTAATAGGTTTCTCATCAGGCTTACCATTGTACTTAACCAGCCGAACCCTACAGGCTTGGATGACTGTAGAACAGGTAGATTTAGGTGCTATTGGCTTATTCAGCCTTGTAGGTCTACCCTACTCCTTAAAATTTATCTGGTCACCCTTGCTAGACAGGTTTGCAGTGCCAATTTTAGGGAGGCGACGCGGCTGGTTAATTACACTGCAAATTGGGTTATTAATTGCCATCGCCCTCATGGCTTGGCAACAACCCAAGCAAGCATTACAATTATTAGCGATTAATGCTGTGGCGATCGCCTTTTTAAGTGCCAGTCAAGACATTGCCGCCGATGCCTACCGTACTGATGTTTTAGAAGAATTAGAATTAGGAGCAGGTGCTGCTGTTTACGTCTTAGGTTATCGAGTAGCGCTGTTATTCACAGGGTCTTTGGCATTAATCCTAGCGGACAGTTTACCTTGGTCATCAGTTTACCTATTGATGTCCTTAGGTATGGCCATTGGAATTATTGCCACCTTATTTGCACCAGAACCCAAAGAAACCAGACCACCAGAATCTTTAGCAGCGGCGGTGATTTTACCCTTTGGGGAATTTTTCGGGCGCCAGGGTATACTCCAAGCAATTTTAATTCTGCTGTTCATCGTCCTGTATAAACTTGGCGATGCCTTTGTCAACAATATGTCTACACCCTTTTTGTTGCAAACAGGATTTACCCAAAGCGATATTGGCGCAATTCAAGGTGGTATGGGGCTAATTGCTACCATCGTTGGCACCTTAGCAGGGGGAGCAATTTTAAGTAGAATTGGTCTCAATCGTTCACTGTGGTTGTTTGGTGCTTTGCAAGCAGTGAGTAACTTAGCTTACTATGCCCTTGCTAATCTTGGTCAAAACTACTCAGCTTTAGTGTTAACAATTAACATTGAAAACTTCTGCGGTGGCTTGGGAACAGCAGCCTTTGTGGCATTTTTGATGAATATGTGTAACCAGCGGTTTTCCGCCACCCAATATGCTTTATTGTCCAGTTTCATGGCCGTGAGTCGTGATATCCTAGTCGCCCCTGCTGGGACTTTAGCAAAAACCACAGGTTGGCCTCTATTTTTCATTATCAGTATAGTTGCGGCTATACCAGGACTACTTCTGTTACCATTCTTTGCTCCTTGGAACCCTAAACCAGTGTTAATATCCAGACCAGGACTTGAAGAAGATGAGGATTTATGGGGAATCAAGTAGTTATTATTGTTGGCACATTTATTCTCTTACTCACTGGTGTGTTACTTGGCTATGTTCTCTCACAGTTAGTTTTAGGATTTCTAGAAATTAACCAACTCACACTCTTGGGAACATTCAGCCTAGTTGTGATTTTTATTACCCTGTATTACGTTTTGTTTTGGCAGCTAGGTCGAGAAAAATCACGCTTAAGAGCTAAACGCAAACGAGAACCGGTGCAGGAGCAAACAACAACCCTAATACCGGATAGCCATCTCAAAAATAAACTCATTGCCAAATTAGGAGGTGATGTAGCCGCGGCGGAACAATTGATTCAACAAGCCAGGGTTAATTATCCGGGAATGCCAGAAAATTGGTACTGTGAAAGAGCTATTGATGATTTAGAACGGGAGCAACGCTAACCAGCTTCAAAACTCGATAGAATAAGTCAAGCCAATATTCTCAGTAGCCCCAAGATTGCAATTAAATTATGGTGATCATTCGTCAGTATATTGCCCCATTGCTAGTAGTGTTAATCTTTTCATTAGCACTGGTAGCAGTCAGCGCCCGCATTTTCCTCCCCTCTGATATGGCAGCACCCGCACCAGTAGAAGAGAATCGGCAAATAGGAACATGGGTGAATGGGGAAGAAGAATTATTTTCTGTTTCACTAACCCCTGGGGTGTCTTTGTCTATGTTACCCCTGGTAACAAAATAACCACAAGAGAATTTAACGGGAACTGAGTTTGTCTGAGGAACTCCTACCAGGTTACTATATTCTTCCTGGTTCAACACAAGAGCGATCGCTGCTAGTCAAGTTTATGCAGCAAACTTACCGGGAACTATTTCCCCAGCAAGACTTTGCCCATCTAGCCAGAACCGTTGACCAGTATTTCTCCCCAGATACACCCTTGTGGTGGGTAAAGTGCTTGGGTGAGGAATCCCCTATTATTGCCTGTCTCTGGGTGGGAAATGCCATAGATCAAGTCCGGGGCGATCGCCATGCTCACATTTTTCTCCTCTACGTTGTCCCAGAACATCGGCGACGGGGTATTGGTACAGCTATGATCAAGTATGTGGAAAATTGGGCAACTCAAAGAGGCGATCGCCAAATTGGTTTACAGGTTTTTCCATCCAACTCAGCAGCCTTCAACCTTTACCATAACTTAGGTTATCAAACCCAATCCCTATGGATGCTAAAATCACTATCTAAAGGTTTGTAGTCAGGAGTCCTAATTTTATTTACCCCTAAATGACCTAAATATATCAACAATCTTTATGGTAGAAGATAAATATATAAATATTCATTATGTATGACGAAGAAGACCTAAGCCTACTTGATGGAGAAGTAGAGCTAGAAAGCCCCCTGGATGACATAGCAGCCCTCACCACTGAATCTCAAGGACCAAAGCCAGATCCAGAGGAAATGCTAGCTCTTTTGGCAAATCATCAACCCCAACAACGGATGCTTGCAGCTCGTGCTTTTTGTGATCTGGAAGATGCACGGGCTACACCCCATTTAATTCGGCTGTTAACTGATACCTGTCCCTTGGTGCGAGTGAGTGCAGCCTATGGGATTGGACGCAATCCCAGCCCAGAAGCAGTAGAACCGTTAATCAATCAACTTAACAAAGACTGGAATGGCTATGTACGTAAGGGGGTAGTTTGGGCCTTAGGAAATTGCCGCGATCGCCGTTCTCTAGCTCCCCTAGCAGACGCTTTAAAAACCGACATTTCCGCCGTGCGTTTGTGGTCTGCTAGCGCCTTAGCCCAAATGGCAGATGTTGGATATGAGGCTGTTGTGGGAGCAATACCACCACTAATTGAAGCCTTAGTCCAAGACCCAGTAGCAGCAGTGCGGAGTAACTGCGCTTGGACAATTGGGCAATTGTGCCGAGAATTACCCTCTAATATCATCTATGCCACAGCGATCGACGCTTTGATTCAAGCCTTCGCCGAAGACAAGGATTTAGGAGTGCGGGAAGACGCTAAAGCCTCACTATTAGGGGTAGGTGACCCCCGTGGCTTACAGCTGATTGAAACCCTAGAACAAGAGGGATGGTTTTGAGGAGTGGGGAATGATGCTTACAGCCATCGCTTTGCTGTCTAAGATTTCTGTCTCTGAGCGATTTGCATAAGCAGACGAAGTGCTTCGTTAACCGATTCACTTGTGGGAAAGGCTTGAGCAACGTCAGGTTCAAGTAATACTACATTTGTTCCTGCTTGGTAGCGATCAACATATTTTCCTCTAACACCACCCTGCATCTTGCTAAAGTCATACTCAGGTCTTAAGTCGTCTTCTAGCTCGTGGTTACTCTCCATCTTCATAAAACCTCCGCTCATTTCGGGTTCCTTCTCGTGCGCTGATAATCCGAACGCGATCTGCTCGATCTGTATGGGAGACTATCAGGATACGATTAGCACTGGATAATCCAATGATAACGTAACGCTCCTCACCGTAAGAGTGATCTGGGTCAGGGAATGTCACAGATAAAGGATCATTGAAAACAGTAGACGCCTCGTTGAATGAAACGCCATGCTTTTTCAGGTTCAAGTTCGCCTTGTCTGGATTCCATTCAAATTGCATTTAAACAACACTTGCTACTCTACTTGATTTTTACGTAAAACATCGGTGTTTAATAATTAGGTTGCCGACACTGAATATTAGGATCTAAAAGTCGGGAACTAAGAGGATGTTTGGAAAGTATTAAACAACTCAATTAAGCGAGTCTTCTAAGAGGATGTTTGGAAAGTATTAAACAGGTAATTTTTATATTAGGGAACAGGGAACAGGGAACAGGGAACACACCGAAGGATTGGGAAGGATTGGGGAACACACCGAAACAATAAAATCCAGTCCCCTCCCCTTACAAGGCTATTCATTACTCACATCTTTCTTAACAATCTTGAAACATTTATGTGGCAATGGTTTCAAGGCTTGAAAATTTACCTAGTCTTGACAAAATGTACCTTATTATTCTTGATAAAACCCTTATTTTATTGAGAATCATCAACGGAGGATTAAGGTTTGGGGGTTTGCGAGCGATCGCTCTCACGAATGTTAAGAAAGATCCGGGTAATGGATAGCCTTACAAGGGGAGGGTTAGGGTGGGGTAAAACAATATTTGATACACTAATCATACCTTTTAAAACATCCTCTAAGCATTAACCGAATCATGGCGATTTGCACAAAGGTTTCATGGGTCTGGGGTAAAATTTCGTAGTCCTTACTCAATCGACGACACCAATTAAACCAACCAAAACTACCCTCGACAACCCAACGCTTTGGTAACAGAACAAAGCCTTTAGTATTAACCGGACGACGTACAACCTGCAAAACCCAGTGATACGTATCCATCACCCATCTCATAAAGCCTTTACCTTGATAGCCAGCATCAACCCAAATGTGCACCAAGCGATTCAAGCGATCGCTAATTCTGTTCTTGGCTTGGGCGAATAATTTTTTTGCTCCTGCTTGATCGGATTCATAAGCCGAGGTGACCACAACCATCAAAACCAATCCCAGAGTGTCAACTAAAAAATGCCGTTTACGTCCCTTAACCAGTTTCCCAGAATCAAAACCGACAGCTTGGGATACAATTGTTCCACTCTCTACAGACTGAGAATCCACAATTGCTGCACTTGGGTTTGGTTCATGGTCTTCGAGAACACGTACCCACTGTTGAAGTTTGTGGTTAATGCGTTCCCATGTACCATCCAGGCGCCATTTTCGGAAGTACATATCCCTCTTCTGTCACTTTCCGAGAATAAAGAATATAATAGTTAAAAGAAAAAACTCTACAAGGTAGGTAGAGCAATGGATGTAGAATTACAAATACTCAAACATTTACGTCGAGAGGCCCACCCAACAGTGGGAGTCATAGATGAATATTGTGAAGAGTACAGAGACATATTTAAAGAAGTAAGAAATTATGAGTGCTTCAAATATTTACATTTGGGAATCATCTCAACGCTCAAAAGGAAATCCTTACCAGAGATAGCGAAAGTAGTAAGCATAAACTCAGCCCAATCATTACATCATTTTATTGCTAATTCAGACTGGTCAGTAGAGAAAGTAAGAAACAAAAGATTAGATAAAATAAAGAGAGCATTAAATGGAAAAGCAATTACCGTAGTCATTGATGAAACAGGAGACAGGAAAAAAGGTAACAAGACTGATTACGTAGCCAGACAATATTTAGGAAGTGTGGGGAAAATAGATAGAGGGATAGTTTCAGTCAATGCCTATGGAGTGTACGATAACATAACATTTCCGCTACTGTTCAAAGTATTCAAACCGCAAAAGACACTAAGAGCAGAAGATACATATAAGACCAAGATAGAATTAGCGACAGAAATAATTACAGAATTAATTGAGTTCGGCTTTACTATTGAATTAGTATTGGCAGACAGTTTATATGGTGAGAGTAGTCAATTTATAAGAAAATTAGCAGCATATAACTTAGCTTATGTCGTAGCAATTAGAAGTAATCATGCAGTATGGTTGCCTGGCAATCAGAAGGTTAGGGCGAATAAGTGGTGTAAATTTACCAGAACATTTAGTAACCAAAAATCAGAGAATAGATATATCCGCGAAATAATTTATGGTAAGAGAAAGGAGATAACTTACTGGGAATTAACCACAGATCCAGAAACAATGCCAGAGAATTCTACTTCTTTTGTCATGACCAATCTTCAAGGAAATCTCAAGAAAATTTTAGGCGACTTTTATGGATTAAGAACATGGGTAGAATATGCCTTTCGTCAGTGTAAACAGGAATTAGGTTGGACAGATTATCGGTTTACTGATTTTCAGCATATTGAGAAATGGTGGGAAATTATTTTGTGTGTTTACACAATGATTAGTTTAAACTCTCCAGCGTTTTTATCCCTAAATCAATCTCATCAGCTTGCACCTAACATACTAGAAATCAGTGCAGTTGATTTCTCTGTGCATCAGCAATGGAATCATCAAACCGGATGGAAGAATACTCTCAATAATCTGCGATTAATTGTCCAACCATTTTTACTTTTTTGGTTGATTTATCCCTGGCTTGATGTTTTTCCCAATTCCAATTTGCTGCTTGGGTTTAACCAACTCATTAGTGTTATGAATGGATTAAAACCCTTTTATTCTTCTGCATAATTTATTGTATTTACTGCTTGTTTATTTCGGAAAGTGACAGAAGAGGGATAGTATACCGTTTGCCATTTTGGGAAGTCATTTGGCAACATCCGCCATGGACAACCCGCACACAGAACATAAAATATGGCACTAATCACAGCGCGTAGGTCAACCCGACGGGGACGACACCCCAAATTTATTGGGGGTATCAGCACTGATAGCAATTCCCACTGTTCATCGGTCAAGTCTGTTGGGTATGATTTAGACATGGCTCAAGTAACTCTGTCTCTTTTTTATCTACTGACAGAATATCGTTACTTGAGCTTTTCTTGACTTGACAAACATCCTCTCAGACTAATATTACCCCCATCACCAACGGTATTAGGTTGAGTATAACTACTCAAATCGCTATAATCGAAAGTAATAGGCAAATCTGCACCGCAATACAGTCACAGCGGGTCTATCAGTGAGTTGTTAAGATTTTTGAACTAGTATAATTGGTGATGTCGTGGGGTGATCAAAGGCGATCGCTCAACTACAATTCTTGTGTCAATTAATTAATACAAGTATGGATTAATTCCTCAACCCCAGCAACTGGCAGAATTTGTGTATTCAATTTTTCAGCCACCTCCGGAACAGTCATATCATCTAAAAATATTAATTCTCCATGTTTTAACATCACCTTTGGTAATAAAATTCCATCTCCTAAATCCTTTCCTCGGAGATTTAAAACTAGGTCATGACCCGTAATTAACCCAGTGACAGTAATATTTTGTCCCCAGTAATCACTCGCTAAAGCCTCCATCTTGAGTTCTAAACCCTCAACAGCATTTAGGCGTTGTAAAATCGGTTGGAATGCTTGTTCCACAGCATTACCCACCACCCAAGTCAATTTTTTTGGCTCATCTAGCTTTGATGGTAATAACTCCGCTGCGGTAGATGCAAATTGCTGAATAAATAAACGAATGGAACCCACACCGTTATCAATCTGCGGATATTCTTCATATTCCGCTGCGCTGGGTAATTCCTCACCCGCAATCAAAAACCACTCATCTGCTAACCAAGCAAAACCGGAACCCAATTGTTGGCGAAATTTCTGGGACATGGTTTTGACTTGGGAAATAACTTCTTGAGCCTTTTCCCTTGTTACTGGTATCAGCTCATCTTCTGCTGGGCGAAACCGGGTCAAACCTAGGGGAACTACTGCTACTGATGCCACAGCGGGTAATTCTCCAGTATGAAATAATGCTAAGTCTTTCAGGGTTTGTTCTAGGTGTTGACCATCATTGATCCCAGGACAAACAACTACTTGAGCATGAATTTGTAGTCTGCGCTCTTGAAACCATTTAATTTGTTGTAAGATTTGCCCTGCACGTTGATTTTTTAGCAGTCTAATTCTGATTTCCGGTTCCGTAGCATGAACAGAAACGAACAAGGGAGACAGGCGCATTTGTTCAATCCGCAGCCATTCTCTTTCGGGTAAATTGGTCAGGGTTAAGTAGGAACCATATAAAAAGCTCAGACGGTAATCATCGTCTTTTAAGTACAAGCTGGAACGCTTACCGGGTGGTTGCTGGTCAATAAAGCAAAAGGGACAACGGTTATTACATTGAATTAAACCGTCAAATAGAGCAGTTTCAAACTCTAGTCCCAAGTCTTCATCGTAATCTTTTTCTATTTCAATGTGATGAGTTTTTCCAGATGGGTCTAAAACTTCTAGTTCTAGCACTTCGTCAGCGCAGAGAAACTGATAATCAATTAAATCACGGGGTTTTATGCCATTGATGGCAACTATAGCATCCCCCGCTTCAAAGCCAATTTCTGCGCCTATAGAATCGGGTAATACTCTGGTGATTTGAGCGGGACGGATGGTAGACATGATGAGAAACCCGGAACCAATGAATATCAACTATTGTTCAACAATCCGGCGCTAATCGCACCCAAGATTGCTACACCAAAGACAAGACGATACCAAATAAATACCCAGGTGCTTTGGGTCTTGAGGAATTGTATCAACCCAGCGATCGCTATATATGAAAATATCCCAGATGAAATGACTCCGACAACCATAGGAAGCATACCCACATTACCTACACCCACTTCTAAAAAATCTTTCAACTCCACTAATCCTGCTAGGGTAATGGCGGGAATTCCCAGCAAAAACGAAAATCTTGCAGCTGTATCCCGTTCTAAGTTGATAAATAGTCCCCCGGTGATTGTGGAACCTGAACGAGATACCCCAGGGATTAAGGCCAAGCATTGAACTAAACCCATCCATAACCCATCTTTCATGGTGAGATGCTCAAAGTCACGTTGACGTTTACCCAGTTTTTCTGCTATTCCCAATAGTAGGGACATGGATATAGAGGCAATGGCGATCGCTGTTAGACTTCTCAGCGGTGAATTATCGTAGTCTGGGATTAATAATTTAATTAACAGTCCCAAGAACACAATCGGGACTGTTCCCAAACTAATCCCCACAAATAGCTTGAAGTCATGGCTTTGGTAGTCTTTGAGGGCGATCGCTTTTGTTGCTCCCTTGATAATTTGGGTAATATCACCCCAGAAATACCACAGCACAGCCACAATACTACCTAACTGAATAATCGCAGTAAAAGCTACCCCTGGATCCCCCCAACCCAGTACTACAGGTACAACTTTTAAATGTGCTGAACTGCTGATGGGGATAAATTCAGTCATTCCCTGGACAAAGCCCAGAAAAATCGCTTGTAAGATATTCATTTCTGGTTGTACTTCCCCTAACTCTGGGAGAGTTTGGGTACTTAAAACCTTTGCTGGAAATACTGCAACTGACAAAATAGCAGATGCAGTACTGAGGAATAGGAACCATTGACGTTTTGATAAAGCCATTTAATTTATTTCTAATAGCCCAGAGCTAGAACCAATTATAAAAACATCTTTTAGAGCTACTTACCAGGAAAAACTCATCAGCACAGTTTACCCTGCTGCTAGTCAATTTATGCAAAAATTAGGTAAACTAAAAATCCCCCCCCAGGGCATTACCCGGTGTGATATCTTAATTAACATAAAGTTTAGTAACAAATATTAAAAACTTTGATGAATAATAGCTTGTCTTCCTATGGCTGCGCCACACCAGCTACTACCCAGACTCCTATAAATAGTGATTTACCTTGTACTGACCTATGGCTACCCCACGCCACCTATGGGCAGAAGAGGATTAATAAGTTAGAATCTACACTTTGCTTATCTGCTTCCCTAACCAGAACTACGGTGAGGGGACAAACTTGGTTAGTATTGGCTGCGGCTGTGTTTTTGGTATCAGTACCAGTATTTATAGAAGCACCATTAGTGCGATCGCTACCAGTGCTCAGTGTCGCCCTCACCGGATTTTGGGTATGGCTGAGTTTTAACTTAATGTCCCGTCAACAAACTTATATTTGGGGAGACCTCCTGTTTGGGTTTAGCTGGAGTTGGCTAGCAGGAGCTATTTACTGGGGTTGGTTACGTTGGGAACCCCTATGGCATTTACCAGTGGAATCTATTGGTTTACCATTTGCTGCTTGGTGTCTCATCAAGAAGTGGGGGCCAATTGGTAACTGGTTTTATTTAGGTTCTTTACTCGGTACAGTCTTGACAGATGTATATTTTTATATAGTAGATTTGATGCCATATTGGCGGCAAATTATGCAAGTAGAGCCAAATAATGTGTCACCAATCTTACAAAATGCTTTAATCCAAGTACAAACCCCCTGGGGACAAATTTGGGCAGTAATAGGGTTGATACTGCTATTGACCGCAGGAGTTTTACCCTTACGTACAAAATCAAAACATTGGTACGCCTTTAGCGGCGCAGTCTTAAGTACAATTTTGGTAGATAGCCTTTTCTTAATAGCTGCAACTAGGGCTTAAAAAATCAAGCCTGGTGTTACTAGTATAGAAAATAACTTATTTACAGGTATTCCCAAAAACCCAGGGATATAGATAAATTTTTGTAAACATCAGACCCATCCCAGTAGCAGCAAATATTGGGGGGTATTATTACGCTGTATATTAGTTTTTGATGACTGCTAAGTGCTGAATAGGAAGCTTTGAGCCACCAATCCCCAATCTGCCCTTCCCTGAAGATAGGATGGGGTGGGAGGTAGGGGTGAACCAGGAAAAGATGAGCAGCTCAACAGTCTTCAACGCTATGCTTGACATCTTAGGCCTGAATTCAGCTTATAGTTAATAGCATTTGGCAAATCATGATTATTTTAGTTTGATGGAACGAGGGAGAAAAATTGTGAAAACATTGGTGCGTTTATTAACAGTATTTAGCTTAGTAGTCGGCTCATGGGGATGGCTGGGAACAACTCAGATAGCCGCAGCTGCAAATATCAACAGTGTGACATTTAGTCCAGTGGCAGTTTTGGCAATTACACGGCAGAATAGAGCAGATGCCAAGTTAGGCACAGAATTTGGTCAAAAAGTTGATTTGAATAATACCAACGTGCGAGCATTTCAACAGTATCCAGGCCTGTACCCCACCCTAGCCAAAAAAATTGTACTTAATGCTCCCTATGAAAAGGTAGAAGATGTCTTGAATATTCCCGGATTAAGCGATCGCCAAAAAGAACTTTTACAAGCCAATCTAGAAAACTTTACAGTCACCGAATTAGAAACCATCTTCAACGCCGGAGACGATCGCTTTAACAACGGTATCTACAGATAACTGTCTCAACAGTTAACATTCATCATAAATATGGTGAGAAAAGCCCTAGGCTTTTCTCACCATGGGAGATAGCAACAAACTACCCATCCCACAACACCCTAATTGAAAGCCCCCGCTACCCAAATTAGACTTTGCTGCAAACAGATATTCCTAGCCAATTTGATGTTTTAGTAGTTGGTGCTGGTGCTGCTGGACTATACACAGCACTGTGTCTACCGGAGAAATTGCGAGTTGGCTTGATTACCAAAGAAACCGTCTCTTTATCCGCCAGCGATTGGGCCCAAGGCGGTATTGCGGCGGCGATCGCCCCAGAGGATTCGCCTTCATTACACATTCAGGATACATTACACGCAGGTGCGGGCTTGTGCGACCCCACAGTCGTAGAATTCCTAGCCCAAAGAGCAAGTGACTGTATTCAATCCCTAGTTAAATTGGGAGTAGCTTTTGACCGTAACGGTCAAGCATTAGCTTTAACCTTAGAAGCCGCCCATTCTCATCCCCGGGTTCTCCATACCGCCGATAGTACAGGTAGGGAAGTCACCACGACCCTGACAGCACAAGTATTGCGCCGCCAAAACATTGAGGTGATCCAGCAAGCTTTGGCTTTGAATTTGTGGCTCGAACCCCAAACCGGGAGGTGTCAGGGAATTAGCCTATTCTATCAAGGCAAAATCATCCCTATCAGCAGCTCCGCTGTAGTTTTAGCCACCGGCGGTGGTGGCCAAGTGTTTGCCCAAACTACTAACCCAGCAGTCAGTACAGGGGATGGGGTAGCCATGGCCTATCGAGCGGGTGCGATTCTGCGAGACTTAGAATTTGTGCAATTTCATCCTACCTCCCTCACCTTACCAGGTGCAGACCACTTTCTGATTAGTGAAGCTGTACGTGGCGAAGGCGCACACCTGGTTGATGACACTGGGCGGCGTTTTGCTTTTGATTATCATCCTGCGGGTGAACTAGCACCCAGAGATGTAGTTAGTAGAGCTATTTTTAGCCATCTTAAACACACCGCCGTTGATCTTGCTACCGCCCACGTCTGGTTAGATATGCGCCCCATATCTCCTGAAAAAATTCGTCATCGCTTTCCTAATATCGTTAAAGTTTGTCAATATTGGGGAATTGATGTCTTCCATCAACCCATTCCTGTAGCCCCAGCAGCCCATTATTGGATGGGTGGTATCCTTACCGACCTCATGAATCGTACCAACATTCCGGGTTTATACGCCGTGGGTGAAAATGCCAGTACAGGAGTACATGGGGCGAACCGTTTGGCGAGTAACTCCCTACTAGAATGTATTGTTTTCGGAGCGCAGATGGCAAATATTGATCTCCAAGATATGACACCATCTTCAGAAGTACCAATGGTCCGAGTCCGAGAATTCAGCGCCGATATCAATGAATGGCAAAGCCAAAAAACCCATCTAGAAACACTTAGAGGCAATTTACCAGCTTTGCTGTGGCAAAGTGCCGGCATTTGTCGGGAACAGTCAGGTTTAGAATCGGCAATTGCCACAATAGAATCTTGGCAACAGGATTTTGCCGCTTTGCCTTTGAGTCAATTCTTACTTTCTTTAAGTCCCAATGAATCGGTCAGTTTTAACATCACAGATGATGTGGAACCAGAATTGCGACTTTGGGCAGAAACCCGGAATTTATTAGATATAGCCCATCTCATTCTCAAAAGTGCCACCTTTAGAACTGAAAGCCGGGGGGGACACTACCGGCTAGACTATCCTCAACCAGACCCTAACTGGCAAGTCCATACTCTGGTACAAAAAGGCCAAGGGGAAAAACCTCTGATTTGGAAAAATTAATTAGTCATTTTCGCAAAAAAAAAGTCAACATTCTTGTTGACCAAAGGAGTGGGATACAAGCCAACCGCCATCAATCACCGAAAATACCGAAAGTTCCTAGGTCCAGTGTAGCCAGAAATTCTAGCCAGTTCGTCGAGGTTTTGTACCCCGCTATAGACTTGACCATTAATTATCCAAGTGGGAAAGCCCTTAATGTTGGCTGCTTGACACACTTCCGGTTTACCTTTAGGGCTATCAGCTGCACACTCGACCATAGTATGATTATCTTGCAGAATCTTGTAAGCTTCTTTACCAAAAAGTAGTTTTTGTTCATGGCAGTGAGGACACCAATAGGCAACATACTCCTTAGCATCTATGGTTGTGAGATGTCTTGCTAGTTGAATTTCTGCCTCACCAGATGTGGTGGTGATTTCCCAACCAAAAGCTGGGTCGGCATTGAATTGGGGTCTAAAGCTAATTCTTTGGGATTCTCCAGTAGTTGTCCCTGAAGAGTTCACCCCAGCATAGACCCCTAAAGTACCAATGAGTGTGATCATGGCCACAATAATAGCAGTAAAGAAAATTTGCCCCATGTCTTCCCAAGGACGACCGATAATGCTCAAAACTAAAAGACTCACAGAGAAGACAGCTGAGGCAATACAGTAATAACAAACGGCTTGGATTTGGAATACCAGTAGATACATTAAATAGCCACTGAAAACCGACATAGCGATCGCCCCGATCAACAGCAACCACCCGGTAGAGGTTTCCAATTGTTTTAAACTATTTTTATCACTTGGTTTCCCAACTAAGGGAGTAACAGCCAAAATCACCATACCCACATAGGCTAAAAGCCCAAATAAGGCTAAGGGTAAGGACTGGTTAAAAATGGGGATGGTTGCCCAAGGACTAGAAAGGACATCATTACAGCCTTTAGCTCCAGCTTGGGCCACACAAGCTGCACTACCTCCGGTTAATTTTTCTATGGTGATATAACCTGTGGTTAAAGCCCCAAATCCAGCGATCGCGGCCATTAATGGACGCGACCATTGATGAATCCAAGGAGTAGAACGGCGGCGAATCATATTTTACTTCGGGTGTTATTTAGTCATCAATAGGCGGAAATACTTCCCTTCCCATCTTTATGGCTGCGCGACGCCAGCTATCGGATTGCCTAAGAATGGATTTTTACAGCTCCAGAAATAGATTGAATATTGACATTGGGATGCCAATGACTATGGGCAGCTTCCACAAATTGACTGACGCGAGTCGGGTCAATTGGTTGCTCAATGCGACCGTGGCGCTTGAGGGAACTGGAAACAATCACACCATTAGCAGCCTGCATCAGAGTAGCAATATTTTCCCAGTTAGCACCACTACCTATAAAGACAGGAGTCCCATTAGCCGCACCACGAGCTAGTTCCAAATCTTCCTGGTTAGGAGGACTACCAGTAGCCCAGCCAGACAAAATTACCCCATCTGCTAAACCTCTTTCAATAGTATCCTTCACAGCCACAGTGAGATTAGGGGAACCCAAAGGGCGGGCGTGCTTCACCAAAACATCAGCTAAAATTTTGACATCACAGCCTAATTCTCGGCGATAACGCAGTAATTGATGAGCTTCACCTTCAATTAATCCTTGATCAGTGGCCATCACTCCTGTCAATACATTCACCCGGATGAATTGTGCTTGGGTAGCGTAAGCGATCGCCATTGCACTTTTGCCATCATTGCGTAAAACATTTAAACCAATGGGCAATGTCACCAAATTTTTGATTCTTTGTACCACCACAGTCATAGCACTGACAACAGCTGGATCAACCTGGTTTTTGGTAAACGGCGCGTCAAAAAAGTTTTCCACAATAATGCCGTCCACCCCGCCACTGGCCAGGGCTGCTGCTTCTTGTTCGGCACGCTGAATTACCGCTTTGAGATTACCTCCCCAACGGGGTGAGGTGGGCAGTGGAAGTAGATGAACCACGCCAATAATTGGTGTTCGAGTTTTAAATAGCTGATATAAGTCCACGTCTTAGTTTTATACCTAATATTTGGGGCGCTTTGCGGGGTCTAGAGTCCACCAGTCTGGAGTCTATAATTTGTTTGACTGTGCCAATTTCAGATTTTTGATTCTGTGAGTTTTGGATTTGTCCATCTAAAAAAAGACCAAAGAAAATTCTGTGGTTCTGTGTGCCAGGCCAATATTGAGCAGCATCAACCTCAAATCCTCAACGTTTCTACTACTGTCTACCTTGACCAGAGTCAAGCTCACACTGTCTTAGTCGGAGAGTCATAGGAAAAGGAAAATCTCCTCTCCTTAACCTGTATCCTCTTTTGGATGCAGTCAATCTAAAATCCCAAATCTCAAATCCGAAATTGTTTGACTGTTGATTATTGAACCCCAGTCACCTGAAGTCCACACCAAGCCGCTCAGGGAGCTGGCTCCTCTTGACTTTTAACTAACTAGTCAAGTGTGTTTTGAGTTGGTTGTCTTACTACCTCTTCCCTAGGTTGGAAATTATCGTAAAACCTCCTCTAAGATATGTTAAGATAAAAATAGGCTAGAAGAGGAGTTTGCCACTCACAAGACGCAAAGCAACTTCCCCTGGTTTATCTGCCTCGCCCACGCACCATCGTTGGCAAAGCCTGACCATTAGGGTGAGTTTACTGCTTTATTAGGCGTTGTCTCGTACTCCTGGGTCCCAATCACCTACCCAGAGAGCGCGGTTTCCCTGAGGGTAGCGACTTTTCAAAACCAGCCCTGTGGGCGGCTTCCCGACGGGTAAATTAACAGAGGCGCTGCGGTAATTAAAAATACCAACAGACAAGTTAAAAATATAAGTGTCAAATATACTTAAAGACACTTAACCTACCCTGGGAAATAGACTAAGTAGTACATATATAATAACATGGCCGGAAAATCTCCTATGGCACTGTGCCCGCAGCCAGTGGCTAGCAGTGAGAAACAGTTGTTCTAGCGCCTGACTCTGTGAAGGTGTATATCACAAGCAGCAAAATCGTCGCTGCTTGTTAATCTGACTAGAAAAAACAGAAAATGTTTTCAAAATATGGGTGAAAAGCCAACCATTGCCATTTCGCACCTGGGTTGCGAGAAAAATCGAATTGATACAGAACATATGCTAGGGCTGCTTGTAGAAGCAGGCTATAGTGTAGATACGAATGAAGAGTTAGCAGACTATGTGATAGTTAATACTTGTAGTTTTATAGAAACAGCAAGACAAGAATCTGTCAGAACTTTAGTAGAACTGGCAGAGGCCAAGAAGAAAGTTGTGATTACCGGCTGTATGGCGCAACACTTCCAGGAAACATTATTGACAGAGTTGCCGGAAGCAGTAGCACTAGTAGGTACGGGTGATTATCACAAGATTGTGAATGTAATTGAGCGTGTAGAACAAGGAGAGCAAGTCAAAGAGGTTAGTCCAGAACCAACCTACATCGCTGACGAGACCACACCGCGTTATCGCACGACAACAGAAGGGGTTGCCTACCTGCGAGTAGCCGAAGGATGTGATTATGGTTGTGCATTTTGTATTATTCCCCATCTACGAGGGAAGCAGCGATCGCGTACTATTGAATCTATAGTTGCCGAAGCCGAGCAGTTAGCCAGTCAAGGAGTGCAGGAAATTATTTTAATTTCCCAAATCACCACCAATTACGGCTTAGATATCTATGGCAAACCAAAGTTAGCCGAATTACTTCATGCTCTAGGTAGAGTGGATGTACCGTGGGTGAGAATGCACTATGCATATCCCACAGGGCTGACCCCAGATGTCATAGAGGCAATCCAAGAAAACCAGAATGTACTACCATATTTAGACTTGCCCCTGCAACATTCTCATCCAGATATTCTGCGCTCAATGAATCGTCCCTGGCAAGGACGGGTAAATGATGGGATTATTGAACGCATCAAAGCAGCCCTACCAAATGCCGTACTCAGGACAACATTTATAGTTGGTTTCCCGGGAGAGACAGAGGAACATTTTGAGCATCTACTAGAATTCATCGAGCGCCACGAATTTGATCATGTGGGTGCATTTACCTTTTCACCAGAAGAAGGCACACCCGCTTACACCCTAGCCAATCAGTTACCCCAAGAGGTGATGGATGAGCGCTGGCATAGATTAATGGCGCTGCAAGGGCCAATTGCAGCTAAAAAAAATCAACAGGAAATCGGCAAAATAGTTGATGTCCTGATTGAACAAGAACACCCGGAAAGTGGAAAGCTCATAGGTCGCTCAGGTAGATTTTCCCCAGAAGTCGATGGTCAGATATATGTCGATGGGGCGGCAAAATTGGGAACCATCGTACCAGTAGCGATTCAAGATGCCGATACATATGACCTCTACGGTGAAGTTGTCACTAGTTACCACAATCAGTAGAGGTAGCTTTGATTGAGTACCTCAGTGCGTGAGCGCAGGCTCTCAACTTGGCAGAATCTCCCTCGCTGCTGACCGCGTAGCATCCTCAGCTAAAAGAGGCTGGCACACACTTTTTTAAATCTGGCAAACCAATACAACAGCCGTCAGATTTACTAAACCAAAACCAAAAAACAAAATCTAGGAGAATTAATGACTCTTTCGTTCCAAGAATTAGGTATTTCACAAAAACGTGTTGAGCAATTAGAAAAAATTGGGTTTACCACACCTACTAATATTCAAACCCAAGCCATACCCCAACTACTAGCAGGTAGGGATGTAGTGGGTCAATCCCAAACTGGAACAGGCAAAACAGCAGCATTTTCCCTGCCCATATTAGAGCAGCTAGATGTAAATCAGAAAGTCGTACAAGCGATGGTATTGGCGCCAACCCGTGAGTTAGCAATTCAAGTTCACGATGCCATCAACCAATTCGCAGGTAACGAAGGATTGCGTATTCTGGCAATTTATGGAGGTCAATCTATTGAACGCCAAATGATGCAACTAAAACGTGGTGTTCACATGGTTGTAGGCACACCAGGGCGGATGATTGACTTACTAGATAGGGGCTGTCTCAAACTCGATCAAGTCAAGTGGTTCGTCTTGGATGAAGCCGATGAAATGTTGAGCATGGGCTTTATTGATGATGTGATCAAGATCCTATCTCAAGCCCCCAAAGAGCGGCAAACAGCCTTATTCTCAGCGACTATGCCGCCATCAATTCGCATGATTGTCAACAAATTCCTGCGGAACCCGGCGACGGTCACTGTGGAACAGCCAAAAGCCACACCTAACAAAATCAATCAAGTTGCTTATCTTATCCCCCGCCACTGGACAAAAGCTAAAGCATTACAGCCAATTCTGGAAATGGAAGATCCAGAAACAGCTTTAATCTTTGTGCGCACCAGACGGACAGCCGCAGAACTGACGAATCTACTACAAGCAGCAGGCCACAGTGTAGATGAATACCACGGCGACTTGTCTCAACAAGCGCGGGAGCGATTATTGACCCGATTCCGGAATCGTCAAGTACGTTGGGTAGTAGCTACTGATATTGCAGCACGGGGTTTAGATGTCGATCTGCTCTCCCATGTAATTAACTACGATTTGCCAGATAGCGCCGAGACCTATGTTCACCGCATTGGTCGCACTGGTCGCGCTGGTAAAGAAGGTACGGCAATTTCATTGGTACAGCCCTTTGAGCGCCGCAAACAACAGGCATTTGAGCGCCACAATCGCCAAAATTGGCAAGTGCTTTCCATTCCCACACGGGCGCAGATTGAAGCGCGACACATCCAGAAATTACAAGAACAAGTCAAAGAAGCCTTAACTGGCGAACGCCTGGCTTCATTCTTGCCCATGGTCAGCGAACTACTCGAACAATATGATGCTCATGCGATCGCCGCGGCTGCATTACAAATTGCTTATGACCAAACCCGTCCGGCTTGGTTGCAATCTGGGGTAGATCCCCAAGATGATGCACCCGCATCCAAGCCGAAGTTAATCAAGCGTCGTAGTGGAGAATATTCCGGTGACAGAAACCGTTCCTCCTGGAATAAATCAGACAGCAATGGTGGAGACGAAGTCAAACACAGCACTCCTAAGCCCAAGCTGCGGACTCGCCGTGACACTTCTTCTGTGTCATCGTCAAATGCAGTCAGAGACTAAGCTTGGTTAACTTAACCAAGGACGACTGACCTGTTCTAGTTGCCCGATTTCATCCGTGTTTAATCTCCAGCCCAAAGCGCCTGCATTTTGTTTGACCTGTTCGGGAGTCTTGACCCCGGCAATAGGAATTATGTTTCCTTGAGCAATTAACCAATTGAGGGCTACTTGGGCAGGAGTGCGACCATACTTTTCTCCCAAACTGTGGAGTAAAGAAATAACAGGAGCAATTTTCTCTAAACCTTCTTTACTAAATCGCGGGTCTATCTTCCTCACACCATTGGGAGTTTCCCCCCGCTCAGGTGTGTATTTACCTGTGAGCAATCCCTGGGCCAAGGGACTGTAAGCCAGAATAGTCACGCCCAATTCTCGGGCTGTGGCTAAAATGCCATTACTTTCAATTTGGCGGGTCAATAAAGAGTAGCGGACTTGGTTTACCACTAAAGGTATTCCCCGCGCCGCTAATATTTGATGGGCTTCTCGCATTTGAGTAGCTGAATAATTACTTACCCCCACCGCAGCAATTCTACCCTGCTTCACTTCATCGGCTAGGGTATTCATCAAACTTTCTTGACTTAAAAAGAAAGCAAAGGGCCAATGGACTTGATACAGTTCAATGCGCTCTAGTTGTAAGCGTTTGAGACTCTCGGTTAAAGCATCTGAAACAGACTGACCTGTAAACCGCCAAGGTAAAGGGCCAAATTTCGTAGCTATTTGCACCGGTTTTGATGCTGTTTGCATGAATTGGCCTAATAATTTTTCTGAGAGTCCCATTCCATAAACTTCAGCAGTGTCAAAGAAAGTCACGCCACTATCCAATGCTGCTGTAAACGCCCCCTCCAACTCTTGGGTACCGTAGCCATTGCCATAATTCCAGAAAAGTTTATCACCCCAAGCCCAAGTACCAATACACAAGGGTGTAACACTCGGGCCATTTTGTCCTAATGTGATGTTTTCCATGTTGAATACTTATTTTATTTACATTTCTTTACTTCTTTAGTTTATCGTCACATTCCAGGTAATTTAAGCTTCCCCGGTTTAGAAAACCGGGGATTTCTGAAGAGTCCATAAACGAACTTTCTTAGGTGAACGATGATTGAAATCAACTTTTCAAGCTCTTTTATAGCTCCTCCCTGGCAATTTGTTCCTATAAACTGAGCTTTAATTTTTACTTGATTATATCCTTGGTTTGCTGCAAAATATTGTTCTTGTATTGGTAAAATTTCATCTGACTATCCATTACTCACATCTTTGTTAACAATCTTGAAACATTTATGTGGCAACGGTTTCAACCCTTGAAAATTTCCCTACTCTTGACAAAAGGTACCTTATTCTTCTTGATACAACCCTTATTTTATTGAGAATCATCAACGGAGGATTAAGGTTTGGGGGTTTGTGAGCGATCGCTCTCACGAATGTTAAGAAAGATCCGGGTAATGGATAGTTGTAAGGGGAGGGGACTGGATTTTATTGTTTTTTGTGTGTTCTCCATTCCTTCCTATTCCTTCCGGTGTTCCCTGTTCCCTAAGATAAAAATTACCTGTTGAAAACTTATTAAACATCCTCTAAGTCTGGGAAAATATATTCAGCAGACTTGAATGGTTCCCTAAATATATTAAGAAAGGTAGCTGGGGACTCTATCTTTGATGGAAACTCAGTAGAGAGGCTTGTAGTTAGCCCAGTCAGGTTTAGACCTTACCAAGCTAAAAATATTTGACTATATTTTTAGTAACTATTATGAAATCGTTTATGACATTCTCAATTGTGTAACCCAACTTGAAAAATAGCTATGGCAAGCGGCGAAGTATTTGATTCTCAAACCAACTCCCAGATTATACCCAAAGTTAGTGTACTGACCATGTTTCGGTTAGGCTTATTTCAAATGGGATTGGGTATCATGTCACTTCTAACTCTGGGGGTGCTGAATCGAATTATGATTAAGGAATTAGCACTTCCAGCCACTTTGGTAGCTGGAACTATAGCCATGCACCAACTGGTTGCACCCGCCAGACTCTGGTTTGGTCAAATGTCTGATGCCAAACCTTTATTAGGATATCATCGCACCGGTTACATTTGCTTGGGCGCTGCTGTATTCGTCACTACATCTTTTTTAGCAGTACAAGTAACTTGGCAATTAGGAGCCAGTTTTTATGCTCAGGGTTGGACATTACCAACCTATGGTTGGGTGGCTTTGCTAGCGGGGATTTTTGCCTTCTATGGATTGGCTTTGAGTTCTAGTTCTACTCCCTTTGCGGCTTTGTTAGTAGATGTTTCCGATGAAGACAATCGCTCTCAATTAGTGGGTGTTGTCTGGTCAATGTTAATGGTGGGTATTGTCATTGGTGCAATTATCAGTTCTGTGTTATTACCAGCACCTGGCAATGAGGCACAAGTGTTAGACACAACCTTAACATCTCTGTACAGTCAACCTGAACAGTTAGCAGCATTACAAAACTCAATTAACCGCCTATTTTTCATCCTCCCAGCTGTGGTTTTTGGTTTAGCTGTATTATCCACATACAATGTGGAAAAAAAATATTCTCGTTATGTCTTGCGTTCAACTGCGATCGCACGAGAAGACAAAATTACTCTGCAAACAGCCCTAAAAGTACTGACTGCTAGTCGCCAAACAGGTTTATTTTTTAGCTTTTTGTTGGTTCTCACCATCAGTTTGTTTATGCAAGAGCCTGTGCTTGAACCTTATGGTGGTGAAGTTTTTGGTATGTCTGTGGGGGAAACTACTAGACTTAATGCTTATTCGGGAGTAGGGACGCTGATTGGTCTGGGTTCTACAGGATTCCTAGTTGTACCACGTTTAGGTAAACAAAAAACTGCTAAGTTGGGGTGTTTTTTGGTGGCATTTTCCTTTGTATTGATCATTTTAGCAGGATTTACTGCCAATCAAAAACTGCTGCAAGGGGCGTTATTTTGTTATGGTCTCACCTCTGGTATGACGACAACCGGGGCGATTAGTTTAATGTTAGATTTAACCGCAGCAGAAACAGCTGGGACATTTATCGGCGCTTGGGGTTTAGCACAAGCAATTTCCCGCGGTGTGGCTACTGTGAGTGGCGGTGCTGTGTTGGATTTGGGGAAAGGAATTTTCTCACAAACATTAATGGCTTATAGTTTAGTTTTTGGAATCCAAGCACTGGGAATGCTGCTGGCTGTGTGGTTCCTCAACCGCGTCAATGTCAGGGAATTTCAAACCAATGCCAAACAGGCGATCGCCTCGGTTTTAGAAACTGATTTAGACTAAATATGGGTAAGAATTAATTCATGAATGATTTTTGGACAACAATTCTCGACTTTGCCGAAACCACTACCACCAGAGTAGGTAAGCAACTCATGCAAGATTTTGGGAAAGTCCAGGCTTCCCAAAAAGCTGACGGTAGTTTAGTCACCCAAGCCGATAAATGGGCTGATCAGGAAATTTGTGATGCGATCGCTTCTCATTTTTCCGGTTATGGTATTTTAAGCGAAGAGAGTGACAAAGTTTTCCCCGATACAGAGTGGTGCTGGGTCATAGACCCTTTGGATGGCACAACTAACTTTACTAGGGGTCTTCCCATTTGGTCAATTTCCATGGGTCTGCTGTATCGAGGTACACCCATTTTTGGCTATGTTTACGTCCCCCCACTAGGTCAAGCTTTTCATGGTTTCTGGGCTGGTTCCTCGGGATTAGCAACACCTTCAGGGGCTTTCCTCAACCATCATCCTATCCATAGCAGTAGTGATACAGCCACTAAAAATCACTTTTTTAACCTTTGTTCCCGTAGCACTTCCGTGATTACCACTGACTTTCCCTGTAAAATTCGGATGCTGGGTGTAGCTAGCTATAATTTCCTCACAGTTGGTACAGGGGCTGCATTAGGTGGTATTGAAGCTACACCCAAGGTTTGGGACATCGCCGGGGCTTGGGTGATTGTTCAGGCTGCGGGTGCTAGCTGGATACCGCTCCAGGATGAGCCATTTCCTTTGTCATCAGGGGAAGATTATAGCGATCGCTCTTTTCCTACCCTGGTTGTCAGTCGCCGGGAATTAGTACCGGTATTTACCCCATTTCAGGAAAAATTAAAACTTTAAGTAACTGATGTCTTAGGTATTATCATACACTGTCTCGTCTTCTTTGCGCCAGGCTGGATCAACAATACAAATAAATACCAAGGGTTCCACACCACAGTTGCGGATAAATTGCCTGGTATGGGGAGGAATATAGACTGCGTCTCCTGAACTGACTATTTGAGTTTCATCATCAATGTGCATTTCTCCCTCTCCACTGAGAATATAATACACTTCTGAAGTGGTGAGGGAGTGGGGTTGAGAGGTTTTCCCCACTGGTAAGGTGGCATGAGCTAAACTATACCTTAATGCCAGGGGTTGCTTATCAGGGTGTAGTAGTTCCCGGAGAATGGTATTATCTCCGGCAATGAATTCTTGACAGTCTTTGAGGTTTTGAACTAGCATAAATCAGCTTTTTATCATCAGCGGTTCTCCCTTGCCTGTTTTAGTAAAGCATGGGATTGGTTTTTGGTTGATAGTCAGAACAATCAATAGCCTCTTCTGTACTGGCAGTAGATGGGTGTACAGTACATTTTAGGCGGTAATTATTGGTAAAGAATTGGCAGTTAGGGCAGGGTATTTGATGCATTTGTTTGGCTGTGGTCACACTATCTCGAGCTGCTGACCAGAGACTCCAAGCAAACAGAGTAATTACAGTCCAAGCGGTAACAAAGCAAATAGGGATTAATAATGGTTGAATAGCCCGAATGCAAAGATTGATTAACTCTAACACGGTAACTCCTGATCAAAATTAAGAGTTAGAAGTATATTAACTCCTAACTCATCATTTTTTTCCTCTAGCTAGAGAAACTAAATGCCAGCATGACCCAGAGCTATACCAGCCACCAGCATTCCCAAGACTAGGAAGGGTTGAGCGCTAGCTTGGTATTTAACGTCATTTTTCAGAGGGTCACGCAGGAAATACATATCCTGGAAGGTGATTTGGGGGATGATTAACAACAGTAAAATGGCGGCATACAAGTTTTCATGAATACTGATCAGGTAAACTGCAATCACCCCTTGAAAAACATCAATCATGGTTGCACAGACCCAAGCGGCTCTGGTGACACCAAACATCACAGGTAATGATTTTAATCCGAACTGGCGATCGCCTTCCACACTCTTAAAATCATTAACAATGGCAATACCCAAACCAGCCAAGCTGTAGACCACAGTGATAACGACAATTTTCCAATTCAGTTCACCAAACAACGCATGACCCGTACACCAAGGAAAAGCCATATAGCTAGCACCAAGAGCATAACCGCCTAACCAACCGTTTTGTTTGAGCTTTAATGGTGGTGCGGAATAAATATAAGCAATAAAAGAACCCAGAATAGCTATAGTTGTAATGGTGGGAAATTCATTACCTGCCCAAACATCTAGTACAAAGGCGAGGATATTTCCTGAGATTAACAATACCCAAATTTGGGTAATGACTTGGGGTAAGGGAATAGCACCAGAAGGAATGGGGCGGTAGGGTTCATTCACCGCGTCAATTTCCCGGTCATAGTATTCATTGAGAGTTTGGGTATAACCTGCGAGTAAAGGACCCGAAAGCAACATACAAGCCGCCGCCTTCAAGACATTTTCCCAGGTCCAGGTGTAGTTACCCGCAGAGGCCGCACCACAGACCACCCCCCAAATCAGGGGAATCCAGGTGATGGGTTTCATCAGTTGTAAGCGGATTTTCCAGATGGACTTTTCCCCCGGTGCAGCGCCTTTCATACCCAGTAACTGGCGAGTTTTGGCACTGCGGTCAGTAACTGCTGTCATTTCCTGGTTGGCTTTAACTGAATCTATAGCCTCTGCTGGCTGGGAATTAGGTTTAATAGGTGTTGATTCTGACATCAGACTTAATTATGAATGGGAATAGGGAATAGGGAATGGGGAATAGATGGTTTTGATGACCCAATTCCCAGTACCCAGGACTTAAAAAGAAATTATCAAATAATTATTCTGAAATTTGGCTCCTGTTACCTGTCTACCAGTTAGGGACGGGGGTAGGAAGAGATTACGCCGTTGGTCTCCTGCTTCCACTGTAACTTCTGGGCCATATTGGGTCAGTTTGACTTGCTTTTTGTCAAATCCTGGTAAGAATAGGCGGACTTGACGGTTATGGGTGTCAATTTCAATGGGTTTGGGAGCCTGTAGTGCTTGTTCGACAAAGTTGGGTAGAGCATCTATTAAAGGTTGCCATTCCCCTGTGGGAGAGTCGGGAACAACGCTCACCGTCAGAGGTCTAAATTCTTCCGAGAGGTTGACTTGATCTGTGGGTGACACCACCATCACACCACCCACGGTTAAACCGATTTGTTGAGCGCTACCCCACAAATAACGAGCAGTTGCTACTTGTAGTGGGTCTGGTGTAGTCACTAAGAAGGCCGCCACGCGATGAGGATCTGCAAGAGCTGCTTTTCCCTTGTCTAAGAAATTATTCACCTGGTTGGTGGGTAGAGCAAAGTTATCTGCTGTCCAGTTGACATTAAAAAAGCTGCTAATTAGCGGCTGAATTAAGGGCGATTCCGCAATCGTTTTCCCTAAATCGGAGTTCACAAATAATTGCTGAAATCGCCGCACATACCAACTCAGAGATTCTGGCATCCCCAACATTCGCAAGGTAAAAGAATCACCGGTGCCATCATAGATAATCGCGTCATATTTGCCACTGGCATCATATTCGCGGATCGCATTCAAGGCTAGGGCGCTGTCCATCCCTGGTAATACTACCAGTTCTTGACCATAAACATCTTTGAAGATGGGTGTGCGGAGGTATTGCGCCTCCAGTTTTTTCACCTCTTCCCAGCTGCGTTCTAGCAATACAGAGGATTTCAATTGCACTACCTGTAAATTGGGGGCAATTTCCTGGGGGTCAGGGGTTATGGGTTGCTCCAGTAAGATAGGTAAAACTGGTTCTGTTAACCCTGCTAGAAGTACCCGCTTACCTTGGTTTGCCAATAACTTGGCGGTGGCGATCGCAATCTTAGTCCGTTCTGTACCACCTTTGCCCAAAAATGTCAATATCAGGGACATTAGTTGATTCTCTTTTTCCCAGCAATCTGTTCTACTCCAACTTAGCACTAGGCAAATACTCTTAGCTTCTGCTTTGAGTTCTATCTATTACACTGGTTTGACTTCATCTTCAAAAAACCAAGTAGATGAATTGTCGTCAAACAGTACCACTACACCAATTCCACAGCCATCAGCGACTTTGTAGCCTTGAATAATGCCGATTTGTCCGAGTTTTTTGGCAATAGTAGCAGACACGCGATCGCGCAAACGAAAAACTTTTACCTTTTGTCCAATTTCCATACTTAGTCACAATGCAATAAACCAAGTCTCAGTTTACCTGAATCAGTGACCCTGCGGTAATAGATTTGGGTCATGATGGAAAAGAGTTTGCATACTGACGGTCAATAAAAAGTCACAACCCAACCCACAAGGATCTGATATATTGGAAGAATGTCTGAGGTCCCAAGGCATAGACCCCAACAACCTACCAGAGTAGCAGGTAGCCATGACCACCACAGTAGTTAATCCCCAAATAGAATATCCTAGTTCCGACGGAGAACCCTTGGCAGAAACTTATATACATCTGTATGCAATTCTGACTACCCTAGAGGTGATTAAACAATACCTCGCCGGTCAACAAGCCACAGTCTTGGCTGATCAATTTCTCTATTATGTTCAGGGATTCCCTAAACTCAGAGTCGCCCCAGATGT
>NZ_CP063311.1:298027-305608 GCF_015245355.1 Anabaenopsis elenkinii CCIBt3563 | reverse complement strand
AGCGATCGCATATGTCAACCTCTGCAATTGCGGTTAGAAGCAGAAGGGGAACTGTTACGGTTCTATCGTTTAGATACGGGAGCTAAGTTACTCATACCTACAGAATTAGCAGATTTAGCGGAACAAGAACGCCTACGGGCCGAACAAGAACGCCTACGGGCTGATAGACTCGAAAAGTATCTGAGATCCCAAGGCATAGACCCGGATAGTTTATTCGGACATGATATTATTCCACCCTAGGTAAACTTGGAGCCTTTACACCTATAAATATATCAAAACCACCCATGAGACGGGATTCTATTTTTTACAAACTATTTAAGCAATTTCCCGGTTTATTGTTTGAACTAGTGGAACCACCCCCAGGAGCTACTAATTATCAGTTTGAGTCTGTGGAAGTCAAAGAAACTTCCTTCCGCATTGATGGGGTATTTTTACCCCCGGATGATGCAGATTCTCAAGTATAGCAACCGCCAAGGTGGTTAGGACACAAACAGAAGATAAAACCATTGAAATTCAAGCGTTTCAAGGCTTCCCCCTGCCCCCTGCCCCCTGCCCCCTGCTATAGTATTTTTGGCGGAGGTACAGTTTCAAAAAGATGAAGATTTGTATTTTCGGTTTTTTTCGGAATTATCTCTGTTTTTATACCGTCACTCGATTCGTTATGATGACTGGGTAGGGGTGATTATTTTTGGCTCTCGGAATTTAGAACCTAGTAATTTAAACATTCATCGTTCCCTACTGTTGGGAGGACAAGTACACCGAATCTATTTAGATGAGTTGGGGGATGTGGAGGAACAAAGTTTGGGCTTAGGGTTGATGTTGCTGACTGTGAAGGAAGGAACAGAAGCTATAGACACCGCCAGGTTTTTACTCACACAAGCACAGCAAGAGTCACAAACAGCCATAATAGATTTAGTGACGACAATTATTATTTACAAGTTTACAAACTTAAGTAGAGAGGAAATTGTCTCTATGTTGGGATTGGATTTAGTGGAACCTAGAGCTATACGGGAAGCTAAGGAAGAGGGTCTGGAAGAAGGTCTGGAACAGGGTCGCACACAAGGTCTGGAACAGGGTCGCACACAGGAAGCTTTATCTTTGGTGATGCGGTTATTAAATCGTCGTTTGGGTGAGGTTTCCCCCCAGTGTGGATCACAGATACAGGGGTTATCTTTATCACAGATTGAGGCTTTGGGTGAGGACTTGCTGGACTTTACCACTGTGGCTGATTTGCAAATATGGTTACAGTCTCATCTGTAGTTTATTATTAGTCAGATACCCGATTTCTAACAGAAGTCGGGTATGTTAAGCATTATAATCAGAAAACGCTATTAGTAATCAGTCATGAGTAAGGATTAATGAGTGGGAATTATGGGACACCCAGGGAAGCTGAGGAGTATACTGCCAATAAATCAGCAGTTCAGGGCTAAGTTGGATTTACTCAGAACCCTAGTCAGACGAGATTTAGAAGCCCGGTATAAGGGGTCAATCCTGGGGAATTTGTGGCCATTGGTAAATCAGCTTTCACAGTTGCTAATTTATACTTACGTATTTTCCATTGTTTTGAGGGTCAAGTTAAGCCTCACTAGCCTTCCGGAAAATAATTTTACCTTTGGATTGTGGTTATTTGCGGGGTTGCTTCCCTGGATTGCTTTTTCTGGGGGACTCATCCAGTCTGCTGGTTGCGTGGTAGGACAGCCAAATTTAGTTAAGAAGGTAGTCTTTCCCCTGGCTTTGTTACCCTTGGTACCAATTTTATCTACTTTCATTGAAAGTTCTTTTGGTTTGATGGCGTTGATTGTGTTTGTAGCTGTCCAAACTCATACTTTACATACTACCCTGGCGCTGTTACCCTTAGTTTGGTTAACCCAATTACTGCTAACTACTGGTTTGGGTTATTTAGCAGCGGGTCTAACGGTTTTTTTGCGTGATGTTCCCCAAACCCTGGGGGTAGTTTTAAATATGTGGTTGTATTTAACACCAATTATTTATCCCGCTACTTCAATTCCCGAAGGGTGGCGCAATTGGGTATTTTGGCTAAATCCCCTCACGTCCATCGCGGAGGTATATCGTGATTTAATTTTGGTGGGAAAGGTGCAACATTGGGGAGAATGGGGGGTTGCTAGTTTAGTCGCCTTGATTATATTTGGTTTTGGATTTACCGTTTATAAAAAGCTGCGTCCGGCTTTTGCTGATGTCCTGTAGCAAAGTTTTTACCAATTAATTAGGATGGTATGGGTGAGGAAATTGCCATTTCACTAAAGAACATCTCCAAGTCTTACAAGCGTTATCCTCGTCCAGTAGATAAGCTTAAGGAAATTCTACTACCTAATAAAAACTACGCCCAGGAATTTTGGGCGCTCCGGGATATAAATTTACAGGTTCCCCGGGGGGAAACTTTAGGAATTATTGGTCAAAATGGTTCTGGTAAAAGCACACTCTTACAAATTATCGCCGGAACCCTCACCCCCACTACAGGTGAAGTGTTTGTCAATGGTAGGGTATCCGCCCTCCTAGAACTAGGTAGCGGGTTTAACCCAGAGTTTACTGGGAGACAGAACGTATTTTTTAATGGTCAAATTTTAGGCTTAAGTCGAGAAGAAATAGCAGCGAAGTTTGATGACATAGCAGCTTTTGCGGAAATTGGAGATTTTATTGAGCATCCTGTGAAGACTTATTCTAGTGGGATGGTGGTGAGGTTAGCTTTTGCGGTAGTCGCTCATACACAACCGAGTATTTTGATAGTAGATGAAGCTTTAGCTGTGGGGGATGCAAAGTTTCAAGCTCGCTGTATGAAGCGAATTCGTCACCTCAAAGAACAGGGCGTAACTATATTATTTGTTTCCCATGATGCCAGTAGTGTGAAAATGTTATGTCATAGCGCTATATTGATGAATTGTGGCAGAATGCTAGAAATAGGTACTCCTAATGATGTGGTTAACCATTATATTGCTTTATTAAGCGCAGATGATCAACCGGCAGTTGAAACCAGAATCACCCAGAGCGCCCAATTAGTTGACCAGCCTGATCATATCAGTCAAAATAATCATCATGATGGTGTAAGTAGGCATGGTAATCAGCTAGCAGTAATTCAAGAGGTAACTATTCTGGATTACCAGGGTGAAGCAGTTACCAAACTAGAGACGGGTAAGAGTTTTGAAATTAGTATATTAATCCTAGCTCAAGGGGAACTTTCTGATTTAGTTGTTGGTATATCTTTAAGAAATCTCATGGGGTTGGTAATTTATGGTACTAACACCCACTTACAGCAGATTAAATTACCGGATATTCAAGAAAATCAACAATTGCAAGTTGTGTTTCAAGTTCCCTGCTTGATGAATAGGGGAGTTTATACGATTACTGTGGGTATACATTCCGAAACAGGGGTAAGTTATGACTGGGTGGATGAACTGCTAGTTTTTGAAGTCCATAACGGTAGTTCCTGTGATGGCTTGATAGATTTACAATCTTGTATTAGGTTCAATCTTTGCCAAAACCCTGTGGAACTAGGAAAGAAAGAATAGTTACAGGTCTCAAATATTGTTTTACCCCTCCCTCACCCTCCCCTGGGGGAGGGAAATATCATGAGAATTATGGCTGAAAACTGATCAAACAACCTCTCATCTCATCCTTTTTGATTACCTCTAGAGGTAATCAAGAAGGATTTTCATTTTTTCATGGGGTAAATTATGACTAGGAGTATTAAAAAATCTATCTAAAGATAGATGACAAATGAGAAAAAATAAGATCCTACACCTTTACTCAGAAAAACATTAATATCTAATATCCATATTTTACCTAGGTTTCGGGGATTTTTCATCCCGATCCATGGACATAGGTACTAAATCACAAGTATTCAATCAATATCAGTCTTTAGATGGATGACAAGAACAAACAAAAGTTTGAATATCTATCTTTAGATGGATGACAAACAAAACCAAAATGTTGGATCATATGTCTTGGCATTATATTATACTTTCGCCCAAATAATGCTTTGGTATGGTTTAACAACATAAGCTGTATGTAGGGGAACTTACATTAGAGTGTCTCTTTTTACTGGTGTGATGTTGCGTAGTATCCAACTTCAAAGGAGTGAAAATCCCAAGTTATGACAGTCGAAAATATCAATAACATCCAAAGCCTCTATGTTGCCCTCCTTGGTAGAGGAGCAGAACGAGAAGCTTTTGCATTTTGGACGAGGCGGTTAAATCTCGGTCTGTCTCCTCTCACAACCTTCGCCACAGAACTGACTAATTCACCAGCAGTACAAGCAAGAATTGCTAGTTTTACCCCTGGTGAATTTATTGAGTTTATCTACAGCAACGCCTTTGGTCGGGTAGCAGATTCAGGTGGTAAAGCTTTTTGGGTCGGGAGGTTAGGCGCATCACCCACCGTAGATACACGAGCTCAAGTAGTCCGTGATATTATTGCTTCAGCAGGACCTGCTGATAGAGAAGTTTTAAATCGTCGAGTTGAAACTGCTAAGAATGAGACCCATCGCTCACTTGTGCAATCCCTTTATGTAACATTGCTGGGTAGAGCCGCAGATGCGGGGGGTCAAGCTTTTTGGGTTTCTCAGCTGAATGAAGGTAAATCTATCGCTGATATCACCGCCAGTATTATCGGTTCCCAAGAGGCGCAAGAAAAATATACCGGGTTGATTAACCGTGAATTTGTGGAGTTAATCTACAGTAATGCTTTCGGACGCGCTACAGACGAGGGAGGTAGGAATTTTTGGGTTGAAAGAATCAACAATTCCTCCAGAGCGGAAGTTGTTCTAGAAATATTAGAGGCTGCTGGTGCCGATAGTCGAGATCGGGAGGTTTTGAACAATAAGGTAGTCGTTGCTCAAGGTCTGACTGATAACTTCCAAACACCCTTTACCCTGACCACCAGCCCTAATGAAAATCTTGTAGGTACTAGTGGTAATGACGTGTTCATTGGGGACAATGGGAACCAATTTTTCGCCACTGTTCAAGTAGGGGACAGGATTGATGGTGGACCTGGTGGTACAGATACTTTCAAGTATTATAACGCTGATCGCGTTTTGCCCACTCTCCGAGGTGTTGAAAACGTTGAATTAATCAACGCTCGAGGCGAAAATATTGACTTTAGCCCTGCGGCTGGTTCAGGTCTGGAAAAAGTCACTGTCAAGTTTAATCCTCAAGGCAATTTGACCGTCGCCGGACTACGGGATATTGAACTTGATATTGATAATGTCGTCACCAATCGTCGTATCACTGGTAACTTTGGTAATGGAACGGTTGCGGCTGTTTCCATGACTGATTCTTCCACACAACTGGAAATACAAGGTAATCGGGTCGAGACTGTTAACCTGAGGTCGGAAAGTGAATTTGAGGATGGGGTGAACAGAATTACGACCCTTCCTGTATTTGGTCCTCTACTACCAAACGGAGAAAACACATCTGTCAGAAACATCAATATTAGCGGGGATGCAAGGCTAGAAGTTACCAGCGAAATTACCTTAAACCGCACTGCACAGACAACTGTTAATGCCTCAGCTAACAGTGGCGGTGTAGAATTAACCTTTAATAACGGTAGGGTTAACTTCACAGGTAGTTCCGGTGATGACACTATTGGGTTTGTGCTTGCTAACTTTGATACTCAGGACAGAGTTAATGGTGGTAATGGTACAGATACATTAGTATTGAGAAGTGATGCTGCTGTTGTTATGAACAACACCAACGCTCCTTTACTCAATGCTGTTAACGCGGCTCAGAGTATTGAAATCTTGCGCTTGCAGGGAAATCCGGGTGGTAACGTACCTACTGTTACAGTAGACGCTAGCAGAATTACTGCTGTTAACAGATATGAGTTTGCCGCTAACACGGTCAACCTCAGCAATGCTGCTGCTAATGATAGGTTCACCCTAGATGGTACAGGGACATTAAACCTCCGAGGAGCAGCACAAGCAAGTGTTGATTTGACCTTAGAAAACTCACCTGCAACTCTGAATTTAACCTCTGACAGATTTAATAATGCTACTGTTGCCGGTAGAAATGTTATTACCAGACTAGTATCTGATGTTGATGGATTAAGAATTAACGTTTTAACAAGTCCAACAGGGGCTGATGCTCTGGGAACTCAAGAGAGAGCTTTAACCATCAGGGGAATTGAGCTTCCAGAAGATGCTGAAGACGGTGTTACTATTGATGCTAGAAACTTCACTGCGGACTTGAATGCCACTGGTACCGCCTTAGATGACACATTCATATTCAATGCAGGGCGATTCTTTGGGCGCAACGGAACTTTCCAAGGTGGCGACGGAACAGATACTTTAGAACTTAGACAAGGTGCAGCTCTTAACATTCTGGCTGATTTGACACCTACAGGTAATGCTCAACTACCCACTAATGTTGCTGTCATCAATAACCGTGCTCAAGGTATTGAAATCCTGCGCTTGAATGGAACCACATTGACCGCAGATGCTGGGCAAATCACCGGTATTAACCGCTTTGAATTTGTAACTCCAACAGCTCCAGCAGGTGATGTTACCCTCAGAGGTGCTGATCAAAATGATCGAATTAGCTTAGATAATATAGGGGAATTAACCCTTGAAGGAGCACAGCAACGGGTTAACTTAACCTTAGATCAAAACATCCGAAATCTGACTTTAGTCTCTGACCGGAATAATAATACCAGTGTAAGCACCACTCCCAATCGAATTGATACCCTAGAATATGGTAACGAGGGGTTAATTATCAATGTTATCGGATCAGGAAGGGCGGCAGATGGAGTTGGAGATGGAAATCAGGACAGAAACCTGATCATAGCAGCCCCCACACTGCCAGAAAATGCTCGCCAAGGTATCACAATTAATGGGTCTGGTGTTGATCCGTTAACTGGTGCTGCTGTTGGACCCGCCTATACTGGACAGTTAACAGTTACTGGTACTGCTCTTAATGACACCTTAACAGGTGGTGATGGTAATGACACTTTCAGAAGTAGCGCTGGTGCCGATACTTTAACAGGTGGTGGTGGTAATGACACCTTCATTTATACATCTGCTGCTCACTCGAACAGAGTAACTTTTGATATTATTACCGACTTTACGGTAGCAATCCCGGGAGTAGGAGGAGCTGCAGCAACACGACAAGACCAGATTAACCTGAGAGCATTAAACTTTACTGCAGATGACTTTGCAGGACTAGTTACCCCTGCGGGTGCGAATGTGGCGGATGCTGCAAATAATGCAGCCACTCTCATAGGTGCTGATAGGTTTGGTTACTTTCAGTTGGGAGGTAACACTTTCATCCTGGCTACTAATCAAACACCTGATCTCACAGATGATTTATTCATTCGACTCAATGGTCCCTTGGCTCTAAGTACAGCAGATTTCATTCTTGCTGGGTAGATGAATAGGAACATACCTTTTTCATAAGTTTTTCTAGGGCATAATCAACTTATGCCTTTTTTTTGTCAGAACAGCGATCGCCTATAGTCAAGGTCCCCCGCAGCCAGGGGTTAGAAACCCCTGTCTGAAAGCTGAAGTCGGATAAATCCGACTGAGTGTTAATTTTCACAGGGAAAATAGGGTAAAAAATCATTGCCCATAGTCAA
>NZ_CP063311.1:161910-297580 GCF_015245355.1 Anabaenopsis elenkinii CCIBt3563 | reverse complement strand
CCGCAGCCAGGGGTTAGAAACCCCTGTCTAATAGCTTAAGTCGGAGCAATCCGACTGAGTGTTAATTTTCACAGGGAAAATAGGGTGAAAAATCATTGCTTAGAGTATTTTATGTTACCTACTAGTCCACTTCTAGTGGACTTTTGCTTTCAGACGGGGAATTTATTCCCCGGCTGGTTTATTACCAGCGCTGGTGCGATCTGCTTGCAGCAGCGCTTCGCTATCGCCCGTACGTTTTTTGGTTTTCCATGGCGATCGCGATGGGTGAGAATAGTTAGTTGCTGCCAAAATTTACCCAAAATTGCTGAAATTGTCACCACAAATGATACATTTAAACCACACCTATCTTGAAGGGAGAGCTATAAATAGTTTTTAAACCATGTTAGTCACTGTTCACTGGATGATAGGATACATCTTAATTTAGTTAGATATGTTGAGCGATGATCGGAGAAAACAATCCCGAAATTAATGTTGATGAATTAATGGCCAAGATCCGCGATGAGGTGGCTAAAAGAAAAGGCCGCCCTCAAGGAGTCATAAAATCATCTTATGCAGATACAAGTAATCTGACATTACACCTGAGCTATATTGAATCTTTCCTCAAAAATGCTGAGGATAGGGCATATACTCGCACCAAATGGCCTGATAAACTCAACCGCTTTCCTTTTAATCTGAGCAAAAAATTACAAAAAGCGACTTTAAAGTTATTAAATTTTCTCTTCAAAGACCAAAGAGAAATAAATTTTAATTTGCTCCAAGCTCTCAGAGAATCTGTAGTTATTAACCAACAACTAATAGCAGAAATCTCTAGCTTAAAAACACAGCTTAATGAAAATTTACAGACAGTAGATACTCAATTACAAACCACCCATGAGCATTTACAGACAGTAGATACTCAATTACAAACCACCCATGAGCATTTACAGACAGTAGATACTCAATTACAAACCACCCATGAGCATTTACAGACAGTAGATACTCAATTACAAACCACCCATGAGCATTTACAGACAGTAGATACTCAATTACAAACCACCCATGAGCATTTACAGACAGTAGATACTCAATTACAAACCACCCATGAGCATTTACAGACAGTAGATACTCAATTACAAACCACCCATGAGCATTTACAGACAGTAGATACTCAATTACAAACCACCCATGAGCATTTACAGACAGTAGATACTCAATTACAAACCACCCATGAGCATTTACAGACAGTAGATACTCAATTACAAACCACCCATGAGCATTTACAGACAGTAGATACTCAATTACAAACCACCCATGAGCATTTACAAACAGTAGATACTCAATTACAAACCACCCATGAGCGCCTACAGACAGTAGATACTCAACTAGAAACCACCCATGAGGATTATATCAGAAATGACAGCTATGTCAAAAATGATCTCATGCACCAGAAGCGGTTAATAGGATTATTTTTGGAGGAAGCACGGCGACGATTACCTGCACCTTTTGATCAAGAACAGCTACAAACCTTTGTGAATGAAGATGAACATTTGTTAGATGCTTTCTATGTGGCTTTTGAAGATTATTTCCGGGGGAGCCGTGAAGATATATTAAATAGATTAAAAGTGTATTTACCTCTGATTGAGCAAGCTAATATTGGCACACCAGACGCGCCTATTTTAGATGTAGGCTGTGGGCGGGGTGAATGGTTAGAATTACTCAGGGACTCTGGATATATATCTAAAGGTATAGATATCAATAGAGTGATGATAGAGCAATGTCAAGCCAGAGCTTTGGATGTTATAGCCGCAGATGTCATCGATTATTTACAAACTGTACCAGAAAACAGTTTGGGTGCTATCACAGGATTTCATATTATTGAACATTTACCCTTTAAACTATTGATGCGGTTATTTGCAGAAACAGTCAGGGTGCTGAAACCCCAGGGGTTAGTAATTTTTGAAACTCCCAATCCTGAGAATGTTTTAGTAGGTAGCAATAATTTTTATTTAGATCCCACCCATCACCATCCATTACCTAGCGCCACAATTCAGTTTATGGCGGAAATATCTGGTTTATGTAATATCCAAGTGATGAAATTACATCCATATCCAGAGAATCAACAAGTTGCAGGTGAAGATTTAGCCCAACGCTTTAATCATTACTTTTATGGTTGCCAAGATTATGCAATTGTAGGTTATAAACATGAGTAGCTACAAAATTGCAGTTGTAGTACCACGTATGATAGGTGGGGAAACTGGAGGCGCGGAAAGGTTTTTTACAGGTCTCGTCAATTCCCTCAATACCACAACTACATCTGCAGATATGGTTGAGGTCTTAATTGATGAATCTAGCTTTGAAACCATACAAGAATCATATTTACGTTGCTATGATTTAGACCTTTCTGCTTATGATGGGGTAATTTCTACCAAGGCTCCTACTTTTTTGCTGCGTCATCCTAATCATATATGCTATTTGGTTCATACAATCAGAGTATTTTATGATATGTTTGAGCAGGAATTTGGTAAAGGGAATCAAGTTTTAAAAACTCAAAGAGAAACTATTCAACAAATAGACACAGGAGCCTTACGACCTCCAAGAACTAAAAAAGTTTTTACTATTGGTAACGAAGTTAGTCAAAGACTAATGCAGTGGAACGGTGTAAAAAGTGAAGTTTTACATCCAGCACTAGTATTAAACAATTTTAGCAGGGGGAAATATGACCATATATTTTTACCAGGAAGGCTACACCGCTGGAAGCGGGTAGATTTAGTGATTAAAGCAATGGCTCACCTCCGGTACCCCATGAGCCTCAAAATTGCCGGTACGGGAGAACAGGAGCAAGAATTACGCACACTCAGTGAGACAGATCAGCGGATAGAATTTTTAGGTCGAGTTTCCGATGAAGAACTGTTAAACTTATATGCGAATGCTTTAGTAGTACCCTTTGTACCCATCAGAGAAGATTATGGCTATGTAACTTTAGAGGCTTTTTCTCATTTTAAACCAGTGATTACTTGCCAAGATTCTGGAGAATCTTTACAGTTTGTTAAGGACGGTATAAATGGTTTAGTGGTTGCGCCTAAACCCAAAGAAATCGCTAGAGCCATAGAATACTTCATTAAAAACCCAGAACAAGCTAAAATCATGGGCGATCGGGGAAAAGTTGCCATTAGTCACATTAACTGGTCAAATATATCTCAGAGGTTATTAAGTGTTTTGCAAAATAACAATGAATAACAAAAGTTAATCAAAATGACGCAAAAACAAATTTTCCGAGTGACTGTTTTAGATATGCAACCCATTGATCCACCTATTGGGGGTGGGAGACTCCGCCTACTAGGACTATATCACGGCATGGGTGAGTGTCTTCCTACTACATATATCGGATCCTATGACTGGGAGGGAGAAAAATATCGACATCATCGGTTGAGTAAAACTTTAGAGGAAATTGATATTCCTTTGAGTGAGCAACACTTTGTTGAATGTGCTAAATTGCAGTCCCGCTTGGGTGGTAAAACAATTATAGATTCTTGCTTTAATTTGCTAGGGCATCATTCTAGTGAATTTGTCGAAACTGCAAAAAGCAAAGTCGCTGAATCAGATATTGTAATTTTCTCTCATCCCTGGGTTTACCCATTAGTCAAGGATTCCTTACGACACCCTTCCCAGCTTGTCGTTTACGATTCTCAGAATGTGGAAGGTTTATTAAGAACGAGTTTATTAGATGATGGTGGGTTAGGAACTGAAATTGCTCAAAATGTAGTGAGCATAGAATATGCTCTGTGTCACAACTGCGATTTAATTCTGGCTTGTTCCCAGGAAGATAGAGAATTATTTAATAAATTATATAATATTCCCTTTAGTAAAATAGCCATTGTTCCTAATGGTGTATTTACAGATAAAATTCCCTATGTAAGTGGTAGTCAGAAAAAAATAGCCAAGAAAAAATTAAATTTAGGAGATACTCCAATGGCTATTTTTATGGGTAGCTCTTATCTACCCAACATTGAAGCAGCCAGGTTTATTATTGATGAATTAGCTCCAGCTTTACCTAATATACATTTTGCCATCTGTGGCGGTGTCTGTGATCAATTTAGCAACGGCGAACTGCAACAAAGAAACATTACTAATGTTATTCTCACAGGGTTTTTGAAGGAAAGTGAAAAACTTAACTATTTAGCTGCATCTGATCTAGCCATTAACCCTATGTTTTCCGGTTCAGGTACAAATATCAAGATGTTTGACTTTATGGCTGCTGGTTTACCTGTCATTTCAACACCAATTGGTGCTAGGGGTATTTTGCAGCTAAAAAACCCGACTATACACATTTGTAACGAAAATGAATTTATAAACGGGATTCAAAAAGTTTTACAAGACCATGATTATGCTAAAAGTCTTAGTCAATCAGCTAGGAACTTGGTAGAGAAAAAATACTCTTGGGAAAAAATTTCATCAAATCTGGGAATGCTGCTTTGTAAGAAGTACTTACAGCAGAAAAAATATATATCCAGCTTACATCAAAATGTTAATAATCAATATAATTCTCATCAGCTAAATGAATTATCTAACCAAGAAAACCTGGTTGAATCTAGTGGGAAATCTCAAAAAATATATATAGTCTCTACTTATCCACCTGAACATTGTGGTATTGCTAGTTATGGTTCTCAATTAGTTGCTTATTTAGTTAGTCAAGGACATCAAGTTACTACTGTTTCCGTTAATCTGCAGGCAAATGCTGATATCAAGCTGAATTTAGGAGGAGGAATAAATCCCATTTACCTCTTGTTTTTCCGTTGGAAATGTGATCAATTAATTATCAACTATCACAGAAGTTTTTTCTTTAAATCTAACCGAGACACAATTATTACCAATATTGTTTTTTTGCTTTTATATCTAATATTTTGGGGTAAAATCAGCATCATATGTCATGAAGCCGAGTTATTACCGAAGAAAGGGTTATTAATTAAAAGGTTATATTTTTTATTAGAAAAACTTCGTTGGCTAGCCAGCCCAAAAGTATTTTTTCATACTAAAAGTGAGTTAATAGATTGTGCATCACATTATGGACTGCAAGAAACTAATAGATTATTTCTACTTGGTCACGGTAATCACTTCCAAAAGCACACACTCCTAGAACAATCATCTGCTAGAACATCTCTTCAACTGAGTAAAATTAAGGAAAATACACTTGTATTTCTTTGTATTGGTTTCGTCCAACATTCCAAGGGCTTTGACAGAGTAGTGGATGTATTTAACAGACTATCACTCATCAAGAATACTCATTTGTATGTTGTAGGTTCCATCAGGGTAGAAACAGAAGCAGATAGAAATTATATGGAAACTCTCAAAGAAAAAGCCCATGGAAGTGAATACATCACAATCATTGAGAAATTTTTATCAGATGAAGAATTTGATTTATGGATTAGTGCATCAGACTATGTTGTTTGTCCTTACAGAATCATATGGTCATCATCAGTTTTAGCCAGGGCAAAACTATATCAAAAGCGCTGTATCGTTTCTTCTGTAGGTGGTTTAGCCGAACAAATTACTGATCAGGATTTTGTATTTGGCACGGATATTGAACTTGAAAGCATTATCAGCAAAATAATTTACAAATTAGGATAAACTAATGAAAAGCTTTTTCTGGAAAATTTTTAATTATTTTCAGCAGACAATTATGAATAAAGAACCGCAAGCTAATATTACTACCGAACTAGAAGATGACACCTATATCAGCCAAATCATGTCTCGGGTTTTAAATCAAAATTCAAACTGTATCGATATTGGTTGTCATTCTGGAAGTATTTTATCCCAAATGTTAAGTTTATCTCCTTTTGGTATTCATTATGCCTTTGAACCAATACCAGACCTAGCTAACAAATTGAAGGAAAACTTCCCCACTGTCAACGTTTACGCCATAGCTTTAAGTGATATTGAAGGGGAAGCAACATTTCACCACGTTATCAGTAATCCTGGTTATAGCGGACTCAAACAAAGAACATACGATACACCCGATGAGCAGATAAAAACAATTACAGTCAAAACAGCAAGACTAGATGATGTACTTCCCCCTGACTTAAAAGTTGACTTTATTAAAATCGATGTGGAAGGAGCAGAAATGCAAGTTTTGAAAGGCGCTATACGCACTTTAAAAGTATATAAACCATATGTCATATTTGAACATGGTCAAGGTGCTGCTAACCATTATGGGACTACTCCCGAAATGATATATGGATTTCTGGTAAATGAGTGTGGTTTCAATATTTTTAAATTGAATGGTTCAAACCCCTTGAGTCAAGCTCAATTTGTCTCAATATATAATTCTGGCTCTGCTTGGAACTTCTTTGCTCAACATGGCTGTTAGAGGATGTTTAGTAAGTTATGATTAGTGTATCAAATATTGTTTCACCCCACCCTAACCCTCCCCTTGTAAGGGGAGGGAACTGGATTTAATGAATTAAATGGGGTAAAGATGTGATGAAAGCTTATCAAACAACCTCTTAGCCAAAAATTATATGTGATCAAAAATTGCACAAAAATATGTAAAATCATTGACATAAATCAAATATGAGCGAAGCACTTTTAGAACCAATACTAAGACGACTAAGACTCTGGAGAGTCCTACCCCATATTCCCAAAAATTCCCTAGTCTTGGATATAGGCTGTGGCACTAAAGCGACTTTTCTAAAAGCTATTGCACCCCATATCAAACAAGGTTTTGGTGTTGACTTTAAAGTCAAGGACTTGCAAATGGGTAATATTCAAACCAAACAACTAAGGTTTGAGAACCATTTACCCTTTGCAGATGCAAGTTTTGAAGTAGTCACCATGCTTGCAGTTTTAGAACACATTGAGCAAGAGAGGGAGATATTACAAGAAATTTACCGAGTGCTTATTCCAGGAGGCAAATTAATCTTAACAGTACCATCAGTTTGGTCACAACCTGTTCTGGAGTTTTTAGCTTATCGGCTAAAAATTGTCAGTGCTGCGGAAATTCGAGATCACAAAAGATACTATAACCGCCAGAAACTACACAGGGTTTTAGTTAATCTGACCAACTTTCAAAACTTTCATCATCAATACTTTCAATTAGGAATGAACAATTTTTGTACAGTTGTTAAATAAACTTTCAAGTCAAGTAAATTTATGAAATTATCTGTTGTAATTCCCTGTTATAACGAACTCGGCACAATTGGCCAAGTAATAGAAGCAGTCAAAGCCTCTCCTGTGGAAAGCCTAGAAATCATTATCGTTGACGACTATTCTACAGATGGCACAAGACAATTATTACAGTCTCAATTAGAATCAGAAGTAGATCAAGTTATTTATCACCATAAAAATCAGGGAAAAGGCGCAGCTTTAAGAACAGGATTTGCCGCCGCCACTGGAGATATTGTTATTGTTCAAGATGCTGATTTAGAATACGACCCCCAAGAATATCCTTTAATGATTCAACCGATTGAATCAGGAAAAGCTGATGTAGTTTTCGGTTCTCGCTTTCAAGGTGGTAGACCTCATAGAGTAGTCTATTATTGGCATCGGATTGGTAATGGTTTTTTAACAATGCTATCCAATATGTTTACTAATATTAACCTGACAGACATGGAAACTTGTTATAAAGCCTTCCGCCGGGAAATAATTCAATCTATACGCATCAGAGAAAATAGATTTGGCTTTGAACCAGAAATTACAGCCAAGGTAGCCAAGATAGGATGTCGCATTTATGAAGTCGGTATTTCTTATTATGGACGTACCTATAAAGAAGGAAAGAAGATTGGTTGGAAAGATGGATTTAGGGCGATTTACTGTATATTCAGATATAATTTATTGAGATAATATATATTTAATATATAAATAATCAATTAATACCAATCAATAACGAGGAACTATTTCAAATGAATAACAATATCTTAGATGTGCGCAAAAATAACTTAATTAAAAGTGTAATTAACAATCTAGCAAATCTCCTATTTTATATCTTAATTTGTGGGTTAGGAGTTTACATGGCTTTTTATCCTACACTATCAAGTGGTTTTGCACTCATGCAAGAGAATCCTGGAGATACTAGATTAAATAATTACTTCCTAGAGCATTCTTTTCAGCTATTTACCAATAGAAATTACATAGGAGATTTATGGTCACCCCAGTTCTTTTATCCATACCCAGAAGTATTAACTTTTTCTGAGAATTTATTTGGTTCAGCCCCTATATACTGGTTATTCAGGTTCTTTACTCCGTCAGAACTAGCATTTCAGTTATGGATGATTACTATGTGTGTCCTTTGTTTTTTTAGCTTTATCATCTTGATGAGTAGATACAAAGTTAACCCTATTTTAAGTGCTTTGGGTGCTTTTTTATTTGCTTTTAGTATGTGTAGAGTTGCGAAAATTGGTCACCAGCAACTACTACCTCAATTCTTTACACCTCTAGTTTTTCTAATTGCATGGGAATTTTTTCGCCAACCAAATAGGAAAAGGTTGGCATTATTTTTACTACTAATTTATCTACAAGTTCTCTCTGGTATATATCTGGGATGGTTCTTATTATTTAGCTTAATAATATTGTTTGGTGTAGGGTTGAAGATAGATCGTAACTCTCTAGATAGGTTAATGAATTATGGGCGCAGGGATGCAAAATTTGTGTTTGTAATAGGTTTATCTTGGTTAGGCGTTATGTCCCTAACTTTATTTCCTTATATTAAAATTAAATCAGTTTTAGGTGGCAGTCCTTACTCGCAAGTAGATCAAATACTTCCTAGATTGAGTTCTTGGTTTTCAGTTCCACCTGGTAGTATTTGGTCATTCCTGCTTTCTTGGGTTTCCAGAGATTTACCTTACGTTTGGGAACACTATTTATTTGGTGGATTGACAATTATTTTTTTAACTATAATAACTATATACACATTAATTAAGCACAAAACAATATTTACTTTTGAGAGAGAATTATTGATTAAAGTCTGTTTACTAGTTTTTATAATTATTTTTGTTTTATCATTGCGTTTACCATTTGGAATTTCACTCTGGAGGATAATCTATGAATTAGTACCAGGGGCTTCTGCAATTAGGGCAATGACAAGAATATGGACAATTGCTTACTTCTATTTGTTAATCGCAATAATATTATGTTTTGATTCCATATTTAAGTCAGTTTTACTGGTGAAGTTTTCCCGTCGAGTGAGTATATTAATACTTATCACAATCTGCATTTTAGGTATATTTGAACAAAGATTATCAAATTTAGCTAGTTACGAAAAACAACCATTGCTAAAGGAAGTTACAGAAATACGCTACTTAATGGAAAAAGACTGTGATATTGCATATTTACACTTTAGTCCAGAAAAGGTTTATTATGTAGAACAACTATCTGCCATGTGGGCTGGAATACAAGCAAATATACCAGTAATTAATGGTTACTCTGGTTATGCACCACCTAAATACGGAGATGCGTCACAATCTATGAATACATCTCAAATTATTGATTGGCTAAAGGTTTTTCAGAAAGATAATTCTGGAAAACTATGTGTTATTTCCAGAGAGAATATAGAAGAACAGGACAAGTTGCTGGCTGAAAATACCCTCAGAAAAAATGTTAGTTTATCTCAAGAATTTACTGCCTATGTAATTCAACTACCAATTGGTGAAGAACGGAATCTGAGTGTCAACTTTACACAACTTGCTATTACAGAGAAATAGCAATGTAAATGAAAATTTTGCCAAACTTCAATAAATACAAGGGTATATTTGTGTCACCACAAGAATTTAGTTTATTATTAATATCAGTTTTAACAAGTGTAGCTGGTCAGTTTTTCTTAAAAGCTGGCGCACTTAAATTAGGGAAAGTCAATCTAAACAATACCATTAGCCATATTTTCAGTATCATTACCATCCCGGAACTGTTAATCGGGTTGACCTGCTATGGTTTAGGTGCTGTAGCTTACATACTCTTATTAACCAGAGTGAATTTAAGTGTTGCTGGCCCTTCCATAGCATTAGTGTATGTGTTTTCAGTGTTGTTGGGTTACTTTATCTTTAAAGAAACAATTCCTCTCACTCGTCTAATAGGTTTGAGTTCTATTATCGCTGGAGTGATTTTAGTAGTTTGGCAAAAATGACCTATTAATTTGATAAAATTTGATAATTTTGATGGTGAAAATCCTCATTGATGCTACCCCAGTAGAACCCCAACCCAGGGGGATTGGGTTTTATGTAGCTAATTTAATATCTGCTCTGAGTGTAATCCAAACAGAAGATAATTTTGATTTAGGATTAGTTTATCAACCAGGTTTAAAAAAGTGGTTACGGGGTGATTTGGGCTTTCCTGATGCTCTGAAACATTACCCCCATCGTCATGTATTCCCCTTACCGGTAAGACTATCAAATTTACTCTTAGCTTCAGGGTTTAAACCTGGTTTATCTTACTGGGAAAAATATTTTGACTCTCCAGATATCTTACACGGTACTAATTACTCAGTCTATCCTTGTCAAAATAGCCTCAAGGTGATGAATATATATGATTTGACATTTATCAAATATCCTCAGTATGTAGATTCAGTTGTCACAACATATACAGAAAGAGTGCGGCGCTGTTTACAGTGGACAGATTTAGTATTAACAATTTCCCAAAGCTCTAAACAAGATATTATCGAATATTTGCACGTAGCACCAGAAAAAATTTATGTAACTCCCTTAGCTAGTCGTTATAATCCATCCTTCTTAGATCAAGCAAATATTCATAAATGGGAAAAACAAATTAAATATGATTTTTCTCAACCTTATATTCTGTTTGTCAGCACCATAGAACCCAGAAAAAACATTGACAACATCATTACTGCATTTAATTTATTAAACCAAAAATATCAAATTCCTCATCAATTAGTCTTAATAGGTAATAAAGGATGGAACTACAAGCCAATATTTGCAGCGATTGAAAATTCACCTTGGCAAAACAAAATTCACCATTTACAATACCTCAATAACCAATTAGTAGGATTATTTTACTCCCAAGCTGATGTATTTGTTTATCCATCCCATTATGAAGGATTTGGTTTACCTGTCTTAGAAGCAATGACTTTAGGCGCACCTGTAGTTACTGCTAACACTTCTTCCCTCCCAGAAGTTGCGGGAGATGCAGCTATATTAATTGACCCCAAAGACCCGATGCAGTTAGCTGAGGCTATTCTACAAGTAATTAGTAATTCTCAGTTACGCCAAGAATTAATTAACAGAGGTAGAGACAGAGCCAAATTATTTTCCTGGGAAAGAACAGCAAAAGAAACATTAAAGGCTTATAGGAGTATTATTTGATCAATCTCCCAAGAATTAATCTCATTTTCACATTAAACTGATTTAGAAGACAGCGTAATTTTAGAGGTTGTTTGGAAAGTATTAAACAGGTAATTTTTATACTAGGGAACAGGGAACACCGGAACAGGGAACAGGGAACACCGGAGCAGTGAGCAGGGAATGGGGGACACACCGAAACAATAAAATCCAGTCCCCTCCCCTTACAAGGGGAGGGTTAGGGTGGGGTGAAACAATAGTTGATACACTAATCATGACTTATCAAACATCCTCTTAGAGGTGCTAAAATTATCGGCATTCATTCAGCGTATCAGTCAAATTGAACTCATATAATTTACTTTATTAACAATGACTACCAAAAAAGCCCTCATCACCGGACTTACTGGACAAGATGGTTCCTATCTGGCCGAAATTCTCTTAACCAAAGGTTATCAAGTATTCGGCTTAGTCCGCCGTTCCAGCACCAGCAACCTAGAACGTATTAGCCACCTTTCCAGCGACATTGAAATCGTATCAGGTGACCTCCTAGATCAATCTTCCTTAATGGACGTAATTACCGATTCACAACCGGATGAGATTTATAACCTTGCATCTCAAAGCTACGTTCCCCTTTCTTGGACTCAACCAGCTTTGACAGCTGAATACACAGCTCTGGGTGTTTCCCGTCTCTTAGAATCTATTCGCCGCTGCAAACCAGATGCAAGATTTTACCAAGCCTCTAGCAGTGAAGTTTTTGGTCAACCTGATGAGTCACCCCAAACCGAACGCACCGCTTTTCGTCCCCGTAACCCCTACGGTGTGGCGAAAGCTTACGCCCATTGGATGACTATTAACTATCGGCAAAAATACAACCTTTACGCCTGCTGTGGTATTACTTATACTCACGAATCACCAAGACGGGGTACAGAATTTGTATTTCGTAAAATTACCCACGCCGTCGCCCAAATTAAACTGGGTTTGGCAAATGAATTAAAATTAGGTAATTTAGATGCCCGTCGTGATTGGTGCTACGCTAAAGATGCTGTTTATGCCATGTGGTTAATGTTACAGCAAGAACAGCCGGAAGATTATATTATTGCCAGTGGTGAGACTCACTCGGTGAGAGAATTAGTTGAATGTGCTTTTAACTGCGTTGGTCTCAATTGGCAAGATTATGTGACAGTTGACCCCACTTTTTACCGTCCTGATGAACCAGTGCAGTTAGTTGGTGCTGTGGATAAAATTAAAACTGAGTTAGGTTGGCAACCTCAATATAATTTCACACAAATGGTAGAATTAATGGTTGATTATGACCTGAAAAAATTGCGGGATAGCCTAGATTAACAGCATCATGTATTGGGTTGATGAACCACAGGTAAACATAATCTGTAGGTGTTCATCCTCACCGATTAGCAATTATCGAAATCAACCCGCCTTTGAAGATTGTTAATTACTGTTGAGTTATTTAATTTTTTACTTAAAAATTGACAAGTACAATTAATGGATTTAATGAAAACATTAGATAACCAACTAATTATAAATTTATCTATTCTTTGGTCACAGCCAACAGGGATTAGTAACTATGCTCAAAATATCTTCCCTTATTTAAAATCTCTCTGTCCCACCTTATTAACACCACAGCAAGACCCAGAATTTAACTGCTATCCAGTTCCCAATAATCTTACCCCCGCCCAAGGGACAAAAGGACATTTGCGCCGCTTACTGTGGACACAGTTCCAACTTCCCCAAATCTATACAAACCTCAAATCTCGGTTGTTATTTTCCCCCTTACCAGAAGCACCGCTTTATAGTAACTGTCGTTTTGTGGTCGTTTCCCACGACTTAATACCATTGCGCTTTCCTCAACGGTTCTCACCCTTGACATTTTACCATCGTTACTACGTTCCCCAAGTCCTCAAACAAGCACAACACATCATCTGCAATTCCCAAGCGACAGCAGAGGATATCATTAATTTTTATCAAATTCCCGCCGGTCAAATCACTCCCATTCTCCTAGGTTATGATCGTGAACATTTTCACCCTGCTCACGAAAAATCGCCAGAAAATCAGCCTTATTTTCTCTATCTAGGAAGACATGACCCCTATAAAAACTTACATCGACTCATAGGGGCTTTTGCGGAGCTACCAAATAGGGGTGAATATCAACTATGGTTAGCAGGGCCTGTTGATAGGCGTTACACTCCACTTTTACAAACCCAGGTCGCAGAATTGGGAATTACTCAGCAGGTAAAGTTTCTCAATTATGTATCCTATGACGAACTACCCAAGATTATTCATGGTGCGATCGCCCTAGTATTTCCGAGTCTCTGGGAGGGCTTCGGTTTACCAGTCCTCGAAGCCATGGCTTGTGGGACTCCGGTGATTACTTCTAATCTTTCTTCCCTCCCAGAGGTAGCAGGGGAAGCAGCGATTTTAATTAATCCCTACAACAGGGCAGAAATCACCGCAGCTATGCAGATGATAGCTGAAGATCTGCAAATGCGATCGCACCTCTCTACCCAAGGTATAAATAGAGCCAGTCAATTCAGTTGGGAAAAAACCGGACTTGCGACTGCAGAAGTTTTATCCCGCTACTTATGAATGTTAGGCTAAAGTTATCTTACTCCAGCCTTCACAAAAAAAACCTATGGTTGTGCAAACTCCCACCCAGCAATATTCTATAGAAGAATACCTCGCACTTGAAGAAACTGCTGAGTATCGCAGTGAATACCGTAACGGGGAAATTATACCCATGACTGGCGGCTCTATTAATCACAACCAAATCATTATCAATTTAGTAGTTGCTCTTAGCCTGGCTCTGAGAGAACAAGATTACCGCGTTTACACTAGTGACCTACGCCTGTGGATTCCCCATTACCAACAATACACCTATCCTGATATTCTTATCATTAAAAATCAACCCCGCTTTCAAGAGGGAAGAACTGATACAGTAGTAAATCCCAGTATCATCTTTGAGGTACTTTCTAACTCTACCAGCAGTAGAGATAGGGGAGATAAATTTACTTATTACCGTTCCCTCCCGGAATTGCAAGAATATATACTAATTGACCAATATACAATTCATATTGAACAGTTTAGCAAAACTCCAGAAGGTAACTGGCTGTTAAGAGAATCTAACGCTCAAAACGGAATCTTAACCTTAGCTTCCGCAAATTGCCAAATTCCCCATAGCCAGATTTACCAGAGAATAGATTTTTGCAGTAATTCAGATTAAGGAGTTCCCAGAGCTCCTGAGTAGACCAAACCCCGCTGCATATCCAGAGTAAGAATTGCACCATCACGAATTACCTGGGTTGCTGTTTTTACACCCACAATCACAGGGACACCCAGACGCAAGCCAATGACAGCAGCGTGACTGGTTAGACTTTCTTCCTCAGTAATAATACCTGCTGCTTTACGAATTGCCTCAACAAAATCCGCATCAGTCCGGGGTGCCACCAAAATATCTCCGGGATTAAAATTACTCACATCCATACCAGTGTGAGCCACCCTAGCGCGACCACTTACTGAACCTTGTCCCAAGCCAATACCCTGACCTAGCACAGCTGTAACCACCTCAACCTTAACTAAATCAGTGGAGCCAGAAACACCTTGAAGAGTACCCGCAGTCATCACCACTAAATCACCTTCAGACAGGTAGTTATGCTCTTGAGCCACATTGATAGCGGCTTGAAAAGTCTGCCCAGTGGAAGGTAAACCTAGCACCAATAATGGTTTCACACCCCAAACCATCTGTAATTGTCGTGCCACATTCACATGGGGTGTCACAGCCAAAATTGGCGTATGGGGACGGAACTTAGAAACATTACGAGCTGTAGCCCCTGTTTGTGTCAGGGTCATAATTGCCGCTGCTCCCAATTGTTGAGCAATTTGTCCCACAGCTTGACTAATGGCATTAGGAATAGAACGTCGGTCATCTCGGTGGGAAAGTAGGGACGAATTTTGTGCTGCTTCCTGTTCCATGCGTTCAGCAATTCTCGCCATGGTAGCCACCGCTTCCACAGGATAATTACCCACAGCAGTTTCATTTGATAGCATCACAGCATCCGTACCATCTAAAATGGCATTAGCCACGTCTGAGACTTCAGCACGAGTAGGACGGGGATTACTCACCATACTGTCTAACATTTGGGTAGCCGTGATGATGGGAATCCCTAAGCGATTGGCTGTAGCAATCAACCGCTTTTGCAGCACAGGGACATCTTCAGCAGGTAGTTCTACACCCAAGTCACCTCTAGCCACCATCACGCCATCACATAAGGACAAAACTTGTTCCATTTGTTCAATGGCTTCATGTTTTTCAATTTTGGCAATGACTGGAACCTGCTTACCAGTGCTAGAAATTAGCTCTTTAATTTCGATGATGTCCTGGGGGTTACGGACAAAGGAAAGTGCTACCCAATCTACACCTTGGTCTAGACCAAACATGAGATCCTCGCGGTCTTTATCGGTCATGGCCTTAATGGATAAGTAAACACCCGGAAAGTTAACACCTTTATTGTTAGATAACTTACCAGCTACCGTGACACGACAATGTAAATCGCCTTTATCAGGGTTAATATCCTCTACCACCATTTCTACTCGCCCATCGTCGAGGAGGATTTTCGCACCTGTAGGCACTTCTTGGGCTAAATAGTCGTAGGTAACACAGCTAATTTCCTGTGTTCCCACAACTGGGCGATTTGTCAAGGTGAAGCGATCGCCTTTTTCTAAAATTATCGACCCATGTTCAAACTTACCTAAGCGAATTTTTGGCCCTTGCAAGTCTTGGAGAATTGCCACAGGTTGATTTAATTCAAAGGCAGTTTGTCGAATTAAGCGAATACTACGCTGATGGTCAGCATGAGTACCGTGGGAGAAGTTGAGCCGCAGTGTCGTCGCACCAGCTTCGATAATCGCCTTCAGCTTTTCGGGGCTGCTAGTGGCAGGCCCAATTGTCGCAACAATTTTTGTTCGGCGTAGAGAGTCTCTTAATTGCATAGGGGCTGATTCTAGGGGGCTATCTCCATCTAGAGATTCATATTAATTTAAGGGGCGTTTAGTTTTCAGTCTCTGTTATATCCATAACCAACAGAGGCGGAGGATGAATGGGGGTGTGAGAGTCACTCGCAACAGAAATGATAATTTTCCCCTGGTTAAGATTTCCCCAGATTTGTGAGATAGAGTAGATATCGTACACCAAACTGGGTTCCATCCTCCTGAATATAGATTTTTCAGTCAACTTTTTGCTAGTTGCCTAGACACCCTAAGGGAGCGGAAAAACTTATCTCTCGTCTGGAATCATAACCCTATTCATCTGAGCTTCGGCACATCTTAAGTTAAATCTTGCTAAATAAAAGCTTACAAAAGTTTATTATTTGCTCATCTTCATCGTATATTCGTAATGTTTCATGAAACAAGGAGTTAAAAATGCTCACATTGGAGGCACAGAAGTCACTGAAAATCCCCCCCAAGGAATTTTTAGCGCCTCCTGGTGATTTTAACCCCACACTGCTACTGTTTGTGTCCACAGTAACAATGCTGGTGTTATCTAACTTTGGTTACTGGCTCTGGCAATGGCCTGATTGGTTGTGCTTTACCATTAATACCATTGCTTTACATTGTGCAGGCACTGTGATTCACGATGCTTGTCACCAATCTGCCCATCGTAACAGAATCATTAATGCCATGTTAGGCCATGGTAGCGCCCTGATCTTAGCTTTTGCCTTCCCGGTATTTACACGGGTGCATTTACAGCATCACGCCCATGTCAATGACCCTAAGAACGACCCGGATCATTACGTCTCCACAGGCGGACCATTGTGGTTGATAGCAGTACGTTTTTTGTACCATGAGGTGTTTTTCTTTCAGCGGCGACTGTGGCGTAACTATGAACTATTAGAATGGTTCATTAGCCGCTTAATTGTCGGCACAATTTTTTATATTTCTATTCAGTATCATTTTTTAGGCTACATTCTCAATTTTTGGTTTATCCCAGCTTTTTTAGTGGGGATAGCACTAGGATTATTTTTTGATTATTTACCACATCGTCCCTTTGTAGAACGCGATCGCTGGAAAAATGCCCGGGTCTACCCTGGTAAACTCCTGAATATCCTGATTTTAGGACAGAATTACCACCTGATTCATCATCTGTGGCCTTCTATTCCTTGGTATAATTACCAACCTGCTTATTATGCAATGAAGCCGTTGTTAGATGAAAAGGGTAGTCCTCAGACATCAGGCTTATTACAAAAAAAGGACTTTTTAGAGTTTGTTTACGATATTTTTATCGGGATTAGATTTCATCGTCATCACCAATAGAAATACCCCCAGCCCACCTTGGGTGGGCCGGTTTTTTGGCGGAGGTCAAATCTCAGTAGATAGGCTTTGAGCGTAAATCACCTCAATGTTGCTACCAAGTTCCAATTTGTCTAAAGATTCCGTGAAAAACACAAAACCTTTATATGCTGTGAGATACTTATAAATTTTTGTGAAATACCCTTCACTTGTGACAATTACTAGTGGCTGCTCCATTTTGGAGAGAATGGTCAGAAAATCTGCTAGTTTTACGCACACACCAGTTACACGCTCATTAAACATTCTCCCGCCCATGGCAGCAGGTTGAGCCCCATCACTACCGTAATAGCTCATTTCGTGCTAATTTTTACATATAATTGACAGTCAAATTTTAAACTTTTGACTTAACTGCCTGCTGTGATGGTTGTAACGGCTGGGATAAACTCCAATCTGGACGTAATTTAGCAGCTTGGCGTAAATAAATATGATTAATTGGTGTAGAAGCTGGAAGGTAAGCGTGGATAAGAAACCGAATGCAACGCTCTAAGCTACCTTCGACGTGCATTTGTTGTACATCCAACATTGCCACATTATCCCACCCAGAACGCGATCGGGCGATGGCTGCAGGAAAAATCGCATCCAAATCACGTGTCACCGAGAAAGTCACACTAATCATCTTGTCTGACTGGAGTTGATTCCTTTGCTCTAGTTCATCTATCAGTTCGGTTACCGCTTCTCTAATTGCTTCAATAGTGTTTTCAGCAACGGTTGTTGCTCCGCGAATAGCCCGCATTTGCCACTCCACGCCAAAATCCTCCTTAGATTAGTCATTGGTCATCAGTGATTGTAAATTTTTTACAATCACTGCTAATTATTTAAGGTCGATATAACCACAGTGGCAGACCACTGGTAGACATTTCAAATTCCAACCAATCAATTCCTACCTTCAGTCCTGAAGAAACCTGACGGTTTCCGGGTAGAAGGCGACTCAATAAAGGTTTTCGTTCTTCTAGGGTATAGCAGGGTGTCTTATCCGGATCAAGACCCACCATTTGTGCCGTCCACCGCAGTGCATCTTCTTCAGTTCCCAGACGGTCTACAACACCTAATTCTAAAGCCTGTTCCCCGGTGAAAATCCGACCATCAGCAAAAGTCTTAACAGTTTCCACTTCTAGAGAACGGGCTTCGGCAATGGTCTTGACAAACTGCTGATAACTCACGTCAATTAACTCTTGCAGGATGCTTTGTTCTGGTGCTGTGAGTTGGCGGTCAAATGCCAAAATATCTTTGTAGGGGCCAGATTTGATGACCTGGAAAGAAACACCAATTTTTTCCAACAGCCGTTCTAAGTTGTTCCCTCGCAAAATCACACCAATACTACCAGTGATTGTACCAGGATTAGCGATGATATGTTCTGCTCCCATGCCAATGTAGACACCGCCAGAAGCGGAAATATTGCCAAAGCTGGCGACGATTTTGATTTTATTGCGTAACCTCTTCAGGGCGCTGTAGATTTCTTGAGAATCTCCCACTGTACCCCCAGGACTATCAATACGCAGGAGTAAAGCAGGAAACTTTTTCTCTTCTACAGCTTTTAGGGCTTCTAACACACGCTTGCGAGTAGAAGCACCTATAGCACCAGTAATTTCAATCCGGGCAATTTGTTTACGAAACTTAGACTTGAAGGGCCAGACCATGAGCAATAAAAAAACCTCTGTAATATACTCAATATAAAATGCCTAGCGCTCAAACGACCTACTTGACTCTGTCCAAAAAAATCAGCAGGCATTGACGTAGTAATAATCTTAATTAAATTTTTATATTCTTTGTATATATTTATTTCAATATGAAGTTATGATTGGGTTTTAGAATCATACTGTTAAAGCATAATTCCCTACTTACTTAATTCTTTTATTTAATTAAATTTTATTAAAACAGATTATAAAACTCGGCAATATTAATACTCAACAGCGGTCGTTAGTTAAGAATCAATGCGTAAGATTTGATACCTATAGTAGGCATAGATATCAAATAGTCCGCCAACGAAACCACAGGTCACGCTAATAATTACAAGTCCATGAAGAGGATGACCGCTACCAAAGATAGAGAGAAAATGCATCATCTGAGTTGTGCTGGCATCCGTAGCCCCTTGTAAAGCTGGAAAGTAACCGATGACGGGCAAAAGGAATAATAGGCCGCCCACCAAGCACATAGGAGCCATAAAACTAAAAAACATAGTCAGCAATAGGGAGCGGAGGAAGTTGGTGAAAATAGACATAGATAGGAAGCTCCGTTGATAGAGTGAACAATGGCTGAAAACTTCAGATGTCATCTTCCAGAATACGTGCGATCGCTCCCTAAAAGGCAATATGTCAAAAATCTTAAGTTTTGATTAAAAAAAACGTCACATTTTAAATTAGATGATGTCAGCGTCAAAGAGTCTAAAATTCTCTATGACACTTGTCAAACATACCTTTGAGTCTATATTATTTCCTCATCATGGCATCAAAAATAAATTTAAGTAACTTTACTTTATGAGATTAGTGTTAAATTCAGTTAACGTTTCACCCAGAGAGTGGGCGGAAAGATTGTAATTTTATCATCACCAATAACCGAACCGGAGGGCATCCGGGAAGTAACGCTCTTTCGTGATGTTCCCCCTACATCTGTTGGACACAAGTCCAGTAAAAGCAAGGAACGTCAGTGACACTGGTATCCCCCGCCTTTAGGCGTGGGGAGTGTCAAATCCGCTATCCTGAATGCAGTTACCGAGTTAGCGAAAAAACATTGAGTGAGACTAAATCCAAATCCAGTTTAGGGACATGGAGTCAGCGACTGCTGGCCACGATTTTCCTGGGTGGACAAGTAATAGTTCACCTATTGAGGGGAAAAATCAATTGGCGCAACACTGTAGAGCAAATGGCCACTGTAGGTCCAGATTCCCTATTTATTGCCCTGTTAACGGCTATATTTGTGGGTGCAGTATTTACGATTCAGGTAGCGCGGGAGTTTATTAACTTTGGCGCTGGTAATTTAGTTGGCGGAGTCCTAGCGGTAGCATTAACAAGAGAATTATCACCCGTACTCACCGCCGTAGTTTTAGCCGGAAGAGTCGGCTCTGCTTTTGCAGCCGAAATTGGGACGATGCGGGTAACCGAGCAAATCGATGCTCTATTTATTTTAAAAACCGACCCCATTGATTACCTGGTTATCCCTCGTCTCCTAGCTTGCTGCTTAATGCTGCCGATTTTGACCCTGCTGTCTTTAATCACAGGGATTTTAGGGGGATTAATAGTTGCCACAAATATATATGCTATCCCCGATACGGTATTTCTAGACTCAGCTCGCAACCTTGTGGGTATTGGGGATATCATCAGCGCCTTAATTAAGGCCTGTTGCTTTGGCTTGTTAATCGCCGTCATTGGTTGCAGCTGGGGTTTAACAACCAAGGGAGGAGCAAAAGGCGTGGGACAATCAACTACAACCGCTGTTGTTACTTCCTTGCTGATTATATTTATTAGTAACTTTTTTCTCTCATGGTTAATGTTTCAGGGAACCGGGAGTGCATTCCTACAAGGTTTTTAACAGAGGTCTGGGAACTGTTCATATCTCCATGAGTGAACCATCTGGGATCTGGGCAGGTGAATCAGGCAAGTTAACCAAACCCAGAACCCCTAAAATAGGATAGATGTCTACTCACAAAATAGGATGGGAAACTGTGACAAGTTCATTTACAACTGATTCCACATCAACTGTGGAACTCCAGCCTAGCTATAATATACCCGTTGTCTTGCTGATTGCTGCCATTCCCCTATTGGTAGTGCAAGTTTGGGTAGGGTTGGTAATGGCATTGTTAGGCTTATTTCTGCTATTCCAAACTGTAACAATACGTTTACATTTCACCGCCACAGATTTAGACATCTATCGAGGCGAAAAATTACTCCGGCGCTTTCCTTACCAAGAATGGCAAAACTGGCGGATATTTTGGTATGGAATTCCTATCCTGTTTTATTTTAAGGAAGTCAACAGCATTCACTTTTTACCAATTTTATTTGACCCCAAAACCCTGAAATCTTGTCTAGAATCACGTTGTCCACGGATATGAGCTAGTTTCTACATCCTGTGAGCATCACTTATGCTCAGTGGTTTTGCATCTAGACTATATTGTTGAAACTTATTTATTTGCATTATTGTTTATGAACCCAGAGGAATCTCAAACTCCACAAAAGATGGATGAGTGGTTGGAACAAATAGAAGCAGAAAAATCGCCCCCAGAGTCACTCCTGGAAACACAAACGCCAAATTCATCTCCTGATCCACAACCAAATAATGCAAATCTTGTGCCCATCATACCTCATACAGAAGTGACACCTGCTGCCGTTGAGTCCACAGAAGACTTAATTGTTGAAGATGTATTACAACAAGCGGAAACTCCTGTAGAGCCAGAGTCGCAAAATAATTCACCGTCTGTTCAACCTGAGGACACAGTGGCTGATTTGCAAAGCCAAGCAGCATCTTTGAAGGCGGAAATAGCTAATCTACAAGCATCTTACAAAACCCTTCAGGAACAACTTAGTCAAACTCAAACCTCTCTGGGACGACTTGTACAAGAGTCACTAGCCCATTTAGAACAACGCAAACAAGCTCTGCAAATTTCTGTAGAACAACTAGAACGCCGCCAAGAACGCATTCGTAATGAAATGCGAACGACTTTTGCGGGAGCATCTCAAGATTTAGCAATTAGGGTGCAAGGCTTTAAGGATTATCTCACCGGTAGTTTACAGGATTTAGCAATGTCAGCAGAACAATTGCAGCTGACACCACCGGAACCAGCAAAACCTGTAGTCACACAGGTAAAAATCACCCAAGAACAGCCACAAACACCCCAATTTGCCCAACAACAGTTTCAAGAGACTACAAATAAAATTCGCCGATTGATTGACCAATATCGTAGTAACCCAGATTACTATGGACCCCCTTGGCAATTACGGCGAACTTTTGAACCAATTCACGCAGAACGAGTTGCTGATTGGTTCTTTACACAAGGGGGGCGCGGAGGTTTGCGAAGCATGGGAAGCCGCTTGCAGAATATTCTCATCGCTTCAGCTGTGGCTTCTATATTACACAGGTTATATGGCGATCGCCTCCGTACTCTGGTTTTAGCCAATTCCCCAGAACGTTTAGGTGAATGGCGGCGCGGTTTGCAAGACTGCTTAGGAATTGGTCGCCCAGATTTTGGTCCTGACCGAGGGGTAGTTTTGTTTGAAACCCCTGATGCTCTTGCACAGAAAGCCGACCGACTGGTAAAGACTAATCAATTACCTTTCATTGTCATTGATGATGGGGAGGAGCAAATCAGTTTAGCAATGCTGCAATTTCCTTTGTGGTTGGCTTTTGCTCCTGACCCTAAAGCAGTCAGAAGTTACAATGATGATTTTTAAGTAAGTGTATGGCTGCGCTGATGGCGTAGCTTTTTCACCTGATGAACGCAACTCCGACTAGATTCGGCGAGTAAAAGCCTTCAATCTTTATACTTCTTTGTGATTTAATTATGACTATTTGGTTCAGTTTATGTGGTGTGGCTTTGGTAATAGCTTATCTGTTGGGTTCTTTTCCCACAGGCTACATTGCGGGAAAGGTGTTACAAGGTATTGATATTCGTGAAGTTGGTTCGGGTTCAACGGGCGCAACTAATGTATTACGGACTTTGGGAAAAGGCCCAGGGGCTGTGGTTTTAGTAGTTGATTGCTTGAAGGGAGTGTTAGCGATCGCGTTTGTTTACTGGTTATTCTCTTTTGCTCCTACTCAAAATCTTCTCCCATCAACGGTAAATATTCAACTCTGGCAATCCTGGATGATTACCTTAGTTGGGTTGTTGGCTATCTTGGGACATAGTAAATCAATTTTTCTCGGCTTCTGCGGCGGTAAGTCTGTAGCTACCAGCTTAGGAATTTTATTGGCGATGAATTGGCAAGTAGGATTAGCTACAGCAGCAGTGTTTGCTGTATTTATAGCTATATCCAGAATTGTATCATTAAGTTCCATTGCCGGTGCGATCGCAGTGCCGATTTTGATGTTAACTCTACATCAACCCCTACCCTATATTCTGTTTGGTATTGCTGGGGGAATTTACGTAATTTTACGGCATCGTGCTAACATTCAGCGACTGCTAACAGGTATAGAACCAAAAATTGGGCAAAAGCTAGCAACAGAAAAAACTACTGATAGCTAGCTATCTAATTAATCACTTACCTGTCAGCTTCACTAGACCAATACCGCCAAAGTAAAGTCCTAAAACTGCCCCGGCTAGAAGACTTTGGGTAAGGGGGTCTGTGGAAGGGGTGAGGACAGCACCCAGAACGACTGCTCCCATGATCACAAATCGCCACCCAGAAATCATCTTTTGAGAGGAGACAATTCCCAAATTACCTAGCAACAATTGAATAATGGGAATTTGAAATGCTAAACCAGTACTAAATAATAGTAACAGCACAAATTCAAAGTATTTGTCAATAGACCATAGCTGATCTACCACATCTTCGCCGTAGCTAATGAAAAAATTTAAAGCTGCAGGAATTAGTAGTAAATAAGCAAATACTAAACCTGTGACAAACAGCACACTAGAACCTAAAACCACAGGTCCTAGTAAGCGGCGTTCCCGGCGAGTTAGTCCCGGGAGAACAAACTGGATAATTTGGTAAAGAATAAAGGGGCTAGAAAGTACTAAGCCACTGTAACCAGCTACTTTGATGGAAACAAAGAAATATTCCCCCGGAGCCAGTTGGAGAAACTTGACCCCTTGGGCGGGGACTTCCAGTAACTTAACAATGGGCTTAACGGCGATGAAACAGCCAATAACACCCACTGCAACACCAATTAAAGAATAAAAAATCCGTTGTCGTAGCTCTTCTAGGTGGTCGAAAAGCGACATTTCCACTTCATCAGGCAACTCATTGAGAGCATCCAGTTCTGAGTTGCCGTATTCCTCTTGTTGGATATCAGGAGTAGTTACATCTTGTGAGGGTGTCATTAGTCAGCTCAATAGGCAACATTTGTTAACTATTGTATCCGGGGAAGCAGCGACCAAACTATGTTTTTCCCAACAATAGCTTACCCCAAGCTACGCTATCAGAATTACCTCTGGGGCAATTTGGGGTGTATCTGTGAATATTTTGCTACCTTGGCGGAAATTTCAGGGTTGTAAAGTCTCAGATAATTCCAATAGTTACCAAATACTTGCCGCACGTAATTTCTAGTTTCATTAAAAGGAATATCTTCGACAAAATCATCGGGATCATCTTTGCCGATGGTCTGTAGCCATCTAGCGACGTTGCCAGGGCCAGCATTATAACTGGCGATCGCTAACATGGAGTTATTATTATACCGCCGATGGGTATAGTCTAAATACCATGTTCCCAGATTAATATTTTCGTTGGGGTCTTCTAAGTTAATTGTTTTGCTATCCAACTGAATTTGGGGAGCAATCCATTCACCTGTAGTCGGCATGATCTGCATTAAACCAGTAGCACCGACCACAGATCTAATTTTTGGCTCAAACATTGATTCCTGACGCATCAAACCAACTACCAGGAGGGGATTTAACTCTCGTTTAGCCGACCATTTTTTAATTTCCTGGCGATAGAGAAAAGGATAACGGGCTTGCCAATAACTTACCTGCTGGCTCAAAGCCTGATACTCGGCTTGTTCCTCTGGTGTTTCCCTATCTTCGAGTCGAGAAATCAGGTTAATTGCTGCCAGATTTTGCCCTCTCACCAGGCGCATTAATCCCTCAGTAAACTGTTCTGCGACGGTGGGCTGTAGTTTATTGGTAAATTCTGTTTCCCATTGGAACCAAGCATCACGATCTTCACCGAGTAAATACAGTTCCTTGAAAGTTTCTGATCCGGCGGGGGGTACTGGTCGTTGGTGTGCAACTACTTCCGGCTGCAATTCTCGGAGGTTGTCAAAATTACCCACATTCAGCCCCAGAGTTACAGCTGAACGCCAAGCATAATAAGAGTGAGGAAATTGACTCAACACATACTCATAAGCCGCTTTAGCTTCCTCTTGTTGCCCTAGTCTGGTGGCCCATTTGCCCACCCAAAAGCCTGCTCTGGGAGCTAAAATACTATTAGGGTTCTCAGTCACAATTGGTTGCGCCCATTGCCAAGCCCCTAAGTAATCTTTGACTTTGGCTTGCGCTTTGGCTTTGTTCCAGCGATACTCTGCGGCTTGATTAGAATTACCGTATTCACTTAATAGCAATTCCCACGCCTGTTGAGCCGACTTTTGATCATTTAGTCCTTGGTAAATTTTGGCTTTTTCTACTACTGCTATACTAGCTTGTTGAGGAAAATTAGTAATTATTCGGTCAAGATAGGGCAAAGCATCTTTAGGATTTCTAGCTAATTCAGCTAAACGTAATAGGGCTAGGCCGGTTTCCCTAGCATCAGGAAATTTTTCTACTAGTTGATTATAAATCGCCAATGCCTTTTGCTGTTGTTTACCTCCTATCTGTAAACCTCGTGCAGCGCGGTAAAGGTTGCGGGGTGTCTGGGGTGCTTTAACATAGGCATTACCAGCTCGTTCAAATTGATTATTTTCCCAGTAAGCTGTACCAACAATCTCCCATTTTATGGAACCAACTGCCACGCTATCGCTATCGGGTTTGATATCTGGTTGTTTTACTAGCTCATCTAAGACACCTACTATTCCCGGTTGGTGAAAGGCGTATTGTGCCAAAATTAACCGTAAATTTGGCTGTTGGGGATTTTCCCTTAAACGTTTATGAATAATTTCCCAGGTCAGGGGATGTGAGGGAAACTCTGCGATCGCTCGATCATGATGTTCTGGTAGGGCGATCATATACAGCGCTCTGGCTGTTGCGGCTGCTTGGGGATAATCTCGCAGCACTCTGTGTCTGAGATCAGAAGCCTTACCACTCTCACCAAGTATGTCCTGTGCTTGGGCCTGTTTGAGTAAAATATACGGACCAAGACTAGGGTAGCTTTTTTCTAGTCCTTCTAGAAGACTTAAGGCCTTTTCTGCTTCCCTAATATTAATTAAATCACTAGCTAACAGATAACGAGCCCGTTCTCTATCTGGTGAAATTGAACTATTGGCGAGTTTTTCTAGTTTTTCTGCCCGTTCTTGTGGAGACTTTGATACTAGTGGAAATACGGCTGATTTGACTTGGTTGGCTGTAGAAATTTGTTCAGACTGATTCATGGCTGAGTTGAACCATTCTCCCCAAAATTTTCTGACGTTGGGGACGGATACAATTGCGCCTGCTGAGAAGGCAAATAAGGCTGCAGCAGCAATCAAAGAAATCTGTTTTTTTTGTAGTTGATGTCGCATGGATACTCCCCAAGACTATGGTTTAAGTCTTTGCAACTCTAGCATTGCTGGCAGTGGGGTGTTATTTGTAGATTATAAGTATTACAAATCATGCTCGATCATAGTAGAATCTTCATACTATGCTGCTGCTTTTCCTGTAAGGAAGACGCGATCACACACAGATGCGTCGGCCACAGATTCCCGTCTGCTATGTTTTGCCAAGGTAGCGACAACCGCCGTTATTTATCTGTTTAACCGTCTGGCTAGTTCTGGGGTTTGCCCTTTCAAACCAATCATCAATTTGAGGGCAAATACTTTTAACATGGGTATACGCTGCATCATCCACAAACCTAGACGACGAATTACTACTAGTGGGAAAAAGTTATGAGAAAACATTCGATCTAATAGGTCAGTGAAAGCTAGAATTGTCAGGTTTTCTGGTTTGCGCCAGCGTTCATAGCTTTTAAGGACTTGGAGATTACCAATATCTTTACCCCCTTGATGTGCTGTTTGTAATACTTGGGCTAAAGCCGCCGCATCTCGAATCCCCAAGTTTAAACCTTGTCCGCCGACGGGATGACAATTGTGTGCGGCATCACCAATTAAGGCTAATCTGGGGAGAACATAGCGATCGCTCTGCATCAGTTGGACTCGAAAAATAAAGCGATCGCCCAGTAATTCTAGCTTACCCATTTGATTACCATAGCGGCGGCTGAGTTCTGCCAAAAACTGCTCGTCATCTAAAGCACATAAAGCCTCTGCTTCTGCGTGGGGGGCTGTCCAGACAATACGGCAACGGTTACCAGGTAGTGGTAGAATGGCAAATGGTCCACTAGGCCAAAATCGTTCGTAAGCAGTGTTATTGTGGTGTTTCTCTGGTTTTACAAATGCTACAATACAGGACTGCCAATATTTCCAGCCAGAAGTTTTAATTCCCGCCGCTTCGCGGATACGCGATCGCGAACCATCAGCAGCTACAATTAATTTACTGCGGACTGTCTGAATTTGGTCAGCAATTTTGACATCTATAGCTGCAATGTCCTGCTGATATTCCGTTTTGACTACTTCAGCCGGACATAAATAAGTGACATTCTGACAATTTTGGACAAATTCCTGTAAAGGCTCTAACAGAGCTTGGTGTTCGGCCACATAACCCAACTCTGATGTACCTAAATCATCGGTGATAAATTCTACCACATCTGGATGATCGGCATCAGAAAGGCGGACTTGGCAATATTTAGTAATTTTAGGATATATCTGCTCCCAGACTCCAATTCCCTGGTAAATGAGAGCCGAAAGCATATGAAGTGCATAAGCTTGTCCTTTGGCCACTGCTGCTGATGCAACTTTGGCTTCAATGAGCAGAATACTTAAGCCAGAGTCTTTTAAGGCCGCGGCTAGGGTTAAACCAATAATTCCACCGCCAACAATGACCAAATCATAGTCATATCCCTGATGATCTGGCGGTGTTTGTTGAGGGGAAATTTTCTGATGTAGCTGTGTGAGCGCCATTGTGAAGATTAATTAAGGCATCCTAATTATTATTTTTACGCTAACTGACAAATCCGTGCAACCAGACCTGTCTTTCAAACATCAGTCAATGAAAACCTTTAATTACCGCAGTGGAAACAGATTAACGCTTTTGGTTACACCATCCCAGACTATCCAACTACAGGAATTATCCACATCTTGTGGATTATTGCTAACTTTAAAGTACAGCTTTCCCTGTCCCTTGCGTTCGATCGCAAAGTCCGCATTTTGGGCGTAAACTACTGTAAAACCTTTGTCCCTCAAGCAATACATCGCCCAAGCTTTTAATGATTGCTTGTGTGGTTCATGGGGAATGGGTGGTTTTGTAATGGTTTCCTGGATGACTTGAAATATCTCCATTAGTTTCTCAGGGAAAGTAGATAAAGTAGCAGCTAATTGATCAAATTGTTGTAGTGCAGGCATCTTGCCCGGTACTAGTTTACCTCACAAGGACAATGCAATGAGATGTTTAACTGTTATTGATTAATTCACACCAGAGCGATTTGGTTTGAATAAACTTTCTGATGCGGTTTTAATCACAATATACAAAACTGGCACCACAAACAAACTTAAGAAAGTAGCAACTAACATCCCGCCAAACACTGTAGTTCCCAAAGATTGGCGACTTCCCGCACCCGCACCGGTAGCAATGGTCAGGGGGAAAATACCGAGCAGTGTGGAAAATGCTGTCATTAAAATCGGGCGTAAACGCTCTTGTGCAGCTTCTACTGCGGCCTTAGTAATAGAAAGCCCTTGATTTCGTAATTGGTTGGCAAATTCTACGATTAAAATCGCGTTTTTACTGGACAAACCAATCAGCATGACTAGACCAATTTGACAGTAAATATCATTGGCAAAACCCCGGATTGATTGAGCTACCAGCGCGCCAAAAATTGCTAAAGGGACGGCTAAAAGGATAATTAAGGGGTCTATGTAGTTCTCATACTGAGCAGCCAAAACTAAAAAGACAAAGACAATTCCCAAACCAAAGATAATGGGTGCTAACCCGCCAGATTCTATTTCTTCGAGTGCGGTTCCCGACCACTCATAACCAAAACCGGGTGGTAATACTTCTGCTGCTAACTGTTCCATGGTTTGAATGGCGTTTCCAGAACTAAATCCAGGAGCCGCAGAACCATTGATTTCAATGGAGCGAAATAGATTATAGTGATTAATTACTTGCGCTCCCACAACCGAAGTAGTTTTAATTAAGTTTCTCAGGGGAATCATTTGATTAGTTTGAGAACGCACAACTAGTTGCTCAATGTCCTGGGGGTTAGAGCGAAACTGTTTATCTGCTTGGACATATACGCGATAATTACGCTGTTGGAGGTTGAAATCATTCACATATTGAGAACCCAAAGCAGTTTGCATAGTCCGAAAGATATCATCTATGGAAACTTGCAGGGCTTTGGCTCGATTCCGGTCTACCTCTACCAGCAATTGGGGTGTTTCGGCGGCAAAAGTAGTAAATACAGCTTGTAGTTGTGGTGCTTGGTTGGCGCGACCGAGCAATTGACCCATGGATTGGACTAAACCTTGGAGGTCACTACCACCTCTACGGTCTTGCAGTTGAAGTTGGAAGCCACCAAAGTTACCTAATCCCTGAATTGGTGGGGGATTTACGGGAAAGACTCTGGCTTCTGGGATGGCGAATAGTTTCCCTCGTAACTTACCGAGTATGGCTTGTACTGATTGGTCTGGTCTGGTGCGTTCAGCCCAAGGTGTCAAAGTTGTAAATATGATACCATTATTTGCAGTACTACCACTGAACCCAAAGCCGCCAACGGCAAAGGTTCCCACGACTTCGGGAATTTGCAGGATTTCTTTTTCTACCTGGGCAATCACATCACTGGTATACTGTAGTGAAACTCCTTGGGGTCCTTGGATGAGTGTAATAAAAAAACCTTCGTCTTCTTCTGGGAGAAAAGCTGTAGGTACTGTAGTATAAAGCCAAGCAGTTATTCCCAAGGAAACGATAAATAGTCCGATAATGATATTTTTCCAGTGGACTATCAGGTGAAGCGATCGCTCATAGAGTCTTCTTAGGGATTCAATAAACTGATTAACCTGGTGGAACACCCGACCCAGCCAGCCTTGAGGTTGTTGTCCTTGGCGTAGTAGTAAGGCACACAAAGAGGGTGTGAGAGTCAAAGCCAGAAAAGTAGAAATCACAATGGAAAAGGCGATAGTCAGGGCAAACTGGCGATAAAGAGCCCCTGTACTTCCCGGGAAAAATGCCACGGGAACAAACACCGCCAGTAGCACCAAGGATGTAGCAATTACTGCGGCAAATAATTCAGCCATAGATTCACTAGCCGCCCGGCGAGGACTCATCCCCTTATCTTGGATAAAACGGCTGATCTGCTCAACTACCACAATGGCATCATCTACCACCATCCCTGATGCTAAAGTCAGACCAAATAAAGTCAAACTATTAATAGAAAAGTCAAAAATCCGTACAAAAATAAACGTCCCAATCAAGGATAGAGGAACCGTGACCGCCGGAATTAAAGTCGTGCGCCAGTCCTGTAGAAAGACAAAAATTACAATCACAACTAGTATGACTGCTGTAATTAGAGTCTTGATCACTTCTGACATCGACTCCTCCACAAAGCGTGTAGTGTCAAAGGCTACTTCATATTGAATGCCTGGGGGAAAATTGGGAGCCAGTCGCGCCATTTCCTCTCTAACTCCCCGGGACACATCTAAGGCGTTACTCCCCGGAAGCTGATAAATACCCAAGCCCACAGCATCTTGGGCGCGATATCGCAGAAAAGTATTGTAATTTTCCGCACCCAGTTCTACCCTACCGACATCTTTCAGCTTAATTAAACTGCCATCATTGTTACTTCTGAGGATAACCTCGGCAAATTCTGCGGGTTCTGTGAGTCTACTGCTAGCACGAACATCAATTTGATATCTTTGCCCCTCTGGAGCCGGTTCTTGACCAATTCTTCCAGCACTCACCTGCAAATTTTGTTCATTGAGGGCATTAACCACATCCTGAGTTGTCAGTCCTCGACTAGCAAGGCGATTGGTATCTAACCATAGGCGCATAGCATAACGACGTTCGCCAAAGATGACTACATTCCCAACACCTTTAACCCTTTTTAAAGCATCTGCTAAATAAAGATCGGCATAGTTACTTAAGAATATATTGTCATACTGTTGATTGTCGGCAAATAGACCAATAGCTAAGAGAATATTGTTAGATTGCTTTGTCACCCTCACCCCTGTGCGCTGTACAGCCTCTGGGAGTTGGGGTTGGGCTATAGATACCCGATTTTGCACATCCACAGCCGCAATATCCGCATTGCGGGATGAGTTGAAAGTAGCTGTAATCGTACTAGAGCCATCATTACTACTACTAGAGGTAATGTAGCGGATACCTTCAATACCGTTGATTTGTCTTTCTAATATGTTCGTCACACCACTTTCTACATCTTCTGCACTAGCTCCGCTATAGTTGGCGGTGACGTTGATTTGAGTCGGAGCAATATCTGGGAAGCGGGCGATGGGGAGTGTGGGAATACTAATTAATCCCAATAACAGCACAATCAATGCACAAACTGTACTAAATACGGGTCTTTTGATAAAGAAATCAATAAACATAAGAAAATGAGGGAATGAGGAATTGTGGTTTATAAGTGCTTTTACTGGCTTGTCTTGTCAGGTAACGGGATAATAGGCACACCATTACTGAGATTGAGAATACCAGAAACAACAATTCTATAACCGGGTTCGAGTCCCTCAATGACGTGATAATTGTTTCCTTGAATGGCTCCCAACTTCACAGGTTTTTGTTGGGCTACTAGGTTCGGCATTCCTGGTTGGGATTGTGTGCTCTCTTGAGCTACAAATACAAAAGTCTGTCCACCCATGCGAGATATTGCTGTGGTGGGAATTAAAATTCCCGGAAGTTCATCCCAGACAACTTGGGCTTGGACGTTCAGGCGGTTGAGTATGAGGTTGGTGTTATTGACAAAGGTGGCTTTAGCTAAGATATTCTGAGTATTTGCCTGGATATTAGGTGAAATAAAACTTATTTTACCTGATGCAGCAGGTTGGCTTTGAGCATCTAGTATTTTTACGGGTAATCCGACCCGCAACCTTTCACCTTGATGGAAAGGCACAGATAAGTTTAATTCCAAAGTGTCATTTTTATTTACTGTGGTGAGTTCGTCCCCTTGCTTGACAAAATCTCCCACCTTCACGGGGATATCACCGAGAATACCAGTCAGAGGAGCGACAATATTTGTGTACTGCTGTTGCACTTCGGCTACCTGAACTTGGGCGGCGGCTTCCATCACTTGAGAACGGGCTTGAGCAATTTCTTCTGGGCGCGGACCGTTCTGGAGTTTTTGGAGATTTTGCTTTTCTAGTTCTACAGATGCAGCTAGTTCGTTAATATCAGCGCTTCTACTTTGGCGGAGTTGTTCAAGTCTTCTTTTAGCTTCTTCTAGCCTAGCCTCGGCGCTTCTTTGTTCTCTGAGAAATCCTTCTAATTGATCTTGGGAAATAGCTCCTTCTTCCTTTAATTTTTGGTATCGCCTAGCTCTTGATTGTGCTAATTCCAAATCAGCTTGAGCTACCTCAATTTGAGCTTGCGCCTGAGCAATTTCTTGTGGACGGGCTCCAGCTTGAGCATTTTGCAGCCGAGTTTCGGCTTGAGCTAATCTAGCTTTGGCTTGGGCAATTTCTTCGCGACGTGTACCTGCTTTGAGTTCTGCTAGCCGAGCTTGGGTGCGGTCTAATGTTGCTTTGGCTTGTCGTAGGCGGGCTTGGGTATCTTGGTTTTCTAGGCGAATGATCACTTGCCCTTGTTGCACGCGATCGCCTTCTTTAAATAAAATTTCACTAATGCGCCCGTCAATCTCTGGCTTGATTGCTACTGAGCCCGGAGCCTCCAAAAAGCCGCCAATTACTGAACTGTCTTGTATGGTTGTACTTTCTACTGTAGCTAACTTGACAGGGACTCCCATGGGTTGGCTAGCCCCTACCCCACCTTTATCTGCCTTACCTGCAAAGCTATTTTGCCACCACCGCCAAACCAAGCCACCCCCTGTAATTAGCAAAATCAGCAACCAGATTAAATACCAAGGGCGCTTTTGCCTTGGTTTCAATGTTTGCTGTTGCTGTTCAATATGATTGAAATTGTTAACCGCCGACTTTTCAGTTTCCCTGGAAATGGGAGACTCAGGAAATTCAGAATTCAGCATTGTTATATTCTCATATTTAGTATTTGCTGTTAAAACTCAAGTCAACAAACAAGAATGTAGCTTTGTGTAAGCGAATGCTTGCATTATACACAGATAAGGAGAGAATTTGTAGGAAATAGAAGGATTTAATAGCGATAGCTGACACCTGTCTAGATATAAGTTAATATCTGTCTTTCATTCCTCGTAAACGAGCGAAAGTTTGCACTGGGTCGTTACTGTTGACAGTTAACTGTAATGAAGGTTTGTCCCAACCTAAAAAGGGATTGGTCAGCTTTTCCACGCCCAACCATGAGGGAACAGTGGCTTCTTGGCGACTACGACATTCCTTCACTTCCTCGTAGCGCTTTTGTAAAGCCCGATTATCAGTATCTACAGTCAGAGCAAATTCAAGGTTTTTTAAAGTGTACTCATGGGCACACCATACACGAGTATGATCTGGGAGATTGCGTAATTGAGCCAAAGAGCTGACCATTTGGGTTGGTGTACCTTCAAATAACCGACCGCAACCCCCTGCAAACAAAGTATCACCACAGAATAACTCTCCCGGTTCACTGAGTTTTGTAGGGGGGAAATAGTAAGCGATATGAGCGCGGGTGTGACCAGGAACAAAAAGAACCGTGGCGGTGCGATCGCCAAACTCTACACTATCCCCCGGTTGCAAAAATACCTGTTGTCCGGGAATTCTCCCCTGATCCTCAGCACCACCATACACCGTCAAATTCGGGAAATGTCTAATTAACTGCTGATTTCCACCCACATGGTCATGATGATGATGAGTGTTAAAAATTGCCACTAAGTCGGCCTTTAGTTGTGCAAGTTGTTTTAATACTGGTTCAGCTACTGCGGGGTCAACAACAGCAGCAAGATTTTGTTGAGCATCGTGGAGCAAAAATATATAGTTGTCGGAGAGTGCCTTAAGACGGATTACATCCATTTTCTCTGATTCCCTGCTTCATACTGGTGTATGATTATGATAAGACTAGAGCCAGTAATGGCTGCAACTGGTGGAGGTGGGTCATGTCAACCTTTAAAATTTCTGGGCAAATTGTAGACGTTATCCAAAAAACCATCTTTCCTGGTACAATTACCGTTGATCAAGGACGTATTCAATCAATTGAACAGGAAGCAAAACAGAGTTACCAGCAATACATCCTCCCGGGTTTTATTGATGCTCATGTCCATATCGAAAGCTCAATGCTAGTGCCGACAGAATTTGCCCGTATAGCTACGGTGCATGGTACTGTAGGAGCAGTTTCTGATCCGCATGAAATAGCCAATGTCTTAGGAATGGCCGGTGTGGAGTTTATGCTCACCAATGCGGCCCAAACACCATTTAAAATAGCATTCGGCGCACCTAGTTGTGTTCCCGCAACGACATTTGAAACAGCAGGTGCAAACCTAACCGCGGTGGAAGTCAAACAATTATTCCAACATCCAGGAATTTCTTATCTGAGTGAAGTGATGAATGTCCCTGGTGTCCTAATTGATCACACTGAGGTAATCTCAAAGATTGATTTAGCTAATAAATTAGGATATAGGATTGACGGACACGCGCCGGGACTATCTGGTGAAGACTTACAAAAGTATGCTGATGCCAATATTACAACTGATCATGAGTGTTCAACTCTAGAGGAAGCTTTAGAAAAAATCGCGGCGGGGATGAAGATTCTGATTCGTGAAGGTTCAGCAGCTAAAAACTATTTAGCCCTCCACAGCTTAATTGATTCTCACCCCGACCAATGTATGTTTTGTAGTGATGATTTGCATCCTGATGACTTGGTGAGGGGACACATTAACGAACTGGTGCGCCATTCCCTAGTACTGGGTCATGATTTCATGAATGTGTTACAAATTGCCTGTGTCAACCCAGTACGACATTACAACCTCAATGTTGGTTTATTGCAAGTTGCAGATCCTGCTGATTTCATAGTAGTGAATAATTTAGAGGATTTGGCAGTGCAGTCTACCTATTGCCAAGGTGTATTGGTGGCCAAAGAAGGTCAAGCAATGTTACCCTCTGTCCCGGTATTACCTGTAAATAATTTTAGCACGGCACCGAAAGAAGTAAGTGATTTCCGAATACCCGCAGCAGGTGAAAGGGTGAGGGTAATTGAGGTGTGGGACGGACAATTACTAACCACGGAAAAGCATATACTGGCTAATATTGAGAATGGTGAAGTGGTGGCAGACTTAGAGAATGACATCCTCAAGATAGCTGTAGTCAATCGTTATCAAAACAGACCACCTGCTATGGGTCTGATCCACAATTTTGGACTACAACGAGGAGCGATCGCCGCAAGTATTGCCCATGATTCTCATAATATAGTAGCGGTAGGTACAAAGGATGAGGAAATCTGTAGAGCAGTGAATGCAGTCATTGAAGCCCAAGGAGGTATAGCTATTGTTGAAGGTAAAACCGTGAAAGTGCTTCCCTTACCGGTGGCTGGGTTAATGAGTGGTAGTGATGGTTACAGCGTAGCAGAGCAGTATGGCGGAGCGGATGCTTGGGTAAAAGATATGGGTTCCAAACTTTCTGCACCTTTCATGACCCTGGGTTTTATGGCGCTGCTGGTAATTCCTGAGTTAAAACTCAGTGACCGGGGCTTATTTAGCAGCAACAACTTTGAATTTGTCTCACTTTGGGTTTGATATCTTCCTTGGTGGAAACAGAGGGGTTAGCCAATAGCTAGTTATTTACTAACAATAGATTACATATGCCTATAAATGATAATATAGCAGTATGGCTTATGTACCACTACGAGAAGCAGTTAAACAACTGGGATTGCACCCAAACACTTTAAGGAAGTACGCAGACCATGGCAAAATTGAAAGCATCAAAAACGAAGCAGGACAAAGACTTTTTCACATTGAATCCTACCTCCGTGGTGCAACTACAACTTCCTTTGTCTGCTACTGCCGAGTTAGTTCAACCAAGCAACCAGACGACCTTGGTAGACTTGCCTATATACAATCACTCTACCCAGATGCCGAAATCATCAAAGATATCGGCAGTGGAATCAACTTTAAAACAAAAGGACTGCAAACCTTACTGGACAGACTTATGCGCCCAGATAAGCTCACGCTTTAAGCAGTTTCTCAAGCACAAGGCTTTTGAGACTAATAAAGTGGTGATGGATGTGAACGAAGCGTACACATCAAAAACAGTCAGTTGGACTGGTGAAATCATCCCCAACCTTGGTGGTGCTAAATTCGTTAAGTCTCCATCTGACGGGCTGGTAATGAGCCGGGATATAAATGGTGCGCGAGGGATTTTCCTTCGTGCATTGGTTGATACGCCCTCTCTTAAAGAGTGTATTTGTTAGTGAATGTTAGCAAAAAAGTATCGGATTCTAAATTGATTAATAAACAAATAGTTGCGATCGACCCCTATGATTCGCTAGGATCTGTAAGCTTTAGGGTACAAGCGAAGCTACTGGGGTTAATCAACAGATGATGCCGCTAAAACCCAAGTTAATCAAATTTTACACACAAAAACAAAAAAGATGGCCAAACGTGTACAGTTAGTTTTAAATCAAGATATTAGCAAGTTGGGAAAATCCGGCGACTTAGTAGACGTAGCTCCCGGCTATGCTCGTAATTATCTGATTCCCCAAAACTTGGCAACCCATGCCACACCTGGTATTCTCAAACAGGTAGAACGTCGTCGGGAGAAAGAGCGTCAACGTCAATTAGAATTACGTCAACAAGCTTTAGAGCGAAAAGCTGCGTTAGAAAAAATTGCTAGCTTGCAAATTGGCAAACCCCTGGGTGAAAACGAAGCGATTTTTGGGACAGTAACTACCCAGGACGTAGCAGAAGCCATTAAAGCAGCTACGGGTGAAGAAGTTGATCGGCGTGGTATTTCTATTCCCGATATTAACCACATTGGGACTTACCAAGCTGAGGTCAAGCTATATTCAGATGTTACCGCTCAGGTCAATATTGAAGTTGTAGCCAGTTAAATCTTGGTGTGGTGTGGAGTAGAGACGCGATCGCGTAGCGTGGCGTCAGCCATATAATCGCGTCTGTACCAAAAGTCCCAACTTTTCTCAAATGGCTTATGTCTGAAGAACTGAGTTTTCAAAGCAATGATAGCGACCATCGCCTACCACCCCAAAATATTGAAGCAGAAGAGGCGATTTTGGGCGGAATTTTGCTAGATCCAGAAGCCATTGGGCGAGTGACCGATCGCCTCTTGCCTGTAGCTTTTTATATCAGCGCCCACAAAGATATCTATCAAGCGGCGCTGCGCCTTCATGCTCAAGGTAAACCCACAGATTTACTTTCAGTCACCAGTTGGCTAGCTGATCAGGATCTCTTAGACCGTATTGGTGGCAGAAATAAATTAGCCACCCTCGTAGATCGCACAGTTTCGGCTGTTAACATTGATGCCTTAGCCGGGCTAGTAATGGAGAAGTACCTGCGACGGCAATTAATTAAAGCTGGTAACGAAATTGTTCATCTTGGTTACGAGACAGAAAGCGAACTACCGATAATTTTAGACCAGGCAGAACAAAAAGTTTTTGGTGTTACTCAAGAACGTCCCCAACTAGGTCTGACTCACATTTCTGACACGCTGATTAATACCTTTGAAGATATCGAAACTCGCCACCAAGGTATTGCCTTACCGGGGATTCCCTGCGGCTTCTATGATTTAGACTCGATGACCAGTGGATTTCAGCGTTCTGATTTAATTATTATCGCCGGTAGGCCATCAATGGGGAAAACGGCATTTTGCTTAAATCTGGCTCACAATATTGCTGCTGGCTATAAATTACCAATTGCCTTTTTCAGCTTAGAAATGTCTAAAGAACAGCTAGTACACAGACTCTTAGCTAGTGAAGCGGGGATTGAAACTGGTTATCTGCGCAGTGGGCGCATTAGTCAAACACAATGGGAACCTTTAAGCCGTGCCATTGATAAACTTTCAGACCTACCCCTGTTTATTGATGATACAGCTAATATTACCATCACCCAAATGCGTAGTCAAGCTAGACGACTGCAAGCAGAACAAGGAACAGAATTAGGATTAATTGTCATAGATTATTTGCAATTAATGGAGGGTGCAGGTGATAACCGCGTGCAGGAACTATCCAGAATTACTCGTTCTCTCAAAGGTTTAGCCCGGGAATTATCTGTACCAGTAATTGCCTTATCTCAGTTGAGTCGGGGTGTAGAAGCCCGTACCAATAAGCGCCCTATGTTGTCAGATTTAAGAGAAAGCGGCAGTATTGAGCAAGACGCGGATTTAGTGGTCATGTTATACCGTGATGATTATTATAATCCTGACAGTCCAGATCGAGGGATTGCAGAAATAATTATCGCTAAACACCGTAACGGTCCGACAGGAACCATAAAACTTTTATTTGATCCGCAGTTCACAAAGTTTAAAAATTTAGCTAAACAGAGTAATTATTAATAATTGGGAATTGAGGAAAGAAGAAATAGGCTGATTTTTCCTAAACTTCAATCCCCAACCCCTATAGTTTGTCTACTTAATAGCTATCAATTCCACATCAAACAGCAAAGTAGCATTGGGGGGTATCACACCACCCGCACCACGAGAACCATAACCTAACTCCGGGGGGATGATTAATTGACGACGACCGCCTGCTTTCATAGTGCTTAGTCCTTCATCCCAACCTTTAATCACCTGTCCGATACCAATTTTAAACTCAAAGGGACTATTGCGATCGCGTGAACTATCAAACTTCTTACCATTTTCTAAAGTACCAGTGTAGTGAACTACAACGGTTTGCCCACGTTCAGGCGTCGGGCCAGTACCCTCTTGCAATTCTACATATTTCAATCCAGATGGGTTAGTGACAACATTGGCATCAGACATAACAGTATTACTCGCAATCAAGGTTTGGTTATTGGTGAGAATGGTGGGTGTTGGTGTAGTTTCGGTCAAATTAGCGGCAACAGCAGAGTTGACTTTATTGCCAACTTGTGCTAAAGCGAGAACTAAAACACAAACCAGCATGAAACCCACGCTGAGGAAAATTGATTTCAAAATTAGCCCTCCCTAATGAGGCAAACTGGCATTTTTCAGATTACCAGCAGGACACAATTTAGTTTAACGCCAAAGCTTATTTTCTAAATCACGCACTTGACGCTCTAAACGGTCAATTCTACCCCGTAACTCATCGACTTCAGATTGACGAGCAACGCCGAAATCCTGCATAACATTGCGCATTTGTCGCTGCATTTGTTCTTCCCAGTTTCCTTGGTCTGACTTTAACTGCTGTACAATGTCATCCATGACGGCTTTAGCTTGCTCAGGATCGAGTTTACCGTCCTTGACCAAATCGTCACTGACTTGGCGCATTTTTTCAGCTACCAAAGATGTTGTACCAATACCGAGCATCATTAACTGTTGCAACCAATTATTACTATCCATACTTCCTTAGGTGTTCGGTGATTCTCCCCTAGCTGAGTTTGACTCTTAAGTGTAGTCATTAAGCTATGCAGGAAAAGTTGTGATTTTAGCCTACATTTCTATTTTGGCAAATTCTCAAAAACAGAAAGGAAATTAAATAGTGTGGTCATAGAATTCCTGAAATTTCAAGTTCCCCCAGAAGTGCAAGCAACTTACATCCAGAAGGATAGGGAAATCTGGACAACAACCCTGGCTAATTACCCAGGATTTTTGGGTAAAGAAGTATGGACTAACCTCAATGACCCCACAGAAGTGATTTTAATTATTCGTTGGGCAACCAGAGAACAGTGGCAAGCCATACCCCCAGAAGATTTACAAACAATTGACGCCAAATTCACCCAGGCTATGGGCGAAACTTACCCAATTGTCGCCTCAGCAGAGTTTGAAGTAGAACAATTTCCGTTTCCCTAAGTATGAATAGTTACTAAAAATATAGTCAAATATTTTTAGCTTGGTAAGGTCTAAACCTGACTGGGCTAACTACAAGCCTCTCTACTGAGTTTCCATCAAAGATAGAGTCCCCAGCTACCTTTCTTAATATATTTAGGGAACCATTCAAGTCTGCTGAATATATTTTCCCAGACTTAGACCTAAATAAACCTCTGTTGATTCTTTTACCTAAATACTAGATAAATATGATTTTGTCTACCCCATGAAAACAACCAGAGCCAAAAGGATTTGAAAGTTGTAGCATAGAGTCAAGTATCAATTTTTGATTATTTATGTCTGCTACGCCTCTTGTTTCTCAGGTAAATTCAGTCAAATCAGCAATCATCCCCCCTCTACTAGGTGCTTCAGTTTCCGAGTTAAGCGCCTGGGTAGAAGAGCAGGGACAACCAGCTTATAGAGGTAAACAGCTGCATGATTGGATTTATCATCAGGGTGTGCGATCGCTGGCTGATATTTCCGTTTTTCCTAAACAGTGGCGTGGGGAACTTGCAGAAATCCCCATTGGACGTTCAACTATACATCATCGTGCGGTGGCACCGGATGGTACGATAAAATATCTGTTACGACTTGCAGATGGGCAAATCATTGAAACTGTTGGTATTCCCACAGCGAAACGGCTGACAGTTTGTGTTTCTACTCAGGTGGGTTGTCCCATGGCCTGTGATTTCTGCGCTACTGGTAAGGGTGGCTACATACGCAATTTAGGAACACATGAAATTGTTGATCAAGTATTGACGGTGCAAGAAGATTTTCAACAACGGGTTAGCCATGTGGTATTTATGGGGATGGGTGAACCGTTATTAAATACTGATAATGTTTTAGCATCTTTAAAATGCTTAAATCAAGATGTGGGTATTGGACAGCGATCGCTTACTGTTTCTACCGTAGGTATTCGCGATCGCATCCGTCAATTTGCCCACAATAATTTACAGGTGACTCTAGCGGTGAGTTTGCACGCACCCAACCAAGCACTTAGAGAAAAACTTATTCCTAGCGCCCGACCATATCCTCTAGAAGATTTGTTAGATGAATGTCGGGAATATGTGGAAATCACCAGAAGACGTATATCCTTTGAATATATTCTCCTGGCTGGGTTTAACGACCTACCAGAACACGCCTTACAACTAGCAAAATGTCTGAGGGGATTTCAAAGTCATGTAAATTTGATTCCCTACAACCCCATCCAGGAAGTTGACTACAAGCGCCCCAAAGGCGATCGCATTCAAGCTTTTGTTAACGTTCTCAAACAACAAAAAGTTGCTGTGAGTGTGCGCTATTCTCGTGGTTTAGAAGCTGATGCTGCTTGTGGACAATTACGAGCCAGTAAGTAAGTTTTTACCTCAGTTTAGCACTCAATTGTTTGGCGACAGAAATACCCGGCGCATAAGCCTCAATCACTTTCCCGGTCAAGGTGCAACTGATCATCAAGTAATCGCAAGTTGGGCATTGTGTCCTGGTTAAGTGACTATCATTAATATAGTGTCTTTCCGCATCACTGCCGCAGTTTGGGCAGTGAATTTTTTGGAATGTATTCATTGTTAAACCCCTGGTTGTAACTATTTATTAATTGAGAAGGCAAGAATTTTAAATTTATATGCAGCAATAAGAAACTTTGATATTGGTTGATGCTTTTCCTGAAAGTTTGAAATTGAGGTTTTTATTGTCTCTATATGCTATCCTATTTTTACAAAATTACCATCTTACTTTAGATATAGAAATCAAATTTTCACTTATAGATTTGTTAGAAAATGAGTGATCCCTATGATTAATCGTTTGAGAGAGCTTGGTTTTATAGTGCGACCGATATGTTTTAACAGCCTTTATTGTATTGAAAAAGTAACAGTGATAAATTACTGTATCCTCTGTAACAAAATTTCTCTTTTAAGATTTAGTTAAGGTTTGATGGATAAAAATATTTTGATTTGGCAATTACTGTAGTATATATTACTCATAAAGTCAATCTTAACACTTAGGAATTCAAGGAATATTTTGAGTAATGTAAAAAACAGCTAAGTCTATAAATAAAAAATATTAAAATTGCTTAGAATAGGACTTACGCAACTGGCACAGGCGATCGCGAAGCGCTGCTGCAAGCAGAGCTTCGCGATCGCTAAATGAAAGTACAATTGGTATTATATAAGTGATGTCAATGGCACAGGGGGATGCCTAGTGTAGTTGATAGTAGCTATGTGCTTGGTTTAATTTAAATTGTCCCGTGGCGCGGATACCCCCGCTCCCTATTTGTGCCAGTTGCGTAAGTCCTGTAGAATTTGCTATGATATACTGTTTAAATGTTCAAAAAATGTATTAGTAAGTAATTTTTATGGAGGAATTAAAATTAAACTTTGCTGATTTATTTGCTGGTATTGGAGGTTTTAGATTAGCTTTTGAAAAAGCTGACTATGAGTGTGTATTTTCCTGCGAAATTGATGAAGCGTGTCAACAGGTTTACTTGAATAATTTCGGAGACAAGCCAGAATGTGATATTAGAAAAATTGATTTAGAGAAATTACCTTATTTTGATGTTTTAACTGCTGGCTTTCCTTGTCAACCTTTCAGTATTTGTGGACATAGAAAGGGTTTTCATGACACTAGAGGAACTTTATTTTTTCATATTTGTGAAATTATTGAGCATATTCATCCTCCTGTAGTTGTCTTGGAAAATGTTAAGCATATATTACATCACGATCAAGGTAGAACATTAGAAGTAATACTGTATTCTTTAGAAGATATGGGTTATGGAGTTAACTACGAAATAGTTAATTCTAGAGATTTTGGACTACCACAAAATAGAGAACGAGTCGTATTTGTGGCGACAAAAGACAAGAAATTTAATTTTAACACTCTTCAAAAATCTCATCCAGTTCCCACGTTAAGAGAATTTTTGTGTACTTCAGGAAAGTTTGAATACCTAAACCCTGAAGAATACACAATGATAGATTATCCTAAACAGCAACGATCAGGTTTAATATTTGTAGGATATCGCAATAAAAGTATTTGGAAAACAGGTGTTAGACCTAACACAGAACATTTATCACGAGTTCATCATCAACCAAATAGAATTTATTCTATAGAAGGAGTGCATCCAACAATACCTTCTCAAGAGACTTCAGGAAGATTTTTTATTTACATACCAGAAGAAAATGCAGTTCGTAAATTAACACTGCGAGAGTGTTATAGAATTATGGGTTTTCCAGAAGATTTCAAAACTCATGGCAATTTAGCAGAGTGCTATAAACAAATAGGTAACTCTGTATGTGTACCAGTGATGTATGAACTGGCGAATCAAATTAAAAAACAAATTTTTTCACATCAACAGAGGGAAGTAGAAATAGCCAGTCTGAATAAAAATTGTCATTGCAATCAACCCATTCAACTAGAAATACATTCGATTATGAATCATCAAGAAAAACTTAGACAGATTTATCACAGCATATCTGAATTTAACATTAATCAAATTGAATTATCACAAGAATATCAAGATTATGTTAGGGAGATTAGTAAAAACTGCTTTCGTAGGAAGGCAGTTTTTACGGTACTTATTACTCTTTTAGTACATAAGGTATTAAATCCATCTCAGGATATTAGATATCATCAAGCTAATTTACCAGGCGGGTTTTCAGGAAGAACTATAGATACGAAATATATTACTCCTACATTAACAGAGTTAGGTTTACCAGCAATGGCTGAAAGTGGTTGGTTAACGCGTTCTTTTGAACAACCTTACGCTTATACTTTAAATTATGAGGGAAAAATACATCCTAAGTCTTTAAAATTAGCATTTCTGAATATTATTGATTTTGTGCAGATAAATCCTGAGAAAGCAGAAAATGTTTTAAAATTGCTTCTAAAATTGGTTGACTCCGCGAAGAATAATAATTTGGTGGAAATTATTAAATTAAGTAATCCAGAAAAATTAGATTTAAAGAGTTTATTCAATGCTTTAGATGAACATTTTAATTATAACTATAAAACTGATGGTGGCTCAAAATTGCCTGTTATTGCTTTTTATGCTATTTATGAAATTTTAGTTAAGGAAATATCTAGATATAATTCCTGTACCCTGAAAAAATTAGGAAGTCATACAGCTTCTGACAGAACTTCTAACACTGCGGGAGACATTGAAATTTTTGATAAAAATGATCATCTTATTGAAGCGATAGAAATAAAATATGGGCAAGAAATTACTCTGCAAATGGTTTACAGGGCAAAAAATAAAATTATCAAACATAATCCCCAAAGATACTACATTTTCGCATCAAAAGATGTTAATCAACTAGAAGCTGATAAGATTGATAAAGTTATTAAAGAAATTGCATCAGAACATGGATGTCAATTAATTCTTAATGGAATTATCCCGACAATTAAATATTATTTAAGATTAATCATGTCTATTACAGATTTTATGGATTTATATTCACAATTGATAGAGTCCGATAATGAAATCCAAAAAATTCACAAAGAGAAATGGAATGAAATTCTACGTAAATTAATGATTGAGGAATAAAATTTAGACTTCTTAAGCAGGATGGAAATAATTGTAAATTTCTTGGGCTAACCTTGGGCCAATCCCTGGAACCTCAGCCAGCTGTGCGGCTGTGGCTTGTCGGATGTAATCAACGGAGCGGAAATGTCCTAAAAGCTGCTTTTGTCGATGATGTCCTAACCCGGGGATATCATCTAAACGCGATCGCTTAAATTGCTCACTGCGTTGTTGACGATGAAAACTCACAGCAAAACGATGGGCTTCATCTCTTAACCGGCGCAATAACTGTATTCCTGGTTGTTCCGCATCAGTTTCTAAAGGTTGAGACTCTCCGGGTAAAAAAATCTCTTCTCGTTGCTTGGCCAAACTCACAACCCGCAAGTCTGCTAATAGATTCATTTCCCGCAGAACAGTCACCACCGCAGATAACTGACCTTTACCCCCATCAATCATAATTAAATCAGGCCAATCGGGATTACCCACCCTGGGTAATTGTGGGTCGGCGCTATACTGACGAAATCGCCTATGGATAACTTCAGCTAAACTGGCAAAATCATCTGAATGTCCAGTTGTCACCGTGGGGTTTTTAATTTTGTAGTGGCGATAGTGCTGTTTAGCCGGTAAACCATCAATAAACACAACTTGGGAACCCACAGCATTAGACCCCTGAATGTGAGAAATATCATAACCTTCCATGCGGTGGGGTAAATCTGGTAAATTGAGAATACCCGCTAAATCTGCCATGGCTTCATGGTTGCGATCGCCCAACTTCTGCATTCTCTGTAATTCATACTCAGCATTGCGCTGCACCATCTCAATTAATTCTGCCTTAGTTTGGCGCTGGGGAGCTAAAATTGTGACCTTTCTTCCCTTGCGTTGAGTCAAGATATCTGCCAATATTTCCCCATCTGGTAACTCGCGCTGTACCAAAATATCTGTGGGAATTTCCACCGCATCAGCAGATTGATAATGCTCTTCTAAAACTCGCTGTAAAATTGCTCCCGGTTCAGCTTCGCTATTGGCGATAAATGTCAAGCGTCCTACCAATTTCCCGGCGCGAATCTGAAATAATTGAATACAAGCGTGTTCTCCGTCAGTTGCCAGTGCTAAAGCATCCCGTGAAACTGTATCATCTGGTAAGGAAACTTTTTGATCAGCGGTTAAGGATTTTAACCCAGATATTTGATCACGAATCCGCGCCGCTAATTCAAAGTTTAAGGCTTCAGCTGCGGTTTGCATTTGTGCTGTGAGAATATCAATCAATTCCTGGGTTCTTCCTTGGAAGATCATCGCCACCTTTTCTACAGTTTTGCGGTATTCTGCGGGGGAAATTAACTGTTGACACACACCAGGACATCGCCCTAGGTCATAATTCAAGCAAGGACGGTCTTTAAACAGTGGTTGGCGTCGTTGTCGCAGTGCAAAAATGCGTTTAGATATGCTTAATATTTCTCGTAATAAACCTGTATCTGTATAAGGACCGTAAAACTTATCTTGAGCGTTACCTATTTGACGTTTGCGAGTGATGAAAATCCGCGGATATTCCTCAGACCAAGTAATACAGACATAGGGATATTTCTTGTCATCTTTGAGTAAAACGTTAAAATATGGCTGATGCTGCTTAATTAAGTTGGCTTCTAGGGCTAATGCTTCGGCTTCGGTATCGGTGACAATAAATTCAATCTCCGTCACCTGCTGAACCATGGTAGCTGTACGATGACTTTTGTGATTTCCCTCCCGAAAGTAGGAACGAACACGCGATCGCAATTTCCGTGATTTTCCTATATAGATAATGCGATCGCTCCCGTCGCGCATCAAATAAACACCGGGTTCTGGGGGAATTTCTCCAAGTCGGGCTGATAAACGTTCAGGTTCTTGAAGCAGTGGTACTATTTTATCAGATACATTCACGGTTCAAGTTAGGTGATTTGAGAATATAGTTACTAAAAACATAGTCAAATATTTTTAGCTTGGTAAGGTCTAAACCTGACTGGGCTAACTACAAGCTTCTCTACTGAGTTTCCATCAAAGATAGAGTCCCCACCTACCTTTCTTAATATATTTAGGGAACCATTCAAGTCTGCTGAATATATTTTCCCAGACTTAGACCTAAATAAACCTCTCTTGATTCTTTTACCTAAATACCTAACTTTATTTTAAGTTTATCCTGGGTGTGAAGTTTGAAGAAATTGAGCAATTCTCTCCACAGCGGTTTCCAGTAACGGTGGTTCATGTACCAAAGCAAAGCGGACATATCCTTCTCCAGACTTACCAAAACCAGCGCCGGGGGAAGCTGCTACACCAGTGTGTTTAACTAACTCAGTGCAGAATTGTACAGAATTTTCAGCCCAGGGGGAGGGTAACTTAGCCCAGATGTACATTGTCGCTTCGGGAGTGGGAACGTACCAACCGATACGGTGTAAAGCGTTAATAAAAACATCCCGACGTTTACGGAAAGTATTTACCCCATCTGTGACTCCCCCTTGGGGACCGGTGAGGGCGGCGATCGCACCATTCAAAATACCGCGATACTGATTAAAATCAATGGCTGCTTTGACCAGGCGTAAAGCCTGAATTAACTGGGGATTACCGATGGCGTAGCCTATACGGAACCCCCCCATATTATAGGATTTAGAAAGGGTAAAAAATTCAATAGAGACACTTTTATCTGGGTCAGCTTGTAGGACAGAAGGTGCATTCTTAGTTTCCCCAAATACCAAATCGACATAGGGGAAATCGTGAACTAAGACGAGATCATTTTCCTGACAGAAAACCACAGCTTCTTGGAAAAAAGATAAAGGGGCGATGGCAGTCGTGGGATTATGAGGATAGCTCAATACCATCATTCGGGATTGGTTCAAAACATTTGCGGGAATATCCGCAAATACCGGCAAGAAATTGTTTTCTGCCCTTAGTGGCATTGAGTATATTTGACCACTAGCTAAATGTACTCCCCCTGCGTGGGATGGGTAGCCCGGATCTAGTAATAAGGCGAAATCCCCTGGATTAAGCAGTGCTAAGGGTAAATGGGCGGTACCTTCCTGAGAACCAATGAGAGACAGTACCTCTGTTTCTGGATCAACTTTGATACCAAATTTTTCTTGATACCAGTGAGCAGCAGCTCGGCGAAATGCTTGAGTACCATGAAACAATAAGTAACCGTGGGTACTCGGGTCCGGGAGAGATTGGGCTATAGCCTCAATTACCTGGGGTTGGGCTGGTAAGTCCGAAGATCCTAAGGACAGGTCAATTAACTGCCTTCCCGCTGATAAAGCCACGGCTTTCGCTTTGTCCATATCAGCAAATACATTGGATTGCAGGGGTTGTAAACGGTTAGCAAACTGCATATTAGTCATTAGTCCTTAGTCATTAGTTAGCTACTGCCCCTAGACTAATTATTACTTAAGTTTTCATCTAAAAACTGAAGTAATCTGTCTTTGCCAATCGCTCCTTCTGTGGATGCTAATAGCTTTTCTCCCTGAACGAGTCTAAAGGCTGGTACACCTTCTACTTGGTAGTTTTTCACGGTGCTGGGGTTACGATCGACCTCCATTTTAACTATTTTCAGGCGATCGCTGTACTTGGTAGCTGCGTCGTTAATTAACGGCGACATCAGTTTACATGGGCCACACCAGGAAGCCCAAAAGTAAACTAACACAGGTTGCTCAGACTGCAATACTTCTGATTCAAACTCTTTGTCAGTTATGGTAATTACGCCTTCACTCATGACAGTCTCCATTCAGTGACATTAATCAAAGTTCACACACAATACTTTATCTTAAAACTGGTGGATACTGTTACTAATGTAAAGGTTTATAGCTGATGGTGATTAGATGGCAAAAATAGTTGAATGCTCATGTAACATCCCACAACCTCGGTTGTGGGAATTACGTATAAGTAAGGAAATATGCCTTACATTTGATCTAATTGCCTTTTCAGAACTTCTAAGTCGGCATCAACAACATCATTAGATTTGGCGGTGCTGCTGTCTTGTTTTGGTGATATTTGTGGTTGGTTGGGTGCTGCCGCAGGTGGTAGCATTTGTCGCTTTAATTCTTCTAATTCATAATCAACATCGCTACTTTCCAACCGAGCAAATTGGGTTTCTAAATCCGCACCAGCCAACTCCGCTCCCGCCTGGGCGCGAGCTTCTTGCATCAAGACCTTTTCTTCCATGCGCTCAAATGCGGCCATGGCGCTGCTGGTACTCATCCCCCGCACCATAGTTTCCAGTTTCTCTTGGGCTTTCGCAGAGGTAATGCGCGCCTTAAGCATTTCTTTCTTGGTCTTGGCTTCAGAAATCTTGCTTTCTAGCTGGACTAAGTTACGCTTGAGGGTTTCAGTTTGAGTAGTTTGCTGATCTAAGCTAGTTTTTAGAGCCACACTAGTATCACTAAAACTCTTTTTACGTTCCAGAGCTTGTCGTGCTAGGTTTTCATCCCCCTTTTGCAGGGCTAATTGAGCATTGCGTTGCCACTTGTTGATTTGATTTTGGGTATCATTGTACTGTGTCTCAGTGCGTTTTTGAGCTGCGATCGCCTGAGCCACACCTTGACGCAACTGTACCAAGTCTTCCTGCATTTCCAGGATAGCCTGTTCGAGCATTTTTTCTGGGTCTTCAGCTTTATTCACCAAGTCATTGAGGTTAGAACTGACTACTCGTTTAATTCGATCAAATAATCCCATAATTTTTTTTCCTTTGGCAGTGGACGGATTTTGTGATTAAGTTTTCTTTTTTACTATTTTAGTAGCTGTCTATTTCAGGGTAATCTTTGCGGCTTGGTTCCCTACCTCCTGACACCCGTTACTTTTTAAGATATATCTTAACTGTGGTGATTGCCCAATGTTTACGAGTCTTGACTGGGAGGTAATTGCTGTTGCTGTTGATTTAACGCCTGACCTTTGAGGATTGCTAATTCCCTATCTATGTCACTACCAGCTTCTAGGGAGTCGAATTGTTTTTGTAAATCGTCAGTACCCAGTTGCGCCATGGCTTCTGATTGGGCTTCAAGTTGCAAAACTTTATCTTCCATGGATTGAAAGGCATTGAGACTACTGGTGGCGGAACTAGTATCTAGCATATCCTGGAGTCGGACAGACGCTTGTGCGGAACGGGCGCGAGCTATGTACATATCTTTTTTGGTTTTCGCCTCGCTAATTTTTAATTCTAGCGATCGCATATCCTTTTTTAGTCTAGCTACTATGTCATTTTGCTGCTCTATTTGACTAGATAGAGCCGTAGCGGTTTCTTGGTAAGCTTTGCGTTTAGTTAAAGCTTCCCGTGCTAAAACTTCATTTCCTTGTTGTAGTGCTAATTGAGCGCGGCGATACCATTCTTCTGATGTTGATTGTGCTGCTGCGGCCTGTCTTTCAGTGCGTTTTTGACTGGCGATGGCTTGTGCGACACCTTGTCGCAATTGCACCAAGTTGTCCTGCATCTCCATTACAGCTTGTTCCAGAATTTTTTCTGGATCTTCGGCATTACCTAGCAAACTATTGATGTTAGCGCGAATTATCCGCAGGATACGCTTGATAATTTCCATGTTGACTCTCCATTGATGTTTTGTCCACTGTGCCGCGAGATGGAAACTAGATCCTAGGGGAGAATAATCCTATTTCCCATAGCCATAAACTCAGGAAGATGAATATTGTCTTCATCTTAGCTGACATATTTATCTGTCACAATTTTCAATAAGTCTGCAAAAATCTCAATTTCTCAAAATGTCCTTTAAATCAGTTAATCATATTTTATATGGTCTAAAACAACAGGATAAATGGCAAAAACCACCATTACAGAGCTTGCTAGAGTTATGGCCTGATGTTGTGGGAGAAGTGGTTGCTACCCATACCCGACCATTATCAATTCAGCGTCATGTTTTATTTGTAGCAACTTCTAGCGCTGCTTGGGCGCAAAACATGACATTTGGACGCACAAGTTTGATTTTGAAGTTAAATCAAAATTTGTCGGAGCCTTTGGTGGATATTCGTTTTTCTACTAAAGATTGGCAGCCTCGTCCAGATTACTTACAACCCCATCCTATTATCCCACAGGAGCACCCCAGTTACCTGGGTGATGTCAATAGTTCTCCCAGTCAAACTATACCTACTATTGATAATCCCAAGACTGCTTTTAAATTCTGGGTGAAAAGAATGCAAATGCGATCGCATGGCTTACCCCTTTGTCCACAGTGTCAATCTCCCACCCCTCCCGGTGAACTCGAGCGTTGGGGTGTGTGTTGTGTTTGTGTTTCCCAGCAGTTTTAAATCTCTATGATTCAATAACTATATAGGTTTATTTCCAATTCAACCGCCCATGGTGAATAATCTTGGAGATTTGATGAGACCGACCATACCCGATTCATCAATTTAGGATTTAAATTAAATCCATGATGCTCAGTTTATCTTTGATCCCTAGCTGTTTTTAGTCTTAAATAAGCGTGTAGCCACTCCTGTGATCATTTACATATATAACAAGAATATAAAGATATTGTAAAGTTGATCACGGAGTGGGGATCGCTGAAACATAGGTAAAATAATGACTTTTTGGTGATCTTACCTATTTATCTATAAAGGCACAATATAAGAACAATAGAAATCAATCATAAATTGCATCTTAAAGATGAACACCAATGAAACCCATTAAACCTTTGACATCTGCCTGTAGATATTGTCGTCATTACCAACCAGAAGGTCGCCGCGGCGGAATGTGTCAGCAGTTAGGAAGCCCCGTACAAGCAAGTTGGAAAGCTTGCTCTTTGGCGCTTCCACCTTTTGCACCTTCTTGGGAAAGTTTAGAAGATGCTTGGGGTTTACCAGATGCAACAAGAGTTTTAGGTTCTTCACCAACTCTGGCTACATATCCAGAGAATACTATTACTACCCCTGTAGAAGAAATGGCTACCCACATTTCTCCAGAGGCTAAGACTCAGATGGTGCAAAGATAGTACTATAAAAGCAATACAGTATACTTCTGAGATTTTGATATTTTAAGGTAGCCAAGGAAAGGTGCGAAAATTCGGGGGACGTTTTTCTAAAAAGGCTTGTTTTCCCTCAGAACCTTCTTCGGTCATGTAATACAGTAAAGTGGCGTTCCCTGCGAGTTCTTGTAAACCGGCTTGTCCATCACAGTCAGCGTTGAATGCTGCTTTGAGACACCGAATTGCAATGGGACTTTTTTCTAAAATTTCTTGAGCCCATTGAATACCTTCAGCTTCTAGTTGTTCTACTGGAACAATACAATTAATTAAACCCATATCTAGAGCTTGTTGTGCATCATATTGGCGGCATAAAAACCAGATTTCCCGTGCTTTTTTTTGTCCCACAATACGGGCGAGATAACTGGCACCAAAACCACCGTCAAAACTGCCTACTTTGGGGCCAGTCTGTCCAAAAATAGCATTATCAGCGGCAATGGTGAGGTCACAAATCAAGTGCAGCACGTGGCCACCACCCACAGCATAACCAGCTACTAAAGCAATCACTACCTTGGGTATAGAACGAATGAGGCGCTGCAAGTCCAAGACATTTAAGCGGGGGATACCAGCATCATCAACATAACCCCCCTGTCCCCGGACACTTTGATCTCCCCCAGAACAGAAAGCGTATTTACCATCAGTATGTGGACCATACCCAGTAAGTAATACTACTCCTATATTAGGGTCCTCACGTGCATCACAAAAAGCGTCATAGAGTTCAAAGACGGTTTGCGGACGGAAGGCATTGCGCTTATGGGGACGGTTAATGGTAACTTTAGCAATGCCATCGGTTTTATGATACAGGATGTCTTCGTAGTTTTTGGCTATTTGCCAGTTGATTTCCATGATGTATGAGGAATTTTCGTGAGATTATTCCATAATTTACAAGAATTGCAGCGCTTTTTAACAGTCACCAGCAAGAATCAAGGGTTGGTTTGGTTGCACTGGGGGTAAAATTCCTGAATGAGAAATAGTCAAACTGCAATATCTAGCCCTAATTTCTCTAAAGTTTCTTTTCTCCACTGCGCATCTAATTTCCTATTTGTCCTGAGTTCTAAAACTCTAATTCCCTGATTTGGTAAAATACACAATTTCTGGTGTAAGTTCTGCCAAGAACTAATCAACTCATGCTCTACATTGTATGTAGCGCATAACTGAGCAAAATCTATATTCTGGGGAGTGGCAAAAAATTCTTCAAATGGTGGCTCAAATTTGGCTATGGGTAACATTTCAAAAATCCCCCCACCATTGTTATTAATTAACACAATGGTCAAATGTCCTTGGAATTTGTTCCTAATTAAAAATCCGTTGGTATCATGTAATAAGGCTAAGTCTCCTGTTAACAGCACACTACTTTGATGATGCTGTGCAACTCCTAATGCTGTGGATAGTATGCCATCAATACCATTTGTACCTCGGTTAAAATAAGGTTGCACGCCTAGGTTATTGGGTTTCCAGAAATATTCTACATCCCTGACTGGCATACTATTAGAGATAAATAAGGGTGTTCCTGGGGGCAGAGTTTGCGAAATCAGCCACGCAATTTTACTTTCAATTATTTGGTCTAAATTGGCAAATGTTTGATCAATTTTTTCCCTAATTTGTGTTTCCAGATTACGCCATTTTTGTACATAAATTCCTGGGTTAATATTAACATTTTGCCAGTTATCTATATCTTCTACAGATATCCTTAAATGCGTGGTTTTTCCATGTAAAGGGTCTAAATTATGATGACTAGTATCAATTATCCAGTATTGGGCTTGGGCGGTAGATAGCCAGTGACGCAGTTCTTTACTGGTAGGCATTTCGCCAATTTGAATTACTATTTTTGGTGTTAATTCTTGGGCAAGTTGATGATTACGTAAAATTAGATCGTAGGTAGAAATTAAGTAGGGGTTAAGGCTAGCATAATTTCTGAGTGGGGAAAGTCCCTCAGCTAGAACCGGCCAATTGAGTGTTTGGGAAAGATGGGCGATCGCTTGACAATATTTCTCAGGTTTTTGGGGTTGAGCAACACCAGCAATGATAATCCCCTCCTGAGATTGTAACCACTCTTGGGGAATCGGGAATGGGGAGTGGGGAATGGGGAGAGTATTTTTTGCTATACCACTAAAAAACTCTTCTGGGTGGAATTTTGAGTGTAAACCCCTCAAGTTGATTCCATGGGGAATGGGAGCGAGGGGGTCACGAAAGGGAATATTTAAATGAACCGGACCTGGTGTGGGAATTTGACAGCGTTCCCAAGCATGAATCACGGTTTGTCGCAGATAAGCCAGCATTTTTATGTCTGGGGAGGGTATAGCTAATTCTGCTTGCCAGTTTGGGTAATTACTATATAATTTTACTTGGTCTATGGTTTGCCCAGAATGACAATTTCTTAATTCTTGTGGTCGATCGCTGGTGAATACCAACAATGGTACACGACTTTCTTGGGCTTCAATGATTGCCGGATAAAAATTTGCTCCAGCGGTTCCGGAAGTACAAACTAGTGCTACAGGAACACCGGTGGCTTTGGCTCTTCCCAAGGCGAAAAAGGCTGCTGAACGCTCATCGAGAATAGAAATGGCTTCAATATCAGGTATTTGCTGGACAAAGGCGACTACTAAAGGTGTAGACCGGGAACCAGGACAAATGACTACACAGTTCAATCCCAAGCGTTTGAGTGTCTCGGTCAATATATAAGCCCAAAGTTGATTAACATTCTGATAGGCTGGTGTTAAATCAAGCATAGCCATCCTATCATTTGAAATTCTATTTCCAATCCCTCTGGAAAACTTGAGCTTTTCGGGTGTCTCCTAAATGTTAAATTCCCTTTTAAGGTCTTATGGATTGCATTCATTTAACTAATATTCGCTGCTATGGTTACACTGGATATCTACCAGAAGAACAGGTATTAGGGCAATGGTTTGAGGTGGATGTTAAGTTATGGTTAGATATCTCCACAGCTGCCAAGACTGACGCTATTGAAGATACCCTAGATTATCGTACCGTGATTAGTTCCATACAACATCTGGTAAAAACAGCTAAGTTTGCTTTAGTCGAAAAATTAGTGGGTGCGATCGCTGATTCTATCCTGCAACAGTGCGATCGCATCACACAGGTACAAGTTATTCTCAGTAAACCAGCTGCACCTATTCCCGATTTTGGTGGCAGAATTAGTATTGAAATGACTAAAACCAGGTAAATACTAACACTGGATATCTTGGCATAAAAAATACAATCCTGTTTTGATGAGTATTATTGTCTTAGGCAGTATCAACATAGACTTAGTAGCCACTACACCGCGATTACCAATTGCTGGTGAAACCATATTGGGAAAAACTTTTTTGAAAATACCAGGAGGTAAAGGAGCCAATCAAGCTGTAGCATTAGCCAGATTGGGAATTCCCACTCACATGGTGGGACGTGTAGGCGCAGATAGTTTTGGTGGTGAACTTGTCGATAATTTACAAATTGCTGGGGTACAAACTGATAATATTGTCATTGATAAAACCAGCAGTTCCGGGGTTGCCATGATCACTGTAGATCATAGCGGTGAAAATCACATCGTTGTTATTCCGGGAGCTAACGGACATATTAATCAAACAGATATACAGCGATTATCTCACCTATTACCAACAGCCACAGCATTACTTTTACAACTAGAAATTCCTATTCCCGCTGTAGTAGCAGCAGCTAAAGCAGCTCAAGATGGAAATGTTAAAGTAATTTTAGACCCAGCGCCAGCAACAGTAAATTTACCGGATGAACTTTATCCCTTAGTGGATGTGATCACGCCCAATGCAGTAGAAGCTTCTCAATTAGTAGGTTTTGTGGTAGATAGTAAACAATCGGCAATCAGGGCAGCTAAAGTTTTATTACAAAGGGGTGTAAAATGCGCCATAGTTAAACTAGGTGCGGAGGGTGTTGTCTGTACCACTGCTACAGAAACATTTTTTGTCCCCGCTTTCCCAGTTGATGCTGTTGATACTGTTGCTGCTGGCGATGCTTTTAATGGCGGTTTAGCAGCAGCGCTGTTTACGGGACTTTCTTTACATCAAGCAGTAATTTGGGGTACAGCAGCGGGTGCTTTAGCAGCTACAAAAATGGGCGCACAAACTTCATTACCTGATCAGTTAATTCTTGGTTCTTTCTTGCAGGAACGGGGATTAATTTTTCCAAAAACCAAAGACGTGTAACTAATTGTAAATTATTTGCTTAAACAGAGTAAATATTACTAAATCCCGCTAGACTAAAAGTAGTTGATTTAATGAGGCTTTGATGCAACATGTCACTCCCAAGGAAGCAGCTAAAATCCTTGGTGTCCATGTCTCCAGTCTCAGGAGATGGGAAAACGAAGGCAAACTGAGAGCAATCCGTACACCAGGCGGTCAAAGGCGGTTCATACTCGAAGAAGTCGAAAAAATCGGCGGAATACCCAGGACAATTAAAACTATTTGCTATGGACGAGTATCGACTCATTCCCAGCAAGACGAGCAACGACAACTTGAACACTTACGCACAAGATACCCAGAGGCTGAAATTATTTCAGAAGTTGGAAGCGGACTCAATTTTAAACGGAAAAAATTCCTCGCAATTCTGGAACGAATCATCGACGGCGATATCCAACGTGTTGTCGTTGCCCATCCTGACCGACTTGTCCGATTCGGATTTGAATTGGTTAGGTGGTTATGCACAAAATTTGAGTGTGAACTCGTGGTTCTCAATGACCGCAAGCTCAGTCCAGAACAGGAACTCGTACAAGATATGCTGTCGAGCATCCACTGTTTCTCTAGCAGGTTATACGGGCTTAGAAAATACAAGTCAAGCATCAAAGAAGACTTACAAAAAGAAGTCGCGTCACAAGGAATCGACAAAGCAGTCACCGAACAGTGTATTGAAAATCAGGCTATTTCCTAGCAAGGAATTACATCGAGTCTGGAAGCGTTGGCTTGCTGCTTATCGTTATTACTTCAATCAATGTATCAGTTATCTTCACAATAATTACGATACTCAAGTCAGAGTAATTATTGATCAGAAAACTAGCACAGAAAAAGAAGTCAAGATATCTGCTGAGGAGTTAGATAAAATAGCTCAAAAAATGGATGTACCGCCATGGGTGAAAACCTTACCAGGGCATCAACGTCAAGAAGCTTGTTTTGAGGCATTTGATGCCTTTAAACAGGCTCGCACTCAAGGTGGTAGTGCGAAATTTAAAAGCTGTAAAGCCACCAGCCAAACTATCCAATTCAAGGTTGGTAATTTCAAAAATGGTACTTGGTATCCGCGCACAACAAAAGGTTTAGGTTTTACGACAATTGGTCAAACTATTCCTGAACAATGCGAATATGGCACAGAGCTTGTATACCGTCGTGGTAAGTGGTTTGGTTGCTTTCCTGAATATAAAGAAACTGTACCTACTGGCAGTGATAGGGTAATAGCAGTAGACCCTGGTAATCGCACTTTCTTAACTGGTTTTGATGGCGAGAATGTCTTAGAGATTGGAACCGGAGACATCGGACGCATACAAAGATTGTGTCAGCACCTTGATAATCTCATCAGCCGTTCTACCAAAACAAGATGCCGTCAACGTAGAAAGATGCGTATTGCTGCTAATCGCGTAAGAGAAAGAATTCAGAATTTAATTAAAGATTTGCATAACAAAGCTGTTAACTTGCTGGTTAATTCCTACAAGGTAATTTACTTACCAACCTTTGATTCTAGTCAAATGGTGATTAAAAGACGTAGCGGGAAGAAACGCAAAATCAACAGTAAGTCTGTACGGCAAATGCTGACTCTTTCTCATTACAAATTTGAGCAACATCTTAAACAAGCTGCACAAAGAAAAGGTGTAATAGTGGTTCTTTGCAATGAATCATATACATCAAAAACATGTGGTAACTGCGGTCATGTTCACCATAAGCTAGGTGGACACAAAATTTTTAAATGCCCACATTGCGGAATTCAGGTTTATCGTGATGTGAATGGCGCACGCAATATTTTATTACGTGCTTTGCAAGCAACTGCCTTCACCGTGACCCATGATTCTATCGTGCTTTCTGAGGAGTCAGAATTGACGGATGCCGTAGTTAATCTAGTTTAATCGCTTTGATTAGCTTAAAAGTTGCACTATCAGTAATTACCAATATCCTCCTTCCATAGGTTAGTCTTGCTCTCATGCAATTCATCCACTTTCCGGCTTTTTCATCTCAATATTAGGAAATAATATTAACAACTTCTTGCCAAATCGTCACAGGGTTAAAGGGTTTGGTAATTACTCCAGCAACACCCATGGAGGCAAAACGTTGCTGATCCTGTGATAGTACCTTAGCAGTTACTAAAATAACTGGTATTGATCGGGTAGCACTATCACCTTGCAACTTTTCCCAAACTTGAAAACCATCCATATTTGGCATAGATACATCTAATAATATCCCATCGGGGGATTCTAATTTAGCTTTGAGTAAACCTTCTTCTCCCGATGTCGCTATTATAGCTTGCCACTGGGCAAACTTTTCTAAACATACTCGTAATACAGCACAAATGTCTTTTTCATCATCGATGATCAAAATTTTTTTTGTCATGGATTTCTTCTAGGTATAGTAAAATAAAATGTGCTCCCACTACCTAAAACACTTTCTGCCCAAATTCGACCTTGATGATGTTCAACAATGCTTTTACAAATTGCTAGACCTAGACCTGTACCACCTTTTTGGCGAGCATCAGAAACATCAACTTGTTGAAACCGTCCGAAAATCGCTTCTAATTGTTCCGAGGGAATACCTTTACCTTGATCTCTAACTGCAAAGAGAACTTCTTGGTCAATTACACTCACTGATAATTCCACAATACCACCAGGACGGGAAAACTTAATGGCATTCCCTAATAAATTAGTTAGGGTTTGGATCATGGATCTACAATCAGCAAAGATTTGAATATCGGGGATACTGGACTTAAAAGTAATCCCTGCATTTGCAGCGACTGGTTGTAAGTCTTCCAGGGTTTGTTTTGCCAGATTTTCCAGATCACACCACTGAAAATTGATTTTTAGTTGACGAGATGTTAAGCCTTCTAAAGTGAGGATATCATTGACTAAATCTAAAAGGCGATCGCTGTTATTGATGGCAATTTGCAGCATTTGCTGCTTTTGTAATGGTTCATGATCTAAAACCCCAGTTGCTAAAATGCCTAAAGCCCCTTTAATAGAGGTCAGGGGTGTCCGCACTTCATGGCTAACAACGGAAATAAACTCATATTTTATCTGCTCGATTTCGTGACGTTCACTGATATCTTGAATTTGAGCGATAAAGTGAAGTGCTTCCTGATCTTTGTTTCTCACCAGAGATACACTGCTTAATGACCAAATAATATTTCCTTGCTTGTCTAGATAACGCTTTTCCTCTTGAAATTTATTAATTTCCCCAGTTAGACATTTTTGGACTAAATTAAGGCATTTTTGCGAATCCTCAGGATGTGTGATGTCTACAAAAGTCTTAGTTAATAACTCCGATTCACTGTAACCCAGGAGATCACATAAGGATTGATTCACCCGCATATATTTACCTTGAGTATTGACTATAGCCATCCCGATACCAGCATCTTCAAAAGCACTACGAAACCTGGCTTCAGTTTCTAGCAAGGCTGTCTCTGATTTTTTGCGATCAGTAATATCTTTAATAAAAGTAATTACGTAATTTTTTTGATTCAGAACTATGAGTTCACAACAAACTAAAACAGTTTTGATTTCTCCAGATTTGGTGACACCATACAACTGGAGATTACGTACATATCCTAGAGATTCGATTTTTTCCTCAATTAACTTCAGATGATGTTCATTAGCCACAAATGGTAAATCTCTATAGTTATGACCAATAATCTCTGAACTATTATAACCTGATAATTCTAAAAAAATAGGGTTTACATCTACAATTTTCTGCTCAGTAATATCATAAATACAAATAGCATCAGGACTAGTTAGAAATATCTTGCGGAATTTATCTTCTGAATCGATTTGTGACTGTCTCAACGCCATCATATCCATTTGTATTTCTTCAGCAACTTGGAATAAAGATTGTGCTGGTACTAAATCATCCTGGGGAGACAATATCCCATTTGATTGGGAAAATGCTGGTGATTTTTCCTGAACCAGTAATTGTTTAGCAACTTGACTTAAATCTAAAATCGGTTTCATCACCCAAGAATATAAAATCAAACCTAAAGTCAGGGCTAAGAATAATGTGATGATTCCCAATGATAAACTGTTATATATATTAGATTGAATATCTGTAATAAAGTCTGCTTCTGGTAATACAGATATAATTAACCAATCCAAACCATATTTATCTTGATAGGGAAAAACATGAGCAAAATAACGTTGATTATTTTCATCAATGAACTGAAACTTATGATTCTCAATAAGCTTAAAGTTAGTCCAGCGTTTGTGTAATTCTTTAGCGGTACTAGCAATGATGTGATTACTACTATTCACAGCTTTTAACCGCACTAATTCTACACCATCAACATTTTTCACAAAAGGGCGCTCTTCTGTAGATGTAGCTATCACATCCCCAGAACGTTCAATAATAAATGACTCTCCCGATGGTGAAAAATCCAAGTTTTGTAAAAACAGGCTGATATCATCAAGGACTAAATCACAACCTACAACACCGATAAATTCACCATTGCGATACACTGGAGCCACCGCGGAAATACTGGCTGTATCAATGTTGAAAAAAGGGTATACTGGTGACCAGGTTTGTTGACCTTGAGCTTGAGCAATTTTGTACCAAGGACGTGTTACTGGTTTATATGATGTGGTGTACTCAGGGATATTTTTGGCCAACTTTCCCTCTTCATTCAGCATATAAAAATTTAGTTTTCCAATCTGAGATGGATCTACACCTCCACCTAGCCAGGAATCTGGTGGTGCTACCAATCCAAATCTATCTTTAGCTACAAAAGTATAGCTACCATTACTCCCACCAAAATCAATATTAGTGGGAAGTTGGTAGAGTTTAAGTTGTTGGAAGAAATGCAATCTTAACTCTTCTCCATTGTCCGGGTTAATATGTCCTTGCTCAATCCCGTAGCGATTCATAGCTACTAATTTGTGTGGTATTTCCAGATATGTAGTTAAGCGATCGCTAATTTGCTGTGTTGTTGATGAGATCAATTTCATGAGTAATTTGTTCACTGCTGTTTGTCCAGTCTGATAAGAAAGATAACTAACAGTGCTGACACTGAGCAAAATGATACCCATGTAAGGTACAATAAATAACGTCCGCAGAGGAATTCTGCCGAGTAATGTGATTATTAACTGGGAGTTTATACGCAAGACTTTCATGACTATTGATGACTGGGATAATAAGTGATACCGGTGAAAATGAAAATTTTGTTGATAGATGATGATATTTATTTCAGTCAATTACTTACAAATACTCTCATTTCCTACCGTTATGTAGTCGATGTCGCTACAAGTGGTCAGATCGGTATAGAAATGGTAAGTCAGTTTAATTATGATCTAATTTTGCTAGATGTACTCATGCCCAAATTAGATGGTTTGACTGTGTGTCGTCAACTACGTCAGCACCATTGTCAGGTTCCCATATTAATCCTCACCGCCAAGGACGCAGAGGAAGATGTGATTGCAGGTTTAGATGCAGGAGCAGACGACTATGTGACTAAATCTTCTGACACTGCTCAGTTATTAGCACGAATAAGAGCTTTATCCCGTCGAGTACAAGAGTCAAGTTTAGTGACCTTGGAATGGGGTAACTTATCTCTGGATACTCATTTAATCCAAGTCCAGTATGGTCAGGAATTAATTCCACTTAGTCCCAAGGAATTTGAGTTATTGGAATTATTTTTACGCTCCCCCCAAAGAATTTATACCCGTAGAGATATCATTGATAAGTTATGGTCAGCAGATGAGTTCCCTACAGATAATGCTGTCACCAATTTAATCAAAGACTTACGACGTAAACTTAAAGCAGGAGGAATCAAAGAAGAAGTGATTGAAACTGTTTACCGCTTGGGATATCGGCTTAAAGCTAGACCAGAGGCAAAATCTGAGTTACCAGTACCAACTGATGATCATGTAGCCGAGGGAATAGCACTGATTGCAAAAATAAAAGCAGATTTTCAAGCTTCCTTACCTGACAAAATAGCAGAACTGAGTATTGCAATTAGTCAATTCCAACTAGAAAGCAGCAACTCACAACAGCAACAACATATCCTTACCATAGTTCATAGTTTAACTGGTAATCTGGGTACTTTTGGCTATCCCCAAGGCTCAGAAATAGCACGGAAAATAGAAGCTATTCTCACACAAGAACATCTGACCCATGCACATATTACCGAACTCGGTTGTTTATGGCAAGCATTAGCAGAAGCAGTGAGTCTACCAGGAAAAATATCGGATCTGAATGATTTCAACCTCCGGGAATATATACCTGCTCTCATTTCTCCCGATGATTTTAGTCAAATTTTAAAGCAAGAATGGCAACGCCTGGGCACACAATCTATACCTCTGGGCTTAATTTTTTGTGCCATTGATGATTTTGAAAAACAACAGCAAAAAACTTACCTTTTAAAGCTTGGGCAGACTTTACAAAAGTACCTTGATCCTCCTAGTTTCATCACTTACTACACTGGAGGGAAATTTGGTATTCTTCTACCGAGTATGCCCTCTGATAGTAGCTTGCGTCTTGCCCAACATTTGTACCAAGCCATCCTCAGCTTACAAAAATTCACAATCAGTTTAGGTATTACTGGCACTATTCCCAATTCTACCGCCACTCCCGAAGAATTATTAACAACAGTGAACCAAGCCCTGACATCGGCTCAAAACAGAGGGGGTAATACACTGTGTTTCCATCTATGCCGTTGAAATTCTTACATGATGATTATTTTTTTCTTATAACTCTCTTATAACTCGATGGTATCTTGTCTCAACATATCCTCCTGAGGATACTTGACAAGTCAATTTATTTCTCAGGCTCAGGATATATCTAATTCTGTAATCTGTTTCCCCAGCAATTATGATTATCAACGCCAAGCGGAATACCCACCATTGTGAGTGTGGCATTGAACAGGAAAATTATGAGAGCAGTTTCGGACTACATAGCTTGAAACTGGTACTGAAATATATTGATCTGTATCTTGACCAGAACCTGACACTAGATGAACTGGCGCAGCAAATCAATTTCAGCAGGTCTTATCTGTGCTATCGCTTTAAGCAAATCACAGGAATTTCACTGCATCAATACATTATTCGGCAGAGGGTATACCGAGCCAAAGGCCTGTTAGAGTCCTCTAGTATGTCCCTGAGCGAGATTGCTGTATATTGCGGATTTTACAACCATAGCCATCTGACTCGAGCCTTCAAGCGACTATTAGGAGTCCCACCCAGTGCATTTCGGGTAGGTGCGACAAACAGTATCCCAGTCCCCGAAAGAGACTGGTGTTCTACTCTGTAATGAAGACCAAATTACCAGGAGTCCGGCGAAGTACCTTTGGGTGAGATTAAAAACTAAGGATAAAGACCTCTATCAGCCAGGGCTTGTGCTACTCTACCCACACCCAAAGTATAGGCTGCTAATCGTAGAGAAATTTGTCTGCTCTTCGACTGCTGTATTACTTGGTGATAAGCTTGGAGCATTAACTTTTCCATTTCATGGTTTACCCGCTCCTCATCCCAAAACACATAAGAAAGACCCTGCACCCACTCTAAATAACTGACAACCACACCGCCAGCATTGGTCAAGATGTCCGGTAGCACCGTCACACCACGGGCTTCTAGGGATTGGTTCGCTGCTAAAGTTACTGGCCCGTTAGCTGCTTCGGCGACAATTTCCGCTTGCACCTGATTAACATTTTCCCTAGTAATTTGATTCTCCAAAGCTGCAGGAATCAAGACATCGCAAGGCAAAGTGAGTAAATCTACATTACTAATTGCTACTGCTTGGGGAAAACCCACAACACTCCTGTGATTTTTCGCCCTATAAGCTGTCAATGCCGGAATATCAAGGCCGTTGGTGGCAAAAATACCCCCCGCGCCTGTAGAGACAGCGATGATTTTAGCCCCCAACTGATGTAATAATTCAGCTGCTGCATGCCCCACATTACCAAAACCCTGAATTACTACTCGCGCTCCTGTGAGGGGTTTACCTCGTTCCGCTAATGCCTCACGGACAATAATCATTACACCTCTGCCCGTTGCCTTTTCTCTCCCTAAAGAACCACCAATGGAAAGGGGCTTACCTGTGACAATTCCAGGGACAGCATGACCCACATTTACAGAATAAGTATCCATCATCCAAGCCATTTCACGGGCGGAAGTACCCATGTCTGGGGCGGGTATATCTACTGATGGTCCAATGTCTTTAATTAACTCACTGATATAGCGGCGAGTGATTCTTTCTAATTCACCCACACTATAACTTTGAGGATTTATGGCTATACCGCCTTTCGCACCGCCATAAGGTATGCCTAACAACGCACATTTCCAAGTCATGAGCATGGCTAAAGCTGATACTTCACCCAATGTCACCGCGGGATGGTAACGAATTCCTCCTTTATAGGGGCCGAGAATATCAGAGTGCTGTACCCGATGTCCAGTTAGCACTTGAATTTGACCATTATCTAGCTTCACAGGGATGGAAACTGTCACCACTTTACGGGGATGGCTGAGGATGGCCAATACTCCCGGATCTAAGTTTAATTCTTTACCTGCATCTTGTAGATAACTACAGGCTTGGTCTAATGGGCAAATGTGCCCTGGAGTCTCAGGTTCTATGGGCAAGGGAGATTTTAAAACCATAACATCTTCTCCTAGTCGCAGTATCTTTGCGGACTGGATATATATGACTGATATCCCTAGCTTATCCTTTTTTTGTGAGCAAGGTCTAATTTTCTGGTTTTTCTTACATTTTGCGGCAATGTTACCTCGATTTTCTCCCTTTTTTAGTGGTGCGATCTGCTTGCAGCAGCGCTGCTACAAAATGTATAAAAAGCAATAGAGGGGCTTTGATTCCCCCCAAACTACTGATATTTTATATATTTAACGCTAACACTTTAGGCGTAAAGTTGCCATGTAAACCATAGGGAATGTGATGTTTAAGATGTAGTCGGGCAATGGCACCTTGATTGAAGTCACGGGCATCTAATATGACTAAATCTGAGCGGTGATGTGTGGCATCATAAACCAATACTAGCACCCAGCCATCATCCTCTTGTTTAGCATCTGTCCGGGGGACAAAAATCGGCTCCCCAGTAAAACCATGGGGTGCTGCACTCCACAATTGTCTGGCTCCTGAGTCCAAGTCAATTTTCACCAAGGCTTGCAAGGGCGCATTACCTGTTTCCCCGTGAGCCGCACCTAAATATAAATATTGATATTTTCTCCCCACCAGTTGGGGATTTATACTAGGAAACTCACAACAACGGCTGTCAATCATCTGTTGTCGGACTTTCCCAGTCTCAAGATGAAGATGGAATCGCCACAGTTGACCGGGAGGGAGAGTAGCAAAATTAACTTCTCTAAAATCGCTTTCCGGCTCGACTTCTGGGAATGATGCGTAACAAATAGAGTCAATGATAATTTCTTCACCCGCCTCAAAAGCGTTAGCGTGGTGGAAAACAAAGCCAGACTGAGTTTCTAAAGTTCTTACCTTTGTTTCTCCGGGGTGACGGGGAATCACTATAATCCTAGTGGGTTGATTTTGCTGAAATTTGATACACTCTCCAGCACCACGTATTCCTAAAGCGAAGGGTATGGGGTTAAAGGTAACGGGATTTTGCCAGAAGATACAGTAGTTAGGAGTAATGACAAAATCATGAATGAAACAGAAACCGGGAATACTATGAGTTTGTTTTCTCACAACTTCACCGTCTGGGTTGAGTTCAAATATAGTAATGGTGGTAGATAGTCCCGGTTTAATGGAGAAATTTACCAGACAAGGTGCGCCACCATCTTGGTTACAACTGGGGTCAAAGCGGGGATGTGCGCCAAAGGCTTCACCGGATGATAAAACACCATGGAAATTTTCTTTCCCTAAAGTTTCTAATGTATGGGGGTCAAGGCTATGAGGTTCTGCGGCTTCCCATAATGCCAAGAGTTTATCACCCCAATAAATTACATTGGTATTGGCAATATTTTTCATTTTGAAGTCGAAAATATTAGCTAACCAACCGCCGGGTTTTTGAGTACCAAAGACACCCCGATAAAGGATTTTACCCGCTTGCTGTTCTGCTAAATAGCCTTCAGTACGAACAAAGCGGTTACGGAAATGGGCGCGACCATTGACAAAGCTGATCCGGCTAATCATCCCATCGCCATCAAAGGGGTGATGTATTGGTTGTCCATTGATATCTAGCAAGCCGGGGCCATTTCTAAACAATGTACCCTGTAATTCTGGGGGAATTTGCCCTTCAATATCATCAATCCAGTAGTCAAATTCTTGGGTAAGGGATTTATATCCTCCTTGCCAATCTACAAGAGTGTAAGATTTTTGGGGATTTGGGGTGTCTTCAATTTTTAAGGTCTGCATCTGCTGATATTATGATCTTTTGGATTCCATGGTTTGTGAGTCTGATTCCCTCAAAATTAATTCGGGCATCAAGTGAGATATTTGTGCTGTCTGCCCTTGTGGATCCTCTGCAGGTAACCAATGAATGAATGGCAGTGGCAAGAGTGTACTGAGGTTGGTAATAATTACCAATAGCCACATTAATTCAAAGTTAGTTTCGCTAATACCCAGCCAATGCATGATGATGGCTCCCAATTCATAGGAAACCATTGCGGCTAAGTTGGAAATTGACATCAGCAAGGCAAATAATGTCGCTTCTACTCCGGGGGGGCATAATCTGGCTGCAAGTACCAAAACCGGCATATAGGCAATTTGTCCGATGACGGTCAGGATGAGACTATCACCCAAACTAAACCAGTGGTCATCTATACCTAAAGCTCTGTTAGTATGGGTGACCAGTAGCAGCATTGTCATTCCCAGGGCTGATGACAGGACTGTACTCCAAGTGAAAATGGCGCGAAATGAAACAGTTTTGAGGAAGCGTTGAAACATCCACACTCCTATCAAAGAAGCCCCACTAGTTACCAGTCTTACCCGTCCTAGAAATTCTGGTTGAAAGTGTAGTTCATTGGTGCTGAAGAAGAAGAAGGCAGAATCGGCTGTTGGGGTGGCTAGCCAGACAAATACAAAGGCTGTGGGTAGCCAAATGGATTTTTGGGTAATTGCTTGGCGTAGTTGCTGGAGTTGATACTTGATGCTTAAAGAATTCTGGCTATTGCTATGTGGGACATTTTTACTAATGGGGGTTTCAGCAATTAACCAAGCTACTCCCGAAACTATCAGGGGAAATGAGGCGGTAACCCAAAATACAGTGCGCGTGGTGAAGTGTTCCAGCAGTATTCCGCTCAAGTAAGCGGTGAGTAAACCTCCCAATGCGGAAGCACCCCAGGAGAGTGATTGTAGTGAACCTGCTGCTGCTTGGGATTCTCCTCTGGCTCTTTCCACCACTAATGAGTCAACTATGACATCACTGACCGCAACGGATAGAGAACCCAGGGAGATCGCTAGGGTAGCTGCCCAGCTAGTATGAACTATGGTAGCCAAACTTATCCAGGATATTGCTCCTAATATCCCAGATAGCACTAAATAAGGGCGGCGGCGGTAGCCAAATATGGGTAAGCCATCTGAGATAAAGCCAAACACCGGTTTAATTATCCACGGTAATGCGACAATTCCCAATAGCGCCGACACTTGAGCCGGACTCAGTAGCAGTTCATCTTTGAGGAAAAAACTAACTGCTAGACGTGCTAACCCTAAAATTCCTTGGACGAAGTAGACGCTAAGAATGGCAATTAACTCGGCGCTGGGTTCATGACCGAAGAAAATTTTACTTTTCACTGAGTCTTTGACCTTGGACAAGCCAGGGGAGTCAATCAGCATTTGATAAATATTTTTTAAGTTTTATCTACTTTTCTATCATATCGATTTCTGAGAATCTAGTTTTTGCTAAATATTACTCAAGGCAATCACGGCATTTTGACCACCAAAGCCAAAGCTTAGACATAATACCTTCTGGAGTTGAGTTTCATGGGCTGCGGTGACCAAATTTAAATCAAATGCTGGCGTTTTTAATCCTACACAAGGTGGTATAATCCCCTTTGCCATGGCTAAGAGGGAAAATGCCACACCTAAAGCCCCCGAAGCTCCTAATGTATGACCTGTAGCGCCTTTGGTGGAACTGACTGGTACTTGGGGGGGAAATAAATTCTGGATGATTTGACTCTCTACCCTGTCGTTAAGGATTGTGGCTGTGCCATGGGCATGAATATAATCTATATCTTCTGGTTTTAGGGAACTCCGTTTTAAACATTGCTGAATCGCTGCGATCGCACTTTTCCCAGTGGGATCGGGTTGTGTACCATGATAAGCATCTGCTGTCAAGCCAAAGCCAAGAATCTTACCATACATTTTAGCTCGACGCTGCTGGGCTAATTCTAGGGATTCCAAAACAAACACCGCCGCCCCTTCACCTAATACCAATCCTTCCCGATACACATCAAAGGGATAAGCCCCGGTTTTAGCTAAGGCCCCCATCTGTTGAAACCCTGATAATGTCAAGGGTGTAATTGGGGCTTCTACAGCGCCGGCCACGACCCTTTGACATTGACCAGTTTGAATTAGTAAAGCGGCTTGAGCGATCGCCCAAATACCAGTAGCACAAGCTGCCATCGGTGCCAAGACTATACCAGATGCACCGATTTGGTGAGCAGATGCTATGGCATTGGTATGAGGTAAAAAATATAACCAATTTTCTAGGAGTGCCTTTCCCTGATTCCCAAGGGGATCATGGCCATACATTTGCCGCCTTAGTAATTCCCATGTCCCCTGATGACCGCGACTTGATCCAATCACCACAGCACAATCAGGTAAAGGTGAAACCAGGCGAGCATCTTTTAATGCCGAGGACACTGCTAGCTGGGTTAAAGTTTTTAATTCCGTAGGTTGGTTACTAATCAAACCTAGAGGACGGGCTGCTAGTTCGGAAAATGGTTGATACCATTGCAACCCAGATTGACCAGCGATTAACTTGTGCCAGCTATGCTCTAAGCTGGTTCCCAAGCAGGAAAGTAAACCAATACCAGTGATCACAACCATTGCGGATTAAAAATGGGAGATGGGGGATTCTTTTCCCTACTCCCCTTGTCTGTCTTAATCGGGTATTTTCAGGTTTTCTGCACCTTGAGTCACTTTAGCTGATTCAATGCGATCGCCTTGCTGAATTTTGTTGACCACATCAAAGCCGTCGGTGACATTACCAAATACAGCGTAGTTACCATCGAGGAAACCTAAATCTGCTAGAGCAAAGTAAAACTGCGAGGAAGCTGAATTGGGCATTTGCGATCGCGCCATTGCGATCGCACCCATTTTATGCTCTAAAACAGGTGGTTGCTGAATAGTCTTACCATAAATTGGTTCTTCACCACCCCTGGGCTTAATTTCTAAAGGTATGTAACGTTGACTCCCTGTCTCTGAGTCAATGTAACCACCCGTCCCCAATCTACTTGCGGGAAATCCTGGGTCTTTCCCCTGGGGATCGCCCCCTTGAACGACAAAAGGTTGAGGATCACGCACTACTCGATGAAAGGCTAACCCATCGTATACGCCCTTTTGGACTAAATCAACAAAATTGCCGGCTGTAATTGGGGCGTTTGTGCCGTCTACCTCAATAGTAATGGGTGAACCGTTAACGGTCATCACCACGGTAGCTTTACCTTCGAGACGTGGTAAATTTTTCATTCCTGGAATATTCTCACTTACGATTTGAGATACAAATGTTCTGGCTGTTTTGTCGGTATTTGTCTCAGTTAATGCTGAGTTAGAAGTCACATCCTGTGTGGAACATCCTCCTAAACTCAAAGCACTAAAGAGCAAAAACACAACTATAAAATTTGAGACTTTTAACCGCATAGTCAGTTACTGATTTAACCTGAGTATGTTATCTTCTGGAGTAATTTTTGAGATTTAGCCTTGGGTATGAGGCCGTAGCAAGTACCAATCCTTCACCCCCATTAGAGTCCTTCTAAGGGTACTCTCAAAAATCGGGCTAATTCCGCCCCTGTAGTTTCTAACTCTGCTAAAGATAATGGTTGGCCCACCCGTGTTAAAGGAATGTCTCGCCGACCCTTAACACGTAGGTAGAGCGCGCGACGGGGATTAAGACCTTCTTTGATGTCGATACGCACAGACTGGACGTCTTGAGTATAGGTGTCAATTTCAATGCGACGATTTTTACCGGGAAATCCCCAACGAAAGATTTTGATCTTGCCAGTTTCCTGATTGAAATCGTTGTAGCCGCCGCCGACATCCCATAAAATCATTAGCCACAGATATAAGGCTAACAGTAGGCCCGCAGTGCCATATAACCCCATAACTAGTCCCTGGGGTACAAATATCAGTTGAGTTGGATCAGTAACTAAGAGTAAATTTACTTTCAAGTAACTAGATATCCCTGCCAATAAGAAGCCTGTAGCTCCCAATGTCACAATAGTTGCCCACCAGTAATTACTAAACCGACGGGAACCCAGAACACCTTGATGTAAGACACTTGAAGGTTTGTGATCATCGCCGTTAGGCGAGTCACCTTTGTTAATTGTTGTTGATGCCGTCATTGAACTAACTTTAGCCCGTGAGTTCTTCCCGATTCAAGTCTGCCATTTCCAACGCTATTCTTGCAAGTTGCAAGGGTGATACTTTTAAGATTTATGAGAAAACTTGTGTCAAATTATTAAAATTCTGATATTGATTAGAAGTAATGGGTTTGTATTCCACAAACCCCCATCCCTTGCCAGTGATAGAGACGGGCATTCGCCCCCATCGCGGTTTTATCAGGTGACCCAAAAACTGGGTTTAAAGCCTTATGGTCAAAATACTGGTGTCTGGTAAACCCGTGGGAATCCCTTAGCAACAGGAATCCTCCTAGTTTTAGGTCGAGGAATGTGAATGTCTGTGTATTCGTGTAGTAAAATCTAGTCATCTTAACAATTAACTACACCATTTTTTTATGCGGCTAGGTAGCCTCTACATTCATGTCGGGGGAAAGCTGAAATCCTTTTAGGGACGAAGCAAGAAACCCAAGAAGTTATTCTTGGTATCCCCAGCCACTCATAGGGTGGCAAGAATGTCAATAAAGTCAATTGGGCAAAAACCCAAACTAATGTGATAAGTTAAGAATCATTAAGTTACCAGAGGCTGATAAATCATTAGCCGATGGTGCGTGTAATGACATAATTCTGAGAAACTTGCTCATTCAAAGGCTAAAATCTCAGATTCTCAGATGCTTTTAGGCCGCTGAGATTGTCAAAAAAACGTTAATTCCTCGTTGAAGTGGCACAAAGTCGGAAAAATAGCCGAAAGCGTTGCTTCAAAAACGGTGCAATTTTAGTAAAAGAGGATTCTAGTTCAATGACCATCGCAGTTGGACGCGCCCCCAGTACAAGAGGGTGGTTTGACGCTTTAGACGACTGGTTAAAGCGCGATCGCTTCGTATTCGTAGGTTGGTCAGGGATATTATTATTCCCCTGCGCTTACCTAGCACTAGGCGGTTGGCTCACCGGTACAACCTTCGTCACCTCCTGGTACACCCACGGATTAGCCTCATCTTACCTAGAAGGCTGTAACTTCCTCACAGTAGCGGTTTCCTCACCAGCAGACAGCATGGGACATTCCCTGTTGTTCCTGTGGGGACCAGAAGCCCAAGGAGACCTCACCCGTTGGTTCCAACTAGGTGGACTGTGGCCATTCGTAGCCCTACACGGAGCCTTTGGCTTAATCGGCTTCATGTTACGGCAGTTTGAAATTGCCCGTCTAGTAGGCATCCGTCCCTACAACGCCCTGGCATTCTCTGGCCCAATTGCGGTATTCGTCAGTGTATTCTTGATGTACCCCTTGGGACAGTCTAGCTGGTTCTTTGCACCCAGCTTTGGTGTAGCGGCAATCTTCCGGTTCCTACTATTCCTCCAAGGTTTCCACAACTGGACACTTAACCCCTTCCACATGATGGGTGTAGCGGGGATATTAGGCGGTGCCCTATTGTGTGCAATTCACGGAGCCACAGTAGAAAACACCCTGTTTGAAGACGGCGAAGCCTCCAACACCTTCCGCGCCTTCAACCCCACCCAAGCAGAAGAAACCTACTCAATGGTGACAGCAAACCGTTTCTGGTCACAGATTTTCGGTATTGCTTTTGCTAACAAACGTTGGTTACACTTCTTCATGCTGTTTGTACCTGTGACTGGTTTATGGATGTCATCCGTAGGCATTGTAGGTTTAGCATTGAACCTGCGGGCTTATGACTTCGTTTCCCAAGAATTGCGGGCAGCAGAAGACCCAGAGTTTGAAACTTTCTATACCAAAAACATTTTGCTGAATGAGGGTATCCGGGCTTGGATGGCTCCTCAAGATCAGCCTCACAAACAATTTGTATTCCCTGAGGAGGTTCTACCTCGTGGTAACGCTCTCTAATAGACCAACTGTATTAGGCGGTGGACGTGACCAAGAATCCACAGGTTTTGCTTGGTGGTCTGGTAACGCTCGTTTAATCAACTTATCTGGTAAGCTCCTGGGCGCTCACGTTGCTCATGCTGGTTTGATTGTATTCTGGGCTGGAGCGATGACTTTGTTTGAAGTCGCTCACTTCATCCCTGAAAAGCCTATGTACGAGCAGGGCTTAATCCTGCTTCCTCACATCGCCACCCTGGGATGGGGCGTTGGTCCTGGTGGTGAAGTCATCGACACCTTCCCCTACTTTGTAGTCGGTGTACTGCACCTCATTTCCTCAGCTGTCCTGGGCTTTGGTGGTATTTATCATGCTGTTCGTGGACCAGAAACCTTAGAAGAATATTCCTCCTTCTTTGGTTATGACTGGAAAGACAAAAACAAGATGACCAACATCATCGGCTTCCACCTGATCATCCTGGGATGTGGGGCGCTGCTGTTGGTGCTTAAAGCCATGTTCTTTGGCGGTGTGTATGATACCTGGGCACCCGGTGGTGGTGATGTTCGTGTGATTACTAACCCCACACTAAACCCGGCTGTGATATTCGGTTATTTGATTAAGTCTCCCTTTGGTGGCGACGGCTGGATTGTCAGCGTCAATAACATGGAAGATGTCATTGGCGGTCATATCTGGATTGCTTTCATCTGTATTTCTGGTGGTATTTGGCACATCCTCACCAAGCCTTTTGCTTGGGCACGTCGTGCTTTCATTTGGTCTGGTGAAGCTTACCTTTCCTACAGCTTGGGCGCTCTTTCCTTAATGGGATTCATCGCCTCCACAATGGTTTGGTATAACAACACCGTTTATCCCAGTGAATTCTTTGGTCCTACTGCTTCTGAAGCTTCTCAAGCTCAAGCTTTGACCTTCTTAATTCGTGACCAACGCTTAGGTGCTAATGTTGGTTCCGCACAAGGACCCACAGGTCTTGGTAAATACTTGATGCGCTCTCCTACTGGTGAAATTATCTTCGGTGGTGAAACCATGCGCTTCTGGGATTTCCAAGGCCCTTGGTTAGAACCTCTACGTGGTCCTAACGGTCTTGACCTAGATAAAATCAAGAATGATATTCAGCCTTGGCAAGCACGTCGTGCTGCTGAATATATGACCCACGCGCCATTGGGTTCTCTCAACTCCGTGGGTGGTGTGGCTACGGAAATTAACTCCTTCAACTACGTATCTCCACGTGCTTGGTTGGCCACATCTCACTATGTGTTAGGTTTCTTCTTCCTCATTGGTCACCTATGGCACGCTGGCCGCGCCCGCGCTGGTGCTGGTGGTTTTGAAAAGGGAATTAACCGCGAAACTGAACCAGTTATGTTCATGAATGACATTGACTAGGTTATAAGTTTTATTTCATCACTGACAATCAATTTTTTACTAGCCCTTGTTTAATAACAAGGGCTTTTTTTCATTACCAGGATATGAGACAATTAACATAATTGCATCATCAAGAAATAATTATGAGCAATACAAATTTTAGCGATGCTTTGTACTGGACATCAGAAGCCCAGCAAAAATTACAGAATATTCCCTTTTTTGCCCGTTCCCGCGCCAGAGCTAGTATTGAACAGTTAGCGCGTCAAGCCGATAAAAGGGTTGTCACCGCCGATTTAGTGGAACAGGCTAGGCTGGAATTGGGACAGTAGTGATGGTCTGATGAATATTTCAGGGAGAAACTTGTGGTTTGAGAACACTGGGAATTGCTTCTATGACTCTGTTGGCAATTTCTGGGGGTGTGGCTTCTTCTGTCAGGGTAATTTTGAGATCAGCCTGGGAGTAAAGAGGTGTCCGTTCTTCCAGCAGCGATCGCAATTTCCCTTTGGGGTCAGGATATTGTAACAGTGGTCTTGTAGTATCTGCTGCTATACGTGTGTACAGCAAATCTACCGGTACATCTAACCATACAACTAAACCATGGCGGAGATAACCCCAATTTTTTTGTCGTAAAACAATACCCCCACCCGTTGCTACAGTCAAATGAGTATAAGCACACACCTGGGCCAATACATCGCTTTCTAACTGGCGAAATGCTGCTTCACCTTCTTCGACAAACAGCTGATTGATGGATCTAGCTGAGGATTTAGTAATTACATCATCGGTATCCAAAAATCTATAACCCAAATGCTCTGCTAGCAGTTGTCCCACTGTAGTTTTACCTGCACCCATCATACCAATTAAATACAGATTCACACCTTGCAATAAACTGCTCACCACTGGTTTCGTCTCCTGTGAAAATATAAATATACATTTACATACATTGATCCGTCAAACCTATTTCTAAGAGGTTGTTTGGAAAGTCATGATTAGTGTATCAACTATTGTTTTACCCAACCCTAACCCTCCCCTTGTAAGGGGAGGGGACTGGATTTGATTGTTTTTTGTGTGTTCGGTGTGTTCGGTGTATCCCCTGTTCCCTAAGATAAAAATTACCTGTTGAAAACTTATCAAACATCCTCTAAGTCTTTTTTTTCCTCATCACTAAAAACTCTACAGTAGTTCATACCAGTAGTTAAAAGCTTATTGACGCGGGCGGTCATCTTTATCATCTAAATCATCATCGTCAAAAAACTTCCAGTCGTCATCATCAGCTTGATTTTCGTCGTCATTAGTAGTCGTTTGTTGTAATGGTGGTCTGATTACTCGGTAATCAGCATCGTAAACGGATTCAGTTTTTCCTACCGCAGTATTTTTTGGCTGACGGTAGTTATAAGAGTAGACAGAACCAGACTGAGAAGTGCTTTGAGGTTCTTGTTGGCGTTCGTAGCTTTGAAAACTGGGGGGGGGTGGTTCTGAAGGTGGGCTATCAAAGTCCCAGTCATCATTTCCACTGTCATTTGTTTCCCAATCGTCAAATGCGTCACTGCGAACTGACTCTGTTGTCCCAGTGGTATTGGTAGGTCCTGAAGGCGGCGTGCTGAAAGGTTTCCCCCTGAATGTCCCCTTCCGGGGGAAAGTAGCTCTTGATGTAAATCGTTTTTCGCCTTGTTGCTCCCCAAAATAAATTGATATCTTCAGGAGGATAGTAATGACCAGGGATGTAAAAACACCAGCAGCAGTACTCAAAAAAATCCACATTGCCAGTGGTAAACTTAGAGTTCGCGTACCCAAAAATACTAGCGGGAGAACAGGCGACCAATTTTGAACTAGCAACACAGTGAGTATTCCTAGTACTGCTACTACAAGAATTAAGCGCATATAAAAGGCGAAGGTCAAAGTTACGAAATCAGCCAAAAGAACCAACTTAATTAAATTTTACCTTTACTTACTTCCCTGCCACCTCCGAATAGGAATGCAATCAATATCTAGTTGATCTAAACTACGGGCGACCACAAAATCAACTAAATCATCAATGGTTTGAGGATGGTGATACCAAGCCGGAATAGCTGGGACAACTTTGACACCAGCTTCTGCCAAACTCGTCAAGTTTCGCAGGTGAATGAGGCTAAATGGAGTTTCACGGGGGACTATGACTAGCTTTCGCCCTTCTTTAATCTGGACATCAGCAGCCCGTTCCAGGAGGTCAGAACTTAAGCCCACAGCTAGCTTTGCCACAGTACTCATACTGCATGGTATGATAATCATCCCTAGAGTGCGAAAAGAACCACTAGCAATTCCAGCACCGACATCACCCCAAGGATGACACCGTAATTTACCCCCAACGGCAACAGTCGCTTGTTCTCGCCAGAATTGCTCTTGTGCTGATGGTTCAGCTGGCATTCGAGTCTCCTGTTCGCTGTTCCAAACCATGTAGGTTGATTTAGAAGCAACTAGCTCAACTTCATAATCTGCCGCCAGCAGATATTTGAGGGCATGAACGGCATAGATGAGACCAGACGCACCAGATACGCCTAATATAAGTGGTTTAGAGTTTTTGGACACGGTAACCCTGAATAAAGTTTATTGATCCTGGTGCAATGTATCTAATTTACTGGGTAAGTAGATATCTGATGGGTCGTTGTGAGTTGGGTTGATATCAAAAGCTTGAGCTATAAGGTCATTACTGACAGTTACTAAATCAATTTGCTGACGATAGTAATCGACACTTTTAACTTGTACAGCTACGCGATCGCCTAATCTGTAGGAAGCTCGATTTTTACGACCAAATAGCGCCTGTTGTCTAGCCCGGTATTCATACCAATCATCTTTGAGAGAACTGACGTGTACCAGACCTTCTACCCGTAAAAGAGCGCTGATATCTCCTCCTGATATGATTGGTGCCCCCGGTACCTCAATTTCCACAAAGAAACCATAGGATTGCACGCCGGTAATTACACCTTGGAATACTTCACCAATGCGCTGTTTCATGAGTTGGGCTTTTTGCAGTCCGGCTAAATCGGCTTCAGCTTCTTGGACTTGTTTTTCCCTGTCGTTAATCTGGATAATTACCCGGTTCAGGTCGCATTGCAGTTCCTGTTGCAATTCTGGCGGTAAAACATTCCAGTTAATTTCATTGTGACAAGAGGAGTGGCGCAGATTAACTCGCTCTTTGACCCTAGTGTTGCGTCGATCGCGTCCATACTCTAGCACTATATGATACACCCTTTGTATCAGTAAATCTGGGTATCTTCGCAGAGGAGAAGTACAGTGAGTATACTCACCTAATGATAGACCAAAGTGGTATCCCTTAGTAGTGCTATAGGCAGAGGGCTTGAGAGTATCTTGTAATAAATAAGTCAGAACTTGCTCCGATGACGATTGGTGCAATACCCTAGTTAAATGCTGATAATCTAAAGGTTGGATATCTAAGTCTGATTCTAAAGCTAGTTCTACTCCCAAATTAGTAGCTAATTTCAGCATTTCCTGAACATCTTCGGTATCTGGCGTACCTTGGACTCGCCAAATAGCTGGAATACCCAAAGCACTTAGATGTTTTGCCATCAGTTCATTAACCAATAGCACGAATTCCGTCAACAGGGATTGCACTGGTAGATCATTCACCAAGACGGCTCCTAAAATCCCCTCATCTGCATAGGGGTTTTGGTTTGGTGGTAGATTCAGCTGAAAGCTACCACGATTTAACCGTCTTTGTTTCACGGCTTTTTGTAGAGTTTCCAGGTCTTCAAGCATTGAGATTGCCCTGGGTGGTTGATGGTGAGATTGACCTACAAGAATGGCTTCTGCTTCTTCTCGACTCAGTGCTGTATCTACATTGATAATGCTGGGTTGAATTTGCCATTCCCAAGCTTCCCCAGACTGCGGATCAATAGCAATTAAAAAAGACAGAGCTAAACGATCGCACAGTGGTACCAAGGAACAACGTTCTGCCACAGCTTCCGGTAACATAGGCAACAGTAAATCTCCCAGGTAAACTGACCTTCCCCGCTTGGCGCATTCTCTATCTAAGGGTTCGTCAGGATGGACATAATGGGAAACATCAGCAATATGAAAGCCTAAAAGCCAATGTCCCTCTGCTGTTTTTTCCAAACTGAAGGCATTTTCAATAAACTTGGCATCACAATGTACACCCGCAACAGTCAGGGTAAATAAATTACGTAAATCCAGTTTGTCTTTCAGATCTGCTTTCAGGAGCCTTCTGGGCAACTTAGCAGATGCATCCAGAACCACTTCAGGGAAATTGCGTGATAGGTCGTGCTTACAAGTCACCAAATCTATATCAGCAGCGGCTTCGGCATCGCTACCGAGGATTTGCACCACTCGACCCAAAGGGGGATATTGTGCCAAGGGATAACGCAAAACCTCCACATGAGCCAGGTGGTCTATAGCTTGCTCTAAATTCATGCTGTTAGCACCGATTGTGAGTTCAAACAGCAGCCGATCATCTAAAGGTACAGCACGAAACCCATTCTCTACTGCTTTAATTCTTGCGAGTAAAGTATGGTTAGACCGTTCCAGGATCAGCTTTACTTCTCCTTCTGGAGAACGGCGACGACTACCTTCTTTAAGAATCCTCACCAAAACGCGATCGCCATTCCAAGCATTACTCAGATGACTTTCGCGAATATAAATATCCTCAGAGCCTTCCACATCTTGAATGGCAAAGCAAAAGCCCTTACTAGAACAACGGAGCTTGGCTTCAATTACCCCTTCTTCTGTCACCCGGCGATATTTACCGCGTTCTTTCACCAGAATTCCGATTTTTTCCAGAACTTCCAAGGCAATGTGAAGTTTTTGTAAACTAATTTCATCCTCGCAACCGAGTTTCTTTTCCAAAACTTTACGAGCTACCAATTTATCATTAGTGAAATTGGCAAGGAGTGTAGCGATAGAGAATTCCATGCAGTGAACCGACCTTTGGTCAAAACATCATTTTTCATTTACCTGTTGTTTAGCGCGCGGTAAGGCGCGACGGTGCTTTTGTGTGTATACCTTCTCCCCAGGGGAGACGCTGCTGGTTCTTTGGAACCTCTACAGACGTTTTGCTGCTACGCAAAACTTAAAAGAACCTTTGATCTGCTGACTTTTCAGGTGAGGAGGAATAATTATCCTTTGAGCTTCACCTCTAATCCCCTTTCCCTACCCCTACCTAACCGTTTCCTACAAGGAGAAGGGGAAATTTGGAAATACCTCTCCTGTGAGGAGAGAGTTTTGGAGATGGGTTTTCAGGTTCCAGAAAAAGTCAGTTTTATTTGTAGCTTTATCCCCTGGGTGGACGCTACGCATCAAGCCCCGGGACATCGTAGACAAAGAGTTGTGATCAGATCGTCGGTCATTTCTGCCTAACTGCACGCTTAGAGGAAACGAAGGGTTCCGTAAGGCAGGATTAGGAGTTTTACACTTACGTTCAGCCGCTTTATATCTACAATAGCTTGGGTGGGCTAGCCATACCTCCCACTACAAAATCATCTAGTGAGTTGGTCTGGATAGAGCAGCCCCTACAACTAGACAAACGTAATACAGCACACCTAATGGGAATTGAGCAACTCTAGGTAATGACGGAACGAGCTTTAAAAGAGGCTAAGTTCAAATAACTCACTCGCGTTGACCACAAGTGCTACCAGGGAAAACCACAAGTGTTTGATTGTCTAGATTTCAGGTATCTTCAAACCATGTTCTCCTGATGTGTAAGTAGAATAAACTGGTCGTCAACCTGATTTTGCTACATATAGAATCGGTAACAATCACTTAAGCAGCTTAAAGCAAGTGCTCATCTCCATTATTGTAGATTTAATGCGTACTTATAGGAAATTATTCCGAGTATAGAATTGGGTAAACAGTATAGCATGTCATTGACACTTCCTGATTTAAAAGTGCGGAGATTCTATATTCATCGACAGCACCGGCTTACCTAGCTTTTACCAAGTTTTTGCATAACAATTATGCACTCCACATTTAAAACCGTCAGTTTTCCCCTTTTGACCGCTGTAACTCTCATGTCCACAATCACCCCCCCTGCCTCGGCCTCCTACCAAGTGGAAAACAGCATTAATCACAGTTGATGCATTCTAGTATCAAAAGCGTCTCTATCAGTTATGATGGATTATACTAGCTCTTAGGGCATACATTGTTTGACGATGAAATAATTAGCCGGAGGCTAAGAAGCTATTTATAAAGTAAATCTCAAGGCCAGTGGGAGAGAATTACTGCAATAATTGACACACCTGTTATAAAGTAAATTTACATAGTCGATCATGATAATTGCCAAAACAGATGTTGAACTTCAGCGCCTAGGCTGGACACCAGAACAGGGAAGAGATCATTTAATTCAAACCTAGGGTAAGCGGGCGCGGACTTTGCTCACCGAAGAAGAATTACAGGGATTTCTCAAACATCTGGAGTCGCAACCAGACCCAGTAGCGGGATTTTCATCCGGGGTATGGGGGATTGGGGATCGCTCCCTGATCCCCAAGTCAAGAGCTACTGATTAAGAGCAGCAACCGGACGGCTACCAGCAGCATGACGGTCAATCACCTCATCAATCAAACCATATTCCTGAGCCTCCTGTGGGGACATAAAGAAGTCCCGTTCGGTATCTTCAGCAATACGCTCAATTGGTTGACCAGTATGTTCGGCTAAATATTCATTTAGCCGTTGCTTGTGGTATAATATCTCACGTGCCTGAATTTCAATATCAGTGGCCTGCCCTTGAGCACCACCCAAGGGTTGATGAATCATAATCCGAGAATGGGGTAGACTCATTCGCTTACCCTTAGCACCTGCACTGAGGAGAAAAGCGCCCATACTTGCCGCCAGTCCGGTACAAATGGTGCAAACATCAGGACGAATGTGCTTCATGGTGTCAAAAATTCCCATACCAGCCATTACTGAACCACCAGGAGAATTAATATATAAGTAAATATCTTTCTCCGGGTCTTCAGCGTCCAAGAATAGCAATTGGGCAACAATCAAATTTGCAATCTCGTTATCAACCTGTTGTCCCAAAAATATGATCCGCTCACGCAGGAGTCGTGAGTAGATATCAAAGGCGCGTTCGCCTCGACCCGATTGTTCAACAACGATAGGAATCATGCAGCGTGCTTGTCATATCTTAATTTTACATCTATCTTATCGGGTTAATACTCTTCCTGCCTACAGCGAGGAGGTAAACAGTGACCGCGGCGGCCACATAGTTGTACCAGAATCTATGGCTGTGATTCTCTTGTTTGACTGGAATTGCTCGGATCAATATCTGACGAGTGGGGTCAATCGCTGATGGCTAATATTGGGCACAATTTTGCTATTTTTCCCTCTAATGGAGAGATGAAAAAATCCTCATGGGCACTTTTTATAGAGGTTAAACGTCTCAATGTCTATCTCTATGTAGTCATAGAAGGAAAAATTTAAAAATCAACTGGTGATGTCTCAGACAAGACTTTGCTTTTGCCCATCAGCTGTGGATATTGACTTAAACTGTATTTATAGTAAATTAATTTGAACTATTGGTAATATTTCTAACATTTTTTAGGTTGAGGTTGATCAATTATGCAATTAATGTTGTCAAGTCCGGTAAATCAATAGTCAACAGTAGTTACACAAGTTGCTGCTACTTGAACTCCTATCAACACTAAGGATAACTAACTGCCCATGCCAGAAAAACTTGTGCAAGCCGCCATAATTACGTTTTTACTCCACCTGGTAGCAGGACTAAGTACTAATCATCGAATTCAAACTAGAGTAAGTTCATCGTTAACGGAAACGCGAGCTACAATTGTTAGCTTTCTACTGCGCTCTTTAAAATAAATAGCCGCTTACTACGGTGAGCATATAGGCTAAAACTCAACAGGAAAAGGTAAACTCAGTAGGGAAGGCAACTATTTGGTTATGAGTTATGACTACTAATCGCCTTGCTGAAGCTAGGAGTCTCTATCTGCGCAAACACGCCGATAATCCCATTGATTGGTGGTCTTGGTGTGAAGAAGCTCTTGCAACTGCAAGAAAGGAAAATAAACCAATTTTTCTGTCCATTGGTTATTCAAGTTGCCACTGGTGTACTGTTATGGAAGGTGAGGCTTTCTCAGATCGAGCGATCGCTGAGTATATGAATGCCAATTTTTTACCTATTAAAGTAGATAGGGAAGAACGACCTGACCTTGATAGTATCTATATGCAAGCTTTGCAGATGATGAGTGGCCAAGGGGGTTGGCCTTTAAATGTCTTTTTATCTCCAGAGGATTTAGTACCGTTTTACGCTGGAACTTACTTTCCTGTGGAACCACGCTATGGCCGTCCCGGATTTCTGCAAGTACTGCAAGCTCTACGCCGCTACTACGATACTGAAAAAGAAGATTTAAGCCAACGTAAAGCATTAATTATTGAGTCCCTGCTCGCCTATGCGGTATTGCAAGATGGAGCGGGAAATCAAGTTCAGGAAAATGAATTACTTCGCCAAGGTTGGGAAAATAGCACAGCTGTAATTACTCGTAATCAATCAGGTAATAGCTTCCCGATGATCCCCTATGCAGAATTAGCATTACGAGGAACTCGGTTCTCTGATGGGGAAGAAAAATCGCGGTATGATGGCAAACAAGTTTGTACTCAACGGGGACTAGATTTAGCCTTGGGGGGTATTTATGATCATGTGGGTGGTGGCTTTCACCGTTATACTGTTGATCCCAGTTGGACAGTACCTCACTTTGAGAAGATGCTCTATGACAATGGTCAAATTGTGGAGTATCTAGCCAATTTGTGGAGCTATGGAGTTAAAGAACCAGCATTTGCTCGCTCGGTGGCTGGTACTGTGGAATGGCTAGGGCGAGAAATGACTGCTCCAGAAGGTTACTTTTATGCGGCTCAAGATGCTGATAGCTTTACTAAGCGTACGGATGTAGAACCGGAGGAAGGTGCTTTTTATATCTGGAGTTATAGGGAACTGGAACAACTGTTAACGCCAGAGGAATTAAGGGAATTACAAGTACAGTTTACCGTAACTGCTAGCGGTAATTTTGAAGGTAAGAATGTTTTACAACGTCGCCATCAGGGTGAATTGAGTGCAACGATAGACATTGCCTTGAGTAAGTTGTTTGCGGCCCGTTATGGTCAAAGGCCAGAGTTATTAACAATTTTTCCCCCTGCTCGCAATAACCACGAGGCCAAAACTGCAAGTTGGCCTGGGCGCATTCCGGCGGTTACAGATACAAAGATGATTGTGGCCTGGAATAGCTTGATGATTTCTGGGTTGACTAGGGCAGGGGCGGTGTTTCAAAAACCGTTATATCTGAAAATGGCTGCACAAGCAGCAAATTTTATTTTGGCACATCAGTTTATAGAAGGACGTTTCCACAGACTCAATTATCAAGGTCAACCTGCCGTCTTAGCTCAGTCCGAAGATTATGCTTTGTTTATCAAGGCATTGCTGGATTTACAGGCTTGTTTCCCGGAACAAAAATATTGGTTAGAAACAGCGATCGCAATTCAAGAAGAATTTCAGCAGTTCCTTTGGAGTGCGGAATTAGCTGGATATTATAATACTTCCATTGATGCTAGTCAAGATTTAATTGTGCGTGAACGCAGTTATGCAGACAATGCTATACCATCTGCTAACGGAGTGGCGATCGCTAACTTAGTCCGTCTTGCCCTACTCACGGATAATCTCCATTATCTTGATTTAGCCCAGCAAGGACTACAAGCTTTTAATAACGTGATGGGTAAAGCGCCCCAGGCTTGTCCCAGTCTGTTTACAGCCTTAGACTGGTATCGTAATTCTACCTTGGTTCGTAGCAGTGTTGAGCAAATAATTTCTTTACTTCGCCAATATCTACCCGTGACGGAGTTTGTTGTAGCATATGACTTACCACCTGGTAGGGTTGGTTTAGTTTGCCAAGGATTCCAATGTCTTGCACCCGCTCAAAGTGGCGATGAGTTATGGGATCAAGTGCAGCGGAGTCAGACTAGAGAGTAATTAACATTAGTTAGCGAGAAATTATCGGTAATCAAAAGAGCAGCAATAATATTTGTTATCTTTTCAATAAAAATTTCGCCGTTACTACTGTATAATAGTGAGTAGCTTTTTTAATCTTTAAACCTTGTATAGATAATAGCGAGTAGCGCAGTCATTGTTTCCTTATGGAATTCTGGCCTGTGTGCTTACTCGCATTTTTCATGATCAAGAGTTTTTGAGTGAATTACTCCGGTCATTTGACACACCGCCAGTTAGACTCCGGAAATAAAACCACCCCACAGTTGCTAAAAATAGAATATAACCGATTGCCTGTACTAAGTAGAGATGGTCTCTATAACCAAATAAAGATTTGAGAATAATGCCGGGAAATTGTTTATCTGGCAATATTTCTTCAGTATTCCACACCATTGTTCCCAAAACACAAGAGTGAATTTTGCTCAAGTGATCGTAATAGAAACAAACATTATCGGAGGTGCTACTGCTCAAAGCAAGGTTAGCCAAACCTTGATCAAAATGTTTCAATGCGGAAACTACTAACCCAGCAACAATCAATACCAATAAAACGCCCATCACCTGAAAGAACTGGCGGAGATTGATTTTTACCCCCCATTTAAATAGTAAGACTCCAATAGTAGCTGCCCCTACTAAACCAGCAATTGCACCTAAAGCTGGCACTAATCCCTGTTGAAAATTAGCAGCAATAAATAGAACAGTTTCAAAACCTTCGCGGACAACAGCAACTAAAATTAAACCAAAAACGCCCCAACCAGCATTTGAGTTCTGTGTGAGCGCTTCTGTGACTGCTCCTTCAACTTCAGCTTTCATAAACCTGGCTTGTTTGGTCATCCAGATGAGCATCCAGCTGAGCATAGCAATGGCCAGGACACTAAAAAAAGCTTCTAGCATTGGCTCAACCACTGGGGTATATTCAGGATTGACTGTTCCTAGTGTTTCAATTAACCAAGTAAATAAAACACCTATCAAAGCACTAATGACAATGCCAACACCGATACCAGCATATACCCAAGGATTAAGTCGCGACTGGTTGGCTTTTTGAAGTAGAGCTAGGACAATGCCGACAACGAGGGCAGCTTCTACTCCTTCCCGGAGTGTAATTACAAAAGTAGGTAGAGCGGTACTGATATTCATAATTTGGCGAATAGGGAATAGGGAATAGGGAATAGGGAAAAAGCCCAAGACCCCCCCCAATACCCAATGCTTAAGTTTTAGCTGAAATCCCGAAGCATTTTTTTCAATTCAAGACTATGCATCTCTTCTTGCCCAATCATGCCACGAGCAAATTCTTCTAGATAAATGCTAGCATTACTGACCGTGGCTAAGAGAGTCTTATACAAATCCAGTGCTTTGTTTTCATGGGATAAACTTTCGGCCAAAATATTCTTGACTGTATGCTCGTAAGTTTCCTCCATGGGGGCGATTTTTAAAGAGGGATGCCCGTCTAAACCCGTGAGAATTTCTCCTACCTGTTGGGCGTGAAGTAGAGATTCACTGGCCTGGGCTTTGAAAAAATTGACAATGGGTATCCGATTAGGTCCGGTGACCATCAAAGAATAATGAGTGTAGCGGACTACTCCGGCTAGTTCAAATTCCATGATGGCGTTCAGTATGTCGATGGTCTTTTGTTTGTCAAGCTCTTGCATCGGTTGTCAGTTAGATTTCAAAATGGGAGTTATCAGTATGGAGTCAGGAGGTATAGTTTATTGGGTTACAGTCTTAGACATTAACTATGGCCTCACTTGTTATTTATTTTAAACTCCTATGTGTCTCATACCAATTAAGTAAATGCGATCGCGCCAGCGCTGCTGCAAGCAGATCCCATGGCTGGAATAGTCTATTATTTCATATTTTTTAAGAAACATTCTCAATAGTTATTACAATTTTGTCAAGATATGCGGTATTTTCACTGTTAATAGTTCCTTATTAGTGAATTATCCCGGGTTTTTTGGATTTGACACCAATAGTAAAATTGCTAAAAATGCCTAATTAGTATTTAGGTATATTAGGTAAAAGAATCAAGAGAGGTTTATTTAGGTCTAAGTCTGGGAAAATATATTCAGCAGACTGGAATGGTTCCCTAAATATATTAAGAAAGGTAGCTGGGGACTCTATCTTTGATGGAAACTCAGTAGAGAGGCTTGTAGTTAGCCCAGTCAGGTTTAGACCTTACCAAGCTAAAAATATTTGACTATATTTTTAGTAACTATATTAGGTCATTCAAGAGTTATTGTGAATTATTCTTAAGTATGTGCAAAATATTCTTGAGCAAAGAATTCACAGTCAAAAGTCATTGTTACCGGAGGTTGGGATTTATCATCACCCAAAAATTAGGGGGTATGATGTGTAGCGGCTATTTTTCTGGGTTTTGAGAGGACACATAAGCTTGTGCAGAGGATTTGCGGTTTAAGGTCTGAGTGCAGCTAAAAAGTAGGTAAAATTGGTAGCTGTTAATACTCAATATGGTAGAATCTTGCCAATAGACCGAGTTGGATTTCCTCCAGTTAGCGGAAAAAACACATTTTGTTTCCTAGCTGAGAATAATAAAAGAGGTTTGGCTGATGACCAAACCTCACTATAAATCCAGTGCATAACAACATCCCGGATTAATCTACCTATTATGTTTGTACTTGGTCATCTTCCTATGGGATGTGTCCAAATTTGAGAAAACCTGATATGGCATGATGAAGATTTTTACCAATATATAAGAAAAAGCTATAGATATAACTTTGGGAATTTCACAAAATTCTTAGCGATCGAGTTGTAACAATTATATCGAGTCAAAAATGCAACATTATTTTTGGCGGCTATGAGATATGATCATGATAAGATGTATCTGTATGAAAAAACCTCAATCATACTTATGATGGGTGGCAGGAAGAAAGTAGTAACCCTAATTCTAGGGTTAATATTTTGGTTGATATATGTTATATCTCTGGACGTAAATCCAAGTGTTAATACTTGACTCATTTGACTATGATATTTGCTGTAGTCATATTTGTGCTAAATTTGTTAATATTGATAGATGTTACAAGCGAAACATAACAGCGACAATAAACTAGGTTGGTCATTAGATGAACGAGACCCCAAGTTCATCGCCGATATGATGCCATTATTGAGTTTTTTGTATCATTACTACTTTCGGGTTCAAACCAGTGGTTGGGAGCATATTCCACAGGAAGAGAAAGTACTGTTTGTTGGTTCTCATAATGGAGGACTGGCGACCCCTGATATGTCAATGATCATGTACGACTGGTTCCGAAAATTTGGGTGTGAGAAACCGGTTTACGGACTCATGCACCCCAAAGTATGGGAACTCAGCCCAGAAATAGCAAAAATTGCTGCCAAGACTGGAGCCGTGATAGCTCACCCGAAAATGGCTTACTCCGCTTTGCGTTCCGGTGCGAGCCTACTGGTTTACCCTGGAGGAGCACAAGACGTGTTTCGACCGCATTATTTGCGGCATAAAATTTATTTTGCCGGACGGAAAGGATTTATCAAGTTAGCTCTGCGGGAAAATGTACCGATTGTACCTGTGATTTCTAGGGGCGCTCATGATACCTTAATCGTGTTGGCTGACTTATATAAAATTCTAGAGCAACTCCATAAATGGGGAATGCCTTGGTTGTTTGGAGTTGACCCGGTAGTATTTCCTATTTATTTGGGATTACCCTGGGGATTAGCAATTGGGCCTCTTCCTAATATCCCATTGCCGATGTCTATTCATACGAGGGTATGTAAACCCATTGTATTTGAACGTTACGGTCGGGAAGCAGCTAGCGATCGCAAGTATGTCAATCAGTGCTATGAATTAGTTGTGAATCAGATGCAGCAAGAGTTAGACCAATTAGTGAAGGACAGTGCTACCTAATTCACAAAATTAGGACTCCAGGAGTAAGTCTTAAATCACACAGGGACTGCTTCGCGCACTTCTAAGGGGTTACCTGTCAAACTAAAAGCCCGAACTTCACTAATTTTCACCTTGACAACTTGCCCTTTTAATATATTTATATCCCCATTAAAGAAAGTTAAACGATTCCCGCGAGTACGTCCCATGACTTGAGTCGTATCTTTGGGGTTTTGGGCTTCTACTAAAACTTCTTCAATGCGTCCCTTGTAGCGCTGTGATCGCTCGGATGCTTTAATATTAACTAAATGGTTTAATCTTTGTAGGCGATCGCTTTTCACCTCTTCACTGAGTTGATCAGACCATAAAGCAGCCGGTGTACCGGGACGGGGGGAATAAGCAGCTGTATTTAACAAGTCAAAACCAATATCTTCTACCAACTTCAGGGTATTTTCAAATTGTGCCTCCGTCTCCCCGGGGAAGCCCACAATAGCATCACCACTAATAGAAGCATCGGGCATATACTGCCGAATAGTATCAATAATCCGGCGATATTTCTCCTGAGTATAACCCCGTGACATTGCCTTTAACACCTCATTGTCCCCTGACTGAAAGGGAATGTGAAAGTGTTCACACACCTTGGGTAATTCAGCACAAGCCCTTATTAATCGCTCCGTAAAATAACGTGGATGACTCGTAGCAAATCGCAGCCTTTCAATACCTGGAACATCATGGACATAATAAAGTAAATCCGTGAAATTATACAGATGACGACCTATAGGTACGCTACGCAAGCTATCGGGAGTTCTACCGGGCAAATCTCGACCGTAAGCATCAATATTTTGCCCCAGGAGGGTAATTTCCTTGTAACCTTGTCTCCCCAGTTCCTCCATTTCCGCGCGGATAGCCTCCGGAGTGCGAGATTGTTCCACACCACGGACATTAGGAACCACACAATAGGTGCAGCGTTCATTACAGCCATAAATGACATTCACCCAGGCCGTGACACTGCTATCTCTTCGAGGTTGGGTGATATCCTCCATAATGTGAACCGACTCAGTAGCCACCACTTGATTACCATCAAATACCGAGGTCAGCAAATCTTTGAGACGGTTAGCGTGTTGTGGCCCCATGACTAGATCTAATTCTGGCACTCGTCGTAATAGGGCTTCTCCCTCCTGCTGGGCAACACAACCAGCAACAATCAAGGTTAAATCCGGCTGCTCGTGTTTACGTTTGGCTTGTCTACCGAGGTAAGAATATACCTTATGTTCAGCGTTATCTCGTATTGTACAAGTATTGTAAAGAATCAAATCCGCATCATTAGGGTCTTCCGACCATGCAAAGCCCATGTCTTCTAAAATACCAGCCATGCGCTCTGAGTCGGCTTTATTCATTTGACAACCGAAGGTAATAATGTGGTAACGGCGATTAGAAGTAATCATGGGCAATGATGCTGAGTCAGGGTTAAGCATATAAACTTTATTTCTATTCTATGGCAATAAAACAAAAACTGTTCATTTGCTACTTATCATTCCGACTCTGGTGATGAGGTGGGCGGGGTTAATTCAGCAGGTTGGCGACTACGGCGTAAAGCGTCTCGTAACTGATTTTGACTAGAAGAAGTATTGTTTGTGGTCAGCGGGGGATTTGTACTTGTTTCCCCTGGTGGTGTGACAGAATTAGTAGAGGTTTCCTGACGGCGGGTATTGCGCAAAGAATCTCTCACATTTCCCGGTGTAGGGGTCTTTCCTTGTCCAGAGGATGAACCCGCGGCGGTGTTTTGCTCCGTCTGAGGTTGTTGTCTGACTCGTCTAACTGGGTTTGACCTGGTGGGAGTGCTTGTACTTGCTGTGGGACTGGAACCAGATGATTCTGTTTGGCGACTTGTTTCCCTGGAACCGCTGGTTTCTTGCTTTCTTTTCCGTTCTTGGACTTGGCGGTGTCGCTGTGAACCTTCCAGCATTAAATTAGTGTCTATTGATATCCCTTGTCTTCCGCCTTCGGTGGGTTGCAATTTCCAATTACTAGCTTGTCTTTTGATTTCTTGATCCAATCTTCTGTTACCGCTTGACCTGAGAATACGGACATTGGTAACATTACCTTGGGCATCAATATCAACAGAAAGTCGTGGTCTGCCTTCGATACCTTGGCGTCTGGCAAATTCTGGATAGTTAGTATTACACCTAACACAAGCTGCACGTCCACTAGATGATCTACGGGAATTACCAGGTCGATTGGTACTTTCTGCTCTAGTATTACTCGGGAGTGGTGTTGGGGGTGTGGAAGGCTGTACTGATACTGTATTGGTGCTAGTGCCAGTATTTGGTGTGGAGAGTGCACTTGTGCCACTGGGTTGGTTTGACTCTACCGTATTAACGGTAGCATTATTTCCCGGTGTGACTCTAGAATCTCTTATACCAGTCAATACCCCTTGAAGTTTTTCACTACTTTGAGTGGGGGGAGTAACTGTTGTTGCTTCTGATGTTTGTGAACTTAGTACAGATTGTAGCCTAGATACAGTGGCTGTGTTTGTTGGTGTTGGCGGTGAAACTGGGGGAGTTTTGACACTTTCAACAGTTTGAGTGGGGGGAGTAACTGTTGTTGCTTCTGATGTTTGTGAACTTAGTACAGATTGTAGCCTAGATACAGTGGCTGTGGTTTGTGGTGTTGGCGGTGGAACAGTGGGAGTTATGACACTTTCAACTTTTGCAGGTGGTGGGGTGATTGGGGTTTGTCTGAGTGTAACTACAGGTTGCTGTTGAGTAATTTCTGGCTTAGACTGGGTTACAGTTTGATTTCTAGCTGGACTGGGTGAGGTATGGTTACTGGTAATAATCTGGCGAGGTTCTGGTAATCTTTCTGGTTGGGGAATTGGTGCGGGTGGTTTTTCTACTTCTGGAATAGGAAAATCAATCATCACCACTTCTATTGGTTGATCTTCTATTTGCTGCGGGTTACTCCGCAGGAGATAAGCTAACAGTGATGACAGTACGCCAATATGAAGTACCAGAGAACCAATGAGACTGTAAATCAGAAAATATTTGAGAGTCTTAACTTCTTGTGAACGATATTCTAAGGTAATGCTAGAAAAACTCATAGCCTATTGCCAGTTATTCTCAGTTACTTGGTCATATTACCACTTCTTCGCGGGGAGGAGGAAGCTATACTATGCCTCGGCTTAAAAAAACGTAATCACCAAAGAGGGGACTGGTTAAAGAACTAGCCTATTCATCTTAGTCTATTTCCGTGGGTTAACCTCATGCCATTGTGGCAATTTCATTTTCTTGGCATCCCCCTAATCTTGACCCGGTAAATAGAATAGGTTTAAAGTTTGTGTGCTAACTTATCAGTATTTCCGGGTAGAGTGATGGCAAGGTCAAGAAAGACTTTCGTTAAGTTCTGGTAGTTAGGGAAATTAAAAGGACAAAAAAACTATCTTTGAAGTAGGCTTGTAGGATCTCAACACTGGTAATATTTCTATGACTTCTCCGATTCGTTTCTTGATGTGTGCCCCTGACCACTATGATGTAGACTATGTGATTAATCCCTGGATGGAAGGGAATATTCATAAGTCTTCGCGCGATCGCGCTGTGGAACAGTGGCACAAACTCTATAACATCCTTAAACAACACGCTATCGTAGATTTAGTAACGCCCCAAATAGGTTGGCCCGACATGGTATTTACCGCCAATGCTGGGTTAGTCTTGGGGGAAAACGTCGTCCTGAGTCGATTTCTGCACAAAGAACGTCAAGGGGAAGAACCTTTCTTTAAAACTTGGTTTGAAGAAAACGGTTATACAGTTCATTTACTCCCTAAAGACTTACCTTTTGAAGGTGCTGGTGATGCACTGTTAGATAGGGAAGGACGTTGGTTATGGGCAGGATATGGTTTTCGTTCTGAATTAGATTCTCACCCGTATTTAGCTAAATGGCTAGATATTGAGGTGTTATCCCTGCGTTTAACTGATGAGCGCTTCTATCACTTAGATACTTGCTTTTGTCCTTTAGCTAACGGCTATTTATTATATTATCCTGGCGCTTTTGATGCCTATTCTAACCGCTTAATCGAGATGCGGGTTGCACCAGAAAAACGCATAGCAATTACTGAACCGGATGCTGTCAATTTTGCCTGTAATGCGGTGAATGTAGACAGCATTGTGATTATGAATAAAGCCAGCAATGCTTTAAAAGCAAGTTTAACAGATGCAGGATTCCGAGTTATTGAAACTCCACTCACAGAATTTCTCAAAGCTGGTGGTGCTGCTAAGTGTCTGACTCTACGTGTAACCGAGCCAATAGATATTAATATTCATGCCAATGTTTCTGTAGAAAGCCGGATTATTCGCTTGGAAGGACACTTACTCGACTCTGGTGTGATTAACCAGGCCCTAGATTTGATTGTAGATGGTGGTGGTAGCTTTCAAGTGATGAAGTTCAGCTTGGGAGAACAACGCCAGAGTACATCAGCTGCTGAGGTGAAAGTTTCTGCACCTTCCCATGAGGTAATGGAAGAAATCATCTCTGGGTTAATTGATTTGGGGGCTGTGGATTTACCCCAAGATGAACGGGATGCTAAACTGGTCCCTGTAGTTCAAGCCGGTGTGGCTCCTGATGATTTCTACGTTAGTACTATTTATCCGACGGAAGTACGGATTAATGGTGAGTGGATCAAAGTCCAGAATCAGCGCATGGATGGAGCGATCGCCATTACTCAAACTGCCAACGGTTTGGTGGCTCAGTGTAAAATATTACGTAATCTAGAGGTGGGTGATAGGGTAGTTGTAGATGTGCAAGGTATCCGTAGCATCCGCAAAAACGAATCACGGGAACAGCGTCATGCTCAAGAATTTACCTTTATGTCTTCGGGGGTTTCCAGCGAAAGACGTGTAGAATTAGTGGTGGAGCAAGTAGCCTGGGAGTTACGTAAAATTAGGGATGCTGGTGGTAAAGTAGTTGTGACGGCAGGCCCAGTAGTGATTCACACAGGGGGCGGTGAACACTTAGCGCGGTTAATTCGGGAAGGATATGTACAGGCGCTCTTAGGGGGGAATGCGATCGCAGTCCACGACATGGAGCAAAATATGATGGGGACTTCCCTGGGTGTAGACATGAAACGAGGGGTTGCCGTCCGGGGGGGACATCGCCATCACCTGAAGGTAATTAACACTATCCGCCGTTATGGTAGCATTGCCAAGGCTGTAGCAGCTGGAGTGATTCCCAGTGGTGTCATGTATGAGTGTATCACGAATAACGTACCTTTCAGCCTAGCTGGTTCCATTCGGGATGATGGACCTTTACCTGATACCCAAATGAATTTGATTAAAGCCCAGGAGGAATACGCCCAACTGATTCAAGGAGCGGAGATGGTTTTAATGCTATCTAGTATGCTGCACTCTATTGGGGTGGGAAATATGACTCCGGCTGGGGTGAAAATGGTGTGTGTAGATATTAATCCAGCTGTAGTCACTAAATTAAGCGATCGCGGTTCTGTAGAATCAGTAGGTGTGGTGACAGATGTAGGTTTATTCCTGAGTCTGTTAATTCAGCAGTTGGATAAGTTGACAAGTCCCTATGTGGCTAGTGTAGGTTAAGAAATGTTGCAGGCAAAGGCGCAAAGGCGCAAAGAAGAAGATGACTAGAGTAGTTTTATGGCTAAGGCCACGCTATCGCTATCAGCAAGATGTACAGATTAATTGGGTCGGTTTTATTGCTGATTTCCTGTTGGTGGGGATGGTTTTTGGTCCTCCTCTTGCTCCTTTCTTGGCTGCGTCTGATGTGTCTTTGCTAAGTTGGATTGCGGATATTATTTACTTCATGGGTAATCATGTCTGTCCGCAACCTCATATGGGACTAGACTTAGCACCCCCGTTTATTATGGCTGTGTGTATGCGCTGCTATGGTACTGTGACGGGGTTGCTAGTGACTCGCTTGTTGTATGGGGTAACCGGTGGTAAAGGTTTTTACTGGTTAAGTCAATACGGCTGGAATGGTGCAGCCTTAGCCAGTGTGTTGATGATGGCTTACCCCTTGGAATTAGCGGCCCAGGTTTTTGGGTTGTGGGATTTTAACAATTATTTAGTTACACCGTTTGGGTTAATTACGGGTTTGGTTTGGGGTTTATTTACTATGCCGCTTCTGCACGGTTGGCAACAAGGTAAACGGACAAATTTCAGCAGCCAATGGCATAGAATCAAAAAAGAAGCTCACCGATAGTTACCACATGAACAAGACATTATTGTTCAATGCGTCAAGTCAGTCACCATGTCTGTAAAGCATATCAGTTTCGGGTTAGTTGCGATCGCTATACATTTTCTAATTTTATACTGGTTTGGGGGTTTATTTCACGCACAGTAGCAGAGATTTTGAGAGTCTGCTTGACTTGACATTACATTTACACTCGCTTGATTTTAAACAAACAAGCTAAATTAAATACGTAAAATTACGGAATTATGAATAATCCAGATTTTTTGAATGATGAACCACCCTAAAATCCCAACTCCTCTTTCTCTGTGCGACTTTGCGCCTTTGCGTGATAAAAATCATTTCTTAAACCACTCCACAACACCCTCAGCCAAAACCCTCGCTAACCTCCTTTGTTCCTGAACATCCATCGCCAACTCAAAATCATCAGGGTTACTCATAAAACCCAACTCCAATAAAACCGATGGCGCAGAATGGGGACGTGTTAGCGCTAAATTATTCCAATACACCCCAAAAGAAGACCTACCCAAATTTTGCACTAACCGATTTTGCAGTAACACAGCTAAACTGTGCGCTTGGGGATGATACCAATAACTACTAACTCCCTTAGTATTTTCCGCATCACCATCATCAGCCAAAAATCGATAATGAAAAGTCAGTGCCATCGCAGGTTCATTTTCCTCTAGGACTTACGCATTGACAAAAAATATGATCTATGATATCTAGATCATGCGATCGCTATTAAGATTAGCAAAAATATGCTCACGTACAACTAAAGTAAACAGATTCCGTTGTATTTCATACCAATTGCTAATTATTTTTTCAGAGCGCATAAACTCCAACTTAACAAAAGCTTGAAGTGAACAAAAGATGTGAGTCTTAATTGCATGAGTATCCCTAACCATGAACCGACAAATTCCACATACTTGTTTTATGGCTCGATGAAAGGTTTCAATTCCCCAATGAGTATCATGAATTGTCATAAATTCATTTCTAGTTATATCCTCGATTCTTTCCTCATCTGGAAGATACAAAATATAGTGTCTAGAGTCTTCTTTTTTAAAGTCTTTCCTCAACAACTTTATAAATCCAAATTCTTTCAGATGAGTCCTTAATCCTTCTTCGGGAATAGCCAGAGTGCTTACTTGACAATACTTGTGTGGCTCATTTGAAACAGTTCTATTTTTTTCAATTCCGAAGAGAAAACCCAATTTCTGGTTTTTTAGGAATTTCAAATTTTCTACTCCTGAATACCAACTATCACCTGTTACAATTCTGGGTTTGACTCCCCAGCTTATTATTTCACTTACCATTTCTCTAAAATAATCGTTTTTTGTTTTTCCCTCCTTTTTATCATATATTCTGTAATTTATTGGCACTGAATTACCATGAATATCACTGTAATATAGAGTGATTAAATTTAAGCCAATAATTGTTTTATGGGCTTTACCTGACCAAAAATAACCGATTAATTCAGCATTTTTGGGGTCGCTGTAAATCTTTTCTATCACTGTATCATCTACACTTAGTATTCCTCCTACCAAGTTAATAACTTTTTCTATAATGTTGAATAAATCTTTCGGTTCATATCGCTCTCTCAATAAAAAGCGATTCACACTATCATGTGAAACGTCTCCTAATATCTCTGCTAACCTACTGCACCCCCCAAACTTTGGCTCTGACAGTAAAAATAAGGTGTATAGGTCTAGATTGCATTGCGCTGTGGATGGTTTCGTGATTTTTCTAATTGTCTGATACCTAGCAAGTAGACGACCTATATTTATCAATTCACTATTTTGTTATTCTGTCAATGCGTAACTCCTATCCTCTATCATTTTCTGACGTTCCACCAAAGACAAATCCCGGTCATCTTCTCTAGCCATTACCACTGTTGCACCTCGTCGCCGCAATTCATCCCGCAACAGTTTTGTCACTACCAAATTTAAATCTTTCGCTAAATAACCTGTTGGTCCTGCTGCGCCTAATTCTTCCCCACCATGTCCGGCGTTCAGCAGAATTTTTACCCCAGATAAAGGTTGTGTTTGTCTGCGGGGAAGAACCGGAGGATGACGCAAACTTAAAACTAAGCTTGTATCTCGGTATTGCAGGTTATATCCCCACTGTTGATTTGTTTTGAGGTTAAAAGTATATTGCACCTTGCCAGGAGCTATTTGCTGCCAATCTAGACGAGAAATTAAAGGGTTATCATTTAGGCGAATTGTGTCTGTTTGGGCAGTGGTGTTATGTAAAGTCAGGGTAAGAGTTTTATCCCCCTGTTTTACAGTAACAGGGACAGGAACTTGCAAAGGAAAGACTATTTCTGTTGTTTTCGGTAATTCCCGCGAAATTATACTGCGAATCATCGAGTGTGGTGGAATTGCACCTGGAATCATCCGAGTTTCTTGACTATGAATCCAACCTCCATAGTCTAAACGCAACCAATCACCTTCTTTACCTGTAACAGATGCTCTCACACCTTGGGGTAAAGGCGTTAACCGTGAATAAGTGGTACTGGGGCCTGTCCGCGCCACACCAGCCTCAGCTATGATTTCTACTATTGGAAGTTTGGCTGGTAAAAGGGTTTGAATCTTACCAGAACTGACTTGAGTTGTTGTCTCGCTATTGAGAGTTAATTGATATTCTGGTTTTTTTCCATCTGGTAATATTCCTAATTTTGTACATCCCTGATATTTCCCTGGGATAATTTGAGTGATGGGTTGATTTTTACCATCTATATATATGGCTGAATTACTGGGTAGAGATATTTGTTTTAGTTGCGGTGATAGCTTAACAGTTTGCTCTCCCAATCTTACGCTTACATTAGCATTAGGAGAGGCGATGCCTACGGCGGGCGAAGCCATCGCACTAAAACAAATTTCTTCTCCTGGTAGTCGATAAATATCAACTTGGGGCGTAAGGGTATTTTCTCCAAAGGCTAATCCTTGGGGGATTTTGGGCTGATTATCAACTCTAGTTACCTGTATTTGCAGTTGTTGATTGTCGTAAGTCACAGTAAACCGATTTTCTCCCACCTCCAAGGGAAAGCTAGGGGCGAAATGTCCAGATTTACTGCGCTTAATGGGTTGATTATTAATTAAAACTTGTCCTGTTGGTGGTGCGGTTCCCAGAAGAAATATTTTATCTGTATTAGTTTGGTGATTTACTGGCGGATAAACTATTTTCAGCGTGTTTTCTTGCGCCCAAGCTAGGCTGGGAGTTGTGAAGGAACCAAGAATGATTAATCCTAAAAGCGATCGCATGATTAAAATGTTTTGGTGGGTTATATCAATTTACATTGAAGCTGCATAAAAAAGAGCTTCGAGAATAAAATCGTAAGAAGTCAAGGAAATAACACGTTCCGATGTGATTTGACTGAGAAGTTCGTTGAGGCGAGCGCAAAGTTAATCAAGTGTGTTGAAAACTTGTCCTTTGATTTGAGATTTGAGAAACAACCAAAATCTTTCAATGGGGTTAAGTTGTGGACAATAATGGGCTGGTTGACACAGGGGAATAATATTTTCAGGCCACTTCAATTGAGAGGTAAAATGTGCTGCGGCTTGGTCAATTTGAAGGAGTGCAATATCTTCTGCGAGTTGAGATGAAAGCGCATCTAAAAAATTGTTGAAAATGTTCTCCACAAAGCTTTGGATATTCCAAGCAAAAATGCTATCCACTCAATGGTTCAACAACACCATACAGCCAAAAACTTTTGTAAATTTATATTACAACGGTACAAACCTTTTCAAGAAAATATAATTGATCGCCGTCTAACCCACCCTACTTTTAAACCACTCTACAATTCCCTGAGCTAAGGCTTTTGATAATTTTTTCTGTTCTTGGGGATTTGTTAACCATTCAAACTCTTGGGGATTAATCATAAAACCTAATTCCAATAACACTGATGGCGCAGCTGTGGGGCGTGTGAGGGCTAGATTATTCCAGAACACACCATAGGAGGGTCTATTGAGCTTTTTGACTAAATAATTGTGCAGGAATACAGCTAGGCTGTGGCTTTGGGGATGATACCAAAAAGTGCCGATTCCCTTGGTGTTTTCAGCGTCACCACTATCGGGTAAGGCATTGTAATGTATGGAAAGGGCAATGGCTGGTTCTTCTCGATGTATCATAGCCATGCGATCGCCCAGAGAAACTTCAATATCACTATCCCTAGTCATTACAACAGTAGCCCCTAATTTTACTAATTCATCCCGTAATAATTGGGAGACAACTAAATTAACCTCTTTTTCTGTATATCCAGTTGGACCCACGGCACCGGATTCTTTGCCACCATGTCCGGGATCGAGTAAAATCTTGATATCAGATAGGGGTTTGCGTTTTTTTCCTGTCATTGCCGGCGGATGAGGCAAACTTAAAATCAGGGTGCTATTGTCGTATCTGAGCTTATACCCCCACAGTTGACTTTTTTTGAGGTTAAAAGCGTATTTAACCTGTTCTGGAGCTACCTGCTGCCAATCCAGACGAGAAATTACAGGGTCATCATCTAAACGAATTATGTCGGTTTGGGCGGTAGTATTGTAAAGTGTGATAGTGAAATGACCATCGCTGTGTTCCACCCTCAAGGGTACAGGAACCTGTAGGGGGAAAACTATCTCTGTGGCACTAGGAAGCCGGCGATATCCGACACTGCGAATCGTTGTGCGTGGCGGAATTGCACCTGGTAAAACACGAGTCTCCCTGCTATGAATCCAACCGCCATAGTCAAGGCGTAACCATTCACCTTCACGGCCTGTAATTGATGCTTGTGTACCTTTGGGGAGGGGAGTGAGTCGGGAATAATCAGTACCCGGACCAGTCCGCGCTACCCCTGCATCTACTACTACCTCGGCAACTTGTAAGTTTACCGGTGAGAGGATTTGAATTTTGCCAGTTCCTGTTTGACTTATGGTCTCGCCGTTGAGTGTTAGTTGAAATTCTGGTTTACCCAAATCTACGGTAAACCCTACAGCTTGGGGAAATGTAGTGCAACCCTCATACTTTCCCGGTATCAACAGCAGCGCCGGCTGGTTATTTCCTGTAAGTACTGCTAAATTACTTGGTAGTCTTACCTGCTGGGGTTGGGGTGCAAGAACAATAGTTTGATTTGCCAGATTGACAGATACACTGGCGTTAGGGGGTGCAATGGCGGTAAAACAAATTAATTCTCCCGGTAGTCTGGCAATGTCAGATGCGGGAATCAGAGAATCTTTAGCAAAGGCTAATCCTTGAGGTAACTGGGCTACCGTCGCCAGTCTTGTAACTTTAATTTCTAGTTGCTGATTCTGGTGACTGACAGTAAAGAGATTTTCTCCTAACTGCAAAGGGAAACTCGGCGCAAAATGGCCGGCTTGACTGCGGTTAATTGCCTTACCATTGATGAGAACCTTTCCATCTGGTGGCGCGGTTCCAATGAAAAAGATTTTGTCGGACTTTGTTTGGTGGTTGTTTGGGGGATAAACAACTAATACTGATGGTCGGGCCAATGCGACTACAGAGGAGGTAACTATAAACCCTAATATTACTAAACCTAGAAGTTTTTTCACGACAACAGCACGAAATATTTCACCACAGCAAATGTGGCACAATGACGGGATGTTTTTTGAGAAGTTGCTAAAAATTCTAACTACTAACTTATGACTAAGTTTATCTTTGTAACTGGAGGTGTAGTTTCCAGTATTGGTAAGGGCATTGTAGCAGCAAGTCTGGGCCGTTTACTCAAATCGCGAGATTATTCCGTGTCGATTTTGAAACTCGACCCTTATATTAATATTGACCCGGGTACTATGAGTCCTTTTCAGCATGGGGAAGTTTTTGTTACCGAGGATGGTGCGGAAACAGATTTAGACTTGGGACATTATGAGCGCTTTACTGATACTTCTATGTCGCGGTTAAACAGTGTTACTACTGGTTTAATTTACCAAGCAGTAATTAATAAAGAGCGGCGGGGAGACTATCATGGCGGTACTGTACAGGTTATACCCCACATCACCAATGAAATTAAAGAGCGGATTCTGACTGTGGCTGAAGCTACTAATCCATCAGTATTAATTACGGAAATAGGTGGGACTGTGGGTGATATTGAATCACTGCCATTTTTGGAAGCTATTCGCCAGTTACGCAAGGAAGTGGGACGGCAAAATGTGTTGTATATGCACGTTACCCTGGTACCGTGGATACCTTCGGCTGGGGAAATGAAAACCAAGCCCACACAGCATTCTGTGAAGGAATTAAGATCAATTGGCATTCAACCAGATATTTTAGTTTGTCGCTGCGATCGCCCGTTACCTGTGGGATTAAAACGCAAGTTGTCAGAATTTTGCGATGTTCCAGAAGAATGCGTCATTACTGCCCAAGATGCGGGGAGTATTTATGAAGTACCGCTAATTGTAGAACAGGAAGGATTAGCAGAACAAGTATTAGCGTTGTTGCAAATGGAACAGCGCCCACCAAATTTGGTACAGTGGCAAACAATGGTAGAACGCTTATACAGTCCTCAGCACACTGTGGAAATTGCCATTGTAGGAAAATATGTGCGCTTAAGTGATGCGTATCTCTCCGTAGTAGAGGCTCTGCGTCATGCCGCTATTGCTACATATGGCGATTTGCGCTTGCGATGGGTGAACTCGGAAGATTTAGAAACCCAATCGCCGGAAACTCATTTAGCAGGTGTGGATGGTATTCTAGTCCCGGGTGGTTTTGGTATCCGGGGGGTAGATGGTAAAATTGCAGCTATTCAATACGCTCGCGATCGCCAAATACCCTTTTTAGGTTTATGCTTAGGAATGCAGTGTTCCGTAATTGAGTGGGGGAGAAACGTACAAGGATTAACGGGTGCTAACAGCGCCGAATTTGACCCACATACTAAGTATCCAGTCATTAACTTGTTACCAGAACAAGAGGATGTAATTGACCTGGGGGGAACCATGCGACTGGGACTCTATCCTTGTCATTTGCTCCCTAATACTCTAGCTGCTAGTCTTTATCAACAAGAAGTAGTTGACGAGCGCCACCGACATCGCTATGAGTTTAATAATACTTATCGTCAGATGTTTTTAGAATCTGGGTATGTCATCAGTGGAACTTCCCCCGATGGACGCTTAGTAGAAATTGTGGAATTTCCTCAACATCCCTTCTTCTTAGCCTGTCAATTTCATCCCGAGTTTCATTCCCGTCCTAACACTCCTCACCCTTTATTCAAAGGATTTATGGAAGCTGCTATCAACAGGACTCATACCTTGTCCAACTTACCAACACCTGTACAGGTTTCTTGAGAATATTCTCAAAGTCTTGTTAATACCCAGACAAGTGTCAACCTAAATCAATAGGTTGACATTATTAAACATAAAAAGATTAGCTACATAGATACCCGAGAAAATCTCGGGTATCTGCTTATTCACAGCATTTATTTATATACTCATAACCTGCTGTAATTCTAATTCCCGTTCCCAACAAGCAAGGATGCCAACTTTGCAGCGCCCACCATCCCCGCCGAGTTGCCCAGTTGTGCTGGTAAAATTTGTAATCCAGAGCGAGATATGGCCATGACTCGCCTTTCAATTTCTGCCTTAAGTGCCGGGTAAAAAAACTGAAAACTAGCACTAACGCCACCACCAATAATCACTGCTTGAGGTGTTAAAACGTAAACTAAACTAGCTAGACCTATACCCAAACAATTACCATATTCTTGCCAGAAAGTCAAGGCAGATTTATCTCCCGCTGCCGCCAATGCGCCTAATTGCCATGGTTCCTGTCCGGTAAGGCGACGAATTGCCGTAGCTGAAACATACTGTTCTAAAGAACCGGAATTACCACTCTTACACATAGGCCCATCGGGGTTTAAGGTAATCAAACCCAGTTCCCCAGCAGCGCCTTCATGACCTACAAACAGTTTGCCATTGAAAATAATTGCACCACCCACCCCAGTTCCCAAGGTCAATAAAATTAGATTGTGAAAGTTGCGACCAGCGCCTAACCAAGCTTCTGCCAAGCCCGCACAGTTAGCATCGTTAGCGATCACAGTGGGTTTACCTGTTTTGTCCTCTAACCAGTCAGCTAGAGGCACATTTTGCCATCCTGGTAAGTTGATGGCAATTTGGGCAATGCGTCCGCTTTTATCAGCTGGGCCAGGAGTACCCACACCAATGGCAATAGCTTGATTATAGGGGTCAACTTGAGCGATCGCATCTACAATTACAGCTAAAACAGCTTCTGGTATTGATGGTTGGGGGGTGGCTACAGTCAAAGATTTTAAGCAAGTACCATCAGGGTTGAATCGTCCCAGCTTAATAGCTGTTCCCCCCACATCAACCCCAATTAATTGTGAATTAACCACCTGAAAAAATATAATTTAGCTTTTTTGGGTGTTATCCGGTAAAAAAATCCCTGTTTTACTGTTTTCCAAGGAGGCTATAGGTGAACTAGTGACCATGACTGAATCAGAACTCCCTAGTTTGTTCCAAGCTGTCATTGGTGTACCACGTAATAACCCACACAAAGCGAGAGATAGCATAAACCCACCAGTAGCAGCGGCAATTAAAGAAATATTATCTTTCACTCTAACCTCTCGGTAATAACTTCAACAATATTTAGACAAGGAAACAGTTATTATTTCCGCATTCTATTGTCTCGCCGTAATCCAGGATTGACAAACTCATTTAACCCCTCACCTAGTAATGATAACCCTACTACCATTAATGTCATGGCTAAACCGGGGAAGAGAGTAGTCCACCAAATACCTGTGGGTAGGGCTTCCAGGGCTTGTCTTAAGTCATGTCCCCATTCTGGCACTTCTGCGGGAAGTCCTAGACCCAAAAAGCCTAAACCGCCTAATACCAAAATTGCGTCGGCGGCATTGAGGGTAAATAATACAGGTACGCTGGGAATGACGTTAAAAAATAGATAGCGCGATAGTACCACCCAAGTAGAAGCACCAAGGGCTTCAGCTGCTTCAATAAATACTTCCGTTTTAACACTTACAGTCTGATTACGTACTACGCGATAATATTGGGGAATGTAGGCAATACTAATGGCGATCGCCGCATTGAAAATTCCTTTACCTACGACAAAAGCCAGTGTGACTGACAGTAGTAGCCCTGGTAATGTGTAGATAGTATCCATGATAAACAGTAATACCTGATCTAATTTTCCCCCCAGATAGCCACTCACCATCCCTAAAGGCACACCAATGAGCATACTAATTGCCGTGGCTAAAATCACCACTGTTAGTGCAGCTTGAGCGCCAAATAATGTACGCGAAAATACATCATGTCCCAAGCGACTCGTACCAAACCAATATTGAGCCGATGGTGGTTCTTGGATGGGGTTAGCCAGGAATTCTCTAGGGTTTTGTAACCATCCCCAAGCCTCTAAGAGGGGAGCAAAAAATGCTAAAAAGAGGAAAAATAGGGTAATGACTATGCCCATAAGCATTAGTTTCTGGGACAGGTGGGAATTTCGAGCCAAACGGATGAATTTCAGTAACTGAGGTTTAATTATGGCCATGAGCGATCGCGTGCATCAAGCAGGATTTCACAACTGCGATCATAGAGGCTTTGAAACTCCTGGGATACAGATTTTTCTGTTTCATATCCTCTAAGAGGTTGTTTGATAAGTTTTCAACAGGTAATTTTTATCTTAGGGAACAGGGAATGGGGAATAGGGAATAGGGAATGGGGGACACACCGAAACAATAAAATCCAGTCCCCTCCCCTTACAAGGGGAGGGTTAGGGTGGGGTCAAGCAATAGTTGATACACTAATCATGACTTGACAAATATCCTCTAAAGATGACTGGAAATTATTTGACGATAATCACTCTTTTGCTTGACACCTTTAACTTCTTTCAATAATTCTTGATGTTTAAAAAACTGAATCGTTGGTGTACCAGTTACCCCAGCATTCTCTGCAATCTGAGGGTCTTTGTCAATGTCAATTTCCACAAAGTGAATTTTACCTGTGAATTCATCTATGACTTTATTTAATATCGGCTTGAGAGTATGACAAGGACCACAACCAGGGGAGACATATTTCACGACCAATAAGCGATCGCTTTCATGGAATAATTTTCTCAAGGCATAACCACCTTCATGGCGTGTAGCTTGTAAATTGAATCCCGCCTCCTCTTGGGCTTCAGTTTTCTGGGTAGGTTGGGGTGGTAATTCATCCTGTACTGTAGCTGACTGATGAAATTCTGTAATTAAATTCCGTGATGATAACCAGCGTTCTGCCAACATAGCCGCCATACAACCACTACCAGCAGCGGTAATTGCTTGGCGAAACTCATGGTCTTGCACATCCCCAGCTGCAAATACACCTTCTAAGCTGGTTTCTACAGAACCGTTTTTAGTGACAATGTAACCCACATCGTCTAATTCTAATTGTCCTTTAAATAAGGCAGTATTGGGACTATGACCGATGGCGTAAAATAAACCTTTGGCGTGAATTTCCCTTTCTTCACCGGTTTGATTATTGCGCACTTTGATCCCCGCCATCTGACCGTTACCGAAGACGTCCACAGCTTCAGTGTGCCAATGTACTTCAATTTTGGGGTTACTTAAAACCCGGTCTTGCATGGCTTTTGATGCTCTCATTGTATCAGAACGCACCAGCATATTGACCTTGGAACCGTATTTAGTCAGGTAAATTGACTCTTCGGCCGCCGAGTCACCCGCACCAATCACAGCTAATTCTGCACCGCGAAAAATTGGTGTTGCACCGTCACAAATTGCACAAGCAGATATACCCCGACTCCAGAACTGATGTTCACTAGGTAAACCTAAACGCTTGGCTGTAGCACCAGTCGCTATGACTACACTATGGGTTTTTAGTTCCCTTTCGTGCGATCGCACAATAAAAGGACGTTGAGTCAAATCCACAGATATGACATCCTCAGTATATAACTGTGCCCCCCACCGTTCAGCTTGCGCCTTCATTTGATCCATTAGTTCCGGTCCGGTAATACCTTGGGGAAACCCCGGAAAATTCTCTACTTCAGTTGTTGTCATCAATTGACCACCAGGTAACCCTCCTACTTGAAAACCTTCAAATACTACTGGTTTTAAATTTGCTCGTCCTGCATATATGGCAGCTGTGTATCCTGCTGGGCCAGAGCCAATAATTACCAAATTTTCTACAGTCGGGTTAGTCATAGGGGTTAAATAAACTCATAACGACTCCGTTTAATATAGCATAATTAGCCTAGGAGTAAAGATTAAAGAAAACACAGAACCTCATCCAAGAAAGAAGACAGGGAAAAATTTTTGTCTTGGGGTGATATGAGGTTAAAAGAATACTTATTATTTATTTTGTATAAAAAAGTACTTTTAATAACACAGTTAAAAATATTCTTGTTTTCAGCATCTCCCAAAAAATGAGAGAATGGAAAGTTAGGCATTATAAAACTTTCAATACAGACATCATGGCAAAAATCCAATTTTGCAGAGGAATTGACGAGGAAGTAGTTCCAGAGGTACGCTTGACCCGATCGCGCAGTGGTGATAGTGGGACAGCAACATTTATTTTCACCAACCCGCGCATTTTAGAGCAAGGGAACACAGAGGAAATCACCGGGATGTACTTGATTGACGAAGAGGGAGAAATTATTACCCGCGAAGTTAAGGGTAAATTTATCAACGGTAAACCGGAAGCTTTAGAAGCAGTTCATCTGATGAAGTCCGTAGCCGAATGGGATCGCTTTATGCGCTTCATGGAACGCTATGCGCAAGAAAACGATTTGGGATTCAATAAGGCTGAATGAATATCCCATATAAGTTTAAGTTTAAATTCATCCATGACTGAGGCAACGGGCTATTGCTGGGTTACATATTATTCACATACCTAACCCCTCAGATAGGGGTTAGGGTGGGGTTCTGTTGATGAAGTTCGCTCTTAAATTGGTAGAAAGCACCCTACCAGAAAACGCGCACAGTGCCCCTGGTTTCTAACTATGGGGCAATGTGCGCTAGCGACTTTAGTCGCATTAGAACGATTTACTGGCTTTAGCCACAGTGATATAATGGTCAAGGCGAGTAAAACAACCATTTACACGCAAACTTGCAGCCGTGGGGCACACGGTCAAGATGCTTGCAGTTAGCGAAGCGGCGCGTTAGCGCGGGTAAATTCATTGGAATCCCCGTGAAGCAAGAATCCCCCGGCTTCTAGCCGTGGGGAGTGTCAAAACGGAGGTTGAATGTGAAACTGGTGTAATTCCTATCACCAAAAAACTCCCTAATATAGGGAGTTTGTATTTTTTTAAATGATTTTCTCAAAAGTTGTAAAATTTTAAAAAGGCGCCATCATTAAACAAATAACAGCCAAAATACCAGCGATCGCATAAAATACCCTAACCACTTGTAATTCTGACCAACCGGTTAATTCTAAGTGATGATGTAGGGGGGCCATTTTAAATAAACGCTTTCCTTTGCCATCAGCACCTTTGGTAGCTTTGTAATAACTGACCTGGGCGATGACAGAAAGGGTTTCTACAAAGAAAATACCACTGAGAATAAACAGTGCTACCAAACTATTAGTTAGTAACCCTACAGATGCTAAAGCTCCTCCCAGTGCTAAGGAACCAGTATCACCCATAAATACCCTTGCTGGGTTACAGTTATGGGCTAAGAAACCTAAACAACCGCCACTTAATGCGGCGCAGAAAACCATTAATCCCGGGTAAGTAGGGGCAATAATAGCAGCTAAACCTAGTAAAGTGATGGCTACTGTTCCTGCTGCTAAACCATCAATACCATCAGTTAAATTAGTGGCATTACTTTCTGCAACTAGGACAAAACCAGCCAAAGGCCAGAATAAATATCCTAAAGGTAGTGCAAAGCTCACCCAAGGTAAAGCAATATTTGTAATTTGAGAATTATGATTAAACATCAGCCACAGACAAAACAGGGCTGCAAATACAATTTGCAACGCCAGTTTCATTTTGGGTGATATCCCTTTATTTGATTTACGGCGCAGAATTTGCCAGTCGTCCAGCCAACCCACAAATCCATAGCTGAGAGTTAAGGCACAGACAGCAAGCACTTCTGTGGCAAAATTAGATAATATACAGGCGATCGCTGCAGAGACTGGCACAAAGAATATACCCCCCATCGTGGGTGTACCAGCTTTTCTCAAATGGGCTTGGGGTCCATCGTCCCGGACAATTTGCCCAGTTTTTAATGCTTTTAGCATGGGGATCACCAAAAAGCCCATAGCGCCTGAACTCAGCGCCCCGACCAACAATGGTAATGTCAGTGACATAGTTTGCCAAGGCGTTCTCTGTCCTAGCCAATCTAGGCTCAACGCTGCTAGACTCAAGACTACAACCAAACCGAAAGCTAAACCAATACCCGAAATATTTGACCCTTGGTTAGGAGATAATTTAGCGTCCACAGAAATTTCCTTCACTCCACACTTAATAAAATTGATATTACCTAGTAATGCACGGACAGACAAAGATAAATATCTCACAAAAACATAAATGATTTTTGATTTGAAGTTTTTGGCTGACGTGCTATGGTAATACTACCCAGTTTGACTAGGCTAATCTTCGTCTACGCCCAGATCACTACCATCATCGAGATCATAATCGTCTATTCCGTCTTCTGAACTCAAGAAATCTGATATTTCTTCCTCTGGTTGTGAATAATCGTTTTCTTGAACACTCCGGGCTACAAGCCTTCCTTGACTTTGTAACCAGTCCAACATCGAAGATTCTTGCTTTAATGGAATTACTGGGGCGCGTTGGTTCCGGGGTTGTTCACTTAAGGGAGAGTTCAGCATATCTACTAAAACACAAAAAGATCATGTAACTAGACATTAAGAAGTCTATCACTGCCAAGGGATATTTTAATTATCCATTCAAGTCGTAGTTAATAAATCCGTAAACTGGCAGAAATAATTTATTGAGTACTCTTATAAGAACCACCAAAATTGCATGGCTATTATGTCATAATCTATACTATCGGCTGAAAGTATTTCAATCCTGATGATTTTTGAGGTTATAGACTATGCTCGGTAAAGCTAATCTCATGGATGCCATAGCCGGTACCAATCGCGGTTTATTAGCCAGTGAAGCACAAAAACAAGCAATCTTAGCAGCGATCGCCAATTTAGAAGACTTCAATCCTACGGCACGCCCCCTAGATGCGGGGGATTTGCTTAATGGTGACTGGCGGCTAATTTATACAACTAGTAAGGCTCTCTTAAACCTGGATCGCTTACCCTTATGTAAGCTCGGACAGATTTATCAGTGTATCCGGGTCAGCACTGGCACTATTTACAACATAGCTGAAATTTATGGACTACCTTATCTTGAAGGATTGGTAAGTGTAGTTGCTAAATTTGAACCAGTTTCAGAGCGACGTGTACAAGTTAAGTTTGAGCGATCTATTCTGGGCTTGAAACGTTTAATCAATTATAGTTCTCCCGCCGGTTTTATCCAGCAAATTGAAGCCGCTAAAAAGTTTACGGCTATTGATACTCCCTTGAACAGCGAACAACAGCAAGGCTGGTTAGACATTACCTATATAGATAATGATTTACGCATTGGCAGAGGTAACGAGGGTAGTGTATTTGTTTTGAGTAAAACATAAATCTGATTGCATCCTTTATATTTGCCCAAAAAATACCCCTTATTCGGCTTTTTGTCAAGACTGGTCTGATACCTTATCAGGTTTGGGCTGTAAATGGAGGAATACTTAACCCCATTTCAGATAAATAACTTAACAAAGCCTCTAGGAAACAGCTTGACAATGTAAAGTGAAATCAATTAGCCCTAATATTATCGATCATTAAAAGGGAAGATACTTATGGTTCAACGTGGTTCTAAAGTGCGTATTCTCCGCCCCGAATCCTACTGGTTTCAGGATGTAGGCACAGTGGCTTCTATTGACCAAAGCGGCATTAAATACTCAGCAATTGTCCGGTTTGATAAGGTCAATTACTCTGGTCTCAATACCAATAACTTTGCCCTAGATGAATTAGTTGAGGTAGAACCACCAAAGGCTAAGGCTAAAAAGTAAGTGGTGGAGCAATAAAGGTAATAATTTGATGAGATGGAGAATGATATAGCTTAAATCCTGTATCATTCTCCAGCCTACCCTCAAAGGTCAACGATATAGCTTAAATGCCTGAACTGCCTGAAGTTGAAACAATCCGCAGGGGTCTAAACCAATTTACCCTGCACCGTAAAATTACGGGTGGGGATGTGTTGCTACACCGCACCATTGCCTACCCATTTTCTGTAAATGAGTTCATTTCGGAAATTACAGGGAGTGCGATCGCAGCTTGGCATCGTCGTGGTAAATATCTTTTAGCGGAACTCACCCCCTCACCCCAGACTACCTGGTTAGGGGTTCATCTCCGCATGACCGGTCAGCTATTATGGTTACATCAAGATGAACCATTACACAAGCACACCAGAGTGAGGTTATTTTTTGAGAACCAGCAAGAATTACGCTTTGTTGACCAGCGCACCTTCGGTCAAATGTGGTGTGTTACCCCAGGAGTAGCAGTAGAAAGTATAATTACCGGTTTAGGGAAACTAGCGGTAGACCCTTTTTCAACGCAATTCACCCTTGAGTATTTCGCTGATAAATTACAAAATCGCCGCCGTCCTATTAAAACAGCACTATTAGATCAGTCAGTGGTGGCGGGGTTAGGTAATATTTACGCCGACGAAGCACTATTTAAAAGTGGAATTTTACCAGTAACTCTGTGTATGGATTTGCAGTTACAGCAAATTCAACGTTTACACACAGCTATTATTCAAGTATTAGAAACCAGTATTGCTGCTGGGGGTACAACCTTTAGTAATTTCCTCAACGTTCAAGGGGTTAACGGTAATTATGGCGGTGTGGCTTGGGTATATAACCGCACTGGCGAACCCTGTCGAGTTTGTGGTACTCCCATAGAGCGAATTAAATTAGGGGGGCGTTCCAGTCATTTTTGCCCCCAATGTCAGAGTTATTGACACTCCCCACGGCTAGAAGCCGGGTGATTCTTGCTTCACGGGGATTCCAATGAATTTACCCGCGCTAACGCGCCGCTTCGCTAACTGCAAGCATCTTGACCGTGTGCCCCACGGCTGCAAGTCTGCGGATAAATGGTTGTTTTACTCGCTTTGAGTATTATATCACTGTGGCTAAAGCCAGTCAATCGTTCTAATGCGACTAAAGTCGCTAGCGCACTACACCCCCATAGTTAGAAACTAGGGGCACTGTGCGCGTTTTCTGGTAGAGAGGCTAGGAATGGAGGACTAAACTCCTGCTTGATCGGATTCATAAGCCGAGGTATGATTTAGACATGGCTGAAGTCACTATGTCGCGTTTTTATCTACTGAGAGAATATCGTTAATTGAGCTTTTTTTGAATTTTCAAACATCCTCTTAGAATAAAGTTAACATTAACACTTTTTGTGTGAAATGTAACTTAGTGTGCACGTTAAACAAACCAGGTGATTAATGAATACTAGTTATAAAGGCACAAGAAAAGCCTATCAATTTATTCAAATACGGGTACAATTGCTTGGTAGGGGTATGACCAATGAAATCATGAATTTATACGTCAATGGTAAGCGTCTCAGACCAAGAGTGAGAACCATTCACGAATTTTTAAATTATCTAGGTGCCCAAGGCTTTTGTTTAGTTACCGCAGAACTAGAAACAGAGGGAATATATACCCATTTTTATACATTACAGCGTCAAATTTTAACAGAGCAACCCCCAGATGGCGATATTTTTGATGAGCTTTCCAGAGCCAAAGAGGGAGCAGATTTTGGGGATACCATAAGAAATTTACTGGAAGGAGGACTTGATCGTTTTGCCTAGGTTGCACCTAGAATGTTGAGTCTAAGTAAAAGTTAGAGGATGTTTTAAAAGTCAAAGGTAGTCAATAATCAAGCCAGTCGTCTAAGCATAATACGAATCATTGCAATATAGATAAAAGTCTCAGACGTTTGGGGTGTAAACAAACCAGCAATAAATTCTTAAGTGAATTTGCATCTGACCACAAGTTAAAATCCTCTTAAAAGCAATTCAAGAGGAAATTTATGACAGTTAAAAAAGGGGATATGGTTCGCGCTGTTCGCGAGAAGCTGGAAAATAGTTTGGAAGCACAAGCCAGCGATCCTCGCTTTCCTTCATATTTGTTTGACAGCAAGGGCGAAATTGTTGATGTTAAAGGTGATTACGCCTTGGTAAAATTTGGGAAAGTACCAACGCCAAATATTTGGTTACGCTTAGACCAACTGGAAGAGTTTAACTAAGTCTGGTAGCCAAATTCGTTGACATCTCCCCTACCAGGAGAGATGCGTGAAAGGTTAATTTTTTGTGTTGAAATAAAAACTACCAATTTCCGATCCCCGAGTTCTTTAAGAAGTCGGGGATATAAGTTTTTATAACTAAAAGTTTTTTGTGGCTAAGATGACAAAATAATATTACCATGAAATTGATAGTCATATAGGACACATGGCATGGGCGCAGGAGAAAAAGGTTTACAGGATACTCAAGCTAAAACACGCGTGCTGCTGGCGTTGTGGGATATGGGAGGAATGGAGGTAGAGGTTAACCAGGGTCAACTTACTAAACGAATTGTCACTAAGGGTAAGAAGGTAGGAGACTATCGGCACATATTTAAAGAGTTGGAAACAGCAGGAGCAATTTCCATTTCTAAAAAGAAATTTTCTCTCACCTCTCCCATAGGTTTGGAGATGTTGGGAGAGGGTTTGAGCAGTGGTGATTTTCAGTTTGAGGGGACTATTGTCGGGACTTGGGTAGCCAATGCGTTGCTGCGGTGGATTAGTCAGATGAATGGGGGATCAACTCTATCTGTGGCGTCGAGTGATGGGGTCAAGTCTGCGGTTATTTCTTCCTACGAAGAATTTAAAACTGTGGCATTAGAAGTTTACGACCAACTCAACCAGAACTACAACTTAGATGATTTAGTCCCTATTTATCGCATCAGGAGAACCATAGGGGAGCGGGTGAGCCGTGAGAACTTCAACACCTGGTTAATCGAAATGCAAGCTGAGGACATTTTGCAGCTGATTACTGGAGAAATAGCAGACTTTACCCCTGATAAACGAGAAGACTCGATATCTATGGAAGGTACACAACTACGTTCCTATGCTCAACGCCTGAGTTAATCAAATTGCTTCCACACTGTGTAGTTCCTCCCACCACATTGATTCATCATGACAAATACCCCTATTTCCTCCATAGAAGTCGTTAACGCCGCTATTAAAAATCATAATCCCTTTACTAACGCCGGTATCGTTAAAGAACAGGACGTTTGGGGTAAGGGAGTCCCCGACGTACCAACCTTAAATGCTCATGCTTCTAATAAAGTTTTTGAAGCCATTGAATTTGTGCGAACCAGTCAATTTACCCAAGATAAAGTGACTTCCATTGTGATCACTGCACAACAGGGAGTTGGTAAAACTCATCTTCTCAGCCGCATTCGTCATCAATTAGAAGCAAAAGGCGGTGCTTTATTTGTCTATGCAGGTGGTAATAATTATACAGATTTAAATCTGGTGAAGTACCAATTTCAGCAAACCTTAGCAGATAGTCTGAGTGAAACTGGTAGTCAAGGGGTAATGCAGTGGCAGGAAGTAGCCGCAGCCATGGCCAACGAAACTAGAGGTGACAATTGCTCCCAACCAGCAGAGTTAGTTAAAAAGTTTGACCAAGCATATAAAAATAGTTTGGACAAAAACAAAAATCTCATGAATGTCTTGCAAGCACAAGTGCTGAAAAATAAACCCAATGCAGATCCCTATATCCTCCGGGCTATTTTGTGGACACTCTCAGAAAATCAAGCCCCTTTTGCCATTAGATGGTTATCTGGTGAAGAATTAGCTCAAGTCAATGCTGATGAGTTGGGTTTACCTAATTCTCCTAAAAGCAATCAAGACAAAGAAGCTGAAGCCCTGAAAAATATTCAGCAAATCTTGAATTTAGTTAGTTTCTATAATCCGGTTATTATTTGTTTTGACGAAATAGATGTTAAAAACAACTCCACTGAAGATGGCTTACCCACTGAAAGCGTAATTGCTAATTTGGTGAAAATTCTCCATGATACTCTCGAAAACTCAGAACTTAGTCAAGGAGTTGTTTTTCTCACAGTAATGCTACCCGAAACATGGAGAGAAAAGGTCAATTCAATACCGGGGGGTACACCGGATAGAATTTCTAAATTCACTCAGAGAAAACCCATAGAATTAAAATATGTTAGTAGTGATTCTATGGTTGATTTAGTTAGTGTTTGGCTCCAAGAATTTTATCATTCAAAACAATTAATTCCTCCTCATCCACTTTACCCATTTAGAGAAGGTGAACTGAGAGAATACGGCAAAAACAAGAAACCAACTGTCAGAGAAGCTTTGCAATGGTGCGCCAAGAATTTTAAGGTGGATGAGCTACCCTCAGACCCACTGTCACGGTTTGAACTGGCATTTACAAAAGAAAGTAATGTCAATGCTAAAGATTACTTAGAGGATAATAATATGCTGGCTGCATCTCTATATTTTGGTTTTGAGACATTGATCAATCAGACCTTAGAAGGAGTGAAAATTGATGAGATTATCCGGGATGTCAAGCCTAAATCACAGAATAAAAATTGGATCAACTTTAAAATTATTGGTACAGAGAATGGCGCAGATGTGAAAATTGGCGTGTCTGTCATCCAGGATTCTCAGTCTGCATTATGTGCTGGATTAAAACGTTTAATTGATTATCAAACATTTGACTTGAGTCGTGGTTGTTTAGTGCGGTCTCAAGACAAGATACAAAAAATGAATAAAAATTCCCAAGCTTACAAACTCCTGGAAGAACTCATCTCCCAAAAAGGAGGAGAACACGTCGATTTAATAGAAGAACAAATTCGCCCACTGATCGCAATTTACTCTATTTACCAAAAGTGCTCAAACTATGATTTAACAGAGGCACAAATTTTGGATATTATTACTCAAAATAAAATTACCATTGATAATCTTCTATTACGAGAGATTTTAAGCGACCCATCAGGCATATTACCAGATGCTGATGATAGCGATGTTTTAGATGAGTTGTTTAATCCTACAAATTTAAGTGAAACAGATGAATCGGATGAGTCAGACGAATTAAGCGATTTGTTTAGTTAATCATGAGCCAATCAGTTTTAATTTATAAAGCCCTTTGTCTACCTAGTGGCGATGTGGAAGCGTTAGTACAAGGGCGAATTATTGCAGCTATACCTCGTAAATTATTGAATAGGGGTGATAAATTTGCTCTTTACCCTGTTAATTCTTCAATACATCAGTTGCGAATTGAACAATACTATCGCCCGGATTTTTTACCGATTGCTCAAAGTGTCATCAAACAAGTGAACTCTGAAAAAGTTACTATTAAAGCTTGGGCGAGATGTGAACTTTGCCGAATGTTGGACGAGACTCAGCCGTTAGAAGTTTTATCTCAGTTAACAATCTGGACAACAGCAACCCTGAAACAAATCTTAGAACAACAACATATTTTTTTAGCTTACCTGCGAGTTTATCATTTGTCTGAGCCTTGTCAAGTTGCACTCACCCCCGATATTAAGGGCAAAATTGGTAAATTTCTCGGTATACCTAATATTACTGCTGCGGAGGCAAAACCAGTATTGAGCGATCGCATTTTCGCTCAACGCCAAAAGCAACTAGAAAACCTGGAACCACCCAAACACCCAGAACTAGAAGATTTACAAAGTGCAATAGTGTCCCTGAGCATGAGCAACCCAGGGGCGCAAGCATTAGACAATGATATCAAAAGGTTTTTAGGTTGGAGTAGTCGAGAAGATAATTATCAACCGAATGAGGATTTAGGTTGGATAAATAATATTGCCGCATTAGGCGATCGCAGTATACAACAAGATGAGGGGAAAAGTAACTATCAAGCCGGGACGGACTTTGAAAATGTGGTGCGTCATAGCTTGGAATTTTTAGGATTCACCGTTGATTATAGTCATAAAGGCGGTGCCGGTGGTTTAGATTTATTTTGTTCCCAACCATACCCATTATTTGGTGAGTGCAAAGCAGGGAAAAGAATTCCTAATGATAGCGCAGTACAACTGTTAAATTTGGGAATGTTACGGGAACCAGAACTTTTTTATCAAGCTACTAAAATCATCATTGGTCCGGGTAAACCAACAAACCAACTACAAAAATCTGCAAAAACGCAAGGTATGGCTATTCTTAATCCTGAAACACTTGAAAAATTAGTCAAACTCCAAAATAACTATCCTAACTCAGTAGATTTATTTAAACTCAAAGAATATTTAAAACCCGGTCAATGTGATGCACAAGTAGAAAAATATATCAATCAACTTTACAGAGATATCAATTTGCGATCGCACATTATTCAATTAGTCAAAAATTATCAGCAAAACTCAGGGATAGACTTAGCAGGAGTAGAAGCCCTACACGGTGCATATTTCGGTTCCCAACCATCACAACCACTGCAACCAGAAGAAATGTACGAGATTTTAATAGAACTTTCCTCACCGCTAACAGGTTACTTAGGAAGAGTTAAAGGTCAAAATTGGAAAAGCGATCGCTTTTACTTTCTCCGGGAGTTAGCAACTACGACTGAGTAACTTAATATTTGCCCATAACTGTCAAGCATCCTAGATAGATGTGATCTAAGATGCTGAAGAATAAAAAAATTGTTGTATATACAACAATTATGTGATATGATATCAGGACTAATTTAACTTTATTTAGCAGCAGAAACCTTTAAACTAGCGGGTTTAGCTAGATCCCCTTCTAATGATACACCGCGATCATTTGCGTGTAAGTGGCGGACAATTTTGTAAATTGCCTCAACTTTCTCAGATGCGCCAGCTTTTTCGGCAATTTCTTGTAGGGAAAGGGGAGTTTTTTGATGTTGTAATAGAGCTACTACCTGGGATTGCAAGTCGAGAACAGCCGCTGCGGCTTTTTTACCAGCTTCTACCCCTGGTTGATGGTAAGCGTTGATGTTGACCAAACTGGCGTATAAACCAACAGCGCGTTCATACAGAGCAATTAACGCCCCTACGGTTTTGGGGTTGACTTGGGGAATGGTGACTGTAATGGAATCGCGCTGATTTTCATACAGCGCTTGTTGAGTTCCTAAGAGAAAACCGGACAGAAAATCTCCTGATGTAACTCCCGGTTCAATTTCTACAGATTTACCTTGACGGTCTTCTAAGACTTCAATCAAAGTAGCAAAGAAATTTGGTACACCCTCACGTAATTGCTGGACGTAGGCGTGTTGGTCTGTGGAACCTTTGTTACCATAAACGGCGATACCTTGATAAACAGTGTTACCGCTTAAGTCCTTTTCTTTACCTAAAGATTCCATTACCAACTGTTGCAAATACCGACTAAACAACAGTAAGCTGTCCTTATAAGGTAGGACAACCATATCTTTTTCGCCTTTACCATTACCGGAAAAATACCAAGACAAAGCCAATAAAGCCGCGGGGTTATTTTTCAAGTCGGGGACGCGGGTAGCGTCATCCATTTCTTTGGCTCCCTCAAGCATACCCCGAACGTCAATGCCTTGTAAGGCGGCCGGTACTAGTCCCACAGCGGACATTTCTGATGTCCGTCCTCCCACCCAATCATACATGGGAAATCTGGCTAACCAGCCTTCATTTTTGGCGACTTGATCCAAATTACTATCAACGCTAGTAATGGCCACAGCATATTGAGCAAAGTCTAAATTCTGGGCTGCATAGGCGGCTTTAACTTCAATCATCCCGTTGCGTGGTTCCGGTGTTCCTCCAGACTTAGAGATGACTACAACTAAAGTTGTAGCTAGGCTATTTTGCAAGCGAGTCAGAACGCGGTCAATACCTGCTGGGTCAGTATTGTCAATGAAGTGAATTTTCAGGGGTGGAAAGTCAGGACTGAGGGCTTCAGCCACAAATTGAGGACCTAGTGCAGAACCACCAATACCAACAGATATAATATCGGTAAACTGGCTGGCTTGGGGAGGATGAATAGCACCTGTGTGGACTTTTTCCGCAAAGGCTTCGATTTGTTCGAGGGTTTGGACAATTTCTTGGGTAAGTTCTGGTGTGGGTGCTAAATCAGGATTTCGCAACCAGTAATGTCCCACCATGCGGCCTTCGTCAGGATTGGCGATCGCACCCTTTTCTAATTCCGCCATATCCGCAAACGCTTTATCAAACTTCGGCCGCAACGAATCTACAAAAGCGTCATCAAAACCCATCCGACTGATGTCTAAGTAGAGTCCTAATCCCTTGTGGAAATATAACCAATTTTGGTATCGTTGCCAAAGTGCCTTCGCATCCATAGGGAAATCTCAAATAAAGTATTGCTTCAAAAACAAGTTTAATGTAAGGTCAGAGCCATCCGGTGCCTAGCCTTATACAGTTTTTATGGTTGGGGAGCGATTATCCCGTTAATTCCATGAATTAGTGATGCTTCCCAAGATTATTTTACCCTACCCCCTGACCATTCCCTACACATAGGAAACAGTTAGAGAGTTTAAGTGCTGAGAGTCTATTAAATAAATTAGTATGGTTGAATATCTCACTTTTTTAGCAATTTCTACCGCCATCTTCGCCTTGTTTGCTTTGGGGCTGAATCTACAGTGGGGAAATACGGGGTTAATTAACTTTGGTCATGTTGCTTTTATGACTCTGGGGGCTTATACCACAGTGTTGTTAAGCCTTCAGGGTATCCCCTTGCTAATATCAGCCATCACAGGAGCAATAGTAGCAGCTTTGTTAGGTTTAATTATTGGTTTTGCCACTCTGCGCTTACGGGAAGATTATCTGGCTATTGTCACCATTGGCGTGGGAGAATTAATTCGTTTGGTGGTGAACAATCAAGAATTACCGGTGAGAGATACCTGGGTATCTGGGGCTTTTGGTGTCCAAAGTTATCCTATACCTTTTCTGTCCACACCCCCCAATTTGTTTTTGAGACTGGTGATGATGGGATTGCTCACGGTGTTGGCGCTGGCGACTTTTTGGGGTTTGTGGCGATGGGTTCGCGCCGCCCAAAAATCTCTGTTAGCCGATGCTCGCAAAACTGACAGTAAAAAGCAAGAATTAGTTTCTCGTCTGGGAGTAGGAATTATATTCGCCCTGCTGACAACGGCAATTTATATTTCTGGCTTAATTGGCTTGTATGATGATCAACCTGCAGCCGGTTTGATGCTGTTGTCACTTTTGGTATTAGGATTTGTATTCTGGCGCTTAGAAGTTCTGGTGCAATCGCCTTGGGGAAGGGTGCTTAAAGCTATTCGTGAAGATGAAGAAGTACCCAAAGCAGTGGGTAAAAACGTGTTTGCTTATAAAGTCCAATCCCTGATGCTGGGAGGGGCGATCGCTGGTATTGCTGGGGCTTTGTTTGCTTGGCAACTGAGCGCTATTTACCCTGATAATTTTCAACCACAACTTACCTTTGATGCTTGGATTATGGTAATTTTAGGTGGTTCTGGTAATAATATTGGCACCATCTTAGGATCTGTCATTTTCTTTACTTACGATGCCATGACTAGGGAATTTTTACCGAGAATTTTTACAAATTTATCTTCTGACCAATTGGGCGCATTTCGCATCATGGTAATTGGTCTGATTTTGATGGTACTGATGATTTGGCGACCTCAAGGTATTTTAGGTAAAAAAGATGAACTCACCCTAGGTAAGTAATTGCTTCAGGATAAGCAGTTCATATTCTGCAACATTGGTTACTCAACAGTTATCAGTCAATTTTTTATGATGAATAATCAACCCCCTCTAGTTCCACTACTTGCAGCTAGCGGACTTTGTAAAAGCTTTGGTGGCGTTAAAGCAGTCCATGAGGCCAGAATTGAAGTTAATCAAGGTAGTATCACTGGCTTAATTGGCCCTAATGGTGCTGGTAAAACTACTTTATTTAACTTACTTTCTAACTTCATTCGCCCAGATAAGGGAAGAGTGATTTTTGATGGGGAACCTATTGAGCAGTTGGAATCATACCAAATCGCCCAACAGGGATTAGTTCGCACTTTTCAAGTGGCGCGGACTCTCTCGCGGTTGTCGGTATTAAATAATATGCTCTTAGCTGCACAAAAGCAAACAGGAGAAAAGTTTTGGCCAGTACAGTTACAGCCTCACATTGTAGCTCAGGAAGAAAAGCAATTCCAGGAACAGGCAATGTCACTACTAGAATCAGTAGGACTAGCACACAAAGCCCATGAATATGCTGGCGGTTTGTCCGGTGGACAGCGGAAGTTATTGGAGATGGGACGGGCCTTAATGACCAATCCTAAGTTAATTTTATTAGATGAACCTGCTGCCGGAGTCAATCCCAAACTCATAGATGATATTTGCGATCGCATTCGTACTTGGAACCGCCAAGACGGTATGACATTCTTAATTATTGAACACAATATGGATGTAATTATGTCCTTGTGCGATCGCGTTTGGGTGATGGCGGAGGGTCAAAATTTAGCTGAGGGAACCCCCACAGAAATACAAAGCAATCCCCAAGTATTAGAAGCCTATTTAGGACAGTAATATAACTGTAAATAATTAGTTATTCTGCCGGTCTTTTCTTTACCTCCATCAAATCAAATACGCAGTATTTGTTGATAATTTGGATTGTGATCAGCTGCTCTTTTGGGGCTAAACTCTTCTAGAATACTGCGGTTTTGGAATAAAATCAAAGCCGCTACTCCCAATAGAAAATAACCAAAATATTTTTGTAATTTTTTGCCATCAACATATTGAGATAGATAAGCACCCAGAACAGTGCCAATACTGGCTGCTATAATGAATGACGCGATAATATTCCAGTCTAAAGTCACTTCTCCCCAATACCCTACAAACCCAGATACAGCATTAGCAGCAATAATTACTAACGAGGTACCAATAGCCTGTTTCATTGGTATATTTCCCAATATAACTAAAGCGGGTATAATCGCAAATCCTCCCCCAACTCCCACTAATCCTGTTAATATACCCACCCCTAAGCCTTCGCTGACTAGCCACAACCAACAGTATTTACAAATGGGCTTGGTGTAAATTTCTGATATATCAGGCTGTTTCACTGTTGATTTAGCACTACGCCGAATCATTAACCCAGAAGCTAGCAACATCATGATTGCAAATAGCAGCATTTGCAAATTACCTGTAATAAATGGTAGATTGGCGATTTTAGCACCGGCAAAAGCCCCCAACATCGTAGCAGAACCAAAGATAAATGCTGTTTTTAAATTGACGTTTCCCTGTTTCCAATGGGGAATTACACCAATTAAACTTACGGTTCCTACAATTACTAAGGTCATGGCTACAGCAGATTTCGGCTCTATTTCCATGACATAAACTAAAGTTGGTAATGCTAAAACTGATCCACCACCGCCAATCAACCCTAAGCTAATACCAATCCCGGCTGCTAGGATATGTCCTAATATCCATGTAATCATTGCACACGTTGATTGTAGGGTAATTTCGCCAATAACATTCCCATAGCACAGGTATTACTGACTCCAGCAAATACTAAACCAGCACCAACAAAGCCACTCAAAATTAAAAACCAAGGTGAAACAAAAGCACCTAAAATCGTCCCTGTAAATACTAATGAGCCGGCTACAATTTGTACTTGTCTCATTAAACTAATGGGGGCGTTTTTATTAATTTTAGTGGGATAATTTAACTGTTTCCAAGCTGTAATTCCTCCTTGGAGTTGAGCAAATTCTGAGAAACCCGCAGTAATCAGTTTTTGTGCTGCTTGGTGAGAGCGTTTTCCTGATTGACAATACAGCACAATTTTAGTGTGACGGGGAAAATCTACTTTTTCTGCTTGGAATTGAGACAGCGGTAAAAGTTGAGCGCCGGGAATATGTTCGGCTGCATATTCTCCAGGTTCCCGCACGTCTATCAGTTGTACTTGTTGTTTTTCCGTCCAGTCTTTGAGGGTGGAAGCGTCAATTAATTGCAATTTAGTTTCTGAAATCATATTGTTACCTGCTGGTGTTAATCCTAAACTATTCAAGCATTACCACAAAGTTGATTTGCTGGTACTGCTTCCATGATTTTTTGGGGATTTGGTAGGTTTAAACTGGCCATGAACTCAATGAAGTTATCTCGCGTCCGTCCTTGGAAGCGTGGGTTAAACTGCTTTTCTTCACCGATGGTGGAGACGGTATGTCCCCGGTAGTCATGTCCTGGATAAACTAAGGTTTCATCGGGTAGTGTAAATAGGCGTTGGGTAATTGCATCAAATAAACTACCCGCATCACCACTTTGAAAGTCAGTCCTACCACAACCACGAATCAATAAGGAATCTCCTGTTAATAGCTTTTCACCATTAACTAAATAGGCCATATGACTATCTGTATGTCCTAACGTGGCGATCGCCTCTATGGTAATCTCATCTAATTTGAGAATTTCCCCGTGTTGAATTTGCCGATCAGCACAGCTAGCTGAAGCGTTTTCTGGTACAATTCCTAAACATCCAGTTAATTCACGTAACTTACCAGTACCTGTAATATGATCAGCATGAATATGTGTTTCTAAGCAGTAGCGCAGTGTTAAACCTAATTCTCTAATTAATTGGTAATCCCGTTCTACATTATCTATCACCGGATCTACTAGAATAGCTGCTTTGCTAGTCTCGTCGGCAATCAGATAAGTATATGTACTTGTATCATGATCAAACAGTTGGCGGAATAACATCTTAGTTTCTCCATATCAACGGACTTGCCTAACAACCAAAGATTTTACCTGTGGTTCAATATTAGTTTCTGAGATTGTCCATTGTCTTTATCAGATTATATTACCATATGGTAAGATAGTCAATAATAAATGTAAAACAACTAATTTTCTATGTCAGAGATATTTCCAGATGCCCTCAGCCAAGTTGCAGATTATTTCAAAGTCTTGTCAGAAGTGAGTCGGCTACAAGTGTTATGTTCCTTAAAGACTGGGCCTAAAAATGTTACACAAATTATTATGGAAACAGGACTAGGACAGGCTAACGTATCCAAGCATCTCAAAGTTTTAGCACAGGGTGGTATTGTCAAAAGAACACCAGAGGGAGTGAATGTAATCTATGAAATTACTGACCCTATCTTATTTCAGATATGTGATTTAGTGTGCGATCGCCTAGCGGTGCGACTCGAAGAACAAACCCAACAGATCGAAAAGCTAGGGAGTAAGGTGTGGAGTATGGGACAAAGGGGATAATTGTGTCATTGATGATCGATGATTTTTCTCCATTTGTCCTTACTCTAGCCAGGAAGGGGGATAGGTCAATTAGCTAAATTCCCTGCATCCAAATTAAACAAAATTTGCAGGGTTTGCATACAGTTGCGCCGGGCTTCAACATCCTGCTGTGCACGCAATTGTACCATAGGATCGTGTAAAATTTTATTAACGATTCCTCTTGTTAGAGCTTCGATCACTTCTTGATGTTTGTCAGCAAATTCGGCACCCAATCGGGACAAGGCTTTTTCTAATTCTTGTTCACGAATGGTTTCAATCTTATTTCTCAGACAACTGATAGTAGAAACTGTTTCTAGAGATCGCCACCAAATATCAAAAGCCAAAATCTCTTCATCCAAAAGTTTTTCAGCCTCTTCAGCCATCTGGCGACGGCTTTCATAGTTTTGTGCCACAACAGCCTTCAAATCATCCACATTAAAGGCTTGGACATGGGACAGTTGATTGACATCCGCATCCACATTCCGCGGCACAGAAATATCAAATAACATCAAAGAGCCATGAGGCTCGACAACTTTTTCTAACCTGCTTTTGTTAAGTATAGGTTCAGTAGCAGAAGTACTTGTAAATACTAAATCACTTTTGGCAATTACCGCCATCATTTCTGATAGCACATAAGTATATATAGGCTGATCGGGATAAAGATTTGCCAATTGCTGGGCGCGTTCTTGAGAGCGATTAACAATGCTAATTTGTGTAGCACCCTTAGAAATCAGGTGTTGTACCAACAAACGTGACATTTTCCCCGCACCGATAATTGCGACTCGGCAATCTGATAAATTAGTTGTCTTCATTTGTGCCAACTCCACAGCCGCGGAACTGATAGAAACCGCACCAGTACCAATACTGGTTTCACTACGCACACGCTTACCGGCTGTGAGAGCTTGCTTAAATAATCGGTTCAGAATTATTTTTATACCATTATATTGCTGTCCCAGTTTATGAGTATTTTTCACCTGAGCCAGAATTTGACCCTCTCCGAGTACCAAACTATCCAAACCAGCCGCCACTCGCATCAGATGCATCACAGCATCACCATGTAACAACATAAATAAGTGTTGACGTAGAGACTGTAGAGGTAAGCGGCTGTGTTCAGAGAGAAACTGGGTCACCTCCCTAATACCCCGCTCAGTTTCACTGGTGACAATGTATATTTCTAAACGGTTGCAAGTGCTAAGTATTGCCACCTCATCAATATGGGGATAGCTAGTCAGATTAGCGATAGCTGTTTCGGTTTGTGGTTCTGGAATACTTAGCTTTTCCCGGATTTCTACTGGGGCGGTCTTATGGCTTAACCCCACCACGATAATATTCATTATTTATCGGTAATTGCTAATGGATGATTGATTATTCGATAATTGATTATAAAGATTGGGGGATGAAGTCCCAGGGATAAAGAATATTCTTCCCCAGTCTCCACCCCCTCAAGTCTCTAACGTAGTTGCAGATTCTTTGGTTGGTCAAACATATGGATAGTATCGACAAACCTTGCTGTATTGGACTGGTTAGAAATTACCAAGCTTTGAGTCCTTGCACCACCTTTAAAGAAGCGGACACCGTCCATAAGAGTACCCGGGGTAATACCACAAGCTGCAAATAGAACAGTGTCGCCAGAGGCTAATTCCTCAGCATTATAAACCTTGTCAGGGTCATTAATACCCATTTCCTTCAACCGTGCGAGATTGCCTTCTCTGCTTTCCCCAATTAAACCTGTTTGCACAACTTCTGGGTCGTAGATCAATTGTCCTTGGAAATGCCCTCCTAAGCATCGCATAGCCGCAGCAGAGATCACTCCCTCAGGAGCTGCTCCGATACCCATTAAAGCGTGGATATTAGTACCACCAAAAGCGCAGGAGATAGCAGCAGAAACGTCACCATCACTGATCAGTCTGACTCTAGCACCAGCATTGCGAATTTCTTGAATCAGGGCTTTGTGGCGGGGACGATCCATGACCACAACCACCAATTCCTCAACTGCGCGGTTTAAACACTCAGAGAGGATTTTTAGGTTTTCAGTTGCTGACTTGTTGATGTCTACATGACCTTGGGCTGCGGCTGGTGCTGCTAGCTTCTTCATGTAAAAGTCAGGCGCAGCGAACAAACCACCTTTTTCGGCAATTGCCAAAACCGCCATTGAGCCATTTTGACCATAGGCGACTAGGTTTGTGCCTTCGCAGGGATCAACAGCAATATCAATTTCAATTAGTTCTTCAGGGTTACAGTACTTTTGAGCATCCGGTTTAGTACAGATGCCAACTTCTTCCCCAATGTACAGCATCGGAGCTTCGTCACGCTCCCCTTCACCAATCACAATGCGACCACGCATATACATTTTGTTCATGCACTCCCGCATCGCTTCCACGGCTACTTGGTCAGCAGTGTTCTTTTCGCCTTTACCTGCCCACTTTGCAGACGCGATCGCTGCTTGCTCTACTACCTCAATAATTTCTAATCCCAGTGTATTTTCCACAGATTCACCCTCTTAAGTGCTTGACTTAGCTTTTTGTTATTTGGCTATTTCAGTCTTCAAGTCTACCAAAGTGCGGATACACGTGGACGATACTATCTACCAAGACAAGTGTTAAGTTTTGCTGCTGACCTTCATAAGCATTTTTGACCACCTATTTTATAGTATATTAGTACTATATTGACCGACCATCGTTAAGTAAAAGATATACTTGTCAAAAAACTCCCCTAGAAAAATATGCTGGATTTCCTCAACCCCATTTTTGGTCGCCATCCAGAACGCGTTAAAGCAAATATTGAAATCTATACCTGGCAAACCTGTCCTTATTGCATCCGTGCCAAAATATTACTCTGGTGGAAAGGTGCAAGATTTACTGAGTATAAAATCGATGGCGACGAAGCAGCTAGAGCAAAAATGGCTGAACGTGCTCATGGACGCCGTTCAGTACCACAAATCTTCATCAATAATCAGCACATTGGTGGTTGTGATGACCTTTATCAGCTAGATAAACAAGCTCAACTAGATTCACTATTAGCCAGTGTACCAGAAATACCACGCCTAAAGCCAGGGGCTTGAAAAAGCCCTGACCTGACTAACACTAAGTCCCAATGTTAATTGAATATCCAGAATACCTCATACATCGCCAATGGATGAGTCGCGCTATAGACTTAGCACAAAACGCCGCTGATGCTGGTGAAGTCCCAGTAGGTGCTGTAATTGTTGATGCTACTGGAAATTTGATTGCTTCAGGAGAAAACAGAAAAGAACGCGACCAAGATCCCACAGCTCACGCAGAAATCATCGCCTTACGAGCAGCTGCTAAAAGTTGCAATAATTGGCGCTTAAATCAATGCACCCTGTACGTCACCCTAGAACCTTGTCCCATGTGTGCAGGTGCTATTGTCCAAGCACGTTTAGGAATGCTGATCTATGGAGTGGACGATCCTAAAACTGGCGCGGTTCGTACTGTTACCAATATCCCTGATGGCGCAGCTTCTAATCATCGTCTCAGGGTCATGGGAGGTATTTTAGAGTCAACTTGTCGTCAGCAATTACAAGCCTGGTTTGCAAATCGTCGTCAGCAAAACCATGGACAGATCTAAAACTGTCCAGTAGTCCTAAGACAATTTACCAAACAGACAGTAGGGTTTAATTAATCAACGATTCCTTGGCTGATGGGACAACCAATACTTACTATGATTATGCAAGTTTATACTAAATTTACGAGTAATACTACGGAAAATACTCTTACCTCGCGGATATCTCCTTGGTTAAGTCCTTTATTGTATCTATTAGGAGGACAGCTTCTTTTACCATTATTCTTTGGTAAAATTGACATCAGTGGACAGGAAAATATTCCCTTGAATGGCCCTGTGATCCTAGCTCCTACCCATCGCTCACGCTGGGATTCACTGCTTTTACCCTATGCTGGTGGTCGCTATGTCACAGGGCGGGATTTAAGGTTTATGGTCAGTATTGACGAATGTAAAGGACTACAGGGCTGCTTCGTCAGAACTATGGGAGGGTTTCCTGTGGATCCTCAGCGTCCAGCTATTGCTAGTCTGCGTCATGCTGTTGAATTGCTTCAAGAAGGGGAAATATTAGTTATTTATCCAGAAGGTGATATTTATCGCGATGGTCAAGTTCACCCCTTAAAACCAGGAATTGGTCGTCTCTCTTTGACTGCTGAATCTACCCAGCCGGGATTAAATATCAAAATTATACCTATTAATATTAAGTACAGTCAACTTTATCCTGGGTGGGGCACAGATGTAAAGATTGATATTGGAACTGGATTAAATGTAATTGATTACACTATGGGAAATGTCAAACAAAATGCCCAAAAACTCACAGCGGATTTAGCTTTAGCCCTACAAGCATTAAGTAATCAAGAATCAAAAATATCAGCAACTCCAATCACTAATGACCAATGATTGAGTTTTCCTACATCTTGTGGGGAATAATCGATTAACCATAAGTGCCAAATTCCTTGAGATGAAAGGGATAGTAATTGTTTGAGGGCTGGGCGGGAGCTAATTGTGTAGGTTGTGTGTAAAGTAGTGCGGCGGCCTAAGGTGCGGCTTTGTAATAACACCTGTCGATCATTGGGAGCTATTAGATAAATTTCTAAATCGCCTAAAAAATCATGGGTGATATTAACTGTTATTTGAATATCTTTAATGGGGTGGGATTCAGTAATGGCGATCGCACTTTTGACCCCATCTGGATTATCATCTGGAATAGTGACCTCACAGAAATTTTCACCCCTAATATGTAAATTCAAGGGCAATGAAGAAGTACGTATTTTTACTGCTGCTGCCACCGCCCTAGCTGCATTCACTTTGCCATAACCAAACCATTGAGAATGTCCGTTATTGTCGTAAGTACCTGCTTGAATACCTAGCTGAGGGTCAGGGTGAGAATCGACAATTTTATCAGCAGTTTCCTCTAGAATTAACTTTACCTGCTGGGCGGTCAAGTTAGGATTTGCTGACAGAACTAATGCCGCCACACCCGCGACTATCGGAGTAGCGCTGGAAGTACCGCCGAAATTATTGGTAAAATCACCAGGATCATAACCTGCTGCACCTACTTGGTCAGTAGTTAAAATTCCCCGTCCGTGAAGAGTCGTAGTAATATCGGGTTGTGTATTGACAAAACCCCGACCCTGAAATGAAAATACTGGTGGGGCGTTGTTACTAGGAGCACACACTGTAATATTGGTGCCCCAGTTACTGTAAGCAGCTTTCCTGTTCAAACTAGTAGAAGCTGCAATGGTAATTACATCAGGATGTACGGCAAATCCATTTAACCAATTTGTATTTCCTTGTAACAAATTTCTTGGCCAATTCTGTTCATACACAACCCCGTTAATGGGGCGGTTAGCATTTCCCGCTGCAAACACTACCACGCAACCTTTACCATCGCGACCTGTAGTAGCAGCACGGGTAATGGCAGCCCGTTGGCGCAAAGATAAGGGATAATATACAGCAGCAGCTCCCCAGCTACAAGAAATCACACTAGCCCCTTGATTAATCGCCCAGTCAAACATATCCTCAACGGATTGATCATCTAAGAAACCAGTACTCCGAATGGGCATCAATGCACAACCAGGAGCAACGCCCACAATTCCGTGACCATTTTCTTCGGCAATAGCTATTCCTGCGCAAGCAGTCCCATGACTGGTTTGTCCTTCGCCAGGTATAGGTAAAAAACCATTGTTTCTCAAGTCTCTAGGAGCAACAATTTTGCCCTTACCTTGAAAATCTGGATGGTTCAGGTCAAAAGAATCATCGACAATGGCGACAACTACAGAACGGACACCGCGGGTAATATCCCAAGCGCCTTCTACGGAAATATGAGAACCAGCTACCAACTGGTTACCGCCATTGTGGTGGAGATACCATTGCTGAGGATATAGGGGGTCACCAGGTCTGTAATGTAATTCAGTTTTAATCAGGATATTAGGTTCAGCAACTAATACTTCTGAGCAGGATTGTAACTGGTTAGTAATTTTCAGGGGATTTTCTGTGGCTTGTTTGCTCACCAGAAAAACAAAAGTATTAGGAATACCCAGGACTGGCTTGTGTGGAACTAAACCAAATCTAGAAGCGATCGCCTCAATTGTCGCAGAATCTACCCCAGAGCCAAATTGAATAGTAACTTGGTCATTCAGGTAAACAAAAGTTTCTGGATGATCTTTAATTGTGTAAACATGACCGGCAAAAGCTACATATTCAGCACCTCGTGCTTGGGACATAGCCAACTCTAACTGGTCAGGTGGGACTGTAAAAACTTCTAAATGTGATTGAGGAATGCTAAACTGCCAAATACCCCAGTTAACCTGAGATAATTGTTCGGAGGTAAATTTAGTTGAGGGACGGACGGTGAAGCGGTCTAAAGCCTTTTCTAAAATCAACTCTTCACCGGCGCGCTGTAAAACCATTCCTAAATTGCTTGGCATACCTGTCTAGGAAAAACCAGAGGAATTAGCTTGCTCATTCATAGGCGCTATTTTGGTTATTATACAGGAGGAATGGGAACTCTGTTACGCCGATTTTCAGTCTAAATTCAGAGCAACCTAGAAGTTTCGATGTTTGCCACACATTTGCACTACTTGATCCCATGAAATCTGCTGCTGTTCCCTCTTTAATTAGCCCCACGGCTTTATCATTGATAGCAGTTCTCAACCTACTATCACCTGTCAATGCTCAGGTACAAAAGCTACCCAGTCTCTATAGTCAAGTACAAATCGTTGAACCCAACGATGCCAACACTCTGCGTCCTACACAAGGTAACAGCATTTTGAGTATAGAGGGCGGTGAACGGCTGATGGCAGAAGCCGCCGCGGCTATTTCGGAGCAAAACTACCCCTTAGCGGCGAAAAAACTCCAGGATGCTCGTCAACTTTATAATCAATTATCTAATTTCTATCAAGAGTTAAACGCCAGCTTTACCGGTATTGATCCTCGCATTTCCGATTCCCAGCGCCAAAAAGCCCTAGAAACAGCCCAAAAGCGAGACGAAGCCACCTATCAGTTAGCCCTAGTACATCGGGCGCAAAATCAACCCCATTTAGCCGTCCCTTTGTTAATTCAGATTATTAAGAGTCAAAATCCCACACGGGATTTAGGACAGAAGGCCTATCAGCAGTTATTTGAATTAGGTTTTGTGGATGCACCCTTTCCCAGGCCAGGGGCTAACTCTTCCTCAAGTCGATAAATTCTACTCATCTTCTGGAAAGTCTCAACTGGTCAGTCTGCCTAAAACCAAAAAGCATATGTTGCCTAGCTGTATCTGTTAATAATATAAAGGTAAGTTTTTTCAGGAATTGCGATGATTAATCCGCAGCAGGTGGAGGCGATGATTAAGGCTGAACTGCCAGATGCCCAAATTCAGGTGCAAGACTTGACTGGTGGCGGTGACCACTATCAAGTAACCGTGGTTTCATCGCAGTTTGCCGATAAAGGACTGGTACAACAACACCAGTTAGTTTATGGCGCATTGCGACAAGCCATGTCTACTGAAGCAATTCATGCCTTGGCCCTAAAAACCTACACTCCCGCAGCCTGGGAAGCTGTAGCAGCTTCCTAAACTGACTATTGATATTTTGGCTATTAGCAACATAGGAAACAAAAATTCCATGACTCCAGAAACCAAAGCAAAAATCGATAATTTGATACAAGAAAACAAAATCATGGTTTTCATGAAGGGAAACAAGTTGATGCCTCAGTGTGGTTTCTCTAACAACGTTGTGCAGATTCTCAACACCTTGGCGGTTCCCTTTGAAACAGTTGACGTTCTCTCAGATCCCGAAATTCGTCAGGGTATTAAAGAATATTCCAACTGGCCGACAATTCCTCAAGTTTATATTGACGGTCAATTTGTGGGCGGTTCAGATATCTTGATTGAACTTTATCAAAACGGTGAACTGCAGCAATTGGTAGAAGTGGCACTGGCTTCTTAAGGTCATCTCTGGTAATTCCCCATTCCCGATGGGGTTGCTAACTTTATTGATCACGCCTGCAACCGCACATCCTTATGGGTGGGGATGTAACCGTGATCAATAAACGAAATGGCACGAGAATTTCATACCAATAAAAAATTGACAAACGCTAGAAATATGATATAATTAACAGCGTTGACAATTAAGCAAACTACTAGTGGCTGGTTATAAAGGATTAAATAAGCCATTAATAGTAATCAAGTTGTGCTTCTGGTTGAGTTCTGGCAAAATTAGATGGATCGTACAGGTAACGGCTAGCTTCCTCTTCTAGGCGATGAATCAGTATAGGTTCAATAGCGTTGCTTTGTCGCAGTGCGGCTAGATACCCATCCAAATACATCCGCATATCGTCCGTCCGATAACCGCGATTCCATAGCTCGACGAAGGCGTCAGTCACTCGTTGGTAATAGCGGATGGTTTGTGTGTCTTGGAGCATAACTGCTATGTTAATCTCTTTAGAATGAGAATTGTAAACGATTCACGCTCAAATGTGAAGTGTTACTTTCACCTTTTTGCCTTCACATTAAGGACGCAATATCTAGCTCAGGCTAGATCCTCCCCCCCAGAAGCTAATCCTATGGTATTCCATAAAATTTAGAAGACAATAGTTTTATAAGCTATTTTTATAATTACTGGGGGCAAGTTTCCGTATTTACTAGGATATCCATTCATATATTTTTACCATATTTAATCCAAAACCGGCGAAAACTCAGATATAGGTTAACTTCGTCTCACCCTGTTGAGAGTTTGTGGGTAAAATACACCCATCCCTAGGATGATATTCACAGAAAAACACATTTTGTTTAGACTAACAAAAATTTAAGAATAAATTAAAGAATATAACTAACTTAGCCTTGGGTAAAGCATCAGTTGAGGATTTTACTACCTTGAGGATGAGAAAATCTAAAATTAATCCTAATGTCAGTAACGAAGAATACAAAACCTTGGGCATGGGCTTGTTACTTTGAAATTCATCAACGCTAAGGGGTATTGCCGCTGTGGGTTCGGTTTGTATTGAAATCGTTGAGGGAAATCCCCATCTAAGGTCGTTGCTGGGATGGCACTTGCAACAGTTGGAATATCGTGTCCATCAAGCCGCCAGCATTTATCAAGCAAGGGAATTATTTTTAAGCCAACAGCCAACATTAGTAATTCTAGATGCTGATTTACCCGATGGTGATGGTATTGAGTTTTGTCGCTGGTTACATTGTCAGCAACAACCTTTAATTTTGATGCTATCAGCTCGTACTAATGAGGCTGATATTGTAGCAGGTTTAAAGGCCGGAGCTGATGACTATCTTAGTAAACCTTTTGGAATGCAGGAGTTTTTAGCTAGAGTAGAGGCAATAATTCGCCGCAAACGCACGCCCATTGCACCAGCTTATTTAGATTATGGCAGTTTGCAAATTGATTTGGTACAGCGTCGGGTACGTTTCCAAGGCGAGTTTATTGATTTAACGCCTCAAGAGTTTAGTTTACTATACGTTTTGGCACAGGCTGGAGGAGTAGCTTTGAGTCGTGCGGAATTATTGCGTCGTGCTTGGCCTGATGCGATTGATAATCCCCGCACTATTGATACTCATGTTTTGTCGTTACGCAAAAAAGTGGAACTTGATCCTCGACAACCTAGTTTAATTCAAACTATCCGCAATGTGGGATATAGATTTAACATGGAAAGTTTAAAATCCAATGTTCCGCAACCGCCAACTAGGTTAAGCAAGGAAAGATTCACTCACTCACGCTCTACATCTACAGTTATTAGTCAACGTTCTTAATTGGATTAAATCCATTCTTGGGTTGCTTGGGTTTCCGATTCTGTCAACTGTTTTCTTAGGTTAATCCAATTGATTTCAGATGCTGTTTGATTTGTCAATAACTGACCTTGCTCTAAGTATAATAATTGGGTGCAGAAGACCCGAGCTAAGTCAAGCTGGTTATTTACCATCAAAATTGTTGTTTGATGAGTTTGATTTAGCTGAATTAAGACTTCCATGAGATTGGCTGCTGTCCTAGCATCCAAAGCAGAGGTGGGTTCATCTAATAATAAAACTTTTGGTTGGATGACTAAAGCACGGGCGATCGCTACTAGTTGTCGCTCTCCGGTAGAGAGTTGTAATTCTGTCCTTGTTAACCATTCACTGGGAATGTGGAGTTGTTCTATCCAATGGTTAATTCTGGGTTCAATTTTTTCTTGAGACCAACCACGCAAAATTAAGGGATAAGCTAAAGCCTCTTGTACTGTCATTCCTAACAGTTTTGATTCTTGTAATCCCAGTGTGATCTCCTGGCGCAACTGTATAGTAGGAATTTGGTTATATTCCTGATTTCCTAGATAAATTTTACCTCTAGTAGGTTCACACAGGCGGTTTATCAGGCGTAATAAGGAAGTTTTACCAGCACCGGATGGACCGACAATAGCAATGCGATCGCCTGGAAACACCCCAAAGGAGATATCCTGTAGTATGGGGTATCCCTGAAGTTGGGGTTTGAGCTTGGCAAACAAGTTAACTTGTTCTAACCTGATTTGGGTGGTGTGGCTGTGATTTTCCAAGTTGAATAACTAATGACCAATGACTAAGGCTGTATTAATAGTCCAAGCATCTACCAATAACAGCAGCAGGGTGAATACTAACAAAACTACATACATCCACGGTTGCGCTAAGGTGCGAACATCTGTAGTATCAATTCCGGTTCTGGTTTCTACTGTTTTGACCAGGCGGGAAAATCCAGCTACGCGCATGGGTAATAAATAAGCTTTTCCATCCCGACTGAGAAAATAATAAACTAGTCCCCCTTGACCAGTGGAACGGGGTTTTAATTCTTTCACATCTGACCAAGATAAAATCCATCCTTTGCGAAACAAGCTAGGAACCCAGGTGGGGTAGGTAACTTGAATCCCTTGCTCATCCACAATTACTCGCTCTGTCAATACCCCATATAAACCTACAAAGCCAATGCTAATTCCTACCCACAATAATACTGGGGGTATGGGCGCGGCTGTTACCTGGGATAAAAACGGTAATGGGATGGTGAGTGCTATATATAAGCTTAATAGTGTCAGCCGAATTAACGGAGACAGACGAAAAACCGAAGTTGAGTTGTTGGCTGATGTTGTGTTCACGGATGAATTAAGGTATAATTTATGGTCAAGCAAACCTGGAATCAAAATTGGGCGGCACATCTTGAATACGCCCAGGTCCTACAGCCTTTATTGCCTCTGTGAGGTAAATATCACCAGTGTATAGGGCTTTACCCACAATTACGCCTTTTAGTCCCTGTGTTTCTAAACCCAAGAGACTCAATAAATCGCTCACAGAACTCACTCCACCAGAGGCGATGATGGGGATAGAAACTTGTTGTGCTAGTTCTCTTAAAGCTGCTAAATTGGGTCCGATGAGTGTACCATCACGGTGAATATCTGTGTAGATGATGGCTGCTGCACCCAGTTCTTGCATTTGCACAGCTAGCTGGGTGGCTAAAACTTCCGAGGTTTCTAACCAACCGCGAGTTGCTACTAGTCCGTTACGAGCATCAATACCAATGATAATCTTTTCGGGAAATTCTGTACAGAGTTCTTGTACTAGTTGGGGTTGTTCTACGGCTATGGTTCCCAGAATTGCCCACTCTACTCCTAAATTAAATACTTGTTGAACGCTAGTGCGATCGCGTAACCCTCCACCAATTTCAATGGGTACAGATACCGCTTCAGCAATGGCTGCAATAGCTTTCAAGTTAACTACCTTACCAGCTTTAGCGCCATCTAAGTCAACTAAATGTAATCTGGTTGCGCCTTGGTCAACCCACTGTTTGGCAATATCCACCGGGTTCTCGCTAAAAACTTGTGACTGGGAGTAGTCTCCCTGATAAAGCCTAACACAGCGTCCTTCTAGTAAGTCAATTGCTGGTATTACTTCCATTTATCTATGCCTATAAATTATTAATGGTATTGGCATTTTTGCCGAGTGTTATCTGCGCAGGGCGTTAATTTTTCATTTTTAATTCTCTTACCGCTTGGGCGAACCCCAACACTACCAGAATATTAGTAAGGGTTAAAAAAACTTCTGCTCCTCCATGCAACCAATCCACATTAGCCAAGGAAACCCCATAATGTAATTGCGAGTAAATTCCCGCCGGGATGGTAATGGCAACAAATACCAGGGTTCCGTAAAATCCATAAAGGGCTAAACGCGGCGTTTGGGGAGTACGACTCATAAACCACAAAAAACCCAAGTAGGGAAACAAGGAAAGAGCAAATAGGGTTTCTTTAGAGATCATGACTTTAATTCGCTAGGTTGGGTAGGGACGGTCTCAGTTTTCTCCTGTGACCTAGTAGAACGCCAAATCAATACTGCAGCTGCCCAAAGTGTAAAATTACCAATTAAGGTCATAGTAGCTTGCAGGGTCACCAGCCATTCTAAAGATCCTGCATTATCAAAGTAATGCCAGGTACAGGCACACATGGCACTCACTAAAGCTGGTAACATAGCAAGAGATAATCCCCACCATGTACGATTCCCAGTCAGTTCTCCATAAGTCCAGATTAACCAAATGGCGACCATCCACTCAATAACGCTAGAAACATGAATAATCCAGGTGGGAATAGAAAGAGCGTGCATAAGTAATTAAAAATCAATAGGGATTAAGAGTAATCGCTTAATACTCCTTCAGGTATAAAACAAAAAAGCTTCAGCGATCGCCTATTGTAATTTGACATAGTTCTCCCCATGCTGCAAACTAATTCCCCACCCCTACCCCCTGCTGAGAAGTCTCCATGGTCATGCTTAGGTAAGACTATTGATGATCATCTAAAAACCTACTCCTGTATTTTCCTGTACATATTCCATCATAGCGAATCAGTCAAAATCAGCCAATTTGAGCTTGGGGAGAGATTTTTTTACCCTTGCCTAGCTTCTTGGTAAATAAAATTAACAATAAATTGACGCTAGAATTATTCTGTTATATAAGTAACTTTAGTAGTAAAAATTTAGATAGTTGTACTTAACTTACTAAAGTTAAATTTGTTAGAAACCTATTAAGTAAAATACCGCGACTTAAATCACTATGTGTAATATAATTTAACCTATTATCTACGGTAATGATGATAGTTATTTAGGTTATAGCTATGCAGTCCGGTAAAGCTATACACAAGCTAAAACAATCGTTTTTCTCCCAGCCAAACAGGCAACGATAGTTACCACAAAATTGGTCAAAAAAGAGACATACTACAAAATCCATTGGAGTCATCTGTATTTATATTGACTGAGACGGGTAACGCTAAGGCAGTATAAGACCGATAAATGACGGTATATAAGCAATAACTATTCTAAGAAAGAGTGATTTATGACTGTAACTTTGCTTTCAGATTTACCAGATTTACCAGATTTAATCGTTACTGACATCACACCCACCCTCACCGAAGTTAGTTGGGGAGAAACCCTTAACATCTCCTGGACAGTCACCAACCAAGGTAGTGGTAACGCTACTAGTTGGTGGTACGATAATATCTACTTCTCAGTGGATGAAAACTTTGACCCCAACGAAGATACATCT
>NZ_CP063311.1:0-158223 GCF_015245355.1 Anabaenopsis elenkinii CCIBt3563 | reverse complement strand
GTAGCTGGGTCAAGTTACACCAAATTAACTACTATTACCTTACCCAGCAGTCCCATTGAGGGTGTAAATAGTGGTTATCTGTTCCTAGTCACCGATATTTATAATAACCAGTTAGAAACAGATGAGAATAATAATGTTTCTGCTGTAGCTATTGACTTCAAATTACCAGATTTACTTTCTCAACTGGTAATTACTCCTGAAAGTCCCAATGTCAGATTGGGACAAGGACAAATTACATTAAACTATCGTCTTGACAACTTGAATGATACCGAGATACCTTCTGTAGATTTTAGCATTTACTTTGACAGTTCAGAACTAAATATCAACACTACAGATATTAATCTTTCCAGTTCTGTGGGGACTATAGTCGGTGATAAAATTATCATTGATGACACCGGAGATACTGATGATAACCCTAACACTGATAAGAAATTGATTTTTACTATCAGCCCTCTTCAAACCACTGACAGTGATAACCTCTTTCTGAATATTCCCTTTACCACCACATCTGGTTTTGATGGAGAAACTCAAGTTAACTTTGCTGCTAGCAGTCGTAACCCCAATGTAGATGTGTTAGGAGTACCTTCTGTAACAGTGGGCAGATCCGCCACAGATATTGACGGTAACGGTAGGGTGACCGGTGCTGATTTACTATTCATTGACCAATATCTGCTGTTACGGAATAATCCTAATGTTGATGCGATTTTACAAAGCTCCTTTAATCTCTTTAGCACTGAAACTGTGGGAGCGACAAACACCACAGGTGCAGCTTTAAGGAGTGCGATCGCGAATGGGGTCAACAACTTAGCTTTTGATGTTGATGGTAATGGTCAAGTCACAGGGGGGGATATTTTCTTAATTCGTCAAGGATTGTTACTTAAGAATAATCCTAACGTCAATGCGATTCTGCAAACTACCTTTAATCTATTTACCAGTGAACTCACAGGACCGAGAAACACAGGAGCCGAAATCAATGCTTTCATCTCGGATTTACTACTGGGGTAAGGGCCACTACTAATGCTAACTTAGGAAGAAGTAAAAATTATCAATTTCCAATAGCAAAGATGCGGGCGTTGTTGTCTGGGTATTATGGTAAAGGTAATGGTGGTGACGAGGCTTTATTGGCTACGCTTGTGCAAATGTTACCACCTCATGTTACACCTGTGGTGCTTTCTGGCAACCCAGAGGAAACCCGCCATCGTTATCATGTGGAATCTCACAATCGGATGGCTATTTTGCCTGTGTTGCAAGCTTTGCGTTCGAGCGATATTTTCATCTGGGGGGGTGGAAGTTTAATTCAAGATGTCACCAGTACCATGAGTCCATTTTATTATGGGGGCTTAATGGTATTGGCTCAGAAAATGGGTTTAAAAACTGTTGCTTGGGCCCAAGGTATAGGGCCGTTACTACGTCCACAAACTCGCTGGTTAGCACAATACTCCTTCGGATATTGTAACACAGTTACCGTGCGCGATCGCACCAGTGCTGCTTTATTAGGGGATTGGCAAATTCCCTGTGTAGTCGCCCCTGACCCAGTGTGGGCCTTGCAAAGTAAGCCAGTACCAGGGCTTGAGGATTTACCAGCGCCGAGAGTGGCTGTAACTTTAAGAAACCACCCCCAACTCACACACCAACGTTTGGCTAACTTGACCCGCGCTTTAGTAGACTTCCAAAAAGCTACCCAAGCCTTTATTGTACTCTTGCCATTTCACAAGAGTGAAGATTTACCAATTGCAACAGCCATTCAACCCCAATTACCAGGTGTGAGCCAAATTCTGCTTTTAGAAGATCCGCAATTATTAAAAGGTGTTTATCAAGGGGTGGATATGGCTATTGGGATGCGTCTACACAGCTTAATCATGGCTGCGGCTGAAGGTTGTCGTTGTTTTGCTCTCAGTTATGACCCAAAAGTCAATCGCCTTATGGAAGAATTAGCCATCCCAGGGTGGGATTTAGCCACTTTACCAGATGACCCCAATGTAATTACCAGAACTTGGGTACAACATTATGACAATGGCATTCCCCTATCATCTGAGCAAATTCAATCTTTAGTAGGTCGCGCCCTCATACATAGGGATATCTTAACCGCCTTGTGAGTCCAGCTACCTATTAAAAAACCTGCCAGTCTTGCATCAAAACTAGCAGGTTAGGTTTTGCGTATATCGGAGCGGCGGGATTCGAACCCACGACCTCCACTACCCCAAAGTGGCGCGCTACCAAGCTGCGCTACGCCCCGATCAGAATTATCATTCTACTGCAAAGCTCTAGAATAATCAAGGGGTGAACTCAAAAAACTTTTACCATCCCAGCAGCTTGCAGTAAATCCGGCACTGCGGCAGCATCCCATGTAGCCTCTACACCTCGTTCTGTCTTCAGGATGAGACGTAAACTGTAGCTGTGGGGATACCCTTCTACCTCCATCCATAATAAATCACTTTCGGCTTCACAAGCAATTTTCTCTTCATCCATTAATTCTGTCGCGATTTGTTTTATGGTGTTTGCTAGCTGTGCTAATAGTCGGCAAAAATCATTTAACTCGGCCTCAGTTAATTCTATTGCCCAATCATCAGTACCTACTAACCCTTTGAATGTAGGTGCGTTGGGTTTCCAGCCAATTCGCCAACCAACACCGCTTTTAATCAGATGTTCCATAGTATTGATGGTCATGCACAGCCCCGGGCTCATGGCTAAACCATATCCGTTATCAGACCGGGGAATGTCAAGATCAGATTAATATCCTGATTTCTCATCGCCAATGATGTCTTCTTGGGTTAGTTCATCGGACATTTCGATAATTGCCCTGAGCACTGGCTTCATCATCACATCATCCGACGGGCTGTCAAAATCTTCATATCGCCGCCGCTTTGCACGGTTTGCCACCTGAACTGTAATGCGGTAGCGATTGGAAGCTGCACTAATCAAATCTTCGGCACGGTGCATGATTTGAGACTGGGTGGTCTCGAACTTGGAACGCTTTAGCATAGTCAGTGGTTCATGAGGTCATTACCTAGTTTAGCAGTACTGACAGTTTAGTGCCAGGTTAACCCAAAATGCAGCCAGTGCGTCCGGGAAGAGTTAAGGAAAGTCCCTCACCACAAAACTCCAATTCCGCCGCACCATATAAAACCTGGTGGGGTTGAGTTGGCAACCTGGTAATATCTAATTTGGCTGTGGTCTTTGCAGTCCCAGCGTTAACAGCAATGATAAGTTTGTCTGTGTCTAAAGTGCGGGTAAAAATATACAGTTCTCCCCGGGCGAAGATAACTTGGTAGTCCCCTGTGCGTAAAGCTGGGTGTTCGTGGCGTAAAGCAATTAATTGGCGGTGAATGTTGAGGATTTGTTGATTCCAATCAGCTTCTAAGGGAAAACCACGTCTTGAGTCAGGGTCACTACCTCCGGGTAACCCCACTTCGTCACCATAATAGATACTAGGAGCACCGGGAAAGGTGAGTAATAGTAAGGTTGCTAATTCCACAGTAGCTTGATCCCCGCCAGCAATAGTAATTAATCTGGCTGTATCATGACTACCTAATAAATTCAGTTGGGTAAGTTGAATTTCCCAAGGATAGAGTTGGAGTAATTCCTGGATTTTGAGAGCGTATTCAGCAGCAAATAAGGGTGGGTAGGGTTGATAGTCGGGGCTTTGGACCTGTTCTAACACTACGCGATCGCCTGCGGTCAAGGCAATAGTCGGGACTGCGAATAGATAATTCATCACGCCATCAAACTGAGTACCATCAAGCCATTGACGGGAATCTCCCCAAACTTCCCCGACAATATAAGCCTCAGGATTAATCGCCTTGATGCGATGGCGGAATTCTTGCCAAAACCCTGGCGTTTTGATTTCAAATGGTACATCTAAACGCCAACCATCAATGCCAAACCTCAGCCAATATTCGGCAATTTCCATGATATATTCCCGCACTTCAGGATTATCATGATTAAACTGAGGCAAAGCCCGATTACCTGCCCAACTCTCGTAATTTGCCGGTAAATCTCCTGTATAAGGACTCAGAGGCCAACCTGTAATTTTGAACCAGTCCACCCAAGGGGAATGAGGGCCATTTTCTAAAATATCGTGGAAAAAGAAAAGCCCCCGACTAGCATGGTTAAATACCCCATCCAGGATAACTTTAATATTCCGTTGATGGGCTGCGTCTAGTAATTCCTTAAATGCCTGATTACCCCCCAATAATGGATCAACTTGATAATAATCGTGGGTATGATAGCGGTGATTACTCGCTGATTGAAAGATAGGAGTAAAATAAATAGCGTTAATTCCTAAATCCTGGATATAGTCTAACCGTTCAATAATGCCCCATAGATCACCACCTTTGTAACCTTGCAGTGTGGGTATAGCCTCCCAATCTTCCCAACGGGGATTATGTAAGAGTCTTTTGTGAGGCTGTTTGCTTCTGGCGAAGCGGTCTGGAAAGATTTGGTAAAAAACAGCGTGTTTAACCCAGTCTGGTGTTTGAATTTCCATGAATTACTTTTTTATACCTAGTACTTTCTCTCCAATGATAGGTAATGACAACGGAGAGATTTGATAGCATAGTCTAGTTATGGATGAAAGTAAAAGTTCCCAGCCCATGTGACCTTCAACCAAATATTATCAGGTTATTATGGAATAAAGTCTACTTAATCTAGTTGCTTATGTATTTTATCATACTATAATTTAAGTAATCCAAAAATGAACAACTTGTAATATTCAATTCCGTATCAAATATATGTGTTAATAATTACTCATATTTCTCTTAAGAAATAAAAATTGAACACTTTCTTCAAGACTTTTTGACTATGTAATCAATATTAAATATATCCAATATTACCAGTTATATTTAATACTTATATTCTAAGTAATTCATGCCCTAGCAAAAGAATTGTATCAAGTTAACTAATGATGAATCTGTGATCCCCCCTTACCAGCAGTCTCACACAGTCCTAAACTTAAGGTGATATTAAAAAGGCAATCGGGAGAAACTTTGTGAAAAAAGTATTAGCAATCATTCTCGGTGGTGGTGCGGGTACTCGTCTTTATCCCCTAACGAAACTACGTGCTAAACCAGCAGTCCCTGTGGCAGGAAAGTATCGTTTAATAGATATTCCTGTCAGTAATTGTATAAACTCGGAAATCTACAAAATCTATGTGCTCACACAATTTAACTCAACGTCCCTCAATCGCCATATAGCCCGTACCTATAATTTTACCGGCTTCAATGAGGGGTTCGTGGAAGTATTAGCGGCACAGCAAACGCCAGAAAACCCCAACTGGTTCCAAGGTACGGCTGATGCTGTACGTCAGTACCTATGGCAATTGGAGGAATGGGATGCGGAGGATTATTTGATTCTCTCCGGGGATCATCTATACCGTATGGATTACCGCCAGTTTATCCAGCGCCATAAGGAAACCAATGCTGATATCACCCTTTCAGTTATCCCCATAGATAAAAGCCGCGCTTCGGACTTTGGTTTAATGAAAATCGACCAGTCGGGTAGGGTGATTGACTTTAGCGAAAAACCCAAGGGCGAAGCATTAGATAAGATGCGGGTCGATACTACAGTTCTAGGATTATCACCAGACCAAGCCCAACTACAGCCATATATCGCCTCCATGGGGATTTATGTCTTTAAAAAAGAGGTTCTGATTAAGTTGTTGAGAGAATCTTTAGAAAAGACTGATTTCGGCAAAGAAATTATTCCTGATGCCAGTAAAAATCACAATGTCCAAGCTTTCTTATTTGATGATTACTGGGAAGATATTGGTACAATTGATGCTTTTTATCATGCCAATTTAGCATTAACTAAACAACCTTTACCACCCTTTAGCTTCTACGATGAAGAAGCCCCAATTTATACTCGTGCTCGTTATTTGCCCCCAAGTAAACTGTTAAATTGCACAGTCACAGAATCGATTATTGGTGAGGGTTGTATTCTCAAAGATTGTCGCATTCAGCACTCAGTTTTGGGAGTGCGATCGCGCATTGAATCTGGCTGTGTAATCGAAGAATCTCTACTCATGGGGGCAGACTTTTATCAACCTTTTGTAGAACGTCAATGTACCTTAGAAAAAGGAAAAGTTCCCGTAGGCATTGGTACAGACACAATCATTCGCCGTGCTATCGTTGATAAGAATGCCCGTATCGGTCATGATGTCAAAATCATCAATAAAGATAACGTGCAAGAAGCAGAACGGGAAAGTCAAGGCTTTTACATCCGCAGTGGAATTATTGTAGTAATGAAAAATGCCGTGATTCCTGATGGAACGATAATTTAGTGATTGATCATTGGTCATTAGTCATTGGTCATAGAATGATTGATCAATACTAATTGACCACTGACAGTGGATGCAGAAAAAGTGACACAAATATTTGTACTAATTGGTCTTCCTGGTAGCGGAAAGTCTACTTTGGCGCAACAATTGATGGCACAAAGCCCCCAGATGCAGCTAATTTCAACGGATGCCATTCGGGGGCAACTTTTTGGTTCCGAAGCTACTCAGGGTCCGTGGCCGCTAATTTGGCGAGAAATAGAACGGCAATTTAAACAAGCAGTAGCGGTAAATCAGACAACAATCTTTGATGCTACCAACGCCCAAAGACGCCAGCGCCGTGAAATTATCGCCTTAGCCCGGGAGGTTGGTTTTACGCACATTACAGGATTATGGGTTAGAACCCCTGTGTGGCTGTGTTTAGCACGCAATCAAAGGCGTCAGCGTCAAGTTCCCCAAGAAATCATTTTGAGAATGTATCGTCAAATCCGGGATGCGCCACCTAGTGTAGAAGAAGGAATAGACCGGCTGATTGATTTTTTGTAAAAGCAGGGAGTACGGAAATTGCGCTGGTACAGTGAGCAGGAACCACACTTGAATTGTGGTAATGTCTGTTAATTTAAAATCAGAATCAGAGTTTTTTATCTTGGATATCTTACCCAGGAAAAAACCAATTTCACACTTTACGAAAAAAACATAAAAAAAATACTTTATAGGAGGCTGGTAGATGGCTGCGACCGATTTTAAAGACTATTACGCAATTTTGGGAATCAGTAAAACCGCCAGTCCAGAAGACATTAAACAAGCTTTTCGGAAATTAGCGCGTAAATATCACCCCGATGTCAATCCAGGGAACAAGCAAGCAGAGGCCAAGTTTAAAGAAGTCAATGAAGCCTATGAAGTTTTGTCAGATGTTGATAAGCGCAAGAAGTACGACCAATTTGGTCAATACTGGAAACAAGTGGGCGAAGGGTTCCCATCCGGTGGTCCGGGTGTGGATATGGGTGGTTTTGACTTCAGTCAATACGGTAGCTTTGATGAATTTGTCAACGAGTTATTAGGGCGTTTTGGTGGACCTAGCCCTCGTGGTGGACAGCCAGGCTACTCTTATCGTACTTCTACAGGCAGACCAAGTAGTTATGGTGGCTTTAGTGATTTTGGTTTTCAAGATGTTGGTAGGGGCGGATCTCAAGATTCAGAAGCTACAATTACTTTAACTTTTGCCGAGGCATTCGGTGGTGTGCAGAAACGTTTTAATTTAGGTGACGAAACCATTGAAGTTCGCATTCCAGCGGGTGCTAAAACTGGGACTCGCCTGCGGGTACGCGGTAAAGGTCAATTGAAACCCATGACTCAACAACGGGGCGATTTATATTTAAAGGTTGAACTTCAACCACATTCGTTCTTCCAATTTGAGGGTGATAATCTCCTGTGTGAAGTTCCCATCACCCCAGATGAGGCTACTTTGGGAGCCTCAATTGATGTCCCCACTCCCGATGGGTCTGTAAATGTCAAGTTACCTGCGGGAGTGCGTTCTGGTCAATCCCTGCGGTTGCGGGGAAAAGGTTGGCCTTTAGCTAAGGGGGGACGTAGTGATCAGCTGGTCAAAGTGGCGATTGTTCCCCCCAAGGATCTCAGTTCACAAGAACGAGAATACTATGAAAAAATCCGGGCTATACGTACCTATAATCCCCGGAGTCATCTACAGCAATTCAAGTTTTAAGCTTTGATAGGTAGAGACGTTCGGGCGGAACGTCTCCAAGATATACTCGTCTAGATTACCGAAATACGACCGGATCAACTAGTGGACGAATTAGGCATTATATTGGTGGGTGAGGGCGACCCATTCATTTAATCGTTCACAGTCTATCACTTCAAAGCCAGCTGTATTTAAGGCTGTGGTGACATTTTCTTCATGGTCTGTGGTGAACCCCGATGTGATTAGTAGCCCGGCTGGGGTTTTAGTCTGACGTAGCGATCGCCTAAAATCATCTGCAAGGGCAATATGTACCCGTGCGAAAATATTGGCAACAATTAGGTCAAATATCTGTTTTACTGCAATTGCTGACCCATCATTTACACTGTTCCCACCCATCCAATGGCCTAGTTGACAGCCACACCCCAGACTACCTGAAATTACCTTGACCTGTTGCTCTACTCCATTCAGAATTACTGTTTCCTGAGTTGCTTGTACAGCTATGCTGTCATTATCTAAAGCTAAGACATTAGCTCCCAGTTTCGCCATAGCTACGCTCAAAATCCCTGAACCTGACCCAAAGTCTAGCACCTGCATTTGAGGGGTTATGTATCGTTCTAGCAGTCGGAGACTGAGAATGGTTGTAGGATGCAAACCGCTACCGAAGGCGAGGGTTTTCTGTATTTTGAGGGGAATTTTCTCTGGTATCTCAGACTCAGCTGGTGTGTTGGAATTAACGATAATAAATTTATCGCCTATTTGATGTAGAGGTGGTTGTGGCCCATCTGTGATTTTTGTTTCAACCAGAGTAGTCTCAATGGCTGTGGTCATTCCAGTGCGATACAAAGGGGAAAGCAGATTCTCAATATTTTCTAAACGTATCCGCCCGGTGAAATCGTAGGGTAAATATAAGCGAATTGTAAATCTCCAATGGGAATTAGCTGTAGTTACTTCTGCATATTGAGTAATGTAAATATCATTAATATCAATATTTTCACTTATGAGAGTACAAAACCAATCTACCCCTTCATGGGTTGTATTCAGTTTTAATTCTATCCAAGACATTATTATTTTGAAATGATTTTTTGTTTTCGACTCACCCACGACGCAAACCCAATACCAGTGACAAACATCAGCAGACTATAAATAGCCGCGGGAATAGCCATTCTGGGGTTATTCAGGAATGTGGGGGAAGCAGCGATCGCGATGGCTAGAGTTCCGCTTTGAATGCCTACTTCCACTGTAATTGCTATAGCGCTTTTTTCACCTAATTGGGTTAAAGTAGCAATGGTAAAACCCAAAGCCATTGTTAGCACATTTAAAACCAGAGTCACCCAACCCACTTCAATCACATAGGAAATAAAATTATCTCGTTCCTGCAACAACACCCCAGTAATTACCAGCGCCAGGAAAAATAAAGACAGCCACTTTACAGGATTATCTGCTTTTGCGGCTATTCTTGGGGCATAGCGATTGATGAACATTCCTATTGATATAGGTAAAAGGGTAATCAAGGCAATTTGCACAGCAGTATTAATAAAGGGTAACTGTAGTGTTGTCCCTGTTGCCAAAAATGTCTTCATGGCAAAATTAACTACCACAGGGATAGTAAAAACCGTAATTAAACTACTGACGGCTGTGAGAGTAACGGACAAAGCAACATCTCCCCCGGCCAAAAATGTAATCATATTAGAAGTAGGTCCCCCAGGGCAAGCTACCAAAATCATTATACCTACGGCTAATGCTGGCTCAATGGGAAACAGTGACGCGATGCCAAAACCGACAATTGGTAACATAATTAACTGTGCCACTAAGCCAATTACCACTGATTTAGGATAGATAACAACTCGCCGGAAGTCCTCTATTGTCAAAGATAATCCCATGCCCAACATAATAATAAATAAAGCTAGGGGCAGAAAAACAGCGGTGAGAAAATTTCCTTGCATCTGTATTGGTGACAATCAAATTACGTCCGGATTATACATTGCTCAAGGGTAAAAATTACAATTTCCTCACGCACTACTATAAAGTTTACAGATTTGACACTCCCCATGCCTGAAGGCAGGGGATTCCAGCGTCACTGACGTTCCTTGCTTTTGGAGGTCTTACGACCAACAGAAGTAGAGGGAACATCTCGACTGGCGTTACTTTGGGGTTGCCCACCCCTAGCGTTTGCACGACTTAAAATTACTTTGGCTGCATTCACATCACGTTGTTCTATGTGACCACAATGCAAGCAAGAATGAGTTCTAGTGCTAAGTGATTTGTAAACTATTGCACCACAATTACTGCATTCTTGGCTAGTGAAATGAGGCGGAACAGCGATTATTTCCCGTCCAAATTTCTCTCCAAAGTATTCGAGCCACTGGCGAAAGTTGTACCAAGACGCATCAGAAATACTCTTAGCAAGCTTGTGGTTTCTCACCAACCCACTAACATTTAAATCTTCCAAGACCACCTTAGCGTTAGCTAGGCATAAGTTACGCGCCAATCGTTTGGCGTGTTCATTCCTTTGTCGAGTTACTTTTAAATGTTTGCGAGCATAAACACCACTGGCTTTCTTTCTACCAGATGACCCTTTCTTTTTCTTGTAAATACTGCGCTGAACTCGCTTGATATCTTTTTCAGCTTTACGTAAATATCTAGGGTTTTCTTGATGATTGCCATTGCTATCAGAGTAGAAATACTCTAACCCTACATCGATACCAATTTCAGATGTAGTTAATGGAGCTTCCTGTTTATTATCTGCTTTCACACAGAACTGAACATAATATCCATCCGCACGGCGAACAATCCTAACTCTCTTAATTAGCTCTACAGGATAAGTGTGGATATCCCACTTACCCAACAATTTGAGTTCACCAATGCCTTTTTTATCAGTAAAGGTAATACGACGTTTTGTCGGGTGAAGCTTCCAAGATTGTTGTTTATATTCAACAGAGCGACTATGCTTTTTAAATCTTGGATACCCTTTGTTTCCGGGTTTTTTAGCCTTGCAGTTAGCGAAAAATCTATTGATAGCACGTTCTACATTCTCAACAGACGCTTGACAAGCGTGACTGCTCAAATCTCTCACAAATTCATATTCTGCTCGTAATTGAGTGTTGTATTTGTACAATTCTTTTTTGCCAATACCGCGATTATCTATCCAGTATCTAAGCACCTTGTTTCTAACAAACTGACTCGTGCGAATAGCTTCATCTATGGCTTTTGAGTGCGCTTTTTTGACAACTGCTTTGTACTCCATTACCAACACTCTTAAATCACCTCCTTGATATTTATCTTTGCTTAAAATAATTATAGCCTGTAGCTGTATAAGTCAACAGGGTTCCATGCAAAAATTCAAATCAAACAACAATGTTGTTTATTCGTGTAAATATCATGTTATTTTTTGTCCTAAATATAGAAGACCAGTTCTCGTGAACGCAATCGCTTCTCGCTTAAAAGAGTTACTTGCTCAAATGTTGAAACGTAGATTACCTACTTTATGGACTAATTCTTATTTTGTTTCCACAGTCGGGGGTGCACCACTAGAGACAGTTAAAATGTACATTCAAAATCAAAAAGAAACTTAACAGCGATTAAAATCGCCAACGGCTAGCCCCCATAAATAGAATTTAGGGGCTAGCTCGCCGTTGTATTATTGGTCTATTGAGTCGAGATTGTTAATACTTGTGGTGGTGTGGCATCTGGGGGATAGATCAAGTCTACTTCTACTAATCTGCGATCGCCCGGTGGCATATTTAATAGTACCAGAGGCTCTCCTGGTTGACCCCGCCTTTGGACTAAATGGGTAAACTGAGTTCTGGCGTTCCCTCGGTCATCTGTATAACGTAAACGTACTGACCCACGAAAGAATACTTGGGGTGCTGTGGTTGTGAAGAAGCGTAAGCCCTGTTTTAGTAAATTCTCTTCTTTGATAGGCGTTTGTAGAGATACAGCAACTGTTTGAGTATTTGGAGTATTATTACGTAGGGGAAGATGTAAACTATATTGAATACCATAGTTGCCATGAGCGCGATAGGCGGTATCAGGATAACGTACCAACATGGGGGCTGCTTGAATTTGACTAGTTCCTAAAGTACCGCCGTGCAAGCTACTAATAGGATAGGAAAATGCTTGCCCACTTTTGGGAATTGTCAAATATCTAGCTTGTGGATGATCTAAAACCAGAGATTTCCACTGAGAACCTTGAGCAACCCCGGCGACACGCCCATATATTTGGGGTTGCTTAGTTGCTTCTAGGGGTGTGGGGACTCGATCGCGTGGGGTTGATAATTCTCCATTTTTGAGTAAATTTTCCCACTCCTGTAAAGTAGGCTCACCCTCAGTACCATCGGGATTTTGACGCGCAAATAAAGCCATACTAGCGGCATAAACTTGGCCAGTACTGTTTAACCGCATTAAGGTAGAGCGGCCATTTAAAGGTGGTGTCAGTTCCTTTACGGGAATAGGGAGATTTAATAACATCTGATTTTCCCCTGGGGGAATGACAATTTGGGGTGGGAAAATTTCTTGCCGCCTTCCTCTTAAGATATCAGATACAGCGCGATCGCCTGGTCCGGCGAAAATCTTACCTAAGATATTCTGACTCATCGCTGGTAACTGAATAAATGGTGCATCTGGTTGACTCAAATAACTTGCTGCTTGCAAAATGTTAATCGTTACCGGTTGAGTTCCAGGGTTATGCAGCATGATCCCCAGATAGAGCGATCGTAAATCCTCTGGTGGTTCAGCCCTAGCAACATGGTGGGCAAAAACATCAAATCGCCCTTGAAAAGGATAATTTAAATGTGCGGTTGGGGTTTTTTTATCATCTGGGGGAAAAGTAGAAAGTAAAATTCCCTCTTTTAAAACCAATTCTGGACTATTGCTATTAAATACAGGCACAGTATCCAGTTTTCCGGGTAAAGGACGCACTTCTTGAGTCTGTATTACCTCTGACGCGGGTAGGGTAGCAGGTGTTGATTGGGTGAGTAGAGAACTAAGTAATAAAGAAAACATACAACTTGGAAAAATTTTATTTTAGAGACGCTGATGACTTGGCAAAGGTGCCAGATTGTGAATAATTAATAAGAAGTCAGCCAAGATGACGGGCAAATTCTCTGGATTTAACAGTGGAACATGGACAAAAATACATGGTGTTGCCAGTTGATTTTGGCACAAGTAATGTAAAACCCAATAGTAAAGACTCTCACAAACAAATTTGCCGCAGTCGTGGCTAATCTCAACTGCTTTGGTACCCTCGAGTATTTTTTCTAAATTAACATTCGTCTGCAAAATACTTTCCCCAGAACTAGCAACCCTTTCCAGACTTAGTTTTGTCCTACTAGCAGCCATACCACAACAAATAATGTAATTGGGCTGGAGTTGAGTAATTTTTTGCCTGACTTGGGAAATAGCCAGATCACCATCCACAGGTAAACGCTGCAAAAATTTTAAATCATGAGCAAGGGACTTAACTTTGATCACTTCCAGTAATAAATCATCAGAAGAATTTGACTGTTGCTCACTCAACCAAACATCAAAAGAAGTTAATAGTATTCTTTTCCGCATAAGAAATATTATTTAGAATAGAAACACCCTCCATAATAAACTTACAAGGAGTAGGTCAATGCCAGTCATTGCAGTCGTAGATTACGATATGGGAAATTTGCACTCAGTCTGCAAAGGTTTAGAAAAAGTAGGAGCAACTCCTCAGATTACTCATGCTGCTAAAGATTTAGAACTGGCGGATGCAGTTGTATTACCAGGGGTGGGAGCATTTGACCCCGCAGTACAACACCTGCGATCGCTGGACTTAGAACAACCCATTAAAGATACGATCTCATCTGGTAAACCCTTTTTAGGTATCTGTTTGGGATTGCAGATTTTATTTGAATCTAGTGCTGAGGGAACCCAACCAGGGCTAGGAATTGTCCCCGGAAAGGTGCGCCGATTTCAACCAGAACCAGGGATTACTATTCCTCATATGGGATGGAACCAACTAGAGTTCACCCAACCAAAAAGCCTGTTGTGGGAGCATTTACCAGCTAATCCTTGGGTGTATTTCGTTCATTCTTACTATGTTGACCCCATTAACCCCGAGGTGCGGGCGGCCACTGTAACTCACGGTTCTCAAACCATCACCGCTGCTATTGCTCATGAAAACCTGACAGCAGTGCAATTTCATCCGGAAAAATCTTCTAATATCGGGTTGCAAATCCTGTCTAATTTTGTTGCACAAGTGCGGGAAAAAATTGCTGCTTAATCTTACTCTGACTCGGAGATGTTGTCGTTTGTTGTTTGTCCTTTGTCATGTTTTTCCCATGACTGATGACTGATGACTGATGACTGGTGACTGATGACTGATGAACAATGACACTGAGAATTTACGGGAATCGCCAAATTAAAAGTTTACCAGGGCAAGCTACCAGACCCACGAGTGCCCGGGTTCGGGAGGCAGTATTCAATATTTGGCAAGGCGAAATTGTCGATTGTCGCTGGCTAGATGTATGTACTGGTACTGGTTCCATGGGTGCAGAGGCTTTGTGTAGAGGAGCCAGCTTAGTAGTAGGAATAGAAAAATCTAGCCGAGCCTGTGCCATCATTCAACAAAACTGGCAGCAGGTAGCTAGTAGTGAACAAAAATGGCGCATTTTGCGAGGTGATGTCAGCCAGCAGTTAAAAAACTTATTAGGGCAACAATTTGACAAAATATACTTTGATCCGCCTTATGCTAGTGGATTATACCAGCCTGTATTAGCGGCGATCGCTGATCATAATCTATTAGCTGTGAATGGGGAAATCGCTGTAGAACATAATCCCCAAAGTTGGAAACCTCCAATAATTAGTAATTGGGAAATTTGCCGCCAAAAGGTTTACGGTAACACAGCGCTAACTTTCTATACAAATATTCGATCTCAGCAAATGCTTTAAAATTATATACTGTGTAACTAAACTTAAGTATAAAAGCCAAATAGTTTTACATAAATAATGTAGAGATGTGATTGCTCACATCTCTACACAGAACTGTTAACCGCCCAATTCGGTGGGGCGCTTGTATTGCTTATAGGCGGCGTAAAATAGCCCGGCAAGGGTGACAAAAATCAAACCGAGGACAATACCTGAAAGCAGGGGTTCAACCACTTTAAATCTCCTGTTAGCAAAGGTTAAATATTGGATGCTGATGTTCATTCTACCAAATTGAGGATGAATCCCTCCCTCGACAATGTTTTTAGTGCATAAATCATCAGGAAAAAATTATATTTAGTGCTTGCAGATACTATCAAGAACTTTTAAGCTATGTGTAGGAAATGCAAAACTGTTAGTAACCTCGACTTTGACGGCAAACCTTTTGGATAACCAGATTACCAAACCCGAAACTCAAATACAGTGGATCGCTTTGTTGGCTCTGGCGATACTGCTAGCAGCTGCTTTGGGCATTTTTGGTGTTGAAATGGTTGGAGCTTCTGATCCTTATGTGCGGAATGTCCTTTCCCTCAAAGGAAACCCAGTTCAAGGAAATGCTATCTTTCAGATTAATTGTGCTGGTTGTCATGGAGTAGAAGCGGATGGGCTAGTCGGACCTAGTTTGCAAGGGGTTTCAAAGCGCAAATCACCATCCCAGCTGATTCACCAAGTCATTAGTGGCGAAACGCCTCCAATGCCAAAATTTCAACCCAGCGCTGACGAAATGGCAGACCTATTGAATTATTTGGAGAGTCTATAGTAAAAACCAGATGGCGCAGATAATCCTGAATCTGGCAGCTATTTTCATGCTCCCACGGCTGGAAGCTGTGGGATTAATTGGTTAAATGAAGTAAAATTAGCGACGATTTTTGGACAATTCGATATAAAATCTTAAACTTAAAATCCCAAATTACAATCAATGACAACGCTAACCCCTAATTCTAGTTTTAGTGTCACCCTGCGGTTAAAAATTCCCAATCGTGTGGGAATGTTAGCATCAATTACCCAGGCGATCGCCACCAGTGGCGGTAATCTGGGACAAATTGATTTAATCGAGCAGACCCGTCATGAGTCTATCCGTGATATTACTGTAGATGCAGCTAGTACCGAACACGCTGAGACTATTGTGCAAGGGGTGAAAGCATTACCAGATATTCAGGTGCTAAGTGTTTATGATCGCACCTTTAACTTGCATCGTGGGGGCAAAATTAGTATTACCAGTCGCATCCCCCTGACGAGTGTTTCCGATTTGGCTATGGCCTACACTCCAGGAGTAGGGCGCATTTGTACTGCGATTGCTGAAGCTCCCGAAGAAGTTTACAATTTAACTATCAAACAAAATACTGTAGCTATTGTTACCGATGGTAGTGCGGTGTTGGGTTTGGGAAATCTTGGCCCATCTGCGGCTTTACCAGTTATGGAAGGTAAAGCGATGCTGTTTAAAGAATTTGCCGGTATTGATGCTTTTCCTATCTCTCTGGATACCCAAGATACAGATGAAATTGTGCGAACAGTGAAAAACTTGGCGCCGGTGTTTGGTGGTGTCAATTTAGAGGACATTGCTGCTCCTCGTTGCTTTGAAATTGAACAAAGATTACGAGCAGAATTAAATATCCCAGTGTTTCATGATGACCAACATGGTACAGCTATTGTCACCTTAGCCGCCTTGTTTAACGCTTTAAAACTGGTGAACAAGTCCATTACAGAAATCCGCATTGTGATTAATGGTGCGGGAGCTGCTGGGGTAGCCATCGCCCGGTTACTTCGCAAAGCTGGCGCTCAAACAATTTGGATGTGCGACTCTAAAGGAATTGTCTCGACTAACCGCACTGGGTTGACCCCAGAAAAGCAGGAATTCGCCGTTAAGGCTCAGGGTACTCTAGCAGGTGCAATGCAAGGTGCAGATGTATTTATCGGTGTGAGCGCTCCAGGAGTGTTGACAGTGGAAATGGTGCAAGCAATGGCTAAAGACCCGATTATTTTTGCTATGGCTAATCCCATACCCGAAATTCAGCCAGAATTAGTGAGTAAAATTGTGGCTGTGATGGCTACTGGTCGAAGTGACTACCCGAACCAAATTAATAACGTTTTGGCTTTTCCAGGGGTCTTTCGTGGTGCTTTAGATTGTCGGGCCCAATCTATTACTACCAGTATGTATTTAGAAGCAGCTAGCGCGATCGCATCTTTAGTCAAACCTTCAGACTTGAATCGGGAACATATTATCCCCTCAGTATTTGATCAACGGGTTGCTCCTGCGGTTGCTGCTGCTGTCCAACAAGCAGCTCGCCAAGAAGGAATTGCTCACAGTTAACAGGGTGGTCTAAATACAGGGGGATTCTATTGGGAAAAAGTAGGGAGAATCTCATGTCACAGCCCTCGAGTTAGACTTTAATAAACCACTGTTGGCGATACATGAGATAACTCACTGCTAACCAAAATAACAGGGTGACTAGGGCGAATAGAAATGAACCGTTGAGTTCACCCGCCCAAGATGCGAAAATGTTTTGGTAAATCCAGTTGTAGGTGGTGATAGCAGTTTCACCTGTGCCGATTTTAGTTCTGACTAAGATTTTAATTAGTAAAACTGATGCTGTGAACAAGGCGATCGCATTTAAGCCCATAATTTCAAAGGGTTTACTCCAGCGTCGAATTAGCCTTACTTCTATCAATTCATAACAAGCTGCGAGGAATAGTAAAGCCCAACCAGTGCTAAACATCACATAAGAACTTGTCCAAAGTTTTTTATTAATGGGAAATGTCAACCCCCACACCCAACCAATAATTAAGCAACCAATCCCAAATAATCCCAATCCCATTGTTGTGCGTGTTGTTACTGGCTGTTCGCGTATCCATCTACCTGTAAAGTACCCAGCCATAACATTAACTACCGCAGTAATGCTGCTAAATAGTCCCTCAGGATCTGCCAAATTTTTATACCCGTCACCTGCATATAGGTGGACTGGGGGAATAATTAAGCGGTCAACATATGCGCCAAAGTTACCTGTGGGAGTCAGTACACCCGCCCCATAATTGGGAACTGGGACATACATCATGGTGAGCCAAGAGCCGATGAGTAATACTCCTGCTAGTATCCACTGTCCTTTGGGTGGTAGCTTGAGGACTGCGATCGCCGCGAACAGGTATGTGAGACTAATGCGCTGTAATACTCCCATGATGCGGATGTTACTTAAATCAAAAGTCCAAATCCCCCGATTCCAAAAGCCGTTTAGTAGTAAGCCTAGGAGAAATAGTATGGCAGTACGACGCCAGATGCGCCAGTAAACCCCTGCGGTGTACTTTGACAATGAAAATGACATTGATACACCGACAATAAACAGGAAAAAGGGAAATACTAGGTCAGTGGGTGTGCATCCGTGCCAATCAGCATGAGCTAGGGGAGTATATACTTTATCTGCTACTCCTGCCATGTTGACTAAAATCATCGCTGCAATGGTAATACCGCGAAACACATCCAGTGAGAACAGGCGCATAGGGTAGATTTATATATGAATATTTGATTTTTTACACGCTAGACTAGCAGAAGCTATCAATAACCTAAAATGCATTTGGCTCCGCTATTCCCGTTGTTGTATCGCATTCTTAAACCTAGTTTTCCTCACTGTCTTTGGAGTGGTAATCGTGAGCATAAAGCCATCGCTCTGACTTTTGATGATGGCCCCCACCCAGAATATACACCCCAAGTGTTGGCCGTATTAGACCGTTATAATATCAAAGCTAGCTTTTTTTGGTTGGGTGCTTGTGTGAATCGTTCCCCAGCTATTGCCAAAGCCATATGCGATCGCGGACACTGGATTGGATTGCATGGTTATAATCATCATTCTTTTCCCACGCTCTCGCCAAATGACCTGCAAGACAGTTTGGAAAAAACTCAAGCTGCGATCTACAATGCTTGTGACTTAACACCTGAGCAAGTGTACGATGTTCGACCCCCCAACGGTTTATTTACACCCCACACTTTACAATTATTCTCTAAATGGAATTACCGCCCAGTTATGTGGAGTGTTGTACCAGAAGACTGGGTAAGGCCGGGAGTAGCTACTGTAGTCCGACGAGTTCTCAAACAAGTGGAGAACGGTTCACTAATTGTTTTGCATGATGGTGCTTGTGGTGGACAAGATGTTGCTGTCATTGTCCAAGCACTGATTCCGCAATTAATACATCAAGGCTATGAATTTGTGACTATTAATACACTTTGGCAGCAAAAAACTAGCTGTGACTTCACAGCCAGGAATTCAATATGAACTCAGGATATCAAGCCAACTATTACCACTGCGCTATTTCCCCTTCACTCATGTGAGGATAAGAAGCAGGATATGCTGAGTCTTCAGTACCTAGGAGATGATGGATGTCATGTAATGAATTTGGATGTTGTCGTGAATCACTCCCAGGTTCAATTAGGTCTTCAACTTGGCAATTCAAAGCCCTGCAAAACCTAATGATCCTTTCAATATGCTCTATCCCCGTTCTCCCGCTTTCCCAGTTCTGGATAGTGCTTTCAGTGACGCCGACAAGACGAGACAGTTCAAGTTGAGTTAGACCCGCTTTTTCACGGAGGGAAGCTATCCTTGGTTTTGGCTTCTTTTTCACAGCTACAACACTTTTATTTTATCTATATCAGTCGTATATTCTATCACCAAAAGAAAATAAAGCCTAGAAAATTATTATTTTTTTTTCTTTACACTATCTATACTTAATTGTTTACACGCATCTGATTTGAATTTTGGCTTTAATCTATACATTAGCACGGGAGGTGATAAATTCCCGTGGTCAGATATAGTCACGTCAAAACTTTAGTGTCTATGATAGCATAAAACCCACTCCTTACAGGGGTGGGATGAAGAATGTACAGACAATTTAAGTACTATTTCTCTCAACTGGAAAAATTATCGACTCTGACATCCTTCCAAATATCGGAAACTTGCCAACCTGAGTTACCCAGAGATTGGACTATGGGATGAGTACGTACAGGAATGTAGCTAATCTCTCCATCTTCATATTCTTCTGGATGTTCCTCAACCATAGGTTCTAGGACATTAAGAGTGTCTGCAGGAAAACCTTTTTCTTCGGCTTCCTCCATGAGCTTGATCTTATCGAGGAGAAGCTTTTCAGATTTTTTGATTAGTTTCATATTAAGTTCAAGAATTGGAAAATTGGACAATAAAAAACGAAAATCTTGATATCGATTTTGAAAGAGACCTTTGTAGTCCTTCAAGCATCGTCAGAGATATCCGCAAAAAGATATTATTAACTTCGGGGTGAGAAAATTTACCAATTAGGGAATAGGGCAAAGCAATTATACTGTAAATGTTCGCCCATAGATCACAATTTTCAGAAATATTTTCTAAATGAGCCAGATTTTTGCCTATTTTGTAAACTGTTACAGCCTTATAGTCTACAACACAGGGTTTAATTATGGTAATCTCCAAGGTCAAGGAACATATAGTAGGCTATCTGCCAAACTTTTGTGTTACGAGATTCTGTAGTAGTTAGCCCAGCTACTTCATGGTGAAGATGCAGTATTGACATTATTTATTCAACAGTTACAGATTTTGCTAAATTCCGAGGCTGATCTACATCTAAACCACGACGGGCAGCAATATGATAGGCTAACAATTGCAAAGGAATCACTGTCAGAATAGGCGATAATAACTCATCTACCTCAGAAACGGCGAGCAGATGGTTAAAAATCTCCCCAGGTTCGCCATCATGGATGGGAGTGACACCAATTAGGCGGGAATCTCTGGCTTTGGCTTCTTGAGCATTAGAAAGCACCTTTTCATACACACTACCAGGAACTGCGATCGCCACTACAGGAACTTTCGCTTCCAATAAAGCAATCGGTCCATGTTTCATTTCCCCAGCTGGATAACCTTCAGCATGAATATAGCTAATTTCTTTTAATTTTAAAGCTCCTTCCAAGGCGATGGGAAAGTTGATCCCCCTCCCTAAAAAGATAAAATCTTTGGTTTCAGTAAAATCATGGGCTAGGTGTTCAGTTAAAGTTTCCTGAGTGGGTAAAGTCGCCTCAATTTGTTGAGGAATTTGCTGTAACCCATCAATAATTTCCCGTAATCTCTCTGGTGAAACTGTCTGGCGACGTGCTGCTAAATCTAGAGCTAAAGCGTAAAATGCCATCAGTTGGGCGGTAAAAGTTTTGGTTGCTGCCACCCCAATTTCAATTCCTGCTAAGGTGTTGATCATATGGGGAACCATTAAACCTAAACTGCTTTCTGGACGATTGGTAATACCTAAAAGTCGCGCTTGATATTTGTCTTCTTTCCCTTGACGACGGTCTTTTTCCATACTTAAAGCCGCGAGTGTATCCGCAGTTTCACCAGATTGGGTAACACCAATGATTAATGTATTGGCACTTAAGGGTGAGGGTGCATAGCGATACTCAGAAGCATAATGTACTTGAGTAGAAATCCCTGCCAGTTGTTCAATTAAATATTTGCCGATTAATCCTGCGTGCCAACTCGTACCACAGGCAACAATATTAATTTGTTCTAGGTCTGTATAAAATTCATCAGGTAAGCTGAGGTTAATTGGTGACTTTGATTCAGTCAAATTAGTATCAGTATCAAAGTAAGCGGCTAAACTAGCTCGAACTACCCCTGGTTGCTCATGGATTTCTTTGAGCATAAAGTGTCTGAATCCCTGTTTTTCTACCATAGTGGGATTCAAGTTCAGTAACCGGGGATGTTTTTTCAATCTATGCCCGGCAAAGTTATAAATTTCTACGCCTAATGGTGTCATACGAGCGATTTCGCCGTTTTCCAGTGGTAAAACGGCACGGGTATGAGGTACAATGGCTGGGGTGTCAGAAGCGCAAAAGAATTCACCTTGACCAAAGCCAATCACTAGGGGGGCTTGTTGACGCACTACAATTAACTCATCTGGGTAGTCAGCAGAAATAACTGCGATCGCAAATGCACCCTGAAGATATTCAACAGCTTGGCGAATTGCTTCTAATAAAGGAGATGGGGATGTAGGGAGATGGGTCTGTGGGGGATGCTTTAAAAATTCGGCTATGAGATGGGGAATTACTTCGGTGTCGGTTTCGGAAACAAACAGGTGTCCTTTTTGTTGAAGTTCTTCGCGCAACTCCCGGTAGTTTTCAACAATGCCATTTTGTACCACAGCCACGCGCATGGCCATGTCCATATGGGGGTGGGCGTTGTGTTCTTCTGGCTTACCATGAGTCGCCCAGCGAGTGTGACCAATTCCAATTTGGGCAGGAATTACTATTTGTTCGAGTTTAGAACGGAGATTATTTAGTTTGCCTTTGGCACGAACACAGTTTACCTCACCTTCCCAGACTGTAGCTATCCCGGCGGAGTCGTACCCCCGATACTCTAGTTTTTCCAGCCCAGCCAATAAAATATCTGTTGCCGATTGAGTGCCTATATACCCAACGATTCCACACATGACTGACACCACCTGGTTTGAAGATACTGTAGAAAAGCAGCAATTAGCTCCCTATGCTAACAGCTATGATCATGGTTTTTCAGTTTTTCTCAAAAAAATAAAAATAAAATAAAAATTTTGTAGGGTGAATATATTCACCCTACATACCTCAAGTGTCAACCAAATCAGGAATTTAAACTCAATTCCCTAATAAGCTAGACCCATGCTGCGAGTTGTCTCAGCCCCTAAATAGACTCGGATGCTTAAAAAGTCAGTGGGACAGGCTGTTTCACAACGCTTACATCCTACGCAGTCTTCAGTGCGCGGTGATGAGGCAATTTGAGCGGCTTTACAGCCATCCCAAGGTACCATCTCCAACACGTCTGTAGGACAAGCGCGGACGCACTGGGTGCAGCCAATGCAGGTATCGTAGATTTTTACGGTATGAGACATTGAAAAAAGGCTCCTTTCCAGTGTTCTTCTCTGCAAAAGAATCATATATCAAAGCATAGTTTACAGCAGTAGCCTATCGTCCGTAATCAAAAGGCTACATAACTTTAGATAATGTAATAGATATGGGGGAAATTGTATGTTGGCTAAATTTGCTTAATCTCTCTATTGCCTATATATCAATGATATTAGAGGCCTATATTTACCTTTATGCCGGCTCCATGGGCGGCTCTTTGTAAACTTATATGAAGTTTATCTCAACCCAATTCAGTCATCCTTGGATTTGTCTATAGTAATTATTGCTTTTTAATTATAGACTATTGCAGCCAGGCAAATCGTGGTGAAATCTTTGCTGGCGATCGCCAGCGATCGACGAGATTTGGTAAGCTATAGTAGTCCACTGCGATACCATTTGTATAATGTAAATCACATCATATAAATTTATGCAGCCAGAGTCTTTAGCAACTGAGATGATTCTGACACATGGTAACCAGTCACTCGGTAGAGTCCAACTCGATTGGACACCCCAACCAGGAAACTATGTCGATTTTGAAGGTAAAACTTATGCGGTATTAGAACGCCGCCACAGATACCAATTTAAATCGGGACGTTACCACCTGCGGAATATAGCTCTTTACGTACAGTCTGCCAAAAGACCAATGGAGAAAACTTTAGTCCAGGGGCGTTGGGTAATAGGTGATGCTAGTTGTAAGTATAATGCACAGTCGGAAATCATCCGCTGTGCTGTCAACCCAGAAGGTCCCTGTGAGTCTTGCCGTTTCTACGAAAAACTAGAAGTGAGAAGTTAGCATTGCATCTTGAGACCTTAGCCTAATACCTCGCCAACAGTTAAACGGTTACCATTGACAAAATCCCATCCCGACTGGGGACGTTTGCCAGCTAACTGAACCTCTCGTAACAGTAGCAACCCCTCACCAGTTTGGGCAATAGGGCCAATTCCCCTGGCGATGCTTACCACCTCTCCTATGCTCCCTGATATATTTGATAAATTAGATAGTTTTTCGTATATTTCTGTTAGTTCAGGTGTCGGCTTGTCACAGTGAGCATCGCCAATGGGAATAGAGGCGATGATTTTTATTCCTTGATTCCGAAAGGTCGTTGTACAGTTCGGGTAAAAGCCTCTAATTTGGTTGTGTAATTGAATAGCAGTCTTTGACCAATCTAATGTGTAGTTCTCCTTTGTAATCAAAGGGGCGTAAGTCGCCTCTGATTCATCTTGAGTCACCGGTTCAATTTGTTGATTTTGCCAATGGAATAAAGTTTCTACTAATAAATCTGCTCCCATGACAGATAGCCTCTGGGCTAAATCCTGGGAATTATCTAGCAATGTAATCGGTGTGGTTGCTTTGCACAACATAGCGCCGGTATCCATTCCTACATCCATTAACATGGTCGTGATCCCCGTTTCCTGTTCCCCATTATACAGACACCACTGAATTGGCGCTGCACCACGATACTTAGGTAAAATCGAGCCATGGACGTTAATACAGCCTAACCTGGGTATATCCAATATTTCTGCTGACAAAATCTGTCCATAGGCCACTACCACAAACACATCTGCATCACACTGTTGCAGCCACTGTAAGGTCTCAGCATCCTTTTTAATACGTTGTGGTTGCCATACGGGCAAATTATGGTTAATAGCAAGGGTTTTGATAGGGGAAGGGATTAATTTATTCCCCCGTTCCCGACGTTTATCAGGTTGGGTAACCACTGCTAAAACCTCAAACTCTGGTTCATTAAGTAATTTTTCTAGGGTAGGAACGGCGAAGTGAGGTGTTCCAAAAAATACTACTTTCATTATTTATTACTTATTAGGTAGGTTGCTGTTTCTGGTGGTGTTATCAAGATTCCCTTGATAATTGGCGTTTCCCCCAGGACACAATAATTTTATAGTATTGCTCCTGACTTAATTTACAGTCATAAAAGCAGAGAAGCTCACCGGTAAAAGCCTGAAAATTTCTGGGATTTTCAGACTGTTGCGTCCTTAAGGGGTGGGATGAATGGGTGGCGACTTTAGTCGCCGTCTTAGACCTCTAACCAATTCCCGTAAAATGTCTGTTTGAGTTCTACCTTCTTGCTCGCAATATTCTTTAAGTAATTCCTTCTCCTGTTCCTTCAAACGAAAAGTGATAAAAATCTCAGGTTTAGGCATAATAATCAAGATACTGGCTTTTGTGGTATCTTAATTGTAGTTTGTAAGATATTCAACCACTTAAACAACCTAGACCCGTAAGGCATAGCACCTTGAAAACTCCTTGTGCCAACTACATAAAGAGGTTTCTTAATTTTACTTGACACTCTCCTGATTAGAAGTGAGTAGATTCACAACCAGGTGCGGGGTACACCATTATTCTTTTTTTTAGTTGTAGAAGTTACCATAATCACCAGGTTTGCCCAAATAGAGTAGTGATATATCCTTCATCCTCCTCAGGTAGAGCTGAGAACCACAGTGTCTTGAGATTGGGGAGTATCAACATATTCCTATTTAGACTGTTTATCACCTAGGATTCTGGGCAATAAGAGTGGAAAATGAATTTTTTGATCTTAAAGTGGTTTTATATTGCCGAAAATGAGAATTGCTTGGTAGACTGTATGTCATAGGTTGAATAGCTAATCAGTTGCTCTCAACTTTCAACAGTAGTGGTAATCCTATTGGGGTATGTCTCACAACAAGTGATTTTAGCTTGACTCAGTAAATCTCTGGGATGAATTTCACCTATGTTGCGCTGCAAGTTGAGTCTTCTTTCTCAAGCTCGCGGATGGTAGTCCCACAATCTTTTGAATTGACATTCTTAGTTAGCATCTAATGGTACATCCTAAGTTTTTTTTCTGAGTTTTATAAAGTTGTGCTTTATATTTCCCAACTTTTAACAAAACGCCTCAGTTATAGCTTTATCGGGGTCTGCTTTGTTGTAGCAGGAATCAATAGGTAAACCACCTACTAAATATTTTATCCATAATGAGGTGTGAGTCATGATGGTAAAGTTTTGTAAAAGTCTGCAAAGTTTGAACAAATTATCTAATTTTACTGCTTGAATCCAGATAATTATTGTAGTTATACATACCTGTAATTACCTAATTATCACCTGCTTCCTTGCTGCCTAGGTATTGCTCTTCACACAGCGTCTCCCCTCCCTAGAGAATCTACATATGCTTAAACCCTTGTTGCTGTCAGGATGGTTCAGCGTCCAAGCACTTCTCAATTATCTTGTCTTAGTGATACTGCTCGCCCCCTTAGTTGCGGCTTCGGTTCATTCTAGCTCCGCAAAACAATCAAAAGCAGTGACAAATATGGCGACTGCGAGTTCAAAATTTGACTCTGCTCCATTGACTGTAGCTAGTATAAATGAACCTTATTTAGTTGAAGTACTAAAAACATCTCCCATCATTTCCTTAAGGGCACAATCTCGCTCTATGCCATTGTTAATGGCTTCTCTTGGGAAAAAATCAAGATTACAAACAGGGGAAATCGACTATATTGATGTCGATCATGCTTCACGATTAACAGGACAAAAGCTAGTAGTAATTCCAGAAACGCTTGTTAGTAAATTGAATTCAGGGGAACAATACCCACAGACGGGAACTAGCCTCCATGGGAAGTTTCCTAATGAACTGTTGATGTCTAAATCATTGAGACAAACTCCTCAACAATTACAAGAGATTTTCAGGACACAAACACCTGCTGTGGAAGTACTGGATGAAGCGCAAGTGGGAAACTTTGATCCCATAGGAAGCCCGCATCCGATACCTTGGAAATGGATTGTCGCAACCCATGAGTCTATTAGTGCTAATGGTGGTTCAGGGGTTCGCTATTATCGCAGTGTGCCTGTGATTTCTCCCGATGGTAGATATATTGTTTACAGTAGGGTGCAGCTAGAAGTAAAACCGCAAATGTATGAGAGCCAAGTTACCAGTGTGATGTTTCTAGAAGATACGCAAACCAAAACTTTGCGGGTCATGCTTTCAACTGGGCCTATCAGGGAGCCTTTGTTGAATAGAAAGGAATCCTCGGTAGTAGCCGATACTAATATGAGTGGTAGAATCGCGGTTTTAGTTCCTGTTAGCTGGTCAGAAAAAGGTGATCGTTTCTTAGCACGTAAATTCAAAGGTAAGTTTAATACAGGGGATTCTACAGATCATGCAGTGATTTGGGATCGACAGAAAAATTACATTAATACTGTTGCTCCGACTCGTGAGGCACATGAGCATGAAAAGATAGCTGTCTTATTGGGTTGGAGTAAAAACAAACCTGAGCATACACTTTTCCGTGCTGGAGAAATGGGAGAAGAAAACTGGCCTTTGGTGCAAGTTACTACCGATGGTGAAACTTTAAATACATCGGATACAGATCAGCCTATTACTTTTGGTCAAAAAATTACAGAAGTTTGGCCAAGTCCACAATTTGCTTTTCGATAGCTTCTCAAGATTTAGCCTGACTCCCGTTGTATTGTATGACAACGGGATTTTTTTACCACAATTAAAGCTATATAAATGTTTCTATTTAGTGATTTAGCTAACTACTACTATTCTGACTTTTCACTGTTTTCTAATTGATTGAGGGTTTGTTTGACCCGACGGATAGGTAAATTAGCAATCAATGCTGTGGTGCGTTGGTTGCTTTCTAGAGAAAATTCCAGTCCCTCTGGCTCAACTTCCACATAGCGACAAACTATCTCTAGAATTTCCTGTCGCATTTTTTCTAACTTTTGCGGGTCTAAATCAACTCGGTCATGGGCAATCACTAGTTGCAAGCGACGTTTCACTTGTGTGCGACTGCTGTCAGGAGTACGTAAAAATAACCGTTCTATAAGTTCGAGAATCATTGCCAATAGGTTTGCGGAGACTGGAACATAAGTTAAACAATCTTTGTCCATAACAACCTTCTCAGACGGGCGAAGAGGCTGTCGTGGGGTGAGTCCAGATCAAGAAAATCGACCTTTTCCCCTTCCAATCTACGGGCAATATTATCAAAGGCTATGGCTGCTAAAGAGGGGTTATCCCCTAATACTAAAGGTTCGCCGCGATTGGTAGATACAATAACACGCTCATCATCTGGTATCACCCCAATGAGGGGTATTGCCAGCAGTTCCTGAACGTCTTGCACAGACATCATATCATTTGCGCGCACCATTGCTGGTCTGATGCGGTTAATGATTAAATGAACACGCTTAATTCCTTGTGCTTCTAGTAACCCGACTACTCTGTCAGCATCGCGAACTGCGGAAATTTCGGGAGTGGTGACAATTAGGGCTTCTTTTGCTGGGGCGATGGCATTTTTAAACCCATTTTCAATGCCAGCCGGACTATCGATAATTACGTACTGAAACTTTTGTGCTAGTGCATTGACTAGCAACTTCATTTGCTCAGGAGTGACTGCATCCTTAGACCGATTTTGCGCTGCTGGTAGTAATACAAGATTAGGCTGTCGCTTATCTTTGACCAAGGCCTGTTCTAATCGACACTCCCTAGCCAGAACTTCCACTGCAGTATAAACGATGCGGTTTTCCAATCCCAGTAACAAATCCAAATTTCTCAGACCAAAATCCGCATCAACTAAAGCCACTTGACGCCCCATTTTGGCTAAAGTCATGCCTAAATTTGCTGAAACTGTGGTTTTACCCACTCCTCCTTTACCGGAGGTAATCACAATAATCCGAGTCATGATAGAGTTGCGCCCGATGAGGGTTCAGGAAATATAGTAAATACTTATAGCACCTGATTTAACCTATTTAATTGGTTTCTGGAAAAATCATTAGCCCTGGCGATGCGAATTCCTTCAGAGGTAATGTGAGCCACTTCTGGAAAAGTCGGCATTGGTGATTTCTCCGGTGGCCTAGCTACAGCATCCGCGATCCGCAACTGGGTTGGTTCCATTTGCAAGGCCATAATCAGACACTGACGATTGCCTCCAGCACCAGCATGAGCAATTCCACGTAATCTCCCCCACACTATAATATCCCCTTGTGCAACCAGGATACCACCTGGATTTAAATCTCCTAAAAGAACTAATGTACCAGGATGACGAATTTCTGTCCCAGAACGTACTGTCATTTCCAGATATAGGGTATCTGCTGAGGTGGGTGTGGGGGTTTGAGACTGGGAAGTTAAAGAAGTGTCTGGTAAAATCTGTTCGACTGAATAACCAGAGGTGACAGCGGCGATCGCAGTTTGCCGACGACTGGTGGCTACAGATTTCAAATCTAGTTGCGCTTCACCCAAGAGTTCAGCGAATTCTTGTAGTTGTCGGCCATCTAACAACCGGTCTTTAGATATTAAATGTACTGATCTGCTTGATTGGCGAAAGCGATCGCCAGCATTTAACCGCAACTTTAATTGTTGCCAAATCTCGGACCAGGCGAGTTCTGAAGCCGGTACTTGAGATTCATCTGGCAAAATTACCAACAGTCTTTCCCCCTCACTTTTTAACTGCACTTGGATATGGTTTTTTAACCTATTCTCTGCTGTTAATTGACTAGGAGAGTCAAGATCCAAATCTATCTCATCCAACTGAGACAGAGAATCCGCATCAGTGGGAATAGAATTTGAATCTACATCATCTGATTGAGAATTTGACTGTAAGTAAAGGATAACAGAATTTAGTTCTGTATCTGGGATAATATTATCTGCAACGGTCTCAATAGTATCAGACTTTGACGACTCATAGTCTGCAAAGCTAGGATTTACTTCTAAATCAGGAATATGAGAATTTGACTCTAAATTAGGGATATGAGCATCAGAAGTCATGCAGCACCAACCAAAAGATACACCGAGGAATAATCAATATTAAGTCAGTTTTAAGATCCAAAAATGTTTTACCTATAGTTTTCTAGTTAATCTTCTGTAAATTGTGGCCAAGGCATCAGCATCGCCAACATTACCAGGAAACAGCACCACTGGCAAATTCGGAAACTGAGGGTGTTCTGCTGTGGTGATCACCATGGAACAACCAGCTAAAATTTGTCCCAGTAACCGAGCTGAATCTAAACACAGTCCTGTACTCAAAACATCGTTGGAAGTGATCCCACCCTTGCTGATTAAAAATCCGATATCAGATGGTAAGCCCTGGACAATATCCATCAATAAACGCGACACTTTCAGCCCAAATTCTAACCTGGTGTTGATATCCTCAAAAGCTAATTCCTGACGACTGGTATAAATTACTGGTGTTTTCCCTGCATTATGTACCACTTTTGTACTTTCCAGGATATCTCTCACCAGTTTGGCAGATTCATTCTCCCCATTATCTAGTAATCGGGCCACATCTACTTCAATTCCCGCTGTCCCCTCAACTTGCAATAAGGCTTGCAACTGCTGGGTCGTCTTTTTGACGTGTGAACCGACAATTACCGCACCTGGTTTTCCATCCCGCACATATTCTGCCATATTTTCGGCAGCAATGGGTTGAGGAGGTAACTCAGCCAAAGCTGTTAAAATACTCGCAGCACTCCGAAACAAAAAGCGTTTTCCTTGACTTGCTGCTGTTAACACATCTCTAGCAAAGGAATTGAGATCCCCTTGGGTCTCACCATCCACCACGGCACACTGATTATTACTCAGTTGTAATAAGCGTTCTAAACTACCACTGCGAATATCCTCCAGTAAAAATCTGGTTACAGATTCCGCGCTAATACGCCCTTGAGTCTTTTCATCTACATATTTGGGTAAGTAACTGTAATGGTAGCTGAAGACGGAATCACGAGCAAATTCTGTTTCATTCACTGGGGTAGGTATACCATCTATAATCAGGTAGTGTACGCTGTCGCGGGTGATGCGTCCACCTTCAAAAAATGCCGGGACAAGAAAATGAGCATCAAACGGGCCGATCTCGTGGGCGATGACATCCGTTTCTATGGGATAATGTCCCCGTAGTGTTGAGTCCGAGCGGCTAACAACCAAAAAATCAGTGATATTTTCTGCTGCTAACGCCTGTTTTAAGTTTTGACAAACTTCTCTAGTCACAGCAGCAGCTGAATCCGGGGGTAATGATCTGGTATTTGTCAGCACAAAGAATATTGGTGAATCGTCTCGCAGTCCCACGCGCAAAGTATCTATATCCCACTGCATCAAAAGTAAACAACTGTGGACTGTTTGCGATCCCGTGGGGTCATCATCTAAAACAATAATTTTGGGTTTATTATTCATACATGTGTTTGATTTACAATTAATTTTTTATGATCCCGCAAAATGCTTTAGCAGTAAGTTTTATTGATGGAAGATTTATGTAAACAGATTAACACAGATATAGAGGCCAAGCTGCTTCCCTTAGGGTACACAGACAGGCCATATTCCTAGTAGATAGGTACTGTAAGAACTTTCTAACTTTCCTGGTTTGGTTATCCTGCACCCCCTATTTTACCTCAATCCACTAAAAATTGCTGTGATAGTCCGGTATTTGTCTATTTATGATTCTGGTTGTTGTATTTACCTGTGTCTTTTCATCTGCCAGATTTGTTGATCCACATAATACAGGATCTGTGCATACTGTGAAGCAGATAGATTGATTCTATAAATATTTTCTAAATAACATACTTCCAGGTTGGTTAGGTTGCTGGTTTATATCTATATTTATATTATTTTTTGTTCAACTATAAACGCCAAATTGCTACAACAGTTTTTGCTTTCATAATTTGATTTTTCATATTTTTAACTAAAAAGGAATCAAAATAGCTTCAATATCATCTGTGGTATCTATGTCTAACTGCTTTTGGTTTTTGGTGACATTTACAGCGCCAAATAAATCTATTTTGTTAGTATTTTTCATAGGATTATCATATTATTTTGCTAATTGTTTTGGCTAAATATTGCTTATGCAAATAGAAATCAAACTATTTACTGTCAATAAAAGGTTTCCCTTGACTATTAGTCGCGGGACAACAGCCCAAACCACAAACCTATGGGTAAAGATTTTCCACGATGGCATTGAGGGTTGGGGGGAAGCATCACCATTTGGTGTAGGCAATCATGCCCAATCTACTGATCTAATTCAAGACCATTTGAATCAGCTAGCACCAATACTAAAAACATTCAACCCTTTACAGCGACAGCAAATTGAGATAATTTTAACACGACTACAGGTTCCCTCATCAGTAAGGGCAGCCCTGGATATGGCCTTGTTTGATTGGCTAGGTAAATGCGTGGAATTACCTCTGTGGCAAATTTGGGGACTTGACCCTAATGTTATAGTTCCCACTTCTGTCACCATTGGAATTAATTCACCAGCTGGAGCCAAAGCCAGGGTACGGGACTGGTTACAATTTATGGATGTTCGCCTTCTCAAAGTAAAATTAGGTAATCCTAATGGTATCAATGCTGATCGTGACATGCTCAGAGCGGTGCAACAAGAAGCACCAGATTTACAATTATTCGTAGATGCAAACGGGGGTTGGAGTTTAGAAGATGCGGTTTATATGTGTAATTGGCTATCTGATATTGGTATAAAATATGTAGAACAACCATTACCACGAGGACAAGAAACAAGTTTAGCTGCACTTAAAGAAAAGTCCTCTTTACCGATATTTGTGGATGAAAGTTGCTTTACCAACTGTGATATTCCCCATTTAGCCAACTATGTGGATGGTATAAATATCAAACTGATGAAATCAGGGGGACTAACGGAGGCGATGCGAATGGTACATACAGCGCGAGCTTATGGGTTAAAAGTTATGTTCGGCTGCTATTCTGACAGTACACTAGCAAATACAGCCGCAGCACAGTTAGCACCATTAGCTGATTATTTAGATTTAGACAGTCACCTCAACTTAATGAACGATCCCTTTACTGGTGCATTGCTACAAGAAGGGAGAATTTTACCAAACGATTTACCTGGATTGGGGGTACAATACAGTGCATTTACTGCATAATCAAAAAATAGCAATTCTGTTATAGCAACCGCCAAGGTAATTTAAGCATAAACTATAAGTAGTCCCTTTTCATGTGAAGCGATCGCTTGCTACAGGTATATGCCCAAGCCGTACAGTTACGACCTTCGTCAAAAAGTAATCCAAGCGATTGAACTCGATGGCTTGAAGAAAACTCAAGCCAGTCAAATGTTTAATATTAGTCGCAACACCATCACCCTATGGTTGAAGCGAAAAACCGAAACGGGGGACTTCCAAGCCTTGCCTAATCAGCGTCCTGGGAATGGTCACAAAATTACCGATTGGGAAAAATTTCGTGAGTTTGCTTCCGTACATGGCGATAAAACCCAAGTAGAGATGGCCTCACTTTGGCCTGAAGAAATTAGCGATCGCACAATCTCAAGAGCTTTGAAAAAAATTGGTTTTACGCGAAAAAAAAGACTTATGGCTACCGTGAGCGCGATGAGGTCAAACGACAGGCTTTCGTAACGCAGTTGTCTGAGTTACCTGTGGAGAAGATTGTATACCTCGATGAGTCAGGAATGGACAACCGAGACCAGTATGATTACGGTTGGAACTCAAAAGGACAGCGCTTCCATGCACTTAAATCAGGTCGTCGTGAAGGTCGGGTGAACATAATTGCCGCGCTGTGTAACCATAAGCTGATAGCTCCTTTCACTGTTGAGGGTGCGTGTAATCGAATAGTATTTGAGACTTGGCTTGAAGCTTGTTTGCTTCCCACACTCAAACCAGGACAGGTTGTGGTGATGGATAATGCCACATTTCATAAAGGTGGGCGCATTCAACAACTGATTCAGTACGCAGGGTGTGAAGTGCTGTACCTACCACCTTATTCTCCAGACCTGAATCAGATTGAAAAATGTTGGTCTTGGTTAAAAAGTCGAATCCGCAAAAAACTTGAGCGGTTTGATTCTTTACGAGATGCCATTGAGGATGTCTTGCTTTTTGCGTCCTAACCTCCTTGGCGGTTGCTATACATGAAGGAGTTACAGGAACTCAGGGTAAAACTGGGCTGTCACTTTTACGCTACTGTCAAGCCCCTATTGTTGCCTTGATTGATCGGCACTGTGCTGGCAAATCTCTGTTAGAATTAACTGGGATAAAACGTGATGTGCCAATTGTGTCATCATTAACCGCAGCCCTAAAGTATAAACCGGAAGTTCTAGTAATTGGTATTGCTCCTAAAGGTGGTGCTTTACCAGATGATTACTGGGAAGACATTAAAAATGCTTTACAAGCTGGGATGTCTTTGGTAAATGGTTTACACACACCATTGGCAAATATACCAGAATTAAAGGCTCTGCTCCAACCAGGACAATTAATTTGGGATGTGCGTCAAGAACCGCCTAATTTAGGAGTTGGTAGTGGTTTGGCTCGTACTCTTCCCTGTCGGCGGGTGCTGACTGTGGGGACTGATATGGCAATTGGTAAAATGTCTACTAGCCTAGAGTTACATAGGGAGTCACAACGACGGGGATGGCGTTCTAAATTTTTAGCCACTGGTCAAGCTGGGGTGATGTTAGCAGGGGATGGGGTACCTTTAGATGCTGTGCGGGTAGACTTTGCAGCTGGTGCTGTGGAGCAAATGGTGATGCGTTATGGTAACGACTACGACATCCTCTATATAGAGGGACAAGGTTCATTGCTGCATCCAGGTTCTACTGCTACTTTACCGTTAATTCGTGGTTCCCAACCGACCCAATTAATTTTGGCACATCGGGCGGGACAGGCGGAAGTCCGTAATCATTCCCATGTTGTCATTCCCTCTTTAACAAAGGTAATTCAGTTGTATGAAAGTGTAGCTGGTGCTGCGGGTGCTTTTGGAGATATTTCTGTGGTTGCTATAGCTTTGAATACAGCTCATTTAGATGAGTATACAGCTCAGGAGGCGATCGCACAAACCACAGCCGAAACTGGTTTACCTTGCAGTGACCCTGTGCGTTTTGGGGCTGGTATTTTATTAGATGCGATTATAAATAATTGAGGAAACGGAAATTTAAATATTAAAAACAATTTTATGCCTAGTACCACCTGGAATCGTCATCATGTTCTTTCCCTTGCTGACTTCACAACGACTGAATACGATACTGTTTTACAAACTGCTGCTAGTTTTCAAGAGGTCTTGTCACGGCGGACAAAAAAAGTTCCCAGTCTACAAGGACAGGTGGTGGCGAATTTATTTTTTGAACCTTCCACACGCACCCGCAGCAGTTTTGAACTAGCGGCTAAACGCCTGAGTGCAGATACCCTCAACTTCACCGCAGCCAGTTCTTCCATGACGAAGGGAGAAACAATCCTGGACACAGCCAAAACCTATTTGGCCATGGGAACTGATATTATGGTGATCCGTCATCGAGAAGCAGGAGTACCCAATGCGATCGCTCAAGAAATGGATCGTTTAGGTGTAAGAGTGAGCGTCCTCAATGCTGGTGACGGTCAACATGAGCATCCTTCCCAAGCACTGCTAGATTTATTTACCATCTGTAAACTGATGGACTGTAGTCATCCCCGACTAGAATTATTAAAAAATAAAAAAATTGCCATAGTCGGAGACATTTTACATTCCCGCGTGGCACGATCAAATATTTGGAGTTTAACAGCTAGTGGCGCTCAAGTGCATTTAGCAGCACCACCCACCCTTCTACCTCAGTTATTTCAAGACTTCGTTTTAGAAAGGGGCGAAACAGACCCATCCCCAACACTCAACCGTCAACTATTTTTACATTGGGAATTAGAACCCGCCTTAAAAGATGCAGATTTAGTCATGACTTTGCGCCTGCAAAAGGAACGCATGACAGATCACCTACTCCCAAGTTTACGAGAATATCATCAAACCTTTGGCATTACACGCAAAAAGCTAAAACTGTGCCAACCTCATGTTAAAGTCCTACATCCAGGGCCAGTCAACCGGGGTGTAGAAATTAGCTCAGATTTGATGGATGATCCCGAATTTAGCCTAATTCAATCCCAAGTTACCAGTGGAATCGCTATTCGCATGGCACTATTGTACTTGTTGGGTAGTGGTAAAGATTCAGCTTAGTAGTGTGGGACTCACTTCCCCCACTACCAAAAAACGCGCACAGTGCCCCCGGTTTCTAACTATGGGGGTGTAGTGCGCTAGCGACTTGGGTCGCATTCCTAAAAATCGTCTGGAAAAATATTAGCCTCAAGGTATAATGTTATTAGGAGGTGATGCAAGTGTTTAATCTGACCTACGAATTTAAGCTCAAACCAACTCAAAAACAAATAGCAATATTTGAAGAATGGTTAGAAACCCATCGACGGGTTTACAATCATGCTTTGGCAGAGCGTAAAGACTGGTATCGGTCTCGTAGTTGTCAGGTAAATGCTTGCAGCATTCATAGTTGTTATATCATCCGGTGCTGATGCGCCTCGTCCCACATTTGCAAGTCAATGTAAGTCTCTAACTGTTGCACGCCAGGAAAATGAGTATTTAAAGCGTGTTAATGCTCAATCTTTGCAGCAAACATTAAGACGACTAGAAAAAGCTTTTGTTAGTATGTGGGAACAAAATCATGGCTTTCCCAGATTTAAGAAAAAGGGGCGAATGCGTTCTTTTTCCTTTTCTCAATATTGTGGAGTTGAGACTGGTAAAAAAGAACTGTCGGAGCGTACTCATGTTTGTTCAAATTGCGGGTATACAACAGATAGAGATGTTGCATCTGCTCAGGTAGTCGCTATACGTGGACTTGCAGTCGTGGGGCACACGGTCAAGATGCTTAGGGAGGGTAAATTCATTGGAATCCCCGTGAAGCAAGAATCCCCCGGCTTCTAGCCGTGGGGAGTGTCAACGCAAAGTATATACTACCACCAAGAGAAGAGGTTGATCAAAAACTCCTAACTTCCCTTAACTGTTACTCTCCAGTAATAGAAAGTCCGTCAACCCAAATTTTGGGACACACTCCACCCGGGGTAAGCTCTACTTCTTTTTCCATATAAACTATAGACTTGAGGAGTTCCAAGAAATCACCCGCAACAGTAGCTGATTCAATACTTGTTCTCACACCATTGTTAACTAACCAGCCATCAAAAGGCAGAGAGAACGAACCTTGTAAAGATTTCACCCCTGCATGGAGAGCTTGTAAATCATCAATTAAAACCACATTTTCCGCAGTTTCTAAGCTCAACTCCTGTGCGGGTGATGTAGCGGCAAAAACATGATAGAAATTAGGACTAACGCTGACTTTTGCCCCAATACTAGCATTACCAGTCGGCTGGGTATTCATTCTTTTTGCAGTACCTGCACTGTGCAGAAAACTTTTTAAAACCCCATTGGAAATCAGCGACACCCGGCGAGTAGGAGTTCCTTCGCCATCAAAACTTTCCGCCCCCACGTTAGCTGGGTGGAGTGCATCATCATCAACCGAAAGTAAAGGTGAAGCAATTTGTTTACCTAAATCATCGGCATGAGACAAGCTTTGATTATCCAGTATACTTTGGGCGTTGAACAAGTTAGAAAAAGCACCCAATAAACTTAAAAAAGCATCAGCAGAGAAAACAACCAGATATTTACCCGACTTGATTTTTTCATAGTTGAGGTGGCTAATAGTTTTCTCGGCTGTTTCCTTGATACAACCATTGATGTCGAGAGTATTTAAACCACGCTCAACTCTAAAAGCGCTACCACTGCGCGGTTTTTTGCCATCTTCCTCAGTTTTGCTGTAAAGATAAATTGATGCTAAAGAATGAGATTCAGTTCTAGTAGCACCGTCACTATTAAGATAAAATCTCTCAATATCTCTTTGGGCTAAACCATTATAAGGCACACCCTTAATTGCCTCATGGGCTGCTAAAACTTCCTTTTCAGCCACCAGGAGACTGTTGATTAACTCAGCCACAGGTACTTGGGGTACTTTATTATGAGGTGTATAGGCAATAGAGGCCGTAGACTCTGGACTAAAATCAGGGACATTTTCCTTCACACCAAAAAAACTTGCTTCGTAAGCAGTTTTTAAAGCTAATTCTAGCCCTTGAGGGTCTACATCTGTAGTGCTGGTAACACCCATTGTATTCTCTTGATTCCAAACGCGAACAGTTACCCCAGAACGGTTTGACGCTTTTACTTGTTTGGGCTGACCTTGGTCTACTTGGACGCTAGTTTCATCTATGATTGAGCCGTAAATGTCGAATTTTTTAATACCAAGTTTACTAGCTTTTTCCTTGGCGTTATTGGCAATTTCTGTAATATTCGGCATAGTCAAAGGATTTCGTATTTGAGATTATGTTGGGCTAAAAGTTTAGTTTGTCACTTTGTGACTTTGTGCCTTGGTGGTGTATTCCATGTTTTGTGAAATACTAAGACACCAAGACACGCTGGAATTGTTATCTGCCTCCAACGGTGATCGAATCAACCTTAATATGGGGTTGTCCAACTGTAGTGTAGATACTGCCGCTAACAGAACCACAGAAGCCGGGAGCTAGTTCCAAATCTTGAGAACACATGGAAATCTTGTTCATGATTTCCTTAGCTTCACCAATGAGAATTGCGCCCTTGAGTGGTTTAGTGATTTTGCCATTTTCAATTAAATAAGCTTCATCTACACTAAAGTTAAATTGACCTGTAGCCCCAACGCTGCCGCCACCCATCTTTTTACAATAAATACCCTTATCAACAGAGTTAAATAAATCTTCAGTGGTGTATTCGCCGGTAGCAATATAAGTATTGCGCATCCGACTAGCAGCAGCAAAAGTATAACCTTGGCGGCGACCGCTTCCGGTTCTAGGGTGTCCAGTGCGAGAGGAGCCTGCTCTGTCCGCTAGGAAGTTTTTCAAAACACCTTTTTCAATTAATAGGGTTCTTTGCGCTGGCATACCTTCGTCATCCATGTCAATGGTACCGAAGGCATTTTCTGACCGACCTTCGTCCCAAGCTGTGAGACTTTCGTGGGCAATTTTTTCGCCTTTTTTGTCGGCGAAAGGCGTAGTTTTACGTTCAATTTGGGTAGTTTCTAGCAGGTGTCCGCAGGCTTCGTGGAAAATTACCCCACCGAAGTGATTCGCCATAATAATGGGGTAAGTACCTGAATCTACATAATCTGCATACAGCATTTTCCCGGCAGATTCTGCTATTTGTTCGGCTGCTTGTTGATAATCCCAAGTTCTTAGGAAGTTAGCATCACTGGTGTTACCGGCGCGTTCGCCAATGGAGGCGCGATGAGCACCGTCGGCGCACAATAGGTTAAATCCCACCGATTGAGTCAGGCGAATGTCACGGGCAAATGTGCCGTCGCTAGCAGCAACTAAAACTTCTTGCCAATCGCGGAAATAGGAAGCCCGGCGAGATTGTACATGGCTAGCCTTTTGTTGAAGTTGAGCAGTACCCTCTAAAAGGACTTCTCCCATTTCTCGGATGGAACTACACAGAGGTAGCCAGCCATCTTTACCTCTTTTGTTGGCGTAGTCTCTGAGTAACTCTAGGTTAATTTCTGGGATAAAGGCATTATGACTAGGTAGTTCTAGTCCAAGAATAGAAAGACCTTTTTCTAAGGCTGCTTTTAAACCCCCAAAGGATAGGTCATTGGTGCTAACGTAGCAGTCGGCTGCGCCCCGAAATACTCTGACCCCCGCACCTGTGACTAAACTGGGTGAAATACTGGTAATAGCGTCGTCTTCTGCTAGACAACTAATGTAGTTACGACGTTCTAAAAAGAATTCGATGAAGTCAGCACCTGCGGCGCGTCCTAATCCTAGGAGGGTAGCCAGAGGGGCTTCCCAGGTGTCATCGAATCGCTCTGGAGTTGAGGAGTATTGTAGTGTGGGAATCTGGTTTGAGAGAAGTAGCGTACTTGTAAGCATAGATAGCCTCATCTGCTGGCGTTATCAGAGATTTGACTGAAAAACCTCTGGTGACTTAACTTTAGCAAAATTCTGGGATTGGGGAGATGGTGGGGTGGTGGGCGTTGAACCCCTGTGAAGACCTAGACAAAATTCGGATTTTCTGTTGGCAGTTATTACTCTGAGTGTAAACTGGAGTTACTCAGGGGTAAAAGTTTAATTATACTCAGGATTTACTTATGAATTTCTCGTCAGCTAGATTATATTTTTACCAGGAAATTCAGCAGCCTGACGAGGCTATTGACTTAGCCAGGGCAGCTTTGTACATAGCCCAGGAAGAATATCCTCACCTGGATACTGGGGAATACCTCAATACCCTGGATACAATGGCTGGCGAGGTTCAAGAACGCTTACCCGCTTCACAATATCCTCTGCGAATTATCCAAACTATTAACCAGTATTTCTACGTTGATCTAGGATTTTCTGGTAATCAAAAGGAGTACTATGACCCCCGCAACAGCTTTTTCAATGATGTCATAGACCGCCGCTTGGGGATTCCCATTACTTTGGCGTTGGTTTATCTAGAAATTGCTCGTAGGATTGATTTTCCTATGGTAGGTGTGGGAATGCCAGGACATTTTCTGATTCGCCCGAATATTCCAGATATGGAAATTTTTGTAGATGCGTTTAATGGGGGTGAGGTGATGTTTGCAGATGATTGTGAAAACCGATTATCTCAAGTGTTTCAGCAAACTGTGAGTTTACAGCCTGAGTTTTTAGAACCGGTAAGTAATCGGCAATTTTTGATGCGGATGCTGACTAATTTGAAATATATTTACCTCAAACAACAAAATTTAGCAAAAAGTTTGGCGGCTATCGAACGAATTTTGTTCCTGTTTCCTGGGATGATTTTAGAAGTGCGCGATCGCGGTTTGCTCTATTATCAACTTGGTGAATATGCCCAAGCTGCTGATGATTTGCAAAGTTATTTGGATCAGGTTCCTCATGCACAGGATGCGGTGGTAATTCGCAGCTTACTGGCTGAGTTGGGCAAGGATTAGCTAATCACTAATGACTCTGCTACTTGTTTGAGGCGACGTAGTTGGGCTTGCATATCTTTTTGAGTCCAAGAGGCGGCAAAGTTATTGAAACCCCAACTGACTAGGGGGTTAGGAATATCGAACTCAAAGCGGTTGACAAGAAGTGTTCCTTGTGTTGAGGGCTGACATTCCCAGCGATCGCGCCCTTGAAAAAATCCCTGAAATTCCCACACCACTAACCCTGGTTCTCTTTCCACAACTACACTGTATAAGCTGGGCTTAAGTAGGGGGACTTGAATGATAAAGCGACTTTTACTCCCCACTTCAGTACTCCACGCTGCGCCTACAGGTTCGCAAGATAAAGCAGGATTGAGCCAACGGTGCATAATTGTTAAATCAGTAATACAGCGTTCCACTACTGAAGCTGTGGCTTTAATTTGAATAGATTGTTCAAAAACTTGGGACATCCTACATTTCTCATGCTGTGGCTATACTTGAGAATATCGCAAAATTAGGCATAGCTGATTTAAGGTTTTAGTTTCACCTTGTGTTGTAATTCCTCTTTAATGCGGTTGAGGATAGATTGCTCATCTAAGCTGGACAAAATCCGACTAATAACTGCTTTGGGTCCTTCATCTCCCCAAGTGGCACCATTAGCTAAATAAACCTTGGTCACTTGTCCAATACCATAGGAAGAAACCCCAGCCACCCCAGCTTGAGTTAGTGCTACTGAAACGTAAGGCGCAAAGGTTGCGCCGGCCGTTGCTGATGCAGATATACCCAGCAGAGTTTTTAAGCCGCTTAAGCCCAAGTTAGCTAGTAACTCACTCAAACCAATACCCCCCATACTCAGGGCAATCTTTTGGAGCAATTGTACAGCACCACTTTCGCTCATAGGGATGCCATAGAGTTGAGATAAACCCAAAATCAAAGAAATATCAATTACTATACTACTGAGTATATCCACAACAGTCACCGGATTGAGAGCGATCGCTAATGCCTTAGTCATTACAGCCTTCCAAATCAACTGATTGGCATTTTGCTCCCTAATCATCAGTTTACGCTCTAGCAACTGCTGATTGACATTATCCGCATAGAGCATAGTATTGAGCGCCACCAAAGCCTTACCTTCACGCTGTAAAATCTCCAGAATTTTCAGTTTCAGTTCTTCAACCCGGGCTGTACTGGGACGTAATTGCACCCCCCTAGTACCATCAGGGCGAATAATCGCCGTCCTCACTAGTGGTGATGCGGCTGTCATGACAATTTCCAGGGGCGTGAGTAACTCCTTAACCCGTTCATCTCGGATTTTGCGATAAATTGCCATGCGGTCAGCTTCGGGATATTGGTCTACCTTGTTAAATACCAGAATTATCGGTTTACCGGCTTCCCGCAACTGAGAAAGGGCTTGATGTTCTGTCTTGGTCATGTCCCCAGCAATCACAAACAAAATTAAATCTGCTTGCTTGGCCACCTGTTCAGCTAATGCAGCACGAGTATCACCATCTACTTCATCTAACCCAGGAGTATCAATTAATTCTACCTGAGATTGGCCTTCCCCAGGTAAACTTACCCGTAAGGTAGGTTCATTGTCCCCGATGCTTTCTTCACTAATAGTCCAATCAACTCTTTGAGCATTACGGGTAACTCCATGGAGCGGTCCAGTTTCAAACACAGTTTGTCCCACTAAGGCATTAAGTAGGGAGGACTTACCGCGTCCCACCATGCCAAAAGCTGCAATTTGTACTACCATACTGTCCAATTTACCCAGCATAGTTTCCAAATCAGCCAGTTCAACTTCCAAACCCCGTTTTTCCTGGGGGGTGAGGTCAAGATTGGTGACTAAGTTGCGTAGTGCCCTTTGTGCTTGTTTATAGTTGAGTGACCTTTGAATGTCTTCAAAACTGAAAATGGCACTATCAAGTTCTGCTTCCCAGTTGGGCGAGTCACTGTGATGGGGTTCAGGTAAAGGCAATGTAGGAGTCATATCAAGAAATTGGCGATGGGGAATTTTATCCCGATATTCTTATCCTAGTTATTTTTAGCAGGAGATTGGGGTAATAAGTAGGGATGCTAGGGGGTTAACAGGGGAAGTTTTTTCCCAATCACCCATGACCAATGACTAACAAAACGTCCTAAACTGAAAAATGCATCTATTAGCGTTAGAATCTTGACGAAATCACCTGTGCGGAAAATAGTTATAGCCGGTAACTGGAAAATGTTCAAAACCCAGGCAGAAACCCAAGATTTTTTACTGGGATTTCTGCCTCACTTGGAGGAGATACCCCAAGGGCGAGAAGTAGTATTGTGTCCTCCCTTTACCAGCCTCAATGTGTTGTCCAAGAGTTTGCATGGTAGCCTCATTCAGTTGGGGGCGCAAAATGTTCACTGGGAAGAAAATGGAGCCTATACGGGCGAAATTTCCGGCCCTATGTTGACAGAACTTGGTGTCCGTTTTGTAATTGTCGGTCATAGCGAAAGACGACAATACTTTGGAGAAACTGACTCAACGGTCAATTTACGCCTCAAAGCGGCTCAAAAGTATGGTCTGACACCGATTTTATGTGTGGGTGAAACCAAAGAAGAACGAGATGCTGGAGAAACTGAATCAATAATTACCGCCCAGCTAGATAAAGACCTGATAGATGTCGATCAGGATAATTTGGTGATTGCTTACGAACCTATTTGGGCAATTGGTACTGGTGATACTTGTGAATCCACTGAAGCTAATCGGGTCATTGCTTTAATTCGTAGTCAGTTGAGTAACCCAAATGTTTCGATTCAATACGGTGGTTCTGTGAAGCCTAATAATATTGATGAGATTATGGCTCAACCAGAAATTGATGGCGCTCTGGTGGGGGGAGCCAGTTTGGAACCTGCAAGTTTTGCTCGCATTGTCAATTACAATTAATCTGCTCTGTAGCGCTTTTTCCCTGGCCGTGCCGGGGAATGCGTGTATTGATTTTACCCACTTGCTCAGTAAATAAGGTAGAAGTATCAATGATAAAACTCTGGTAGGGTGGGCAGTCAAGCCTGCCCTGCTCACCATGTCGAATGTGGTCTCAGGTCGGTTGTTTATAAAAATGTCTGTATGTCAAGTCAGTTAATAATTCGCGATCGCTGTTTTGTCTGGGGACAGCGAACTTACATCATGGGTGTTTTAAATATTACACCTGATAGCTTTAGCGATGGTGGTCTATTTAATAATAGGGATGGGGCTTTAGCACAAGCAAGAGCCATGGCAGCGGCTGGTGCTGACATCATTGATTTAGGTGGTCAGTCAACTCGACCAGGAGCGGAGCAAATAAGTCTTGTCGAAGAACTGGATCGGGTGCTGCCAATTTTGCAGGCTATCCGACCAGAAATTACTGTGCCAATCTCTGTAGATACAACTAGAGCAGATGTAGCCAGGGCATCCATAGAAGCTGGTGCGGATATAATTAATGATATTTCCGGTGGTACATTTGACTTAGAAATGCTACCTACAGTTGCTAGTTTAGATGTGCCGATTGTCTTGATGCACATCCGGGGAACGCCCCAGACAATGCAACAAATGACTAATTATGAGGATTTAAGGGGAGAAATTTCTAGTTTCTTAGCAAAACAAATTATCGCAGCCACTACAGCAGGACTAAACCGCGACAAAATCATCATTGATCCCGGTATTGGTTTTGCAAAGAACTATGAGCAGAACTTAGAGATTTTGCGCGGTCTGAGTGCCTTTAAAGCCCTAAATTGCCCTATTTTAGTAGGAGCATCCCGGAAAAGTTTCATTGGTCGCGTCTTAAACCAACCAGATCCCAAAGCACGGGTCTGGGGAACAGCAGCAGCTTGTTGTGCGGCTATTTCTCATGGTGCTGATATCCTGCGAGTTCACGATGTTCAGGAAATGCGAGATGTGTCACTGATAGCTGATTTACTATTGCGCCAAAAATCGTAATTGGGCTTTCTCCTTGTACAAACTGCTGTCATCACCTAGCCGTTACGTTTTTGGTGAGTTACTGCTACTACCTTCTTGAGCTATAGCGTCAGCAACCAACTGGTTATAGACTTCATTAGTTTTACTGGGGTCTATAAAGACAATTTTAGCATTATTACTCTCACCCAGTTTTTGGCTGGCCACGACATAATCCTGAGCAACGAGATATCTCAGAATTTCCCGGCTTTCAGGATGAGAACGTAAGGCCTCAGAAATTATCTGCATTGAGGTTTGAGTTCCCTGCGCCCTCTTAATAGCAGCGTCACGTTCCCCTTCTGCTTCAAAAGCCAGGGCTCGTTTTTTAATTTCTGCAGCTCGCTCTTCTTCCATTGACTTGCGCACACTTTCAGGGGGTGTAATGCTTTGAATATCCAAGCGCAGAATCTCCACTCCCCAATTTTGTGTTGTTTGATTTAATTGGGTTAGGATGGCTGTGTCCATTTCTGCACGGGAGACATTAGTTTCTTCCACAGTGTTTTGGGCGATAATTTCCCGGAGTGTAGTTGTCGCTAGTTGTGTCAGAGACCCTTGAAGATCATCGATTTCGTAGAAGCTTTTCACCATATCTCTGATGCGCCAAAACAGAACAGCATCAACTTCTAGATAAATGTTATCTTTAGTAATCACATTTTGAGGTTTTATGTCTATAAACTGCTCACGGATGGTATCCTCCATCACAATCTGATCTACCAAAGGAACAATAAAGTTGAGTCCAGACCCAAGTTTGCGATGATATCGACCTAATCGTTCTACTAGGGCTTCGTTACCTTGATTAATCAATTTTGCAGATCCTAAAGCATAGGCTATGAGTGCTAAGACTATGGCAATAACAATTGGATCCATATATTCTCCTATTCAGCCTTGGGGTAAATTTAGTGTAATCGATATGTACTACCTTAGCTTGAGATTTGAATTTTTCTCTTGGGAGTATGTAATTTTATTAACAGCTATTATCTAATTTCATCACAAAGTGCTATCCGACTTATAGACTTTAGATAATTAATATATTCTCTCACCATGCAATTGCTATTAAAGCATCTGGATTACAGGCTGGCAAGGAGGATTAATGTGATTTAATTGACACTCATAGGGTGAAGATGCTCACGGGATGAACAAACTTAGCCAAGGTTTGATATTTTCGGGTAAATCAGAATTCAAACGCAGGGGGAGTGATGCTGTGGAAAGAGACTGGGCGTAAGCTGGTGTGAGAAATGGTTGGTAAATCTGGGCTTGTGGTGTGTGTTGTTTAATAAATGCTAGGGTGACACCACGAATTAACTGACGTAATGAGTCGGTTTCTTCCCCTCGCTTTTCTCTGACGATGGTAGTTGCTGGACTTATGGGATATGCTGGATCACTAATACTCAAGTGAGTCCCACCAATGGCTGTTAACAGATACTTAGAACCTTGGAGTTGCTCAAAAGGCCTGATTTGATGGGTTAAGGCTGGGGTCAGTGTGTCTTCAGTTCCCGCTAAGATTAATACAGGTTTGGTAATTTTAGTCAGACCGTTTTTACCAAAGAGTTTACCAACCAGTGGGTTGAGTGCGATCGCACTTTGAACTCGCCTATCTTGTAAATCTAGTTTATTCTGCTTTAAACTAGCTGCAGCACACTGTAACCAGTCTCCCGGTGACTTACCCAAGGAAAGAGAACTTTTGCAGAACTGTTGTAGTTCTTTGATGTCTAGCTCCCCACCTACTAAGGCTAAAGCAGTGTACCCCCCTAAGGAGTGACCAATTACAGTTACTTGGTCTGTATTCAGTTTTCCCTGAAGTCTTCCGGGTTGAGTATTCAGTTTTTCTAATTCGTTGAGCAAAAAGCTGACATCTTGGGGTCGAGCAATAAATTCACTAGCTGGAAGTAATTGAGCCAAGTTCATGTAATTTTCAGCCCTACTGATAGCTACAGAGTTACTACCAGGATGCTCAATTGCAGCAACGGTAATTCCATGAGAAGCCAGATGATGTGCTAAATAGCTCAAGAATTGACGGTTAGCTCCAAATCCGTGGGAAATAACAACCAGTGGTGCTGTGGTATAATTTTGACTCGAATAAATGTCTACAGGAATAGTGCGATTGCGTTCTGGGTCTTTGAGGCTGAGGGACTGGTGCTCAACTGCATTTTTTCCCCTCTGAGCCGGGTCGAGGGTGTTTGGCAGATGCGTATAATTTTCTACTAATAATTGTCGTTCTAGGAACAGCCCCAGGACTTGGCTTTGCAACTTGTTGGCGTTTAACTCTAAGGCAATTTGCAGTGCTGAAGTTGCATCAACAGTAATATTTTTTCGTGGATAGGCTCGCAAAAAACCAATTGGGCTCAAACCGTTAACTTGACGTAGAGACAAGTAGAGGGTTGATTTGATTGTGTCTATGGTGCTATCTGGTATTGCTGTCCTCAAAGAAGTAATTAACTGTCTACCCTGTGGCGACCTCACGAGTTCGTCAACAAATTGATCTGCAAAGGCTGGATCTAATTCCAACTTTTGATTCAGTAATTTTCCTACTTGCGGCGTTAAGATAAAGCTATATAGTTGTAAGTGTTCTGGTAGTTTCCCAGTTTGAGCCAATTTTTCTAAGTCAGCGATCGCTAGTGACTGCTCAAAGGCACCTAAGCGGATAGTAACCGTTTCTGCTGCTGTAGCCAAGGGAATACTCACTCCCCACCCCAGAACGAGAGTAAAACTGTATACTAATCCCTTGAGGAAGGATATTTGACCTAGAGCTTTCTTGAATCCCAAGGACATAAGAAAATCACATTTAAAAAGTAGTTCTGCTAATTGACTACCAATATCGCTTTAAAGTTTCTCTGTGAAAAAGAGCATATATTTTGGCTGAAATCCCCAGGCGATAAAACCGTGGGGAAATCCACCCAATTGGCTTAAAAGAAACCAAGTATAGCCCTTAAGACTCCCAATAAACCACCTAAAGGATTAAGTACTGCGCCAACACTGTCCCCAGTTCGAGCCAAACCAGAACGGTTGACGATCACAACATCATTATTGCGGAGTATGGGGTTAGTCTTCTCATTAATTCCCGCAGACAAATCAACGTTGACTTCCCGCTTAGTCACAGAACCATTAGGATTAAGGCGAACTAAATCTACGGTAGTGGTTCTAGCTCTAGCATTATTGAATCCACCTGCAGCCAACAAGGCCTGATTTAAGGAGCTATTAGGCTGAATACTTACGGCTCCGGGTCTTTTCACTTCCCCGACCACACCCACTTGAATGGTTTCCGGAGATAAAGTAGTAGTGGCTAATTGAGTAGTTTCCGCTGGGTTGATGTCACGCGCAACAGGAATAACAATTGTATCTCCATCTTGGACAATAATGTCTTGATTGACATCACCAGTCTGCAATAATTTCCACAGGTCTATATTTATATTTTGTTCTGAACCAGTTCTTGTGGGTCGGCGCAGCTGGAGATTACGAACATCAGCTTCTGATGTAATTCCCCCTGCTAATTGCAGCGCTCTCATCACAGTTGGTAAAGCACCGCCTCCTTGGCCACCACCGCCTACTAAATATGAACCAGGACGATTAACAGCACCAATGATGGCGACATTCCTGGGTGTGGTAGGATTTGCAGCAAAGTTTGCTGCAAACAGATTACGTGCTTCTGCTATGTTAAAATTGGTTGCAGTTGGCACAAGAATGGTATCGCCATCCCGGAGGGTAATATCTTGATCTATCCGACCTGTCTGGATGAGTTGTTGTAAATTCAGGTTGACCACTTGCTCAGAAGAACGTCCTATTTTACGTATTAATTGCACTTGAGTAACATCTGCTGCCAAGGTTACACCCTGAGCTGTGCTCAGTGCGGCTAAGACCGTGGGGTATTGTACACCGGGATTATTGCCAGCCCCTCCCTGTAAACTCAGACTATAAGCTCCTGGCCTTGTCACTTCTCCTGCGACTAAAATATTGATGGGACGAGGTGATAACAGGTTAACTGAAATTAAGGGACGCTTAAGAAAGCGAGAATACCTCCTTGCTATTTCATCAGCAGCTTGTTCGGTTGTGAGACCCAGAATAGGTACACTGCCGATTAAAGGGAGGTTGATTGATCCACCAGGTGGTACTTGATATTCACCAGTGTATTCTGGTACTTCAAATACATTGACGCGAATCAAATCGCCGCCCCCTAAAGTATAATTTGTGTTTATTTGTACGGGTGGTGTTACTGGCGGTGCGGTGGGAATTATTGTTTGTGTATCGACTGTTCCTGGTTGTACAGAAGGAAAGAGTGGTTGTGTTGTTTGTGATACTATTTGTCCCTGTGCTAGGCTCGCAGTCGGTGCAGCAACGTTGACAGTGGTTAATAAAGCCACACCTAACAATGGCTGGGCGAGGAATTTCATCATACCTTTGTTCATGATATTTACCCGGGACTTTGAGAGTGTAATTGCCATGGTACTTTCTAAATATTTCAGTTTTGACTATAGTTAATTATTGAAGTTCCTCAATTTAATTGCCTTAACATTCTCATTTTCCTAGAAGACTGTACTTTTCCGGAGGCAGATTATTTTTTATCATTAAATTTTCAGTTAAATTAACATAAATTATTTGGAGAGACAACTCTCCAAATAGTCTACAATATGTTTGCCTTAAGGTGTTTTGAGTAGTTGGGGTTCTAATCTGAGTAATTCTTCCACTCGCAATTCCGTAGGGGGGTGACTAGAGAATAAGTTACCCAGAAACTGACCGGAAATTGGATGAATAATTAATAATGGTTCAAAAGAAGGGTTAGCATTCAAAGGTAGCTGTCTGGCTGTAGCTTCTAACCTTTGTAGCGCCCGAGCTAAGGCGCGAGGATTACGAGTCAACCTGGCTGCACCTGCATCGGCGGAAAACTCTCGTGTACGGGAAATTGCTAGCTGTATGATTGTAGCAGCTATGGGGGCAAGTACAACGGTTAACAAAATACCTAAAGGATTTCCACCTCTGTTACTATCTCGTGAACCAGCACTACCAAACCATAAGCTATAACTCACCATTTGTCCCAGAAACGATATAGCCCCCGCAATTGTAGCAGCAACGGCTTGGGTGAGGGTATCACGGTTAACAATATGAGTCAATTCATGGGCAATTACGCCCTCGAGTTCATCATCTGGTAATATGTTCAAAATACCTTCGGTCACAGCCACTGCGGCGTGTTCGGGATCTCTTCCAGTGGCGAAAGCGTTGGGAGTTTGGGTGGGAACAATGTAAATTCCTGGCATGGGAATATTGGCGCGATCGCTCAATTTCCGTACCATAGCATAAAGTCCTGGTGCTTGGGCTTCAGTTACGGGCTGGGCTCGGTAGACTCTCAAAGCAATCTGGTCTGATTGATACCAGGAGAACAAGTTTGTTGCTGCTGCTAACCCAATTCCGATAATTAAGCCTCCAGTACCCCCAATTATCCAGTAACTAATTGCAATCAACAAACCACTCAAAACAGCCAGTAAAGCAAGGGTTTTGAATTGATTGTTCATAATTTTGCCCTCCCGCTCATGCTATATGAGACTTCATAGACGACAGTATTTAGTTAGGTCATACTTTGATTGTATCTAGGAGTTACGCATTGACAGAATAACAAAATAGTGAATTGATAAATATAGGTCGTCTACTTGCTAGGTATCAGACAATTAGAAAAATCACGAAACCATCCACAGCGCAATGCAATCTAGACCTATACACCTTATTTTTACTGTCAGAGCCAAAGTTTGGGGGGTGCAGTAGGTTAGCAGAGATATTAGGAGACGTTTCACATGATAGTGTGAATCGCTTTTTATTGAGAGAGCGATATGAACCGAAAGATTTATTCAACATTATAGAAAAAGTTATTAACTTGGTAGGAGGAATACTAAGTGTAGATGATACAGTGATAGAAAAGATTTACAGCGACCCCAAAAATGCTGAATTAATCGGTTATTTTTGGTCAGGTAAAGCCCATAAAACAATTATTGGCTTAAATTTAATCACTCTATATTACAGTGATATTCATGGTAATTCAGTGCCAATAAATTACAGAATATATGATAAAAAGGAGGGAAAAACAAAAAACGATTATTTTAGAGAAATGGTAAGTGAAATAATAAGCTGGGGAGTCAAACCCAGAATTGTAACAGGTGATAGTTGGTATTCAGGAGTAGAAAATTTGAAATTCCTAAAAAACCAGAAATTGGGTTTTCTCTTCGGAATTGAAAAAAATAGAACTGTTTCAAATGAGCCACACAAGTATTGTCAAGTAAGCACTCTGGCTATTCCCGAAGAAGGATTAAGGACTCATCTGAAAGAATTTGGATTTATAAAGTTGTTTAGGAAAGACTTTAAAAAAGAAGACTCTAGACACTATATTTTGTATCTTCCAGATGAGGAAAGAATCGAGGATATAACTAGAAATGAATTTATGACAATTCATGATACTCATTGGGGAATTGAAACCTTTCATCGAGCCATAAAACAAGTATGTGGAATTTGTCGGTTCATGGTTAGGGATACTCATGCAATTAAGACTCACATCTTTTGTTCACTTCAAGCTTTTGTTAAGTTGGAGTTTATGCGCTCTGAAAAAATAATTAGCAATTGGTATGAAATACAACGGAATCTGTTTACTTTAGTTGTACGTGAGCATATTTTTGCTAATCTTAATAGCGATCGCATGATCTAGATATCATAGATCATATTTTTTGTCAATGCGTAAGTCCTAGTATCTAGCTCCAATCAGATATTAGTGCTGAAAACCTGCAAAATAAGTCAGGTTTTCCCGACCATTTGGGAAAAATATCATTATTAGAGGATGTTTTAAAAGTTATGATTAATGTATCAAATATTGTTTGACCCCCCTGTTCCCTGTTCCCTGTTCCCTAACTAGAGCGTAAAATCTCAAAAAACCATGGCAATGTTAGCCAGTATATTGTGGATTTTAATCATGGGCTTTTTTGTCGGTCAAATAGCCCGGCGTTTAGGCGCTCCCCCTTTAATTGGGATGATGTTAGTGGGGATAATTCTCAGTCCCCAATTGCTAAATATTATTAGTCCAGAAATGCTCAATGCTGCACCGATCTTCAGAACTTTAGCAGTAATGATTATCTTAATTAAAGCAGGACTGGGTTTAGACCGCAATAAATTAGCGCAACAGGGAACAGTGGCGCTGAGGTTAGGATTTTTACCAGCCACAACGGAAGCGATCTCCATTGCTCTTGCTGCTATGGTAATTTTTAACTTTGACTTTCTCACTGGTTTACTCTTGGGCTGTATCATTGCTGCGGAATCTCCAGCTGTCATCGTTCCGGGAATGCTGAGGTTAAAAAGTTTAGGCTGGGGCGTTACTAAAGGTATACCCGATGCAATTTTAACCGGTAGTGCTTTATCTGATGTGCTGTTATTGCTAGTTTTTAGTCTGTTGCTGAGTTTTTTGGGTGAGGGGGGTGTTAAGCTGGTTCTTCCTGGAGGCTTTACCCTCACTCCCCTGCAACTGCTTCCACTGCAAATGATCATGCAAATAGTGCTGGGAATACTATTGGGTTATTTAGCAGCACGGTTATTAGTTGTGGTATTAGTCAAGCAGAATTGGACTCAAAACGCCGTTCAAGATACTGTAATTACTGCGAGTACTGCCTTATTTCTAGTAATTGCTGCTGAGGTATTGCCTTACTTTTCCGGTTATTTAGCAGCCATGAGTATGGGTTTCTTCTTAATAGAACTGGATGCACCCTTGGCTAGAAAGTTACGCGGTGGTTTTGACAGCCTATGGATAGTCGCTGAGATTTTTTTGTTTGTTTTATTGGGTGCTACTATTCAACTCGATGTCTTAGAAAATATTCTTCTCCCTGGGATATTAATTTTAGTTATTGGTTTACTTATCGGTCGGTCGTTAGGGTGGTATCTTTCCACAGTGGGTAGTAATTGGAATTGGCGGGAACGACTGTTTTTATTACCTGCAAACTCAGCCAAAGCCACGGTACAAGCAGCCATTGGAGCAATTCCCCTAACTCAAGGGGTTCCAGGAGGTGAGATAATTTTAGCGATCGCCGCCTTATCGATTTTAGTGACAGCACCTTTAGGAGCTTGGGCGACCATGACCTTTGCACCTAAGTTATTACAAAGGGGAGAAGTTGACCCCACAAAAGTGAGAATTGCCACCCCCACCCTGCTACTAGCAGCCGTTGATACATCAATTCATGCTACAGCAGTTTTAACCAAAGTAGCAGATTTAGGAAGACGGAGTAACGGTGAAGTCATCGTTGTGCATATAGTTAATCTCCCCAATCAACAAGAAATCATAGAACTAGAATTACAAACTCAAAGATTATTATTGGATATCAGACATAAGTTTATAACTGTGACGGGAAATGTTTCTGAGGAAATTATTCGCATCGCCCAAGAGTATAATACTACTGCAATTATCATGGGAAAACGAGGACATCAACCTTGGGAACAAGTTATTATTGGCTCAGTATCGCAAGCAGTATTAGAAACCAGTCACATACCTGTAATTTTGGTGGAAAATATTAAAACTTAGTCATATAGACAAAAGATTAATGACCAATGAATGTATCTGCTCAATTATGGGAAGCAAATCAAGATTTAGCACAAGCTTGTCTAAATCATCCTTTTGTTAAAGGTATCGCCAATGGTACTCTGGAAAAAGCCAAATTTGCCGATTATGTTGGACAAGATGCTTTTTTCTTAAAAGCTTTTGCCCGTGCCTACAGTATAGCTGCAGTCAGAGCTAAGGAATGGGAAGACTTTACCACATTTCACGCTTTAGCTGATGGAGTTTTGGCAGAACTCAAGCTACATAAGAGCTATGCTACTAAATGGGGAGTAGATTTACATACTATACAACCGGGAAATGCTACCCGTCGCTATACTGATTTTTTACTGTCCACAGCCTGGAGTGGTCATGTAGGTGTGACAGCAGCGGCCATGTCACCTTGTATGCGTCTTTATAGTTTTTTGGGACAACAGTTAGCAGCTAATGGTATTCCTCATCATCAATACGCTGATTGGATTTTAACTTATAGTAATGGTGAATTTGAAGCACTGACACAAGAATTAGAAACTTTAGTAGAAAAATATGCAAGTAACAATCAATCAGTTTATCAAACTTACCGTTACGCCATGTTTTGTGAGCTAGAGTTTTTTGAATCCGTTTGGGTAAAATAACTGCTAAAGATTTCTCAAATATGCTATGTATACATGGGAAAATTAGGTAATACAATCCCAATAAGAGCGATAATGGCAGGGAAGGAAAAATATGTCAGATAATTTAAGAAGCCAAGTTGTCACCCAAGGAGTGCAGCGATCGCCTAATCGCGCGATGCTGCGTGCAGTTGGGTTTCAAGATGAAGATTTCAATAAAGCCATTGTGGGGATAGCTAATGGCTACAGTACAATTACCCCCTGTAATATGGGGATTAATAAACTGGCGCAAAGGGCAGAAATTGGCATCAAAAACGCCGGGGCTATGCCCCAAATCTTCGGTACAATTACCATTAGCGATGGGATCTCTATGGGAACTGAGGGGATGAAATATTCTCTGGTATCCCGGGAAGTTATCGCTGACTCCATTGAAACCGCCTGTACTGGGCAAAGTATGGATGGTGTCTTAGCTATTGGTGGTTGTGATAAAAATATGCCTGGGGCTATGCTAGCCATGGCCCGCATGAATATTCCTGCTATTTTTGTTTACGGTGGCACAATTAAACCTGGCCACTACAATGGTAAAGATTTAACCGTTGTCAGTTCCTTTGAAGCAGTAGGGGAATACAGCGCCGGTAAAATTGATGATGATGAACTCTTAGCAGTAGAACGTCAGGCTTGTCCCGGTGCTGGTTCCTGCGGTGGGATGTTTACAGCTAATACTATGTCCTCGGCCTTTGAAGCTATGGGTATGAGCTTACCCTATTCTTCTACAATGGCAGCCGAAGACGCCGAAAAAGCCGACAGTACCGAAAGATCAGCTTTTGCTCTCGTCGAAGCTATACGTAAGCAAATATTACCCCGGCAAATTATCACCCGTAAATCTATAGAAAACGCCATTTCAGTAATTATGGCGGTGGGTGGTTCCACAAATGCGGTTTTGCACTTTTTAGCGATCGCTCGCGCAGCTGGTGTAGAACTAACTCTAGATGACTTTGAAACTATCCGTGGACGTGTACCTGTTATCTGTGATTTAAAACCTAGTGGTAGATATGTAGCCACAGACCTACACAAAGCCGGTGGAATTCCTCAAGTAATGAAAATTTTGCTGGTGCATGATTTACTCCACGGTGACTGCTTAACTATTACAGGTAAAACCGTCGCGGAATTATTGGCAGATATCCCAGCCGAACCACGCAGTGACCAGGATGTGATCCGTCCTTGGGATAATCCTATGTATGCTCAAGGACATTTAGCCATCCTCAAAGGTAATCTGGCCACAGAAGGGTCTGTAGCTAAAATTACCGGAGTTAAAAAGCCCATCATTACTGGTCCAGCACGGGTATTTGAATCAGAGGAATCCTGTTTAGATGCCATCCTCGCCGGAAAAATTCAGGCCGGTGATGTTCTGGTGATTCGTTATGAAGGTCCTAAAGGTGGCCCCGGTATGCGGGAAATGTTGGCTCCCACATCCGCGATTATTGGTGCTGGATTAGGTGATTCTGTGGGTTTAATTACTGATGGGCGGTTCTCCGGTGGTACTTACGGGATGGTAGTTGGCCATGTAGCGCCAGAGGCTGCGGTTGGTGGTGCGATCGCTCTTGTGGAAGAAGGTGATAGTATCACCATTGATGCTTCCCAGCGGCTATTGCAGTTAAACGTACCAGATGAAGAACTAGCCCGGCGACGTGCTAACTGGCAACCCTTACCCCCCCGTTATACTAAAGGTGTACTGGCTAAATATGCCAAGTTGGTATCTTCTAGCAGTGTAGGTGCAGTCACTGATTTAGATTTGTTTCATGATTAGTGATTAGTTACAGCTCGATGAGAAAACAATCAAGATTGTTTTCTCATTATTCTGTGCATTCTGCCCATATTTGTTGACTAAACTAGATAATGAAAGACACTGTAAATCCTCCCGGAAGTTTTGGTTTACCTGTCATAGGCGAGACATTTTCCTTCATTCTTGACCCATCGAATTTTGTCACCCAGCGCTACCGCAAACATGGGTCTATATTTAAAACTCATCTTTTGGGTAAACCGACTGTGGTGATGGTAGGGCCAGAAGCAATTGAGTTTCTCTTATCGAGTCACAGGGAATATTTTTCCTGGCGTGAAGGCTGGCCTGATAATTTCAAGACCTTGTTAGGTGAATCACTTTTTGTCCAAGATGGAGAAGAACACCAAAGAAATCGTCGCCTCATGATGCCAGCGCTACATGGTGTAGCCCTCGCTAATTATGTGAGTACTATGGAGAGTATCACATATAATTATTTGAAAAAATGGGAAAATCAAGGGGAATTTACCTGGTTTACAGAATTTAAAAAGCTCACCTTTGATATTGCTAGCCAGCTATTATTAGGTACTGATTCTGTTTCCCAAAATACTCGATTAAGTCATTTATTTACAGAACTAAGCAATGGTTTATTTGCCATTAATCCACTCATTTTACCATTTACTAAATTGGGAAAAGCTGTAGCAGCCCGCGATCAAATTCTACAGCATTTGGCGCAAGTTGTTAAAGCACGTCGGCAACATCCTGGCAAAGACGCTATTAGTTTGTTAGTTCAATCAAAAGATGAGGATGGTAATAGTTTAAGTGAAACAGAACTTATTGCCCAAGCAGTACTGCTACTGTTTGCCGGACATGAAACTACAACATCAATGCTAACTTGGTTATGTGCAGAATTGGCTCGTCATCCGCAAGTATTACAACGCGCCAGAGAAGAACAATTCCAACTTTTAAGTAAAGGTGCTTTGAATTTAGAAGAACTTGGACAAATGCCTTATTTAGATCAGATTTTATCGGAGGTTGAAAGAGTTCATCCGCCAGTTGGTGGTGGCTTTCGTGGTGTTGTCAAGGATTATGAGTTTAATGGATTTCATGTTCCTGCAGGTTGGCAAGCTTTATATTCTATATTTGCAACTCATCACCTCGAAGCAATTTACCCCAACCCAGAACGGTTTGACCCAGACCGTTTCAGTCCCCAACGCCAAGAACACAAACAGTATCGTTATAGTTTAATTGGTTTTGGCGGTGGTCCACGGGTTTGTATTGGCATCGCCTTTGCCAAAATGGAAATGAAAATAGTTGCTTCTCATCTTCTGCGTAGCTATTATTGGCAAATATTACCTAATCAAAGTTTGGATGTAGTGAGAATTCCTACCAATCGTCCCCAAGATGGATTACGGGTTCGGTTCCGTCGTTTGTAGAAGACCCACAAACCCAGCATTCCTAACGCCCAGGGGACAACTGAGTAATAATTTCATCTTTTTTACCAGCCACAAAATCGGCAAAGCGCCGCGCTAAAGGTGGTATAATTACCAATGGGTTACTGAAACCAGAAAAAACATGAATACCCTCAAATCCTGGAACAGCACCAACTAAGGGTAGGCGATCGCCACTAAAAGCCACTAAGCAATGATGCCAAGTTCCTGGTAAGTTGGCTAATGGAGGTAGTACTTGCTGAATACTGGTTCTTAGCCAGTTTTCGCTTTGCTGTGCATTTATTTGGGCAAAAGGATCAGTGAGGACTCGGCTAATTTGACCCAGGCGCAAACTACCATCTTGAAATTGAATCGCACCTACATCTAAAATTGGCGGCACTGGTTCTTTGGTTGTGTCTTGCCACAAGGCTTCTATTTTACTAGATGTCGCTTCTAAGTCAAACCTTTGTAAATTCGCGGGCATTACTAAGGTGTTTAATTTCAAGTCAACAGGTGGTGTTTGAATTACTTCTGCATGGGTAAAATACAGGTTGATGGGAATACCAGCTAATTTTAGCAGTTGTCTGCTGAAGCCCCCGGCGCAAATTACCACGTTGTCACAGTGAAAAGTTTCTATATTGGTTTGTACACGAGTTAACTTGATTCCGTTTGCAGTAGATGAGACTGTCTGGAAATCGATCACCTGGGCAATTTGCATTTCACCCCCACCACGGAGGAAGGCTTGAATATAAGCTTGGTTTGTTTTGTGGGGGTTGATGTGACCATGTTTCACAGTTAGAGCACCAGCGATGGAGTGTGGGTTAAGTACTGGTTCCAACTCGCAAGTCTGTTTGATATCGAGTAACTGAGGGGGAATAGCAACATGACTATAGGATGCAGCGGTTGCTTTTGGGTCTTGATCGGCGGCGATGGTTAGTAATAAATCTATTTCCCGCAACTCGGTTTGAGCTTCTAATTCCTGGTCCAAATTCTGGTAGACGGCGATGGACTCTTGACATAGTTGGCGCGTTAGGGGTGTAGTCCCAGACCAATAAGCCAGCCCACCATAACTATACCCCGTGGCATTCTGGGCTGTTTGGTGTTGCTCTAACAAAAGCACGCTCCAGCCTATTTTACGCAGTTCGTAGGCGATCGCAGCTCCCGCAATTCCCCCCCCGACCACAATCCAGTCATAGTTATTCATGGATTTAAACCTGATTTTGATTGTCAGTCATAATATATATATAGAACATCTGGCATTGAGGACTGAAAATAGGAATAACTCAGGTAAAGAGCCAAGAAAAAACCAGGTTTTGAGATTTGAGATTCAACCAGAGGGGGCAAAAAGCGCTCAGAGCAAGGGAAAGAAGGCGGAGTAGGTGACCTAAAAAAAAAGTTTGTCAAACCCCTTGACGAAACCAAAGAGAATAGATATATTAAATAAGTGCCGAGGCGAGAGCCGAAAACACCTGAACCGAGAAAACAAAATACTTTGAAAGCGAAACAATAACCAATCCTCGTCAAGAAGATTTAGTTTGGGTAGAGAAACCCAAGGTTAATCAAAAATTATAACAGGAATCCGAAATAAGAAATTATTAGGAGACCAAACTCTAAGGAAAACAAAACGGAGAGTTTGATCCTGGCTCAGGATGAACGCTGGCGGTATGCTTAACACATGCAAGTCGAACGGTCTCTTAGGAGATAGTGGCGGACGGGTGAGTAACGCGTGAGAATCTGCAATCAGGTCGGGGACAACCACTGGAAACGGTGGCTAATACCGGATATGCCGAGAGGTGAAAGGCTTGCTGCCTGAAGATGAGCTCGCGTCTGATTAGCTAGTAGGTGTGGTAAAGGCGCACCTAGGCGACGATCAGTAGCTGGTCTGAGAGGATGATCAGCCACACTGGGACTGAGACACGGCCCAGACTCCTACGGGAGGCAGCAGTGGGGAATTTTCCGCAATGGGCGAAAGCCTGACGGAGCAATACCGCGTGAGGGAGGAAGGCTCTTGGGTTGTAAACCTCTTTTCTCAGGGAAGAAAAAAATGACGGTACCTGAGGAATAAGCATCGGCTAACTCCGTGCCAGCAGCCGCGGTAATACGGAGGATGCAAGCGTTATCCGGAATGATTGGGCGTAAAGGGTCCGCAGGTGGCTATGTAAGTCTGCTGTTAAAGAATGAGGCTTAACCTCATCAGAGCGGTGGAAACTACACAGCTAGAGTGCGTTCGGGGTAGAGGGAATTCCTGGTGTAGCGGTGAAATGCGTAGATATCAGGAAGAACACCAGTGGCGAAAGCGCTCTACTAGGCCGCAACTGACACTGAGGGACGAAAGCTAGGGGAGCGAATGGGATTAGATACCCCAGTAGTCCTAGCCGTAAACGATGGATACTAGGCGTGGCTTGTATCGACCCGAGCCGTGCCGGAGCTAACGCGTTAAGTATCCCGCCTGGGGAGTACGCACGCAAGTGTGAAACTCAAAGGAATTGACGGGGGCCCGCACAAGCGGTGGAGTATGTGGTTTAATTCGATGCAACGCGAAGAACCTTACCAAGACTTGACATGTCGCGAATCCTGCCGAAAGGTGGGAGTGCCTTCGGGAGCGCGAACACAGGTGGTGCATGGCTGTCGTCAGCTCGTGTCGTGAGATGTTGGGTTAAGTCCCGCAACGAGCGCAACCCTCGTTTTTAGTTGCCAGCATGAAGATGGGCACTCTAGAGAGACTGCCGGTGACAAACCGGAGGAAGGTGGGGATGACGTCAAGTCAGCATGCCCCTTACGTCTTGGGCTACACACGTACTACAATGCTACGGACAAAGGGCGGCGACACAGCGATGTGAAGCAAATCTCATAAACCGTAGCTCAGTTCAGATCGCAGGCTGCAACTCGCCTGCGTGAAGTAGGAATCGCTAGTAATTGCAGGTCAGCATACTGCAGTGAATTCGTTCCCGGGCCTTGTACACACCGCCCGTCACACCATGGAAGCTGGTCACGCCCGAAGTCGTTACCCCAACTTTTAGGAGAGGGGGACGCCGAAGGTAGGACTGGTGACTGGGGTGAAGTCGTAACAAGGTAGCCGTACCGGAAGGTGTGGCTGGATCACCTCCTTTTAGGGAGACCTACACCCCTCAGATATCGAACACACAAAGTAAATAGATACTGAGATGGTCATTCCTAGGTCGGTCGAGATTGGTAAAAGCTTTCAAAGTATTTATGGTTCAGTTCATCATCAGCTAATACGTGAGTAAAAAATCAGCAACATGGCATAGAGCCAGACTGCTGAGTAAAACTCAGCCAGAACCTTGAAAACTGCATAGTAACGCGAAAAAAAGCAGGCAGACACAGACAATCAAAAGAAAGTGTTTGCAGTGGAAAAACCAATGTAAAGTGGTCAAGCTAATAAGGGCTAACGGTGGATACCTAGGCACACAGAGGCGAAGAAGGACGTGGTTACCGACGATATGCTCCGGGGAGTTGGAAGCAAACTAAGAGCCGGAGATTTCCGAATGGGGCAACCCTAAAGACTACCTGCTGAATATATAGGCAGGAAAGAGCCAACCCAGCGAACTGAAACATCTTAGTAGCTGGAGGAAAAGAAATCAAAAGAGATTCCCTCAGTAGTGGTGAGCGAAAGGGGAGGAGCCTAAACCAAGGGATATATCCCTTGGGGTAGTGGGACAGCGATATCGAATCTGGCGGTTAGACGAAGCAGCTAAATACTGCACCAAAGAAGGTGAAAGTCCTGTAGTCGAAAACTCAAGGATAGTAGCTGAATCCCGAGTAGCATGGGGCACGAGGAATCCCATGTGAATCAGCGAGGACCATCTCGTAAGGCTAAATACTACTGTGTGACCGATAGTGAACCAGTACCGCGAGGGAAAGGTGAAAAGAACCCCGGAAGGGGAGTGAAATAGAACATGAAACCGTTAGCCTACAAGCAGTGGAAGTCCGATTAAACGGATGACCGCGTGCCTGTTGAAGAATGAGCCGGCGACTTATAGGCACTGGTAGGTTAAAGCGAAAATGCTGGAGCCAAAGGGAAACCGAGTCTGAAAAGGGCGCATAGATCAGTGTTTATAGACCCGAACCCTGGTGATCTAACCATGGCCAGGATGAAGCTTGGGTAACACCAAGTGGAGGTCCGAACCGACTGATGTTGAAAAATCAGCGGATGAGCTGTGGTTAGGGGTGAAATGCCAATCGAACCAGGAGCTAGCTGGTTCTCCCCGAAATGTGTTGAGGCGCAGCGGTAATGAATATATCTGGGGGGTAAAGCACTGTTTCGGTGCGGGCTGGGAGACCGGTACCAAATCGAGACAAACTCAGAATACCCAGAGCACACATTGCCAGTGAGACAGTGGGGGATAAGCTTCATTGTCAAGAGGGAAACAGCCCAGACCACCAGCTAAGGTCCCCAAATCATCACTAAGTGAGAAAGGAGGTGAGATTGCATAGACAACTAGGAGGTTTGCCTAGAAGCAGCCACCCTTGAAAGAGTGCGTAATAGCTCACTAGTCAAGCGATCTTGCGCCGAAAATGAACGGGGCTAAGTGATGTACCGAAGCTGTGGGATTAAGCAATTAATCGGTAGGGGAGCGTTCCGTCATAGGTAGAAGCAGTAGCGGCGAGCAGCTGTGGACGAAACGGAAGTGAGAATGTCGGCTTGAGTAGCGAAAACATTGGTGAGAATCCAATGCCCCGAAACCCTAAGGGTTCCTCCGGCAGGTTCGTCCGCGGAGGGTTAGTCGGGACCTAAGGCGAGGTCGAAAGGCGTAGTCGATGGACACAGGGTGAATAATCCCTGACTAAGATGTGGGAGCATTGCCAGGGACGCATGAAAGATAGCCATACCCTAATTGGTTTGGGAGGGGTTTACGAACTCCGCATGGTGAAGGAAAGTGCCAAGAAAAGCTGGTGATGTGATGAAAGCATCTTACCCGTACCCGAAACCGACACAGGTAGGGAGGTTGAGAATACCAAGGGGCGCGAGATAACTCTCTCTAAGGAACTCGGCAAAATGGCCCCGTAACTTCGGAAGAAGGGGTGCCCACGAGAGTGGGTCGCAGTGAAGAGATCCAGGCGACTGTTTACCAAAAACACAGGTCTCCGCTAACTCGAAAGAGGACGTATGGGGGCTGACGCCTGCCCAGTGCCGGAAGGTTAAGGAAGTCGGTCAGGGGTTCGCCCTGAAGCTGACGACCGAAGCCCCGGTGAACGGCGGCCGTAACTATAACGGTCCTAAGGTAGCGAAATTCCTTGTCGGGTAAGTTCCGACCCGCACGAAAGGCGTAACGATCTGGATGGTGTCTCAGAGAGAGACTCGGCGAAATAGGAATGTCTGTGAAGATACGGACTGCCTGCACCTGGACAGAAAGACCCTATGAAGCTTTACTGTAGCCTGGAATTGTGTTCGGGCTTGGCTTGCGCAGGATAGGTGGGAAGCACAGAAGTACCCCTTGTGGGGGGTATGGAGCTAACGGTGAGATACCACTCTGGCGAAGCTAGAATTCTAACCTCACACCCTCAGCGGGTGTAGGAACAGTTTCAGGTGGGCAGTTTGACTGGGGCGGTCGCCTCCTAAAAGGTAACGGAGGCGCGCAAAGGTTCTCTCAGCACGCTTGGAAACCGTGCGGCGAGTGTAAAGGCAGAAAGAGAGCTTGACTGCAAGAGTGACAACTCAAGCAGGGACGAAAGTCGGCCTTAGTGATCCGACGGCACAGTATGGAATGGCCGTCGCTCAACGGATAAAAGTTACTCTAGGGATAACAGGCTGATCTCCCCCAAGAGTCCACATCGACGGGGAGGTTTGGCACCTCGATGTCGGCTCATCGCAACCTGGGGCGGAAGTACGTCCCAAGGGTTGGGCTGTTCGCCCATTAAAGCGGTACGTGAGCTGGGTTCAGAACGTCGTGAGACAGTTCGGTCCATATCCGGTGCAGGCGTAAGAGCATTGAGAGGAGCCTTCCTTAGTACGAGAGGACCGGGAAGGACGCACCGCTGGTGTACCAGTTATTCCACCAGGAGTAGACGCTGGGTAGCTAAGTGCGGAGCGGATAACCGCTGAAAGCATCTAAGTGGGAAGCCCACCTCAAGATGAGTGCTCTCACTACTTAAGTAGGTAAGGTCACGGGCAGAACACCCGTTTATAGGCTCTAAGTGGAAGTACAGTAATGTATGTAGCTGAGGAGTCCTAACAGACCGAGGGCTTGACCTCATTACTCTGGTTTTCGCGTTACTTGCAGTCTTCAGGGTCTTGTGACCCAACACTCTTTCCTGGTGTCTATGGCGCGGTGGAACCACACTGATCCCTTCCCGAACTCAGAGGTGAAACGCTGCAGCGGCCACGATAGTTGAGGGGTAGCCCTCCGCAAAAATAGCTCGATGCCAGGTTTTGTATTTAATATAAATAAACCCTCTCATTGCTTTGTTAATGAGGGGGTTTGTTTTAACATAAAAGTGAGAAACTTTTTTGGTATTTATAATAAGTTACCCACTCTATCACTATGGTAATTTCTAGGTAAATTAAGCTGTTGTGCAGCTAAATTGAATAAACGGCATTGCCTTTATTTTTAACTTTGCGTTCCCATTTAATAATAAGACCTCCTTCATTTAGTAATTTATTTAATAATTCCTCTAACTGTTCTAACGATTCAAATAATCTGTGAGCTATATATTCTTTCGCTGAATGCCATACCAGTTCAATTAAATTATAATCTGGACTATAAGGTGGTAAAAATTCCAGAATAATATTTGGCATTTCTGCTTCAATACGAGCCAAAATATCTTTTCTCTTATGGTAACTAGCATTATCAAGAATAATCACTATTTTAGCTGAATTATCATTTGTTGTATATGCTATGATGAAAAAATCACTTATTTGCTGGTAAGTTTTTCCATCATTCATCAACAATAATATCAGTATTTTCTCTCTTACATAAGGATTATCTTGCTCTTTTAAGTGTTTTAAGAGATTTTCTCTCTGTTCTTGAGATAGATGGTTTTTTGCTGGCATAATTCAGAAGCGATAGCTTAGTTACCTAATTCCCTATTATATAATCTAGCTGCACAACAGCTTAAAACCCCAAAAACTGTTCTCTTAAATATTGCAATAGTTCTCTAATTATTTCTCTAGTGATTTGTCCCCAAACAAATTTCATAGCAGTTTTAATCCATGATTCAAACGCGTCTTCACTGGCAAGAAAAGCTTTCTTTTTATCTCTAGGCAGTTCTCTAAATCTTTGAACAATTTCTTTTTCTTCATTAGTTAATTTCATTTTTTTGCTCCTGTTTAATGTATGTTTAATCTAATTTGTTAGAACCAGCCTTTTAACGAACTCCATAAATCATTAACATAGCGTTGTATTTTCTGCCACCAGTCTAATTGCTTTTCTTCCAATTCCTTTCTCAATAAATCCTGTACAGATGGATCTGCTAGTGCAATAGGATCAGCAGGATTAATACTAAATTTCCAGCCGACATTACCGGATGCTTTGATAATTGCTGCTAGAAGATGATAGAGTCTGTATCTTTTTTCTGCTGAGTAATATTCAACTTGTTCAACATTGATAGATAAAGCAGAACTGAGCTTTTTCTGGATATCTTGACAACGACGATTGATATTATCTTCCTGTTCAGGAGATGGATAATTAAATTTGGTGTTCCATGTACCTGGACCTATTTTATCTACTTGATTTAATCCCACTACTAAACGACCTTTTAAATTACCCATCACATTTTGTACAATATCTCTGAGTATTCTTTGATCTTCTGTCAATGCTTTTAAATCTGCCTGAATCACATAGAGAACAACGTCTGCTTCTGGTAAAGTTCGCTCGTAAATTTTAGTGTATTCTTTATCTATTTCTATATCTTCCCCCAGTCCTGGCATATCAATAACTTCTAATTTTGCTCCTTGGGGTAATTCAATTATTTTTTTACTTGCTTCTGTTGTTCCATGTGTGGTGTGACTGACTTTTTCTTGTAACCCAAACAAGGCGTTAATGGTGGTACTTTTACCAACACCCGTTTTACCGATAATGGCTACTTTGGGAGGTTTGGCTAGTTCTTCTTGTACTGAACTCTCAAAAAGTTTAAATTCTTTATCACCTAAAACTTCACGGAATTTATCTACTATTTTTTGTCGTTCTGGTGATAGTTTTTTGCCAAAAAGTTCCATTTTTCTAACTCCTTTAATTCAAGTTGTTATTTCTATTGACTAGATAATTAAATTTGTTGATGGTATTAACAAGGTTATCCAACCCATAATTATTAACAACAGAACAGGGGATTATATGTTCTATTTGAATGGGTAAATAAGGAGAAAATCTTTGATAAACAATGTTTATTTTCTCTGGGATTAAAGCTAATTGTTCTGGTGATGGTTGATTTTTTTCGCTGTCCCAATTTTCAGGATGTACTCGATCAATCTGATTCAAAACTATGACATAATGAGCTTCGGGAATCTTTTGTTTATTATCGGTTAGTTTGAGGATTGCTTTTTGATCTTCTGCAAATGCACGGGTATCAGCTTGAACCACCCACATAATTACATCTGCTTGATGGAAGGTTTGATAAATGTCCTCAAAATGCTGCTTATCTGCACATTCACTTTCACCAACACCGGGAGTGTCGCAAAGTTGCCAGGTAAAATCTTTGCCTTGACTAATTTTTGGTAACATCTTACCCTTGTATTTACTGACGGTTTGAGTACAAGGAACAGCATAATCTGTACGCCAATTTACTCCAAATAAAGCATTAGACAAGCTTGTTTTTCCTGTACCTGTTTGACCAAATTTAGCTATGGTGACAGTATCAACCTCTATATTTATAGGGGTTTTGATCGTTTTTGGTTCATTGCTCAATTCAGACATTTTGATTAATTTTTAGTTACTCTACTAAGTGACTAGAAGTATAATCGGATTCTTTAAATAATAATACTAAGTTTATTTAACCACTTAATTACTACCTATAAAACAATTTATAACCATCTGTCTATTGGAAAAAATAGGATTTGATTGGGAGATTTTCTATAAATTCTTATGTATAAGTTAGGAAAATATAGGTAAAATTAGGTTTGGTTGTTGCTATAATTACTGAAACCCTTACTATGTATATATTTTATGACTGTAGATGAAGTTGTAAAATTTGTTGATCAGATGGTTTTCGAGAAGACGGGAAAACATCTAGATGACATACAAATAGCTGTTGTTGAAGGTACATGGAATAAGAAATCTTATGATGATATTGCTCGCAAATATAATTTAACTACTAATCATATAGCAGATATAGGATCTAAATTATGGCAACTTTTATCTGATATCTTAAATCAAGATATAAAAAAATCTAATTTTTGTTCTACAATAAAGAGAATATATATTCAATCATCCCAAAATCCAAATATTTGTATTGGTAATAGTCATTGTTTTAATTTTAGTTCTCAACTATTAAATAATCCAAGTCAACCAGAAAAAACAGGTGATATAAATAGTAAATATAAATTATCTGCTTATGATTTAACTTTTGCTCCTGAAATTATCAATTTTTATCGGCGAGAAAAAGAATTAGAAAAACTATCTGATTGGATATTTAACCAAAATACTCGGTTAATTTCTGTATTAGGATTATATGGTGTTGGTAAAACCACTTTAGTTAAAAGATTTCTTGATTTCAACCTAAATAATTTTCCCGTTGTTATTTGGAGAAGTTTAAAATATCCTCAGTCTTTAGATTTACTGGTTAGTGATATTTTGAATGTTTGTCAACAACAACCTGAAGAAACTTTAGATAAACGATTAAAACAATTATTTTATATTCTTTGTAATCATAAATGTTTAATTGTTCTTGATGATTTTCAAAATATATTTATTCCTGGTAAATTCGCTGGACAATACAAATCTGAATATCAAGATTATCAAAATTTTTTGACGATGATTACTGAATTTAAACATCAAAGTCATGTAATTGTTATTAGTCAAGAACAATGTCCAGAAATGAAATCTTTAGAACAAGAATTTTATCCGATTAAGTGTTTACAACTATCTGGATTGTATGATGTTGATATTTTAGGAAATACAGATTTACAATATCAGGAATCATGGTTAAAATTAATTAATTTATATGCTGGTAATTTCAATGATTTAAAAAGTGTGATCAGCTTAATCCATAATAATTATGATGGTGATGTTTGTGAATTTTTATCTGATGATACTTTGCTGATCACTAATCAAATGCAATCTCGATTTCGGGAAATATATAACCGTTTATCAACACAAGAAAAAGACATAGTGTTGAGTTTGATTAACTTTGGTATTCCTGTTTCTAGAGAAGATTTAAAACTGCATTTAAGTTTATCTGTTATTGATTTTAATAATGCTTTACAGTCTTTGCAACAAAGGTATTTAGTTACGAAAATCAAAAATGAGAAAATATTGTTTCAATTGTATCCTGTTTTTAGAGGATGTTTGTCAAGTCAAGAAAAGCTCAAGTAACGATATTCTGTCAACGTAAACGGCATTTTTTAGTTGACACTCTGGGATTGGTTTTGATGGTTCTGGTCACCTCTGCTTATGAATCCGATCAAGCAGGAGCAAGAAAATTATTCGCCCAAGCGCAGAACAGAATTAGGGATCGCTTGAATCGGTTGGTGCTGATTTGCTTTGTTGACGGTTGACGGTTGACGGTTGACGGTTGACTCCTCATTGGGGCTATATAAACAAAGCCCATATATCATAACTTTTGTTTAGTGTATCGCCTTGGTGTATAAACTGAAATAGTCCCATCGCGGCGGTGAATTGTCCGGGTTTGGCTGGAACCAATTAAAATCACAGTCCGCATATCCGCTGCATCTGGTGTTAACTCTTGTAGTTGAATAACCTTGACACTTTCCCCTGGTCTGCCGAGATTTCTAGCTAATACTACTGGTGTATCTGGTGTTCTATATTGCTGTAAAATTTCTCTGGCTGCTGTTAGTTGCCACGTGCGCTCTTGAGAAACAGGGTTATAAAAGGCGATGACAAAATCAGCTTGAGCAGCCGCAGCAATGCGTTGTTCAATAATTGACCAGGGTTTTAAAATATCAGATAGTGAAATGGCGCAGAAGTCATGTCCCAATGGTGCGCCAATGGCCGCCGCTGCGGCTTGCATGGCGGAAATACCCGGTGCAACATGAAGATCAATGCTTTCCCATTCTGGTTTGGGGTTTTGATCGTAAGCCTCAAATACAGCGGCCGCCATTGCATAGATACCAGGGTCACCAGAGGAAACTACAGCGACATATCGCCCTGTTGCTGCTAAATCCAGCGCCATTGTCGCCCTGGCAATTTCTTCCCGGTTGTCTGACTCATGGAGTTGTTTACCCTCAGCCAGAGAGCCAATTAAGTTGATATATGTTTTATAACCCACTAAGTCAGTGGCAGATTTAAGTATTTCTCTCACCTCTGGAGACATCCACTGAGAACCACCCGGACCAGTACCAATAATCGCTAACCGCCCTCTGGTTTGACCGATGGTGCTGGTATCAATAGGGGCTGGAGCAATGGCAATTCTGAGGTGAGGACATGGGGAGGATAATCCAGAGGAGCCGGTTACCATAAGAGCTATGGCTTGGGACGGGCTATAACCTTGTGATATTAATTTTTCTAACTGATTTGAGGTAAAAAAGCGAATAGGTACTTTAAATGCGTTAGCAATGGCTTCTATGGCTGGATTTGCAGCCATATTAATATCTGCAAAAATACCCCCTACTGATGCTGGGGCTAATGCTGCATCTGCTAACAGCTGTTGTATTAAGCCCACATCAACAATATCACTGATGGTAACGGCTATATTTGCTGGGTGATAAACAAGGCGGTTGGGTGCGGGAGTGACTAAGCGTTCTGTAACCTCAATGGTTAAATTACCATCAGGGTCTATGGGTAATTGACTATTACTCAACCAAGGCGCTGTACCTTCGAGCTTAACTTGCGCCCCGGCTAATAAATCTGAAATAAATTTCTTAGCGTCATCTGGGTTAGCTAAATGATACCCAGGAGGGGGAGATAATAAAGCGGTGCGGAAACGAAGATCACCTGTGGTGGTAATTGCTGGTTTCACATCCAGGACTTCCGCAATGCGTCGCGCTAAATCATTCACCCCATTGAGTCCACCCAACAGGGGAACCACTGCACTCCCATCTTCAGCTACTGCTAATACTGGGGGTTCCTGTTTTTTATCAGAAAGCATGGGCGCTATGGTTCTGATGAGAATACCAGCTGCACAAATCCCAATTAAGGGTGTTCCCTGTGCGAATAATTCCCGTAATGTTTCACCAAAATTTGTGAAAGTAATATCAACGTTAGATGTGCGACCTGCCAAACCGTATAATGTCCCACCCTGTAGTATGCTGATGATTTGGCGGGCTAGTGGGACGCTGTTTTGACTAAGTACCACAATGGCAGGTGCAATCTTGATCATTATTTAATTTAATTAGATGTTTTATATTAAACCACAGATGGAAACAGATAATTGGGCGCTAACAGTCTAATATTTCTTGAATAACACTTTTCAAATCTTTATCAGTCGGGCGTTTGGCAAACTGCTCATGACTATAAATCCAAACTAGGCTAATGCTACAAGTACTTTCATTTACTAAATACATTAACCTGATTTGTCCAGATGCTCCCTGAGAAACTCCCAGTTCCAATTTATGATATGACGTATAGCTAGGTAGTTTGATTTTTTGATTGTTGCACTAGTGCTTTTAGCTCCTCAATAGTCAATGGTATCAAACGACGGTGAATCATTGCATGGCAGTTGGGACAGACAGGGCGTAAATCTTTGATGGGATCAATTTCGTACTCTTGACCAATTTCAGAAAGAGGGCGCAGATGATGCACATGAATCAAACCTTCACCCAATTTTCCAAAGACTTCACCGAAGTTAAAACCACAAACGTAACAGCTATAACCATAGTGGCTAATACACTTTTCACGAGCTTTGCGGTCTCGTTCATAAGCGTTGACAGAAACTTTATGGACTGCTCCTTCATAAAATCTCTCTTGAGGACTAACTTCGTCAGGAAAAATAGCATCAGAGCCAGCTTCTTTACTCACCCAACCCAAGAACTCTAAAGCTTCAGCAACTTCTGAATGCATTTCCCATAAAAAATTATGTTGGGTTGCATGACCAATAGACCAAACAGACCACCAATAATATTTGTCGTTGATATAATGACGTGGTTCAAACCCAATTGCATCACAAAACAGACGTCCTAGTTTGCCATACTGAGAGTTAACAGTTGGAACACCACCTTTGATACTAAGTAATTTGGCTAGTTGTGTAGATGTAACTGTGCGATTAGGACTATAATACTGCTCCTGAAGTAAGCGAATTTGCGTATCATTTATGCGATCGCTAATTGCATTTAAACCGGTGATGTATTCAGAAGAAGATGGTACTTTACTGAGTTTATAAATTCGCGCCATGAGCAAAACCTGTTGGTAAATCTATAATCGACTTTTAGTCGGTATGATAATCATAGAAAAATAAGGGACTTGATCTGGATCAACTTCATCCAGGGGTATAATTGTTTGTTGTGCCATTGTTGCCCGCTCAATGTATAATGCCCTTGATGCTAACCCTAATTGATGTAAAACATCTCGCACTTTGGTAAAATGGCGACCTAGTTTCATAATCGCCGCCGCATCGGTTGCTAGTAGGTGGGTGATTAATTGTTCTGCTGGCATGGGGGCGGGGAGAACGGTCATGATATCGTTGTAATAGGTAAAAGGTACACCCAAAGCCACAGGACAAGCCATGAGTGAGGAAACTCCTGGGACAACTTCCGTTTGGTACTTCTCAGATAATCGTGTGAAAACATACATAAAAGAACCGTAAAAAAACGGGTCTCCTTCACATAAAACTACCACATCACGTCCTGCGGCTAGATGTTCGGCAATGGGTGCAACTTCTTGGTCGTAAATGGCACTTGCCGTTTCTGGTTCTAAGGCGCGGGGTAGGTGAAACAGGACTTCGATTTGATGACCAGACAGATATTGAGAGACTATACCGCGGGCTATACTCTCTTTATCTACTGCGGACTGATAAGCCACCACAGGAGCGGACTGTAATAGTCGCAGTGCTTTCAATGTCAGTAGTTCTGGATCACCTGGCCCTACACCAATTCCATAGAGGCGGCCTTTGGTTGGCATAATTATTCTTCCTCTGTACCTAGGGCATTTACTGCTGCAGCTGCGATCGCACTGCCACCACGCCTACCATATAAAGTTAAAAATGGTACATTTTTGCTATTAACTGCCAGTGCTGCTTTTGACTCAGCAGCGCCCACAAATCCCACGGGAAAACCTAAAATAATCGCTGGCTTGAAAAATCCTTCTTCGAGCATTTCCAGAAGGTGAAATAGTGCTGTAGGTGCATTACCAATTGCTACCACTGCGCCATCTAAGTGCAAGCGCCACAATTCTACAGCCGCGGCTGATCTGGTATTACCCAGACGTTTAGCCAGGGCTGGAACTTCCACATCATAGAGGGTGCAAATAACCTGGTTGTTTGCGGGTAGTCTTTCTCTGGTAATACCCTCAGCAACCATTCGACAATCACACAAAATTGGCGCTCCTGCTGCGAGTGCAGCGCGTCCACGCTTTACCGCATCGGCTGAATATCCCAAGTCATTAACAATATCAGTCATTCCACAGGCATGGATGAGGCGTACAGCCACTTTTGCTACATCAGGCGGTAGCATCTCTAGGTTAGCTTCTGCTCTGATGATGGCAAAAGATTTACTGTAAATTTCTTTAGCATCTCGGATGTAGTCAGGCATGGGAAAATCAGCAATAGTGAATGGTGAATAGTGAATGGAAGCAGCAATAAACTTATCTTATTGGGGAAAATAACGACTGTAATTGTGAAATTTCATATCGATTAACAAATTCTCCAAAGGATTCATTACTGTTTCGGCATTGCATTTTATATACTCTTAACATCTGTTCTAAGAATACAGTGAGTTCGTCCACACTCACATATTCATAAAGTTGACGACCAAATTTGTGGTCGCTCTCACCTGCACCAACATAAATTTGATAAGCTCCCACAGTAGCATTTTCGGATTGTCCGCTCACACCCAGCAAAGTAATATCACTATTACCATGATGGGCGCAAGATTTTTCGCAGCCGCTAAAGTGAATATGAACAGGGTAATTGAGGTTAAGATTAGTTGGCAGATCATTTGCTAATCTCACAGCATCCCCTTTTGTATCTGTAGCTGCAGCTGCACAACCTTGATTACCAGAACAAGCCACTAATGCACTATTGATATTACTCCTAGAGAAATCTAAATTTAAAGCAGTGATTTCATTCTTAACATTGGAGAGCGCTGCTTGAGGAATGTCAGTCAGTAGTAGATTTTGCCAAGGAGTTAACCTGAGGGTTCCAGTACCAAATTCTGAGGCTAAATCAGCGAAACCCCGCATTTGCTTACTTTCTAACCGACCCAAAGGTAAAACCACGCCAACATAAAATAAGCCTTGCTGACCCTGGGGATGAATGCCAATATGGTGATACTGTGAACTTACGGTGTTTTTTACTCCCAGTGGGGATAGGGAATTAGTTGTGTCACAGACCGGACTGGGAGGAAGTGGAAACCCTAAGAGTTTTTCCACTTCTTTGAGGTAACTTTCACACCCCAAATTATTTAATAATTCTCGCAAACGCAGCTTGGGTTTAGTGTGTAACTCAGTGTAATGTCGGTAAACCTCAGCCAAAGCTGCTAAAACTGGCAAACATTGCTCTGGCAATAATATAATTGCCATATCTAGGGGTGGTTTTCCCGCCTGTCCCACACTCAGATAGAGACGAAAATAAACTTCACCGTCAATGACAACAGCAGCCAACATAATATCATTGAGCTGATGGCACACGGAAACTTGACCACCACCATCAAAACCAACACTAAATTTTGCCGATAGTTTTCCTAAGCTGGGATGTGTCGCCAGATAGTCATCCCACTGCTTGACAAAGGGACGGGTATCGATTAGTTCTTGGTGATCAATACCAGCGGTGGGACTGGTCATAATATTGCGAATATGGTCAACAGCAACATTGCGAGAACCAATACCTACATTTTGTAAATCCTGGAGAACGCTGGTATTTATTCCTGATCGCAGTTCCCGGATTTGGAGGTTAGCGCGATTAGTCACATCCACATAACCACCACCATAATTCTCGGCTAAATCTGCGATCGCATAACACTGTTTACTATCCAGAATTCCACCTGGTATTCTGATGCGAAATAATATCCCATCTGGGGCTAGTGTATCATAAAATAATCCAGGACATGAGGCAAAACCGGACAGCAAAATATTCACTCCTTCCCTGTGCGACGCAGGTACTAGATATATAGATGTGTATTGAGGACATGGTAAGGGTTGGCATTCTGACTTGGTAAGTAAAAAAACTGAACATTCTGCTTTGGTCTTACCATCACAGCTGCGGCACAGTCCCGGAATTACACCGGAGTTTCCCAACTCTCAGCTTTAATAATTTAACATGATCAGGTATTCAAGCCACTGGATGCTGCATTTTTTTTAAGATTCGGTTAAATATAGTACTGAAGTATATCTGGATAGTTTATTTACCACCTCCATTAACCCTATGATAATTACTAGGAGTTACGCAAAATTAACTAAATCAACTAAGGTGTCAGGCTGGAACCTCACTACACAGGAAACTAAGCATCCACGATAATGCTCAGATGTAAACACCAATAGTGTGATATTCCTGGAACCAGGATCTAAGATGCGCTTCACCTTGCAAACTTGCATCTTATTCTTACAGTAGGCAATAATGCGATCGCCTGGTTTGACATCCAACGCTTTAATTTTCAATTAATAATCAACCTAATTATGAAATTTAACCAAGTCAAGTAAATATATATTACTATATTTACTTAGTAAAAATTGTAATGCACATTGATTATAACACACTCATAAAAGTTGGAAAATTCCAAAATTTTGCAGCGGAAAAACTACCACATCTAGTAAAATTATTATCAGATCCTATGATAGGGAAATGGCTATCGATTGTCGGTATTGGTGAAGATGGGTTACAGGGTTTAAGTCCAATCGCCCGTTCCCTGATTGACCAAGCGGAAGTGATTATGGGGGGCGATCGCCATTTAACCATGTTACCCCCCGATGACCAGCGTGAGAAAATAGCCTGGACATCACCGATTAGCACTTCAATAGCAGAAATTACCCGCCGTCGGGGTCAATTAATCTGTGTCTTAGCCAGTGGCGACCCCTTATGTTACGGTATCGGTGTCACCCTTACCCGACAATTCCCCCTAGAAGAAATCACCATCATCCCTGGGCCTTCCACCTTCAGCCTAGCTTGTGCCAAACTAGGATGGTCTGTAACTGAAACAGAGACCTTGAGTTTGTGTGGTCGTCCAGGGTCGCTTCTCCAGTCTTACATTTACCCCCAGGCGCAGCTGTTAATTTTGAGCGCAGGAAAAGATACACCGGCAATTGTGGCGGAAATCTTGACAAATCGCGGTTATGGTGGTAGTAAAATTACTGTTTTAGAACATCTGGGGGGTATTCAGGAAAGAATTGTACAAGGTACAGCCGCATCTTGGAGTGAAACAGAAATTGCCCCGCTCAATGCGATCGCAGTTAATTGTATTGCCGATTCTGGGGTGATCCCCTTACCCAGATTACCAGGATTACCAGATCATGCCTATCATCATGATGGACAATTAACTAAGCGAGAAGTGAGGGCGGTCACCTTAGCCAAATTAGCACCCGCTCCCGGAGAACTATTATGGGATGTGGGCGCGGGTTGCGGTTCAATTTCCATTGAATGGATGCGTACTAATTCCCGATGTCAAGCGATCGCCATTGAACAGAACCCTGGTAGACTAAAGTACATAGCAGACAACGCCACCGCGTTAGGAACCCCCCACCTAAAAATTATTCCCGGTCAAGCACCATCAAGCCTGAAAGATTTACCGACACCGGATGCTATATTTATTGGTGGTGGAGTCACTGCGGAAGACCTGTTTGATACCTGTTGGACAGCATTACGTCCCGGTGGGCGGTTAGTAGCTAATGTTGTGACAATAGAAGGGGAGCAAACCTTATTTAAATGGTATAATCAAGTTGGTGGTGATTTAACTCGTATTGCTATTCAAAGAGCTGAACCTATAGGTAAGTTTTTAGGTTGGCGGGCTATGTCCCCTGTGACTCAGTGGGTGGGGATAAAATTTTAAACCCCAAGAACTGCGCAGATCAAGCAAAAAGCACATCCTCATACACTTGTGCTATGGTCACCTCAAAGTCAATGCTAGTTAGTCGCAATGACTTTTGTTCTGGGGTGTAGAATTGCAATACCCACAGTCCTTGGTCGTTACGACTAAAACAGTCGATGCGCTGACGTTTTGTATTGATTAAGACATACTCTTGCAATGTAGAAATTCCCTGGTAATCTGCAAATTTATCACCACGGTCAAAGCCCTCAGTAGAATCAGATAAGACTTCGACAATTAAACAAGGGAATTTTTTATAGTCCTGCGTTTCCCGGTCTCTTGGGTCGCAAGTCACCATCACATCAGGATAGTAGAAACGATTCAGCGATTCAATCCTGGCTTTCATATCGGCGATGTAAACCCGACAACCTGAACTACGTACATGATTACGTAGCAGACTAGCAAGGTTGAGAGCAATAGTCACATGGGAGTCAGAAGCCCCAGCCATGGCGTAGATATAGCCATCAATATATTCGTGTTTGGTGTGACTCTTTTCCTCAATTTCTAAGTATTCTTCCGGGGTGACGTAGATTTCAGGGGAAGTAACCATATTGACAACCTGAAGGTATAGACTGAATTGCTAGGGTTTCATCCCTAAGCCAGACGTGAACAGCTTTCATACTATCTATTCTATGGATATAACTGTGGGAAATGTACCTCTAGCATCACATTTGAGGTCGTAACCTGATACTGTGCTGGAGTTGGTCATGTATGAACTGTTTCAGACCTGTTTAGATGCAGATGAAAAAATCACTCTATGTCAATTGATTTTACAATTAAGTGCGACCAATAAACGTTACTTCTTAAGAAACGAGATTTTACACATTTTTGCGGATTACTGTCAGAGGAAGCAAAAGCCGGCTTACTTTTACTACTCTTCTTCTGTGGGCAGATTAATTCACAATACCCATGAAATGATTTTAGCACCGGAAGGTACTTGGTTTGTTTTGCGCCCCAGAATTGCTAATCAGGAAGTGTGGCGACTGCAAGCTGACTGCTCTGGATTCGAGCCAATGACACCCGAAGCATGGTTAGATGTGAGCGATCGCCTGGTTAACCGCTATCAACCCCACATTCTAGAAATTGACTTTCAACCGTTTTATCCGAAATCCACCAGAATTACTGACCCCAGAAATATTGGTCAAGGTCTAGCTTTCTTGAATCGCTACTTGTGCGATCAACTGTTGACTGACAGCAATTATTGGTTAGAGCTGTTATTTCAAGCATTATATGAACTAACTTATGATCAAAAACCCCTATTAATTAGCGATCGCGCCAGCGCTGCTGCTAAAGCAGATCACATTTCCGGTGGTATCCACCTGAAGCAACAAATTAAACAGGCCCTGAAATTTCTGGAACAACTACCCCCTGAAGAACCCTACGCTAATTTTCGCCCTCACCTGCAAGAATTGGGTTTTGAACCCGGGTGGGGTAATACAGCTGGGCGTATATCCGAAACCCTAGAACTGTTAGAACAACTTATACACAGTCCCCAACCCGCTATCTTAGAAGCATTTGTCGCCCGCATTCCCGCCATTTTCCGCGTGGTTCTGATTTCTATACATGGTTGGGTAGCTCAACAGGATGTTTTAGGTAGAGATGAAACACTCGGTCAAGTGATTTATGTCCTGGAACAAGCGCGCAGCTTGGAAAATAAACTGCAAACAGAACTCAAACTAGCAGGTCTGGATGTATTAGGAATTCAACCACATATAATTATTCTCACTAGACTTATTCCTAACTGCGAAGGTACAGAATGTAATTTGCGGCTAGAGAAAATTGATAACACTGCAAACGCTTGGATATTGCGAGTTCCCTTTGGTGAATTCAATCCTGAGATTACTAACAATTGGATTTCTAAATATGATATTTGGCCTTATTTAGAACAATTTGCTAGGGATGCAGAAAAAGAACTATTAGGTCAGTTCCAAGGTTGTCCCGATCTCATTGTTGGTAACTACAGTGATGGTAATTTAGTAGCCTCCCTCCTTTCCCAAAGCCTGAAAGTCACTCAGTGCAACATTGCCCACACTTTAGAAAAACCCAAACATTTATTTAGTAATCTATATTGGCAGGACTTAGAAGAAAATTATCACTTTTCCGCACAATTCACCGCTGACTTAATCAGTATGAATGCTGCGGACTTTATCATCACTTCATCCTACCAAGAAATTGTGGGCACCCCAGATACAATAGGGCAATATGAATCATACAAGTGTTTTACCATGCCCCAGCTATATCATGTAATTGATGGCATTGATTTATTTAGCCCTAAATTCAACATGGTACCCCCTGGAGTAAGTGAAAATATCTTTTTCCCTTATAACCACAAACACAGGCGGGATGTTGAATTTACCAACCAAGTACATGATTTACTATTTACTCGTCAACATCCCCAAATTCTTGGTGATTTACATAACCCGAACAAGCGACCGATCCTCAATGTTGCTCCCATAACCTCAGTCAAGAATCTTACAGGTTTGGCGGAATGTTTTGGCAGAACACCGGCGTTACGAGAGCATTGTAACCTGATTTTTATTACGAGTAAACTGTATGCCACCGAAGCAACCAACCCTAGACAAGCAGAGGAAATTCAAAAACTCCATGACATAATTAATCAATATGAACTCCATGGACATATACGCTGTATAGGGATGCGTCTTCCCCATCGTGAGCTAGGAGAAGCCTATCGAGTCATTGCCGATACTCAGGGAATTTATGTTCACTTTGCCCGCTTTGAATCCTTTGGTCGCAGCATTCTGGAAGCTATGGTTTCCGGTTTACCCACTTTTGTAACTAAATTTGGTGGTGCTGTAGAAGTTATTGAAGAGCAACAAAATGGATTTCATATTAACCCTACAGATGAAAAAGAAACAACAGAGCGAATTTTGAGCTTCATAGAAAAATGTGATACTCAACCCCAACTATGGGAGGAAGTTTCGCAAACCATGAGCCAACGTATTCTGAATAAATATAATTGGCAAATCAACAATAGTCAAATGCTATTGCTAGCTAAAATATTTAGGTTTTGGAACTTTGCTGCTCCTGACAATAATGCAGCCAAATATAGATATATAGAAGCATTATTCCACCTAATTTTTAAACCCAGAGCAGAAATAATTTTAGAACAACATATGCAGAATTCTCTGTTCGTCAAAAATTAAAAACTTTGCTTCCTAATTGGGAATTTAGCCTAGGGATTCGCGATGAATAAAAAAAGTGATCATAACCACTTCATATATACAGACTGGATATTAATTGAGACTGAATTTGACCCTGAGCAGTTACATTCCAGAGAAACTATCTTCACCATCGGTAACGGATACCTGGGCACAAGGGGTAGTTTTGAGGAAGGCTATATTCGCGCATTACCAGCTACTTTTATCCACGGTGTCTATGATCATGTTCCTGTAGTTTATACTGAACTCGCCAATTGTCCAGATTGGTTACCATTAACACTTAATATTAATGGCGATCGCTTCCGTTGCGATCAGGGAAAAATATTAAACTATGATCGACAACTAGACCTGCGTCAAGGCCTTCTTAGCCGTTCTCTACGCTGGTGTAGTCCCCATGGGCAAACCATAGATATTGAGTTTGAACGGTTCGCTAGTGTAGCTGACCAGCACGTATTAGGGCAACGTTGCCAGGTAAGACCGGTAAACTTTGATGGTGTAATCGAGATTCAGGCTAGTATTAACGGCTACTCAGAAAATCAAGGTTTCAACCACTGGGAAGCAATCGACCAAGGTAAAATTGAGGGGGGAATCTGGTTATACAGCCGGACTCGCGGCTCCAGGATTGATATTGGTATGTCCGCCAAGGTGGTATTATCAGGAACTGAATCGGGTTTACAAGTGCATACTGCTCCTGGCTACCCTACGGTAACTGCAACCTTTCTTGCTACACCAGAGCAGACAGTGACACTGGAGAAATTAGTCACAGTTTTTACCTCCCGGGAAACTTCCCAACCAGTGTCAGCAGCTCAAGAAAAACTCGCGCACTTACCAGACTATATCACCCTGCGGCAAGCCAACGCTCAAGCATGGGATGAGGTTTGGCAGTACAGTGATATTGCCATAGAGGGGGATAGTAAAGCCGCCTTTGCCATCCGTTACAATTTGTTTCAGCTGCTAATTGCCGCCCCCAGGCATGATGAAAAAGTGAGCATTCCCGCTAAAACCCTTTCGGGTTTTGGCTACCGTGGTCATATCTTTTGGGATACAGAAATTTTTATTCTGCCCTTTTTTATCTTTACCCAACCAGCCCTGGCGCGTAATTTATTGAGTTACCGCTATCACACTTTAAATGGTGCCAGACGGAAGGCATCCCATTATGGGTATCAAGGGGCGATGTATGCTTGGGAAAGTGCTGTTACAGGGGATGAGGTAACACCACGTTGGTCACTTCCTAGTGATTTTTACGGTGAAGATATCAGAATTTGGTGTCGTGATCACGAAATTCACATTAGTTCAGATATTTCTTATGCTGTCTGGTACTATTGGCAAGCAACTGGTGATGATCAGTGGATGCAAAGGTGCGGTGCAGAGATTATTTTAGATACTGCCATCTTTTGGGGTAGTCGAGTTGAGTTCAATTCTGAGCAAGACCGCTATGAAATTCGTGGGGTAATAGGAGCAGATGAGTATCACGAGTTTGTCCACAATAACACCTTTACCAACCGGATAGTACAATGGCATTTGGAAAAAGCTGTGATAGTTGATAATTGGTTACGTCAAAGCTTCCCGGAAAGAGCCAAGGAATTAGACCAACAACTACAACTTAACCCTGAAACGAAAAGCCAATGGCAGCATATCGCCGCTAAACTCTGGATTCCTTACGACTCTTCAACAGGATTAATAGAGCAGTTCGAGGGATTTTTCCAGTTGGAAGATATTAACCTGCAGGACTATGAACCACGCAACCAGTCCATGCAGGCCATTTTGGGTATCGAAAAAACTAATAAGTTGCAGGTACTCAAGCAACCAGATGTATTAATGCTGTTATATATGATGCGGGAATTGGGAGATTTTCCCTACAATCAAAAATCATTACAAGCAAATTGGGACTACTACGCACCCCGTACGGATATTACCTATGGTTCATCTCTAGGCCCGGCAATTCATGCAATTTTAGCCTCAGATTTAGGAAAACGGGCAGAAGCTTATGAGCGGTTTATGCAAGCAGCAATGATCGATCTTGAGGATACCCGAGGTAACACTGCTGATGGTATTCATGGGGCTAATGCTGGAGGAATTTGGCAAGCTGTGGTTTTTGGTTTTGGTGGAATTAAACTGAGGGACAGTCGCCCTGTGGCTAACCCTCATTTACCCCAGGGGTGGACAGGCCTGAAGTTCAAACTGCATTGGCGGGGTGAATGGCACGAATTCAATTTACGTCCTCAAATGAACCAGGAGAAAGGTGATCAGGGGTTGATTTTATTTGCTCCTTCATCTTTCCCCATCCGAGGGGTGATTTTTGATTTAGATGGTGTGTTAACTGATACGGCTGAATACCACTATTTAGCTTGGCGCAAACTAGCAGATCAAGAGGGTATAGAGTTTAATCGAGAAGCTAATGAGGCGTTGCGGGGTATATCCCGTCGGGCTTCTTTGATGTTAATTATTAAAAATAAAAAATATTCAGAGTCACAAATTCAGGAAATGTTGGCACGCAAAAACCGCTACTATGTGGAAATGATTGCTAATATTACACCCCAAGATTTGTTACCAGGTGCGATCGCTTTGCTGGATGAGTTGCGACAACAGGGTATTAAAATCGCTATTGGTTCAGCCAGTAAAAATGCCCAGATGGTTGTAGAGCGTTTGGGGATTGTTGATCAAGTCGATGCGATCGCTGATGGTTATAGTGTACAACAAGCTAAACCGGCACCGGACTTATTCCTATATGCAGCGGAGCAATTAGGAGTCCCACCACAGCAATGTCTAGTCATTGAAGATGCGGCTGCAGGTATAGAAGCGGCTCTGGCTGCTGGTATGTGGGCTGTGGGTCTAGGTCCATGTGAACGAGTTGGTGCGGCTCATGTTGTTTTACCTAGTTTAGCGGGTGTGACCTGGGCGGGGTTGCAAGCCCAATTAAGGAAAGCCGTTCTGTGAGAACAGATGGGGAATCTTAAACTAATGCTTTGAGTAGGGCTTGAAGTTTCAGCTGCACTTCGGCCAATTCTTTCTCAGGATCTGAACCCGCTACTATACCAGCACCAGCATACAGCCTAGCGCGATCGCCATCGATTAATGCTGAACGAATCCCAACTATAAATTCACAATTCCCCCTAGCATCTATCCAACCTAGAGGCGCAGCATATAAACCCCGCTCAAACTTTTCATATTGACGAATTTCTGCACAAGCAACATCTCTGCTGGCACCGGCAACCGCTGGGGTAGGATGAAGTTGGGATACTATCCTTAAGGGGTGAACGTGAGGGGGAACCCTGGCTGTAATGGGTGTCCATAAATGCTGGATGTTAGATAATTGTCTCAGTCGCGGTGCTAATATCTGGGGTGACAAACCCAGCTGGGATAGGTGTTGAGTAATAAAATCAATCACTAAAGAATGTTCGTGTCTTTCTTTGATACTATTTAGTAAGCGATTGGCGTTGGCTGCATCCTCCGCGGCTGTTGTACCTCTGGGTGCAGAACCGGCTAAAGCATCGGATATTAATTCTTGATTATTAATACTAATTAATCGTTCTGGACTCGCACCAATAAAGCTTTGTCCTTTACCGTTACTGGTAGAGAAAATATAACAATTAGGATGTATTTCCCGCAGTTTTTTTAAGGATTTGAATAAATTAAAAATCGTGCTGGCTTTGACATCTAAGGCGTTGGCTAGGACAATTTTACTTAAGTCACTGGTGCGAATTTTTTCTACTGTAGATATTACTGCTCTTTTAAAGTCTTCCGTCTTGGTTACAGATTGTTTGCTAAATTTATTTGGTAGTTTATCCAACTTATTAGCAGTAGATTCTAAGGGATGAATTTGGTTGATTGTATCCTGCAAATCCTCAAGGATCTTTTCTAGATTCCTGTGAGGTTTAATAATTATATTGTTAACTAATATACACTGTTGATTTTTAACTGCTATTTGCCAACGTGGTAAAAAAATTGTCGCCGGTGGAAATGGGTAATCTTTTTGGGAATTATGGTCAAAAAAGGTGAAATAACAAAAAAAGTGCGGACCACTAAAATTATGCTCGGTAATCCCAAAATTTATGATATCTTGAAGACAAGATTTAATAAAATATTCGGCTTGCTGAAAACGCTGTTTGCCATCAATTTCTAATTTGAACACCGTATCAATGGCGGCGATCGCTTCTCCTTTGGTCTGGTTCTCAATGTAAAAATTTATACTATCTTCTTGTGTAAATTTATTTAACACAAGCAAGGGATCTACCCAGTCAATATTCAGGGAAATACTGACAATTTGCCGACAATTATTTTTGAGGCAATTTTCCCTAACTTTCCACAGAAAATCGTATAGGTCTTTGTGTGTAACCAAGAAGTTGCTGCGACATGGTGAAACTGTCATGGGTCTAGCAATAGTAAACTTTTTTTAAGTTAACTTCCTAAAGTCTAATTAAACGTGGTGGTATTTCTACAGGTAGCATATTCAGTTGCCAATTCACCAGAGTATGGTTTGCTGTATTGATGGTGTTCCCATAGGCTAAACAGCTATCTGTGAGTTTTGGGTTGCAACCAAAAATTGAGTATTACTAACCGGAGGTTAACCAACCACAGTAAATGCCATAAGTTTGGCACTTAACTAGTCTTTAGTAAAGCACAGGGTGGTTTTGCACTACCTGGGAGGCGCTGGTGTCTCAAGGATACGTAAAAGTTTATACATGATTCAGGTGATAATCTCATTAATAAGGACTGATGAGCAAAAAGCAGGTTGTAAATCCTCAAATTAAATTATGGATAGCGGCAATTAAACCGCCAATGTATAGTGTTGCTATTATGCCGATTTGGGTAGGAACAGCAGTAGCTTTTGCGGAAACTAAAGGATTTAATTTAGTAGTATTTTCTACTTTTATAGGGGCAGCAATTTTAATTTTAGCTTGGGAAAATATAAGTAATGATGTTTTTGATGCGGAAACGGGAATTGATAAAAATAAACATCATTCTTTAGTTAACTTAACTGGCAAAAAGTTATTAATATTTTGGTTAGGTAACTTGTGTTTATTAGCTGGTTTACTGGGAATCATCGCCATTGCTACTTGGCAACAAGACCCGACGGTGATAGGTTTAATTTTGGTGTGCTGTGCTTTGGGCTACACATACCAAGGGCCACCTTTTCGCTTAGGATACCAAGGTTTAGGGGAAATTATTTGTTTTTTTGCCTTTGGACCTTTAGCGATAACAGCGGCATACTATAGCCAAACTCAAACTTGGTCTATGACTAGTTTAGCAGCTTCCGTGATTGTGGGCATTGCTACCAGCTTAATTTTATTTTGCTCCCACTTTCACCAAGTTAAGGATGACATAGCAGCGGGTAAGCGATCGCCTGTGGTGCGTTTGGGAACCGCCAAAGCTGCAAAAGTCCTCTATTGGTTTACCAGTAGTATTTATCCCCTGATTTTGTTATTTGTTGTCTGGGAGGTGTTCCCAATCTGGACTCTGCTTAGTTGGCTGAGTTTACCTTTGGCTTTACAGTTATGTCACCATGTGCAAAAAAATCATTATCTCCCGGAAAAGGTGAGTAATTGTAAATTTATTGCGGTTAATTTACATTTTTGCTGTTGTTTGCTGTTGGGTTTGGGGTTTATCTTGGGGGTTGGTTAAGATTTTTAACTTTGATTTTCGTTGCTACAGGAGGCGGTTTTTACAACCATTGATTACTAATCATGGGATTTGGTCTACCCGTGAGGGTTTGATCATTCATTTACGTGATTCTGGGGGTAACTGTGGTTGGGGGGAAATTGCGCCTATTAGTTGGTTTGGTTCGGAGACTCTAGAGGAAGCTATAGATTTTTGTCGTCAATTACCAGGGGTAATTACACGGGAGATGATTTTCTCAATTCCCGATAGTTTACCAGCTTGTCAGTTTGCTTTTGAGTCAGCTTGGGAAGCAATGGGTAATTTACTCAGATATCCTCAATCTCTCCGTTATAGTGGATTGTTACCAGCAGGGGAGGGGGCGTTAAGTAAGTGGAAAACCCTGTGGGAGCAAGGATACCGTACATTTAAATGGAAAATTGGGGTGGGTGAGTTTTCTAGGGAGTGGGAAATTTTTGATTTATTGACCCGGAAGTTACCACCTACAGCTAAGTTGCGATTAGATGCTAATGGTGGACTGAGTTATGAGGAGGCTAAACTATGGTTGGGAATTTGTGACCATGTTTCTAAGGTTGAATTTCTGGAACAACCATTACCAATCCCAGAATTGGGGGGAATGTTGGAGTTAAGCGCTAGTTTTCAGACTGCGATCGCCTTAGATGAGTCTGTCGCCACATTCCCACAACTACAATACTGCTTTCAACAGGGTTGGCGAGGGATTTTTGTGATTAAACCAGGGATAGCGGGTTACCCTTCCCGTCTGCGCCAATTTTGCCAACAGCATCATATTGATGCGGTGTTTTCCTCAGTGTTTGAAACCGCAATTGGTAGACAAGCTGCTTTACAACTAGCAGCAGAATTATCCCCTAAAAATCGGGCGGTTGGTTTTGGTGTCCATCATTTTCTCAACTAAACTCCTGACCATCGCGGTTGACGGTTGACGGTTGACGGTTGACGGTTGACTGGGAAGAGGTGTGACCATCAACAGCCATTAGCCCTAAAAGTGGACTGCTAGGTTACATATAATACTCTAGGCAATGATTGTTAACCCTATTTGTCCTGTGAGAATTAACACCCAGTCGGATTTATCCGACTTGAGCTTATGGCTACCGCTATCAGACAGGGGTTTCTAACCCCTGGCTCCCGATGCTCGTAGCTCTTAAACCCTGACCCATCACCCGTGAACCGTGAACCGTCAACAATCATAGAAGTTATAATTAAATCGGAGTATACATGAACTTTTATGACTAAATGGTTTAACACAGCAGGCCCTTGTAAGCCAGATATTCACTATACCCTACCCACTAGTGAACGGTTACCCCAATTAAAACGCCTGATTGAGCAAGAGAATTACTTTGTCATCCATGCACCCAGACAAACTGGTAAAACCACTGCCATGCTTACCTTAGCACAGGAATTAACAGCTAGTGGTAAATATACTGCCGTCATGGTATCCGCAGAACTAGGCTCGCCCTTTCCTGAGCAGCCAGAAATAGCAGAACAGGCAATTTTAGGTGCTTGGCGAGAGGCGGCCCGATTTTGGCTACCCAAGGAGCTAGAACCACCGGTGTGGCCAAATGCACTACCAGGACAACGGATAAATGCCGCTTTAACTGTCTGGGCAGAAACTTCTAAGCGCCCCTTAGTAGTGTTTATTGATGAAATTGACTCCCTGCAAAATCAAACTTTAATTACTGTCTTAAGACAGTTAAGGGATGGTTTCCCCCGTCGTCCCCAGAGCTTCCCCCAATGTGTAGCCTTAATTGGGATGCGGGATGTACGTGATTATAAGGTAGCTTCTGGTGGTACTGACAGGTTAAATACCTCTAGCCCCTTTAATATCAAGGTGGAATCTTTAACTTTAAGTAATTTCACTTTAGAAGATGTAAAGAGTTTATATGAACAACATACCCAAGCCACGGGGCAAATCTTTACCCCCGAAGCCATTAACCACGCCTACTATTTAACCCAGGGTCAACCTTGGTTAGTTAATGCGATCGCCCGTCAAGTTACAGAATACTTAGCAGAAGATGTGAATATCCCCATCACAGTAGATTTAATCAATCAAGCCAAAGATATCTTAATTCAAAGACAAGACACCCACTTAGATAGTTTAGCAGAGCGACTGCGAGAAGATAGGGTAAAAGCAATTATTCAACCCATGTTAGCCGGTGAACAGTTAGGCAATGTTCCTGATGATGATTTACGCTATGTGCTAGATTTAGGTTTATGTAAACGGGATAGAGGTGGTGGAATTGAAATTGCTAATCCTATCTATAGAGAGGTATTCCCCAAAACTTTAGCTAATGTCACAATTGCTTCTTTAACATCTGTTCAACCCACCTGGTTAACACCTAGTGGCAAACTCGATGCAATAGCATTGTTAGAGTCATTTTTAGACTTTTGGCGACAACACGGGGAACCATTATTTAAAAGTACCCCTTACCCAGAAATTGCTCCCCATTTAGTATTAATGGCATTTTTACACCGGGTGGTTAATGGTGGTGGTAGCTTAGAGCGGGAATACGCTATAGGCTCCGGGAGGATGGATATATGTCTGCGTTATGGGGATGTAGTATTAGGGATGGAATTAAAGGTATGGAAGCAGGGTAAACCCGACCCCTTACCCAAAGGATTGGTACAATTAGATAAGTATTTATCAGGATTAAATTTAGATACGGGATGGTTAATCATATTTGACCGTCGTCCGAATTTACCGCCTATCAGCGATCGCACTACCACCGAAATAGCCCTGAGTCCCTTGGGGAGAAATATTACAGTCATTCGGGGGTAGGTTTGGATTTGTTGACGGTTGACGGTTGACGGTTGACTGTTGACTGTTGACTGTTGACTGGGAAGAGGTGTGATCATCAACAGCCATTAGCTGGGGAATAAATTAAGCGTCTAATAGCGAAAGTCCACTAAAAGTGGACTGGTAGGTTACAGAAAATACTCTAGGCAATGATTGTTAACCATATTTATCGTGTTATATTTAACACATAGTCGGATAAATCCGACTTCAGCTTATGGCTAACGCCACGCTACCGCTATCAGACGGGGGTTTCTAACCCCCGGCTCCCGGTGGTCAAGCTTCATAGCGATATAACCCCCGGTTCCCGGTTGTGGTGGTAGGGGCGATCGCTGACCCGTCACCCGTCACCCGTATTTTATCTAGGTAGTAACTGCTGTAAATGTCTATCAAACCACCGAGATTTTATCTACATCAAATATGTAAGACAGATTTGCTCATTGGTGAAAATAATCAGCAACTGCAACAGGTAGCTCTAGAATTATATTTAGAACTACAGCAGTTAACACTGAGTGGCAATACTGCCAAAATTATTGTAGCAGAACGTGAACCAGTGAAATTTATAGCGGGTTTTCTGGCTGCTTGTGCTGCGAGTTGTCCAGTTTTTCTGTGTAACCCCGACTGGGGACAACAAGAATGGGAGCAAGTTTTAGATTTAGTGCAGCCAGATATTATTTTGGGAGTAGGAAAACCGAAGGTAAAAATGTTTCCCCATGGCGGTTATAGGGATTTTCCATACATCATGATTCCCACCGGTGGCTCATCGGGAAAAATTAAATTTGCTATGCACACTTGGGAAACTCTGATAGCATCTGTTAAAGGATTTACAGAATATTTTCAGGTAAATCAAGTTAATTCTTTTTGTATGTTACCTCTCTATCATGTCAGTGGTTTAATGCAGGTTATGCGTTCATTGACTACGGGAGGTAAATTAGCGATCGCACCATTAAAAACTTTAACATCTACACGAGAATATCAGATTAACCCTGAAAATTATTTTATATCTTTAGTACCCACACAATTACAACGCTTACTAGAGAGTTCCCAATTAACACAATGGCTCTCCCAATTCAGGACGGTACTGTTAGGAGGTGCGCCAGCATGGGAGGAATTGTTAACAAAAGCCAGATTTAATTGTATTCGGTTAGCACCTACTTATGGGATGACAGAAACAGCTTCTCAAATTGCCACCCTCAAACCAGATGATTTTCTCAATGGTATAATCAACTGTGGTCAAATTCTCCCCCATGCCCAGGTAAAGATTCGCAATCAACAAGGTAAAATTTTAACTGGTAATCAAACTGGAAATATTACCATCCAGGCGCAATCATTAGCTCTGGGGTACTACCCCCAAACCTGGGATAATCTCAATTATTTCTCAGTAGACGACTTAGGATATTTAGATGCACAAGGCTATTTAAATATAGTGGGGCGTAACAGCGACAAAATTATCACAGGGGGAGAAAATATTTACCCAGGGGAAATTGAAGCCGCAATTAGGACTACACAAATGGTCAAAGATGTTTGTGTCATCGGCTTACCAGATAAATACTGGGGACAAGCAGTAACGGCGATTTATGTTCCCCAATGTCCCCAGATTTCCAGTTTAGAAATACAAACCGAACTAAATCAAAGACTGAGTAAGTTCAAAGTTCCCAAACACTGGATTCCTGTAGACAGGTTACCCCGCAATGCTCAAGGTAAAATCAACCGCCAAGAACTCCAGAAAATAGCCACCGAACATTTACAAAATCTCTCTTAACTTTCTTCTTTCTAGCGCTTTTGTCTCTTGGCGGTTAGTTTCCAACCACTGAATCATCTCAGCAGATAAATCCCGCTTATTTCTGCTGACCAAATCAATACAAACGTGTCGAGTCACAGCCTTAGCAACTAGAACATCTGCAACTATGATTTCATAACTAACTTCAAACTTATTGGGAGTTATTTGATGGGGAAATAAACTTACTTCTAACTGGTCTCCACAGAACATCGGGCGAAAAAAATCCACATTAGCATGAACAATAGGAATCGCCACAGATGGATGAGTAAAAAAATCTTTGAGATTAATACCCGATACTTCTAGAGATGCTTCATAGGCTTCATGACAAATAGATAAAGCATGGGCAAAATAAACTACTCCAGCCCCATCTGTATCTGCAAGGCGAATAGTGCGATGATAGGTAAAACACATTATGGTAAAACAGATTATTTTAAAGGGTAGTAGATATCCTCAGAACTGGGATTGAGGTAGGGACGCTGCAAATCAATGGAATGTTGAGCAAAATGTTGCTCAATCATTCTCATACGCTCCTCCATTGTATTTTGACCTTTTTTCCAAGCCTCCAACAAGGCATTGGCGACAATTTGGCAACGGTTGATCCCAAAACTTTCCTGGGCGGCGAATTTTTGGGTAGGCTCTTCAGCTAAACCCAATCCCGGAGCTAAAAACTTAGTAAATAAGGGTATTTCAGCTTGAAAATGAGATTCACACCCCCTATAAACACTCTGAAGGATTTTGTGCAATGCTGGATAGTCCTGAGCTTCAAAGTAGAGTATACCTGAGTCATAGCGTCCATAGGCAGCGGGATGATAGAGAACCTGAAAGGTAAAAGCAATATTGGCTGCGTTGAGTTGTTGGGTCAGTCCATCCATGCAGGCGATCGCACCAGATGAGCTAAAATTAAAGTAGATTCTCCCCGTACCTAAATTCCCATCTGGGTGAGTGTGCTTTTCCTGTCCTACATTGCTAACTGCTAAGTAGCAGCCTTTTTGCAGTCGGTTTTTAGGCATCCAAATCGCTACTAATTCCCCCACCTTGGGAGATTTTTTACTGGGTTTAAGATGGCAGTCTGGCTCAATATATAGGGTCAAACCACCTTTAATGACTGCCATAGTACCATCCGGTTCTCGACTCAAGACCCGCCAACTAGGGTCAAAATAACCTTTACCATGATTACTTGTGTGTAGTTGTTCGTAAAATCCCCAATCCACATCTAAGAGAGAATGAGTTTCTAAATTTTGGTGTCCCCAGTAATTAGTAGTTTCATTATCTAAGGCCAAGGTGGTTTTTAGGGAACCATTGTAGTAGATACCGTAAAGGAAATTGCGTACTAGTAGGGTCAGATATTTATGCTGTAAAGCCGGCGCATTTTGTTGAAATCTTTGTGCTACCTGAACAGGTAAAGCAAAGGGTTGATAATCTGGGTGGGAAATGCAAAATTTAGCACTGATATTGATATTTTTAGCAATATCTAGGAGAGAGGTTTGCAATGTATTGGTGGGACAGTATAGCATTACTAGATATTAAAAATTACTTAAACAAACATGGTGGGAATATCTGGCTGTGATTAACAACCGCGTAGGCGAGTTTTTTGGTAATAAAGAGGAACTAATTGCTGTTGTTTGTCTCTGTGGGGGATTTGATGAAATTCTGCCAGGGGGTTGAGAATTTCCCACTGAGAAACGCCGAAAATACTCAAGATAGATTCTTGTGGTGTGGTCAGCAGATTTTTAGCAACATCAATCATATAAATGTCACTGTTGCCAAAATGTTTATGAGATTTAATATTTGCTTGAATTTGATTAATCAGCGCCAGTCCTGTAAACTGCATAACTCGGGCAAGAAACTCACTTTGGTACTCCATAATCATGGGAAAAGTTTTCACATAAGCCCGAATTAACCCCAGTAATGAAGGTTGTAGTAACTCTAAGGGTGTAATCGCTAAATGTAGGGATTCTTGTAACTCAAGGGTGGGATCTACTACTAAGCTAGAAAGCCAAATTCTTAAATAGCTGGCGATGAGGGTACCTACATCAAAGGCGGGGTCTCCCCAACCACAAGCTTCCCAATCAATCAGTTTAATCAGGCAATTATCTAACTGATGCCAACGAGAATGAATTAAGATATTATTTAAGCTTAGGTCGTTATGGGTCAAGCAGCAGGGTTGCCATTCATAAGCCAAATCGGCGATCGCTGATTCTAAACTCTGATAACCTTGGTAGAGAAGGTAAAAGTTTAACGCCTCAGTGGGAACTGTACCAAATATTTCTGGGGTAATAGAATCTACCCCTTGGGCTGGATTGTAAAAGCTATAACGAAACTGTCCTTGAGGCGCAGTTGACATAAACTGACGATATTCTCGCTGTTGGAAAGTAGCCCGATGTAGTCCTGCTAATGTAGTACCAATGGCGGTAGCAATTTCTGGCGGAAAAATATCTTTATGGAGATAAAATTCTCCTAGTTCCAAATATTCAGTTAAGTAGTTACGAACAAGGATGGAATTTTCCGCATCAAAACTTACTATTAGTGGTGCGATCTCAGTTATATTACCTATAACTGGAAACTGCTGTAAAAACTGCTGAAATAGCCACTCATTAAAGAAATCATGGGAGTTTCCATAGTTTACGAGATCACATTTTTGTTTAACCAGCAGTTTTTGATTATCTCCTAAACTCAAGAGTAAATTTAAGTTATGTTGACTACTTGTGAGCAACTCATATTGATTCAATGCTCCATCTTGTGAGCAATACATACCTCTTTCTTTCAGGTATTCGATAACTTTCTCAGAAGACAGTGGTAATAACATGTATGATGTCCTACTTGGTAAAAGTACCGTTGCTTGAGATTAATTTGCCAGTTTCGATACACAGCAAAAATTGAACCAATCTATTCATATCTCATCTGTCAAATTAAAACTTGCCATAATGGCAAGATAACTTGAACTTTTGCTTTAAATTAGGGTGGTAAACACTGTATAGCCTTAACTTTTCACCGCCGAACACCAGCAATAAAACAACTATCCACAGATGGATATGAGCAAATTTAAGCATTGATTCCTGGCTGATGCTCTCTGGTTTTACTGATACAGTTCTGCCTAATATTGTAGTATTAATAACTAATTACATCATTGTCACTGTCACTAATTATTGACTAAGACTAATTATGATTCTCAATATCTAAACTAGAAGCACCAGAATCCTCAAAACCATAAAAATTATATACAGCCCTATTTTTATAGATCATCACCAAGGACAAAAAACCGGATATTTTCAGCAAATCAAAGATTAATAATATATCCCGGAGGAATCGGTTTCAGGGTAGACAAAGATCACACATTCACATTCACCGGGTCTATGTTAACAGCCATGTAGATTTTGACTTACTACCAGGGTTAGCAGACAATTGACCATAGCAACTGATCTCAACTCCCCCGTTAATTGATGGATAATCTAGCGATGCCACGTAATTCATCCTATAGTCATAGCCAGGTTCAATTTCTCCAATGTCAAGCAGCATCACTTTTACTCTACCAATCTGTGCTGGAAAGCGAAGTGGGGATGGCATTCCTTGACCTGTTGCTAGCTATACGTTACACTGATGCTGATGCACGGACTTGTCTTAAAGCTTATGGCAGTTATTTTTATGCCTTAAGTGCTCAACATCAAAATTGGGAAGACTACCTAATTAGTCAAATTCTCCGTAGCGAGAATCCTTTTAGTAAACTGTCTCAACAGCAAGACTTTGAGGATTTACCCCGGGCATTACTAGCCGCAGTGGAGCATGATTTACAGGTGTTGCAGAATCTTTATGAATGTAGTAGTGCTTCTTTGAGCGAGTGGGTGCAAACTGTAGCCCAGTTACCCATTTCACCTATTGTCTGGTACACAGAACAAAACATCAGTATAGAGACAAAATTCAAATTTCTGCTACAAAAGTTAGATAATTGGGGCGATGCTGTGGAAGATTTGGCAGCTCATTATCGTCAGTTTGGCACAGGCTTATTTGTAGAGTATCATGCTTTGCGCTGGCAAGAAGGTAAGTTTGTGGGTATCAAGCACCCTGACCCGATCAACCTGAACACTTTAGTGGGTTACGAGTCTCAACAAGAAACTTTAATCAAAAATACAGAGTTTTTATTATCAGGGGAAGTGGCACAGCATATACTACTTTATGGTAGTCGGGGGTCGGGGAAATCTTCTCTGGTCAAAGCTTTGTTAAATGAGTATGGCGATCGCCATCTACGCTTGGTGGAAGTCGCAAAATCTGATTTGCACAATTTGCCCAAAATTGTCGAGCAGTTGCGGGGAGTACCACAAAAATTTATTATCTTTGTTGATGACCTTTCCTTTGAAGAAGATGATGATGCTTTTAAAGCACTTAAGGTAGTTTTGGAAGGTAACTTGACTGCACGTCCCCAAAATGTGGTGGTTTATGCTACTTCCAACCGTCGCCACTTAATTCGCGAGTTTTTTGCAGACAGACCTACCCCCAAAGATCATGACGAAATCCACTCCTGGGATACAATGCAGGAAAAGCTTTCTTTTAGCGATCGCTTTGGTATCACTCTCACTTTTGCACCAGCAGATCAGGATACTTATTTAAAAATTGTTCAACATCTAGCGGCACAAGCCCAAATTGATATTACTCCAGAAGATTTAGAATATCAAGCATTACAGTGGGCAACCCGCCACAATGGTCGTTCTGGACGTACAGCACGGCAGTTTATTGATTTCTTAAAAGCAGATTTGACAGTATCTCATCCCCATACACATCAACTCGATAGTTAGTACAATTAAACATCCATGAAATAATCACTGAAAATCGATGACAAGCTCCTATGCTCATCTTTGTTTACTTTTAATATGAAATTAATTCTCTGGTGATATTTTGTTCTAGTAAACCCTAAAATCCACCAATAGTTAAAGTTAGATATTTCACAATCATATTGCTTAGTAGTAATGACATTAAAACATACCTATCCTGACAACTCAAGTACCCTGAAAAAACCAAATATGCAATCTGCAATCATCAGCAATCGATATATTCTAGGTATCATTGCTTTTAGTGTCAGCTTTGGCATTAGTCTTGTACCACAGTGGAATTTTAACCAAGCCTTAATCACCGGTATAATTACTATAATTTCTACCTATGCAGCCACATTATTTATAGATAGACGCCGCAGCAATTATGAAATGATGATTTTAAATTCTAATCGCCAGCGCATTAAAGAATTGGAAGGACTAAAACGCCGCCTGGTTAAGGAAGTTAATCAAATAGAAGAGATACGTAACCTATTGTACGCTGATTCACAGAGCTTGGAGAATCAAATCTTAGAATCTCGCACTCAAAGAGATAAAGTTCATAGAGATATAGGCATATTTGCATCCCAGAAAAAGCAGTTAGAAACCGACACCATTAACCTAACTGCTCAAATAGAAAGTTTGGAACAAAACAAAATAGAACTGCATCATACTTGCTCTCAAATGACAACCGAAAAACGTCGTCTGGAGTTGAATTGTAATAGCTTTCGTGCTGAAATTATGCAGTTGCAGAATCAAATTTCTCAACTCCAGGAAGAAAAAAAAGAGCTTGAGAATAATGTGACTCTGCTAGATAGACTCAAACCCCAACTAGAGGAAAAAATGTATGAACTGCGAACTGAAATCCAAGCACTAGAAACACAGATTAACGAGCAAAAACAATTATTATTATCTACCAAAACTGAAACGGAAAATTTAGCCGAAAATCTCAATTACCTAGAAAGTCAAATCAACCAAAAGCAATCAGAATTACAGCAGATCACATCAGAACTCTCCTTATTGCAAGCAGAAAGAGACTCATTACAAAGCCAAGTATGGGAATTACTTCAACAACCAGAAACATTGAATCCAGAACTATCACCTGAAAATTGCCATGAAGATGGCAATGATGTGTTTCCTTTTACGGAGTTAATTGATTCTGTAAAGACAATCAATACATCTGAGATTTTACCTGAACAATGGCAGAAACTTTTAGAAATCCTCCCCAACCATGAAATTCAGGCGTTAAAAGCTATAGTAGAACAAGAGCATCCCCTGGTAACTATTGAGGAAATCGCCCAAGCCAACAGTACCACGCCCAGTTTATTAATTGATTCTCTCAATGAACACGCCCAGGATGCTATTGGAGAATTAATAATTACAACTAATGGGGAACATCCTCAAGTGTCTGAGGAGCATATAGTTAACGCCAGAAAAATCCTGGCTATGGCTGTAGATGTCTTTTCCAGTCTATAATTACTCTTTGAATGAATAAACACATAATAATAAAGCCAATCAATACTGATAATGGAGTTAAATAACTCCAAGATTATGACATTTTATCTAAGATATGCCAGGGAAGGATAAAGATGAGCAGGTAAGTTAATCTGTGCATATTCTGCCATTTCTTTTTTAATAGTTTGACACTCCAATCATTAGAAGTAATTGCTAGTAAAGTTAGAATAAAAAATGAGAATATTCCTTGAAAGTAATGAATATAAGTAAGAGGATTTAAGAAATCAATATTGTGTTTAAACACTATCAGTAAACCATGACTGCAAGCTAAAACATAGGATGCAATACCAATAATTCGCCGTTTTTTTCCTAACCAACGTAAGGTTTGGTTTTGGCGCGTTTTGGGGAAAACAGTTTTGAATATGCTAGGCGTTAAAGTCAATATGTAAGCTATCAGTGCGATGAAGCCAAAAAAGTTAGCCAGGGGTACAGACTCAAGAGATATGGATAACATAGTCTTAGTAAATACTATTAGTTATATAATATACTGCATATCTCCACAAATCAAGTAAAAAAAACTGCCCTATAAGATATTCTGTTCTAAGGCAGTGTGTAAATTTATTCAACTAATAACCTATCGCATGGTAACAAATTCCTCAGCCGAGGTGGGATGAATACCGACGGTGGGATCAAAATCAGCCTTGGTAGCACCCATCTTCAGGGCGATCGCCACTCCTTGTATAATTCTTGTATAATTTAGGATGCCAGTTTCAGGCTGATATAGCGATTTAAGCTGACATTTTCCTCAGCTGCTTCTATAACTAATCTACGGTGAAGCTCAGGAGGAATACGAACTTGAAATTTACCACTGTAGCTTCTTTCTGCAATGGGTTCTGGAATCCTCTCATTATTCGCCGCCATATCAGCTACTACATCTTTTACCAAGTTTGTAATACCTTCAAGTGCAGTAGAACGATTTTCGTGGAGATAAGATAGACCTGGAAATTCAGCACACAGTCCCACAAATTCTTGATCCTCCGTTGACCAAGTAACTCTATAGGTGTAGTGGTCGTGGTTAACCATCTTTCATTTCCTCAATTTTTTCAATCGCGTCCAAAACCTGCTTTACCTGATAAACCTTTGCTTTGCCATTTTTTTCTTGAATGTTAATGCGCGGATTTCCAGACCAGGGTGTTTTATAAACACAATGGCTTGTTGCTTGCTGTCTGGGTTCTCCAAAATAATGATTGCAAACCTTGACTAAATCGGCAAAGTTGACATTCTGAGGATTGTTTCTTAATTGAGCAAGGAGTTTCTCTATTTGTGCCATACGTTTTTTTTAATCGTTAATAACGTAATGACAGCTTTAAACAGCAAGTTGGTATTAACTTCTTTATATTAGTATTAATAGTAGTACTATGTCAAGGGTGAAGATTTATTGATCGGGCGTAAAACCCCATCCCCTCGTGGGTGGGGCCTTTGACCCAACTAATAACCTATCGCATGGTGACAAATTCCTCAGCAGAGGTGGGATGAATACCGACGGTGGCATCAAAATCAGCTTTAGTAGCACCCATCTTCAGGGCGATCGCCACTCCTTGTATAATTTCAGCAGCGCTATTACCCACCATATGGGCCCCTAAAACCTTGTTATTACTTTGATCAACCACTAATTTCATCATGGTTTTTTCATCCTTACCAGGCAATGTATAATACATTGGTCTAAAGCGACTGCGGTAAACTTTAATCGCATTACCATATTTTGCCCTGGCCTGTGCCTCAGTTAAGCCAACCGTTGCCGCCTCTGGAGTAGTAAAAATTGCTGTAGGTACATTTTCGTAACTCATCCTACGGCACTTATTACCAAATACCGTATCTGCAAAGGCTCGCCCCTCATTAATCGCCACAGGAGTTAAATTAATATTATCTGTACAATCTCCTACCGCATAGATATTTTCTTCCGTAGTTTGACTGTATTGATCTACAATAATCGCGCCTTTACTATCGAGCTGAACCTGAGTATTTTCTAAACCTAACTTTTGCGTGTTGGGTTTACGACCAGTAGCTGCTAAACTCACCACATCCACAACTACCGTTTCCTCCTCCTCATCACCCCGACGGATTCTAACGTTAATACCCTCTGGGGTTTTTTCTATAGCAGTCAATTGGGAATTGGGGAGAATTTGAATACCATGCTTACCCATTCCTTCCTGAATTTCATTGCGTAAATCTTCATCAAAACCACGCAAAATCTTGTCATGACGAATTATCTGGGTAACTTCGCTACCCATACCATTGAGAATACAAGCAAATTCTGAACCGATGTATCCCCCCCCTAAAATCACTATGCGTTGAGGTTTTTCCTGCAAATGAAAAATATCATCGGAAGTAATAGCGTGTTCAATTCCGGGAATATCGGGCTTAATAGGATAACCACCTACTGCAATTAAAACTTTATCAGCAGTAACTTGACGCTCCCCCACCTGAATTGTATGAGCATCAATAAAGGTACCGTATCCTTCCCAGACTTCCACTTGGGAATTATCCAGCATCTTTTGATAAATACCATTGAGGCGAGTTACTTCATTGTTAACCGCCGTGATCATCTTTTCCCAGTCCAGGGAACTTTCCACCGCACTCCAACCATATCCTTGAGCTTCTGCAAACAAGTCAGGAAAATGGGATGCATAGACCATTAACTTTTTAGGGACACAGCCACGATTTACGCAGGTTCCGCCCAGTCGGTCAAACTCAGCCACCCCTACCTTAGCTCCATATTCCGCCGCTCGTCTAGCGGTGGCAATACCACCAGACCCAGCACCAATTACAAATAAGTCGAAATCGTAACTCATGTGTCCCTCAAATTTTAGATTTCCATCTGGGGAAAGGGCAATGCCCAATTCCCAGTCCCTTAAAATATTACACACCAGTAGGAGTTTTAGGCTCCTTTGAGGTAATTCAGCATGGTGTCTGCATCGGAAACTTCAAATGGGTCTGTAGGACAGTTATCTTCGTAACCAGCCTCAATGAAAATCTTTTCAATTTTGCAGTCATTCACTACCATTGAGTAGCGCCAAGACCGCAGACCAAAGCCCAGGTTAGACTTATCAACTAACATCCCCATTTTCCGGGTAAATTCCCCATTGCCATCGGGTAATAAAAATACCTTATCAGCCCCCTGTTGTTTACCCCATTGGAACATAACAAAGGCATCATTTACAGATACACAAATGACTTCATCAATACCCAGGGCTTTGAATTGGTCATATAGTTCTTCATAGCGGGGGAGGTGAGATGTGGAGCAGGTGGGGGTAAAAGCTCCAGGTAGTGAAAATACTACTACACGCTTACCACCAAAAATATCTTGTGTGGTGCGGTCTTGCCAACGGAAGGGGTTGGGGCCACCAATGGACTCGTCACGCACCCGGGTTTTGAAGACAACATTGGGAACTTTTTCGATCACAGCCATAGTAATATTATCATCACTTAGAATTATCTCAGAATAATTCTTATTTAGGAAAATTTCAATAGTTATAAATACTTAAATATTCAATTAGTGAACACATAATACTAATTTATTAGTGGCGGTGACTATAATAGGGACATCGTTAAAATGCAAAATGTAGCAGTAAATATGCAGCAAGAGGCACACACAATTATTCAAACCTTGAAATCTAAAGGTTTGAGGGTGACTCCTCAGAGGTTTGCAGTTTATGCAAATTTGTTATCTCGGTGTGATCACCCTACAGTTGAGACCATCCTGGCGGATATCAACAAAGAGTTTCCCGTGTCATCCCAGGCGACTATTTACAGTTCTCTACAAGCTCTGCGAGAGGTGGGCCTTGTCCGGGAGGTATTACTAGAAGAGGGGGTTTGTCGCTATGATGCCAATGTAGAACCCCATCATCACTTTTACTGTAGTCGGTGTGGTGCCATTGAAGATATTCCTTGGGAAAAATTTCAATGTATAGATATTAACAACATATCAACGGGTATACACTGTGAAAGCTATGAGGTGATTGTTAGGGGTTGGTGCGATGGCCGCAGAGGAAATCTCTGCCCTACCGAATAAATAATTACTCCAGAATGATTAAAACATCCTGGAGATTACTGATATTAAACTACAGTTACAGCCACTTCTTGGCGCAGTTGTTCCACTAATTGATGCAAGTTACCCGTGTTAAGACGGTAACTTAAAGGATGAGCAATCAACCGCGCCGTACTTTCATACAAAGTGGTAATTTCTACTAAACCATTCTCCCGTAGAGTCCGCCCGGTAGAAACTAAATCGACAATCGCCTCTGACATTCCTGTAATCGGGCCTAGTTCTACTGAACCATACAGGGGTACAATTTCTATGGGTAGATCCAGACTGTGGAAATATTCACGAGCGCAATTAACATACTTAGAAGCAACTCGACCATGGGGAGGTAAATCTAAAGGTGATTTATAGGCACTAGATGCTTTTACAGCCACCGACATTCGGCAATGACCAAACTGTAAATCAACTAAATGTGCAACTTGGGGTTTTTTCTCCCGCAGCACATCATAACCAATAATCCCCAACTGTGCCTGACCATATTCTACATATACAGGTACATCTTGACCCCGCACCAGTAGCCCTGTTGCTCGCCCACTAGCGTCGGGAATTTGCAGTTGACGCATTCCAGAATCTAAAAAAGCGCTAAAATCCAATCCTACAGACTTGAGGAGGCGGATGCTATTTTTGAGTAGTTCCCCTTTGGGCAATGCTACAGTGAACATTTTCTTTTTGACAGTTAATTTATCTTGAGAATATCTTGATTGCTTACCACAAGCAGCATGAGAATTTTATTAGTTGACGATGAAATTGAACTTACTGACCCCTTAAGTCGCGTGTTAACCCGGGAGGGTTACAGTGTCGATGTAGCTTATGATGGTGTCCTTGGTAGGCAATTTGCCACGGCAGCTACTTATGATTTACTGATTTTAGATTGGATGCTACCAGGGAAAACAGGTTTAGAGATTTGTCAGGAGTTGCGCCGCCAAGGTAAAACTACCCCTGTACTATTTCTCACAGCTAAAGATACTCTAGATGACCGCGTACAAGGTTTAGATGCAGGTGCTGATGATTATTTAGTCAAACCCTTTGAACTGCGAGAATTATTAGCACGAGTTAGGGCTTTGTTACGTCGTGCTGGTTCCCCCACCCATGAAACCACCCTGGGACGCTTGATTGTGGCTGATTTACAACTAGATTATCAAAATCAAGTGGCTTATCGTCAAGGACGGGTGATTGAGTTATCTCAAAAAGAAACTCAACTGCTAAAATACTTTATGGAAAATACAGGCAACCTACTGACCCATACCCAGATTTTACAAAATCTCTGGCACCAAGATCAAGAACAGCCAAATAGTAATGTGATCGCTGCTTTGATTCGCCTACTGCGGCGGAAAATTGAACTAGGGAAAGAACAACCACTCATTCATACTGTTTACGGGAAAGGCTACCGTTTCGGAAGTTAAACCTCAAGTTTTTTATTTGCATTTGTAGTTTTTTTCGCAGCTGTTGTGCTTGCTCATAGATGGCTTTACGTTTTTGCACTGGTTTGATTGTTTCTAAAGGTTGGATAAAGTAATTAAGCTGGGTTCTCATCGCCCAGACTCCCATGGAGGGAAATATAATTAGAACAATTATTAATGGTGATATCGGTAGGAAGGGTAGTTTAAATATTTTTTGCAGTTTCTTGATGTTGACTGTCCAGGGATGCAATGATTCATTACCAATACACAAAACTGGCAAAATTGGCACTTGATAGCGATCGCTCAGTTCCATAAAACTGATATCGAATTTTTGCAGTTGATAGCGTTGACTCCAACCTTTGAGAGGTCCGCGTAATCCTTCGGGAGCGTATAATAAGGTTTTACCCTGGGCGATCGCTGTTTCAAAGTCATTCCTGTTAGCTCGCACAGCACCCAAAACCCGTGACCATTGCGACGGTAACCACCACACCACCCAAGGATGTTCAAACAATGATACCCCCGCTAACGGTTGTACTCTCCAACCCCGCGCTTCCCCTAATAAATAACCCAAACAGATAAAGTCCCAGGGAAAACACATCCCCGCATGATTCATCGCTACAATTATCGGACCTGTGCTGGGTAAGTTCTCGATTCGCTGCAATTTTGCCCGAAAATAATATTTTACAATGGGATTCAGCACTTCTTCCCGAAATGCCTCTTGATACTTGGGGTTAAATTCCGCCAGATCATTTCTGGGTGAACGACAACCCAAACGCAACCACCGCATCAAAAAAGCTAGATAAAATCCCCCAGGAATTAAGAACAGTAGATATTCTAGCCCCCGCCAACCATCAGGATCTGTATAGTAATGTTGCCAGTGGCGATTAAATAAGATCAGCCAACCGGGAGGATACCATAAACAAAACCAGTCAAACCAGCTAAATCGATATTTATAGCTTTGGTTCATCTTGACTACTAATTAGATGCGATGACAGTTTGATTGAGTATACCTTTTTCCTTAAGATCCTCCTCTTGAATTGAACTAATGATAAGTAAAACTTACATCAAGCATAATTTTTATTAAAAAAATACCCCTTGCCAAACATTTGTAAACAATTGTAAAGTAGTCTCATAGACAGAAAACAAACCTGTCTGATTCATACATACATAACCGCAATCATAAACAAATGACCACAACCTTACAACAGCGCCAAAGCGCCAACGTATGGGATCGCTTTTGCGAATGGATCACCAGCACCGATAACCGGATTTACATCGGTTGGTTCGGCGTCCTCATGATACCCACCCTCCTAGCTGCTACCACCTGCTTCATCATCGCCTTCATCGCTGCTCCCCCCGTAGACATCGATGGTATCCGCGAACCAGTAGCTGGCTCCTTAATTTACGGAAACAACATCATCTCTGGTGCAGTTGTTCCTTCCTCCAACGCCATCGGCTTACACTTCTACCCCATTTGGGAAGCAGCTTCCTTAGATGAGTGGTTGTACAACGGTGGTCCTTACCAGTTGGTAATTTTCCACTTCCTGATTGGTTGCGCTTGCTACCTAGGTCGTCAGTGGGAACTATCTTACCGCTTGGGAATGCGTCCTTGGATCTGTGTAGCTTACTCTGCACCTTTGGCATCTGCTACCGCAGTATTCCTCATCTACCCCATCGGTCAAGGTTCATTCTCTGATGGTATGCCTTTAGGTATCTCTGGAACCTTCAACTTCATGATTGTGTTCCAAGCAGAACACAACATCTTGATGCACCCCTTCCATATGTTAGGTGTAGCTGGTGTATTCGGTGGTTCTCTGTTCTCTGCAATGCACGGTTCCTTGGTAACTTCCTCCTTAGTACGTGAAACAACCGAAACCGAATCTCAAAACTACGGTTACAAGTTCGGACAAGAAGAAGAAACCTACAACATTGTAGCTGCTCACGGTTACTTTGGTCGCTTAATCTTCCAATACGCTTCCTTCAACAACAGCCGTTCACTACACTTCTTCCTAGCTGCTTGGCCTGTAATTGGTATCTGGTTTACCGCACTGGGTGTAAGCACCATGGCGTTCAACTTGAACGGTTTCAACTTCAACCAATCAGTAATTGACTCTCAAGGTCGCGTCATCGCTACCTGGGCTGATGTCATCAACCGCGCTAACCTGGGTATGGAAGTAATGCACGAGCGTAACGCTCACAACTTCCCCTTAGACTTGGCTGCTGGTGAAGTTGCTCCTGTTGCTTTGACTGCTCCTGCAATCAACGGCTAAGAGATTCAGGTTCAGAAACTTAAATAATACTTTCTCTGCTTGATTAAAGCGCCCTTCCTACCGGATGGGCGCTTTTGGTTTGGTAATACAGCAGTTTCTACCTAGATAAAATACAGCTATTAATTGTAAAACTATTGTGGGGTAGGCATCCTGCCCGCTAAGAGTGTACCTTACTCAGCAGCAATCAATTTAAACTTATTAAAATTTTGTATAGTAGATAACTTTTTCATGGTAAAGTGTCGAACTAACATCAAATCTGATAGTGTAACAAAATCACCAAAATATGGGTAAACAATTTAACCGAAGGAAGTTTTTACTTTATAGTTCTGCAACTATCGGTACTAGCGTTTTGCTCAAGGCTTGCGGGAATAACTCACCCACTGCTACTGATAGCGGTGACACCATTAAAGTAGGTATTTTACACTCCCTGAGCGGGACAATGGCCATCAGTGAAAGAAGCGTTGTTGATGCTGAAAGATTAGCAATTAAAGAAATTAATGCTGCTGGTGGTGTGTTAGGTAAACAAATTCAGGCGATTACTGAAGATGGGGCTTCTAACTGGGATACTTTTAGAGAAAAGGCTACCAAACTAATTGATCAAGATCAAACTGTTGTCATTTTTGGTTGTTGGACTTCTGCTAGTCGCAAAAATGTTAAACCGGTGTTTGAGAGTAAAGACCATATGCTCTGGTACCCGGTACAGTATGAGGGTCAAGAATGTTCTAAAAACATTTTCTATACTGGTGCGGCTCCCAATCAACAAATTGAACCATCTGTTGATTGGATGTTGAAAAATAAAGGCAAAGAATTCTTTTTAGTTGGTTCTGACTACGTTTTTCCCCGGACTGCAAACACCATTATTAAGGCTCAATTGCAGGCTTTAGGTGGAAAAACTGTGGGTGAGGATTATTTACCACTTGGTAACGTAGAAGTTACACCTATCATCTCTAAAATTAGGCAAGCTTTACCCAATGGTGGGGTAATTTATAACACCCTCAATGGTGACAGCAATGTGGCATTTTTTAAACAATTAAAAGGGGCTGGATTAACAGCAGATAAATATCCCTCTATGTCTGTAAGTATTGCAGAAGAGGAAGTTAAAGCCATTGGTGTTGAATATCTCCAAGGTCACTATGCAGCTTGGAATTACTTTCAAACAGTAGACACACCTGCAAATAAAAAGTTTGTAGAAGCTTTTAAACAAGAGTATGGTGCAGACCGGGTAATTAACGACCCCATGGAAGCAGCATACGTCGCCGTTTATTTATGGAAACAAGCGGTAGAAAAAGCTGGGACAACTGACATAGATAAGGTTCGCGCTGCGGCCTATGGTCAAACTCTAGATGCGCCAGAAGGTAAGGTGACTATGAACGCCAATCATCACTTGTCTAAAATTGTCCGCATTGGTCAAGTGAGACAAGATGGGTTATTTAATATTGTCTATGCTACCCCTGCACCAGTAGAACCAATTCCCTGGAATCAATTTGTCCAAGAAACTCAAGGATTTGGCTGTGATTGGTCAGACCCAGCTAAAGGTGGTAAGTACAAGCAAGTTTAAGTTAATGGTCAATAGTCAATACTTATTGACTATTGATATTTCTTGAGGATAAATAAGTGTTAATAGGTGTCTTAGAAGCTTTATTTAATGGTATTAGTATTGGGGCAGTATTATTAATTGCTGCTTTGGGACTAGCCATTATATTTGGTTTGATGGGCGTGATTAATATGGCCCATGGTGAATTGATGATGTTGGGAGCTTATGCCACTTTTGTGGTACAAAATGGCTGCAAAGAGTTGGGCGGAGTGTGGTTTGATTTTTATATATTTTTGGCTTTGATTATTGCTTTTCTATCCACTGCTCTTGTGGGGTTAGTGTTAGAACGGGGCGTGATTCGTTATCTGTATGGACGACCTTTAGAAACTCTCCTCGCTACTTGGGGGGTGAGTTTAATTTTTCAACAGTTGGTTCGCAGTGTGAATTGGTTATTAGTAATTGGTATATTCCTATTTTGTCTGTTGTTTTTTGGAGGTTTACGGATTTTAAATGCTCGGAGTAGTGGGGGTAAAGTTAGTAAATGGTTTGTAGGATTGTTGTTGTTACTATCTCTGGGAATAACAATAACAATGGGAAATTTATTGAGTGAGCAACAGGTATTTAGTCAACCTTGGTTTGGCGCTCAAAATGTAGATGTGACGGCTCCTAGTTGGTTGCAAGGGGGAATGTCTGTAGGTGGTATCCAATTACCATTTGCTCGCTTGTTTATTATGGCTTTGACAATAATTTGTGTAGCCGGAATTTATCTATTTTTACAGCGTTCTAACTGGGGATTAAGGATTCGTGCTGTGACCCAAAATCGCAGTATGAGTGCTTGTTTGGGTATCCCTACTCAAAAAGTTGATGCTATTACCTTCGCTCTGGGTTCGGGGTTGGCTGGTGTGGCTGGTTGTGCTATTAGTTTACTGGGTTCTGTAGGGCCAAACACCGGACAAAATTATATTATTGATACCTTTATGGTGGTAGTGGTCGGTGGTGTGGGGAATCTAGCAGGAACTATTATGGCGGCTTTGGGAATTGGTACGGCTAATTTCTTAATTGGTTCTGGGACTCTAGGTTTGGTGTTATCTCCTATTCAACCTTTAGCCGATTTGTTGAATTTCTTTGCGACTACAAGTATGGCCAAGGTGTTAGTGTTTGCACTGATTATCGCGTTTTTACAGTGGAAGCCTGGGGGTATTTTTCCTCAGAAAGGTCGTACTGTTGATGTTTAAACCAGAAAGGACACAGAGGATGATTCGGAAGGGAGGACGGTTAATTTTAATTGAGATTGGGGTGGTAGTGGCGATCGCACTGTTCCTGATTTTAATTATACCAGCAATGCTGTCGGGGTTCCGGTTGAATCTACTGGGGCGGTTTTTGTCCCTGGCCATTGTGGCTTTGGGTCTGGATTTAATCTGGGGTTATACCGGGTTGCTGAGTTTGGGACATGGGATTTTCTTCGGTTTGGGGGGATATGCGATCGCAATGTACCTCAAACTCCAAGTCCCCCCCGATGAATTACCTGATTTTATGGGGTTGTATGGAGTGAAAGAACTTCCTTGGTTGTGGTATCCTTTCTACTCTTTTCCCGTCGCTACCGTGGCGGTAGTGTTGATTCCTGGCTTACTAGCGGGATTATTAGGATACTTAGTATTTCGTAATCGCCTCAAGGGGGTTTATTTTTCCATATTGACCCAAGCAGCAGTGATTATATTTTTTAACTTCTTTAATGGTCAACAAAAACTGTTTAACGGTACTAACGGACTCACAGGTTTTAGAACCTTATTTGGGGTAAATGTCAGTGACTCCCAAACCCAATTCATTTTCTATACCCTGACGGTAATTGTTCTCGCCTTCACCTATGGGATTTGTCGCTGGTTGACAAGTGGACGCTTTGGGCGATTATTAATCGCTATTCGAGATGATGAAAGTCGGGTGCGATTTTCTGGCTATAACCCCACAGAATTTAAAGTTTTAGTGTTTGCGGTCTCCGGTGCGATCGCCGGGATAGCAGGGGCGTTTTATACACTTCAAAGTGGGTCTGTATCACCCCGAACCATGGATATTGGGTTTTCTATTGAAATGGTGATTTGGGTGGCGGTGGGGGGACGCGCTACCTTAACCGGGGCGATAGTCGGTACTTTATTAGTCAATTATGCACGCACTTTTTTAAGTGAACAATTTGCGGAAATTTGGCTATTTTTTCAAGGCGCACTATTTTTAATAGTCGTCACAGTCTTACCTGACGGTCTCATGGGATGGTTAAAAAAGCAACAGATTCCTTTTTTCCATCGCCCTCGCAAAATCGCCACATATCCCAACTTAGAAGCAGACCCAGAGGTGCAACATGAACGCGAAAATCTTGGAAACTGAAAATGTCACCGTCAGTTTTGATGGTTTTAAAGCTATCAATCAACTCAACTTTAGCATGGATGCGGGAGAGTTGCGGGTAGTAATTGGCCCCAACGGTGCGGGAAAAACCACCTTTCTGGATGTAATTACCGGGAAAGTACAACCAACCATTGGGAGAGTTTTATTCAAAGGTAAAAATCTGCGTTCTTTACCTGAACATAAAATCGCCCGCTTAGGAATTGGGCGAAAATTCCAAACACCCCGAATCTACTTAAACTTAACCCCCCGGGAAAACCTAGAAATTACTATTAACCGCCACAAAAATGTATTTTCCACCCTATTTAATCCCCCTCATCCTACGGAAAACAATAGTATTAAAGGCTTATTAGAAACAGTTGGTTTAACCCCTAAAGCAGACATTCCCGCCGGTTTACTCTCCCACGGAGAAAAGCAACGTTTAGAAATTGGGATGTTAGTAGCACAGTCCCCCGACTTATTACTAGTGGATGAACCAGTTGCAGGGTTAACGGACGAAGAGACCTATAATATCGGACAACTACTATTAACACTCGCCCAAAGCCATTCAATTCTAGTCATTGAACACGATATGGAATTTGTGCGCCAAATTGCCAAGACGGTAACAGTATTACATGAAGGTTCCGTACTATGTCAGGGGAGTTTTGCACAAGTCCAAAATGACCCCCGTGTGATCCAAGTATATTTAGGAGAACAGTCAGAATAAAACTGCTGTTGTTTAGAGGTTGTTTGATAAGTTTTCAACAGGTAATTGTTATCTTAGGGAACAGGGAACACCGGAACAGGGAACACCGGAAGGATTGGGGAACACACAAAAAACAATAAAATCCAGTCCCCTCCCCTTACAAGGCTATCCATTACTCACATCTTTCTTAACAATCTTGAAACATTTATGTCGCAACGGTTTCAACGCTTGAAAATTTCCCTACTCTTGACAAAATGTACCTTATTCTTCTTGATAAAACCCTTATTTTATTGAGAATCATCAACGGAGGATTAAGGTTTGGGGGTTTGCGAGCGATCACTCTCACGAATGTTAAGAAAGATCCGGGTAATGGATAGCCTTACAAGGGGAGGGTTAGGGTGGGGTAAAACAATAGTTGATACACTAATCATGACTTGACAAACAACCTCTTAACCCCGAGGTCTGGAGGGTGAATAAATCATAACTGCCATTGAGAATCAAAAAACTGATGCTAAAAATTTCTCAACTTAACGTTTACTACGGTGAAAGCCATATTTTACGCAACGTAGATTTAAGCGTACCAGCAGGACAAATGATCTGCTTAATTGGACGTAATGGCGTAGGTAAAACCACCCTACTTAAAACAATTATGGGGTTACTCTCACCCCGCAGCGGTACAATTAACTTCAATGGAGAATTAATCAACTCCAAATCTCCAGACCAAAGGGCAAAAATGGGAATTGGTTATGTTCCTCAAGGACGAGAAATCATCCCCCGGTTGACCGTCAGAGAAAATTTACTTCTAGGGTTAGAAGCTAGACAGAAACAATCAAGAAAAGCCGAAATTTCTGAAGAAGTTTTTAGCTTATTTCCGGTGTTGAAAACCATGTTATCCCGGATGGGTGGTGACCTGAGCGGTGGACAACAACAACAATTAGCGATCGCCCGTGCTTTAATGGGAGAACCACAGTTACTCGTCTTAGATGAACCCACCGAAGGTATACAACCCTCAATCATCCTGGAAATTGAAGCCGCAGTACGTCGCATCGTAGAAACCAAAGGCATTTCTGTGTTATTAGTAGAACAACACTTACACTTTGTCCGTCAGGCTGATTACTATTACGCCATGCAAAAAGGTGGTATTGTCGCCTCTGGTTTCACCACAGAACTGAGCCAGGATGTGATTCAAAAGTTTTTAGCTGTTTAAGTTTAATTTTGATTGAGTATTTTACCGTCAAATCAAATCCTCACTACTAATACAGCGTGGATCTGTTAATGTAGCTTTTTCTGGCTCCCTAGGGAACCAAACCGCTGTGCGCTGACAAATTTTAACCAACATCAACATCACTGGAACCTCGATTAACACACCTACCACCGTGGCCAATGCAGCACCGGAATTTAAGCCAAACAACATCACAGCTGTAGCAATAGCAACTTCAAAGTGATTACTAGCTCCAATTAATGCAGCTGGTGCGGCATCTTCATAAGATATATTCAGTTTTAATGCTGCCACATAACTAATCAAGAAAATGAAATTAGTTTGAATAAATAGGGGTACAGCAATTAACAAAATGTGCAAGGGATTCTCAACAATCACTTCACCCTTAAAGGCAAATAGCAAGACTAAAGTAATTAACAAAGCAGTAATAGCAACTGGAGTGAGATACTTTAAAAACCGCCTTTCAAACCACTGTCTACCTTTGTGTTGAAAAATCCAATAACGGCTGTACATTCCTACCACTAAAGGCAAACCAACATAAATAATTACAGATAAAACTATGGTCTGCCAAGGTACTATTAAATCATTCGCTGCTAGTAACCACCTACCCAAGGGTGCATACAAAAATAGCATTAATAGTGAATTTACTGCCACCATGACTAAGGTATGTCCCTGGTTACCGTAGGATAGATATCCCCACATCAACACCATGGCGGTACAGGGAGCGATTCCTAATAAAATTGTCCCGGCGATGTAGGAATTAACTATTTCTGCTTCCCTCCCACGCAGTAATTCTGTACCTGTAATCAATGGACGAAATAACCAACCCAAGAAAAACTGCGCAAATACCACCATTGTGAATGGTTTAATTAACCAGTTAACTATTAAGGTGAGAATTACAGGTTTAGGGGCGCGCACAGCATTCACAGCTTGGGTAAAGTCAATTTTTACCATGATGGGATACATCATGAAGAATAGACACACTGCAATGGGTAGGGAAACTTGATAAATACTCATTGCATCCAGTGCGATCGCCACCCCAGGAAATAACCTCCCTAGTGCAATTCCGGCTAAGATGCACAAAAATACCCAAACAGTCAAGTATTTCTCAAAAAAACTCAGGTTACTCCCGGCTTTTAGCGGGGTTTGATCACTGTGTTGATTTGTAGTCAATCTCCACCTCCAGTTTTCTCTGGGTATCCCTTGAGTGGTTTCGGGTCTGGTAGTTTGAGGGAGACTAGTCCGGCTGCTAAGACTAATAACATGGATGTCCACAGACAACCTACTAAGTTAAAATATTGAAACACCAACCCTGATAACACTGTACCAGCTAATCGACCCCCGGAGTTAGCCATATAGTAGAAGCCAACGTTGATGGCGACCTTATCGTCATCAGTGAACGCTAACACTAGGTAGGAGTGGACTGCTGAGTTAAAAGCAAAAACTACACCAAAGACAAGCAGTCCCCCAATAATGGCGATGTTACCAGGGACGCCCAATTGTAAAGCTAAGGCGATCGCTGCGGGAACTGCTGTGAGGGTAAATGTCCAAAACTGGATAGTCTGGGATTTCGGTGGTTGACCAGAACCAAAGCGCTGGATCAGGGTGGGCGCTAAAAACTGAATCACACCATAACCAATCACCCAACAAGCCAAGAAACCACCTACTTGATAGAACGACCAGCCTAAAGTCCCCCGTAAAAACACTGGTAACCCGACAACAAACCACACATCCCGGGAACCAAACAGAAAAAATCTCGCAGCTGAGAGAATATTAATTTCTTTGCTCTTAGAAAACAGTTGGCTAAACTTAACTTTGGCTTTGATTTTACCCATACCCCGAGGTAACATCAACCCGCTAAACATAATTAAGAACAGTCCCCCAGCCATAATTAACAGGGAAGAGGTAAAGCCAAAAGAAGACAACAGCACACTACCAACAAAAAAGCCTACCCCTTTAAGTGCATTCTTGGAACCTGTTAATACCGCCACCCACTTAAATAAAGATGACTGAGCCTCCTGGGGTACCACCAAGCGAATAGCACTCTTAGAACTCATTTTAGTTAAATCTTTAGCAATCCCGGAAAAGGCCTGGGCTACCATCACATAACCCACCGCCATCCACTGCGCCCAATTGGGATTCAGCCATGATAGCATGACTAAAGAAAAAACCTGTAAGCCAATACCCGTATAAAGAGTTACCTTTAAACCCAATTGGGAACCAATCCAACCGCCTAACAAGTTGGTAATAACGCCGAAGATTTCATAGAACAGAAATAAAAAGGCAATTTGTAAGGGAGTATAGCCAATACTATCAAAATAGAGTAGTACCAGCATTCGCAAAGCACCATCAGTGATAGTAAAACCCCAATAGGCTAGGGTAACAAGAATATAATTCTTGAGATTAGCGCCAGAAGCTGTAGAAGATGTCATAAATTGCGGAGTAGGGAGAAAGATTGTTACAGCAGATTTCCTTGGACTCAGGTAAATGACTAATAACTCAATGCAACCTTACGCGCTAATTCAACCATCCGATTCGCGTAACCCCATTCATTGTCATACCAAGCCAGGATTTTGACTTGAGTTTCATCCACCACCATTGTAGAAAGAGCATCAATAATAGAAGAACGAGGATCATCTTTGTAATCAATGGATACTAAAGGACGCTCTTCGTAGCCTAAAATACCTTTAAGAGGTTCTTGTTCCGAAGCTGCTTTCAACAAGCTATTAATTTCATCTACTGTCGTAGGTCTGACAACTTCAAACACACAATCTGTTAAAGAAGCATTCAGTAATGGGACTCGCACCGCCACACCGTTGAGCTTACCGTTAAGTTCGGGATAAATTAGCCCAATGGCTGTTGCTGAACCGGTTGTAGTCGGAATTAGAGATAAACTTGTAGCTCGCGCTCGGCGTAAATCTTTATGGGGTGCATCAACAATGGTTTGAGTGTTAGTCTGGTCATGGATGGTAGTAATGATGCCATGCTTAATACCTAAACCTTCATGAATTACCTTGACTACTGGAGCTAAACAGTTAGTAGTACAAGAAGCAGCAGTGAGCAGGTGATGCTTTTGGGGGTCATAAAGATGGTCATTTACCCCCATGACTATATTTAAGGCTTGTTCCTTTACCGGAGCGGCGACAATTACTTTTTGTACTCCCCTTTTAAAATAGGGGTCGAGGGTTTGAGGAGTGCGGAATTTACCGGAACATTCCAAGACCAAATCAACACCCAAGTCATCCCAGGGAACTGCGCCTGGTTCAGCATAATCACTGAATCTAAGATTTTTGTCGTTTATTAAAACACTTTCAGAATCTGCTTTTACTTCTAGTGGCCAACGTCCATGGACAGAATCAAACTTTAATAAGTGTGCTGCTGTTACCGCACCGCCTTTAATTTCGTTGATATGCACAAAATCTAATTCTGGCCAACCCCACCCAGCCCGTAGAGCCAGCCTACCAATTCTACCGAATCCGTTGATTCCTACACGAACTCTCATACATATTTAACTCCCAAAGGGTTATTTTTATATCATTTCAAAAAAAATTGATATGTCAATCCCTAGGGGGCTGCTGTATACAAAAATTAATCAATAAAACTTGATGTATCAGGAAAAATCATCGCAAGTCCGGGCGGGAGATATTTCTCCTAAACGGCTATATTCTCCTAAATATGTTTCTAAAACAGCGAATTGGCTCAAATTCAAACTGTAATAAATCCAGCGTCCTTCTTGACGGGCTTTGACTAAGCCTGCTTCTTTGAGAGTTTTGAGGTGAAAAGATAGTTTTGACTGACTTACCCCCAAGGTATCGCACAAGTCACATACACACTGTTCCCGGTTTCGTAGCAGTTCTACCGCATTAATCCTGATGGGGTCAGAAAGAGCATGAAAACCGGCAACAATTAAATGAGAATTGGTAGCAGAGGGGGTAGACATCAGTGATTTTCTCTATTTTGAACCAGAGACTACGGTTTCGGGTTGATAGCGGATACCAGCTTGTTTTAACCTGTGCAAAGCTTCACCCAAGCGATCGCACTCGGCAATCAAGCTGATCCTAACATAGCCTTCACCAGCAGTCCCAAAGGCATTACCAGGGGTAACAACCACGCCAGTTTGTTGCAAGACATCCAAGGCAAAATCCGTAGAACCCATACCCACGGGACACTTTACCCATAGATACATAGTGGCTTTGGTTTTGGGGATATCCCAGCCCAATTTTTCTAAACCGCTGATGAGAAAATCTCTGCGGGTGCGGTAGCGTTGCTGTACTTGATGTAGGTAGACATCTGGTAGTTCCAAAGCTGTTTGGGCTGCGGTTTGCAAAGCGGCGAAAATACCATAATCCAAGTTAGTTTTGAGGGTGCGCAAACCTTGAATTACATGACGGTTCCCCACCACAAAACCCACTCGCCAACCAGCCATATTGTAGGTTTTAGATAAAGTGTGGAACTCAACCCCAATTTCCTTAGCTCCGGGAATTTCTAACAAACTAGTGGGTTGATAACCATCAAAAGCTAACTCGGCGTAGCATAAGTCATGCACCAGCAGAATTTCATATTTGCGCGCAAAAGCTACGATGTCCTCAAAGAATTCCCGGGGGGCGGTGGCGGCGGTGGGATTACTGGGATAGTTAAAATAGAGGATTTTGGCTTGTTGTGCAACTGCATCGGGAATTGCAGCTAAATCAATTAACCAGTTATTCTCTGGTTTGAGAATTAAACTGTGAATTTTTCCCCCAGCTATTAACGGACCGCGAAAATGGGCGGGATAGGCGGGGGAAGGAACCAGAACTACATCACCAGGATTAATATAGGCGATCGCTAAATGGGCTAATCCTTCCTTAGATCCCAGTAGAGGTAAAGCCTCACTATCGGGATCTAAAACCACATTATAGCGGCGATGGTACCAATTAGTGATGGCACGGCGGAAACTAGCAGTACCTTCAAAAGGCGGATAACCGTGGTTGGCGGGATTTTGTAAAGCCGCCATTGCTGCTTCCACCACTGGTTGTGGTGTTGCACCATCTGGGTTTCCCATCCCCAAATCAATTAAATCAAGGCCTTGTTCTCGCGCTTTAGCCTTCAACTCATCTAAACGAGCAAATACATAAGGCGGTAGCTGTTGTATCCGTTGTGCGGGGTTAATCCAATTCAAGCTCATTCTAAAACCTCTTCATTCATTCCCCTGGTGGAGACACGATTAATCACCTCTCTACTATCCGTTGGTGCGGTGGTAGAAACCATTGCAGCCATCAAATTTTCTATGGACACCTTAAACGGGAGTCGATGGATGTCAGACTGGGGAGCTAAACTAATTTCCCCAGCTGTTTGTAACTCTTTTAATGTGATATTGCCTAAACCTAAATCATCCAAATTTCGCGGCAGTCCAATGTCTGCATAGAACTTTAACAACTGTTGCCGCGCCGATGCTGCCAGTTGATTGTTTTGTAACATTTCTTCTAAACGCAACTGCACCAAAATACCGTAGGCAACTTTTTCACCATGTATACTACCGTGTCCAGGGATGTGAGTTAACCCATTATGTACCGCATGAGCCGCCACCGTGCGACACTGCGCCCCTCCTAGCCCCCCAATCACCCCAGCCAGTAAAACTGTAGCATCTACCACTTCTTGCCAAACCTCACCACCTGGTGCTTTGAGGGCGGTACCTGACTTTTGCAACAGTATATCTCGTAAAACTCGCGCTTGTTGCACTGCGGCAATAATTAAAGTTTGTTGAGAATTACCACTGCTGACTGATGCTTCATACCATTTAGCGATCGCATCCCCAATTCCTGCGACTAATGTATGTTGTGGTGCTGTTTGAATTAAATCATAGTCAAGTATTAATAAATCAGGACAGTTAGACAGAGCCACATCATAGAGGAAAGCCCCGGTTTCCGAATAGACATTAGACAGAGCAGTCCAAGCGGCGCAGGTAGCCGCAGATGTGGGAATTGTCACCACTGGTAACCGCAACTGATGGGCGACCAACTTAGCTGTATCCAAAGCTTTACCCCCACCAAAACCAATCACCACATCAGCTTGGTGTTCCTGGGCTGCTGTCCTTAAACCTTGTAAACTAGCTTCACAGCAGTCTGCACCATAACTCTTTACGGCTGTGACTAAATTTTCCTGGGCTAACATTGGTTGTAGACTCTTTTGAGCCATAGTCACAGTAGAATTACCCACCACTAATAAGGGACGAGTTCCCCAGCGGGAAATTTCTACCGCTGCTGACTGTAAAACGCCACAACCACGAATTACCTTTCCTGGACTAACGGCCAATGTCAATAATGAGCTAGCAGTTTGATTAGACAAGTTTCTTGTAAAAGATTGACTGGGCATATAAATCATATAAATATATTGTGCCAAAACGTTGATAATTCTTAATCAGATTTGAGAGTTATGTCCAGAAATTTTTGTTTTCATTGGCTTTCGTCATCACCATGGAACTCAAACTCCGAACTAGGAAATTTTTTTAAACCCAGAATAAATAAATATATATGCTAATCTAAAAATAATCAATAATGTATAGTGTAATACAAAAAAATATGTTATTTTTGTCACCGGGGAAATAAAAAATCAGACTTGACCAGAATACCTCTGTCCCCGGTGACCCTAGAAAAAGCTCCGCCAATTCAGCACTAAGCAGCAGAGTCAGGTAATTGAGCAAATTTTTCCCAATAAATTTGTAGCTCCATATTCCCATCTTCCCGACTAGCTAATGTCCGCTTGATCTGACCTAAGTAAAGAGGTACAGAAACCCCTGGTTCAGGATGAATCACAGTACGAGCGCGAATAGTCAGTTGATTATCTCCCCTTGTCCCTAGACGACCATAGGAATACAAATTACTAGCCGCTTGTAATAAAGTTGCTTCTAATTGGTCTGGTGAAATTTCAGGTGATGTAGCGATCACCGTTTCTGTAGAAGCATTATCATAAACTAAAGTATATTTTACCGCCCCTGGAATCACAGTACGACTCAAAGGCACCAAAGACAGAGAAAATAAACCCGCAGTCAGCACCAACATAAAGCCAGTTGTACCCACCAGTCGAAAGCGGATACCCCACTTAACAATAAAAGCCAGCAATGTCAGGGCGGCGAATGCTATGGTGGCAATACCAGACCATTGGGCGTACTGAAGAAAGTCAGAAGTTGTCAGCATACAGATCAGCTACCTAGGTGTATTTTCTTGAATGGGCAACACACCCATTTTACCGATTAGTTGCACTCAGGAATTATGACTTAGGCAACTATCAAACTGGGATGCAATGAGTCCGCCAGATGCCAAATTCTTGAATTACAAAGGCCGATAATTGCGCCACCTGACTACCGGGAACCCAGGAAGGATCACCAAATTTTTCTATATGCTGTCCAGCGTAGCGGTTATTGGATGCGTGCGATCGCCATTCTCGCCCCACCAACGGCTCAATTTCCCCTTGGGCTGATAAATTTTCTGTAGTTTCTGTATGAGCTAAAAGGTGACTATTTTTTGGAGTGTGAATCAGGATAGAGCCATTTTTAGATTCCCAATCATAAATATTAAATAATTTGTTCATTTGATAGTTTACCTAAATCGTGTATAATTCCTGCTACTTCCATAAATAAAATTGTGCGTCTTTGCTCATCTGATGGTTGCCACAAATAATTAGTCATGTCTGATTTCTGTTACATAGATGTTCTGTGATTTTTTGGGTGTGGTTCCACAAACTGACTCTAAAAATTGCATTTTTTCATCAGTTCTCATCTTCTTGAGATTTCATCAATTCTTGAGTAACTTGATTGAATACTTGTCTTGATACAGCTAAGGCTTCTTGGGCATCATTAGGATCTGCGAAAGCATCTGAACTGGGTAAAGCATCGGGGTAGCGGGTAGGAAGGTAAAAACGATCAAGAAGTTGGATATCTAAAGCGATCGCCACAAGAGGATTAGATTAAGTAAATTCACTAAATCACTAAGCCGATGACTGCGGGGTGGAGTTTTTCCTTGATCCGTAAGTAGAGCTTTAATCGCTTTTTCGCTGCATTGCTGGGCATGGAAGCACACTTGATTGTATATGTTATTAGCGATCGCTAACTCTGCCATTTGCCAATCCTCACGAGCAAAAATTAACCACGTTTCATACTCCCTGCTCATATAAAATCTTGCCTTTCCCTAAAATTTCCTCTCGAAAAAAAGCCCGTTCTTTGCATAAATTTTCAAACTCAACAGGAGTATAGACCAGTATATCAATCCCTACTCGTGGTTGCAGCAACTGAATTACTTCTTTAGTGCGATCCAAAAAACGTTGCGTCGTTTCTTTAACTATGACTAAATCAAGGTCAGACCATTCATGGGTTATCCCACTTACCATTGAACCAAATAATATAATTGATTGAGGATGGTAAAAATCCCTTAACAAATCTACATAGCGGTTAAGTTCAGCTAAAAGTAATTGCTGGCGATCGCTCACCTGATTCAATTCAAGCATAATTAACTCCCTGGGTTAGATAAATTTTGTGCTATTTCCTGGGCGCGATCGCCTTTAATATTACTCATCCTGTTTTGGTAATTCATCTGATAATCTTTTGGTGGCTTCTCCCATGATGGCGATCGCGTACATCACTGCTGCGATAGTTTTTGGATCTTCTGCAAATTCAGCTTTCGTCATTCCCGATACAAACGAAATTGTATTGCAACTGTAATGATTGATATCGAGCAGGGATTCTAAATCTCTATTCATCTTCATAAATAACTTTTGCAGATGAAAGAATATTCTGTTTTCGGAGCCAATTATGACTCTGTTCAATAGTCGTTTTTCCCACTAAATCAACTTTTCGACTGAGCATTTTTTCTAATTCTTCTTCAGCATCAATTAAATCTGATAATCTCCAGCGAGTATTAGGTTTCAGAGCATACAAAAAATCTACATCGCTGTGCGCATTGAAATCATCGCGTAAAATTGAGCCAAATACTGATAATTGAGCGATCTGCCGGCGTTGACAAAAGGATTGAATGGCATTCATTGGTAGGGCGATCGCTAATTGTTTAACTGTTTCTGTTTCTGCTTTGCTCATAATCTTTGTAAACAATGTGAGTCAAGTTTATTTACTGGCTTTTACGTAATTCTTGGACTATTTGCATCTTTGACTGTGCCACAACGATATGACCTGTTCATTAGGTTAAATAAATCATATCGTAAACGTTGCGTAGCGTGTCTTCAGACCGCGTAGCAACATCAGTTTAGAATCCCTTGTGTTTCAACCAAGGGAGAAGTCAAATACAACTCCCCAAAGTGCAGAGAAAAATAACCACGAAATTGTATTTAGCCTAAAATCAAATAAAGTTACATCTACGGTGTTGAATATCAGCCATTGTAAAATCACAACAATATAACTGAAAAATATCAATTTATCTTTTTTGTCTAGATAGTTGGATTTCTGCAACAATTGCACACCTGCAAACCATATCCAAGCCAGACAGCCAAAAAATAACAGGGCGCTCGGTAAACCAGTTTCAGCCGACAGCATCAAAAATAAGTTGTGGGGATGACCCAAATCAATGTGCATCTGAGCCTTATAGAGGGCGCTGAAACTGCGTAAACCCCACCCCGTCCAAGGTTGCTCTTTAGTCAAAGACCAAGCAAAATCCCATTGGGTAGTTCGCATTAAAGCTACAGGTCTATCTGGATACATTTGATCATTTAACCGAGACCAGAAGTAAGCCGGAACAAATCGGCGAAAAAATTGGGCAACTGGTGAGGGGGCGAAAGCTGCTAACAGGACACTAGTGATTATACCGGTGACACTACCAACAATAATATGCCAACCTTGGTAAAGTGCATAGGCTAAACAGGCAATGATTCCCATCACCCAGCCATTACGTGAGTCAGTGAAAATCAGAGCTATAAAACTGGTAATTACTGACACGCTTAAAAAAATAAAGTAAGTATTATTTCTCTGGCGTAAACTCCATCTTTCCAGCCACAACCCCAATCCCAAAGTAAAAGCGATCGCTAAATAAGCCGCCAAGAGATTAGCGTGCATGAATATAGAGGACATACGCCCTGGTGGAACTCCTCCCGCAGACAGACCTAAATCTAATAAAATCCACAAAACTTGTAACTGCAAACTCCAACCCCAAAACATCTGCCCAAAGCCCATAATCACCACTGGTACGGAACCAATGACGAAAATCGCCCCTATTTGCCGCAGTTGGGCTGTGGTTTGAATTAGGCTACTCAGTCCGGCAAAAACTACAAAGAATGGTAATAAATTAAACAAGCCTAGAAAAGCCTGTGTTTTCTCATCGGCAACGGCGGAACTAATTATCAGTAATAGACTTAACACAGCAAATCCCCAGTTTAGGGGACAGTGCATAATTCTATTGTATTGTTTACGACAAGTAATTAATGCTGCAAACAGTATACTTACACCCCCTAAAAACGGACTCAAGGGAAAAATCAGCAGTCCAATTTGAGTCAGATTCCAAGGGGTTTGTAAACTAGGGTGGGGATGATAAAAAGCTAACTTCAAGCTGGCTCCCAACATTCAGTACGAGTGAGACGAATTTGTGCTAGAGCAAATATGGTGGGGATGATCCGACCATAGTTAGTTGAGATGGCTCTCCATCCTAAATCTGCAAAAAACCAAGTCCACATCACTGGGCCAATGAAGCTAAAAACAGTACGAACCGCCCCATAACGAGCCGCATTCATGGTCATACCCCGTCGAGCCATTTGTAAGGCCACATAGCCTTTAAATTGGGTAGTAGCTGCTTGAGAACCGGCGATCACCGTCTGTTTAGCTACTTGATACTTAGCAAAGTGGATGGCAAATTGGCGGGCTATTTGTTGCAATACCAATGGCTGCACAATAGAAGTAACAGCCAAAGCGCTACCACCTTTAACCAGTAATCCTAACGGGTCGCGCTGTAATAAAAGTGGTAAGGGTTGTTTGAATTGTGACTGGCACAGTTGACGTTGCACCTGCTGATTTAATTTTTGTTTCTCATTTTCTGGTAATTTCTTCCACACCTGTCCTAATAGATGTAAAAATAATTCCGCCTCTAAATCAACGGTTGTTAATTCTGTAGAATAGGGAATTTTCAAATATTTACAGACTTGAATTAATGCTTGACGGTAAGTTACCTGACTTGTACGCCCCCGTAAAACTGTCATCCCATCTGCAGCTAAAAACCGAAACCGATTCTCTAATGTGTCTAGCCAAGCTTTGCGGCTTTGGCTTTGCACCTCAATGGGTTCAGGTGTATGAACATAATCTAGGGGATTAAATTTACGACTAAACAAAATTGCCGTTAAATCCTGCAATTCCTCTTGTGTCGCTAACTCCAGCGCCGCCCTCAGTTCATCCAATTTCTTTTCCTCTCTTTGTGCAGCCTTTATGTAGTTTATTCTACCGAAAAACGCGCACAGTGCCCCTGGTTTCTAACTATGGGGGTGTAGTGCGCTAGCGACTTGGGTCGCATTCCTAAAAATCGTCTCGAAAAATATTAGCTTTAATGTATAATGTTACTAGGAGGTGATGCAAGTGTTTAATCTGACCTACGAATTTAAGCTTAAACCAACTCAAAAACAAATAGCAATATTTGAAGAATGGTTAGAAACTCATCGACGGGTTTACAATCATGCTTTGGCAGAGCGTAAAGACTGGTATCAGTCTCGTAGTTGCCAGATAAACGCTTGCAGTCTTCGTAGTTGTTACATTATCCCTGCTGATGCACCTCGTCCCACATTTGCAAGTCAATGTAAGTCTCTGACTGTTGCACGTAAGCAAAGCGAGTATTTAAAACGTGTTAATGCTCAATCTTTGCAGCAAACATTAAGACGACTAGAAAAAGCTTTTGTCAGTATGTGGGAACAAAATCATGGATTTCCCAGATTTAAGAAACAGGGGCGAATGCGTTCTTTTTCCTTTTCTCAATTAGGAGTAAATCCATTAACCAACAGGTATGTAAAATTACCTGTAATTGGGTTAGTCAAAGTGCGTCAATCCCGTTCAATTCCAGATGGAGGGGTGATTAAACAGGCGCGTGTAGTTCAGCGTGCCTCTGGGTGGTACGTAATGTTAACAGTACAGTGGGATGTAGCAGTACCCCAACCTCTGCCACATGGGGAACCAGTAGGAATAGATGTCGGTCTCACGAATTTTATAGCAACTTCTCATGGTCTTTTAATCAAACGTCCGAGATTTTTTGGAGATGCTCAACGCAAGCTGAAATTGCTGCAACAGCGTGTTGCCAAAAAACGGTTAGGCTCGAACAATTGGCACAAAGCACAAAAGAAGATTGCTAAATTACATGAGTACGTTACTAATTGTCGTCAAGATTGGCACAGAAAGTTGTCTCATCAAATCTGTGACAACGCGGGGATGGTGTTTGTTGAAGATTTAAATTTAGTTGGTTTATCCCGTTCAATGCTAGGTAAACATTGCTTGGATGCTGGATTTGGTCAGTTTTTTAATATCCTTCAACAAACCTGTTTAAAGCGCGATGTCTATTTTCAAAAGGTAGACTCACGTAAAACCAGCCAAATCTGCCCTAACTGTGGAGTTGGGACTGGTAAGAAAGAACTGTCGGAGCGTACTCATGTTTGTTCAAATTGCGGGTATACAACAGATAGAGATGTTGCAGCCGCTCAGGTAGTCGCTATACGTGGACTTGCAGCCGTGGGGCACACGGTCAAGATGCTTGCAGAGGGTAAATTCATTGGAATCCCCGTGAAGCAAGAATCCCCCGGCTTCTAGCCGTGGGGAGTGTCAATATTAGCAGTTGTTGGTCATTGCTCATCCCTAGTCCTGTGAGAGTCAAGAATTTATGACTGATATTGCCATAATTGGTGCCGGAATGGCAGGTTTAATATGCGCTCAACGCTTAACTGACGCTGGATACTCGGTTTTGGTGCTGGAAAAGTCCCGTGGTTTCGGGGGACGACTCGCTACCCGCCGATTACACGGAACTTGGGCAGACCATGGGGCTTGTTATTTACAGCCTCAAGGTGAATTATTCGCAAATTTGGTACAATCTTTATGCGATCGCCATATCTTAGAGGCATGGCAGGATCAGCCTCAACCCCGTTATATTGCACCAGCGGGAATGAGTAGCATTGGTAAGTTTCTTGCCCAAGGTTTACCAGTCCAACTGAATCAACGGGTCACAGCTATTCATCCTCATTGCGCAAATAGTTGGTGTCTGACTCTTGAATCTACGGCTCAATTAACAGCCACAGCCATAGTTCTGGCTATCCCCGCGCCCCAAGCTTTGGCACTTTTAGCCCCATTGGGGGAAAATATTGTGGGTAAAGCATTTCTGGATAATTTGACCTCGGTAGAATTTGATCCTTGTATTAGTGCGATCGCCGGATATCCCCCTACATCCCCACTACCACCCGGGAAAGAATGGAAATTTACAGATGAGCCGGTTTTGGGATGGATGGGTCTAGACAGCAGCAAACGCCCCCATCCTCAACAACCTGTATTTGTCTTACAAAGTAGCGCTAATTTTGCCCAACTACATTTAGACACCCCAGATTTACAACCAGTTGCACAGGAGATGTTGCAAACCGCCGCCCACAGTTTGGGGCTTCCTTGGCTAGCAACACCAGACTGGATACAAGTACATCGCTGGCGTTACGCTTTTCCCAGTCGTCCCTGGCCACATCCTGTATTATCTGCCCAAAGTCCCCTACCTTTAGTATGTTGTGGTGATTGGTGTGGTGGGAATCTTACTGAAGATGCCATGATGTCTGGAATTGCTGCATCTGTGGAAATTAATCATTACTTGCGCCAGTTACCAGATATATCAATTTTTACATAGATTATTATTACCATAGGATAAATTGATAAATGTTAAAAGTATTTGCTGACCGCGGGGGTACATTCACAGATATTATTGCTGTCACTAATAGCCAGGCAATTATAGATAGGCTCTCAGGGCATACAGAACGTTTTTTGATTGTTCCTCTGACACCTCAACAATGGGTTATTGTCTACAAATTACTGTCAGAGAATCCCAGACAATATCAAGATGCAGTTATCCAAGGCATTCGGGATATTATGGGTCTTTCAACTCATGAACCCATCCCCCATACAGCCATAGAAGTAGTCAAAATGGGGACAACTGTCGCCACCAATGCACTGTTAGAAAGGCAAGGAGATAGAGTAGTTCTACTGATTACTAAAGGGTTTAAAGATGCCTTGCGCATTGGCTACCAAAACCGCCCCGATATTTTTGCCCGTCACATCATCTTACCAACGATGCTTTATGAACAAGTCATTGAGGTAGAAGAACGCTATGATGCTCATGGTAACGAATTAACACCTGTTAATATTACACAATTACAGCAAGATTTACAAGCAGTTTATCATATAGGTATTCGCAGTTGTGCCATTGTATTGATGCACAGCGATCGCTATCCCCAACATGAGCAACAAGTAGCAGCAATTGCCGAGGAAATTGGCTTTACACAAATTTCTGTATCTCACCAAGTCAGCCCATTAATGAAACTAGTCAGTCGAGGAGATACAACCGTCGTAGATGCTTACTTAACTCCAATTTTGCGCCGCTATGTCAACCAAGTAGCCAGCCAATTACCCAATGTTAGATTAATGTTTATGAAGTCCGACGGCGGCTTAGTTGCAGCAGCACAATTTCAGGGCAAAGACAGTATTTTAAGTGGACCTGCTGGGGGTATTGTCGGTGCAGTTCAAACTAGTAAAAGAGCAGGTTTTAATCTAGTAATTACCTTTGATATGGGGGGGACCAGTACAGATGTTGCCCATTTTAAAGGAGAGTATGAACGCCAATTAGATTCAGAAATTGCGGGAGTGCGAATGCGAGTTCCCGTATTATCAATTCACACTATTGCTGCAGGTGGTGGTTCCATTCTCATCTTCGATGGTTCTAGCTATCGTGTCGGACCAAAATCCGCCGGTTCAAATCCTGGCCCTGCTTGTTATCGCCAGGGTGGACCTTTAACCGTGACAGATGCAAATGTCATGTTAGGTAAAATACATCCCCAATATTTCCCATCCGTCTTTGGTACTGATGGCAATTTACCTTTAGATAAAGATATTGTCATCCACAAATTCCAGCAATTAGCACAAGAGATTACCACCGCTACCGGAAATTACCGTACACCCGAACAAGTAGCAGCAGGATTTATTGCGATCGCTGTGGAAAATATGGCTAACGCTATTAAAAAAATCAGCCTACAACGAGGTTATGATGTCACCCAATACGTACTTTGCTGTTTTGGTGGTGCGGGTGGACAAGTCGCCTGTTTAATTGCGGATACTTTAGGAATGAAACAGATATTTCTCCATCCCTATGCTGGTGTTCTTTCCGCCTATGGTATGGGATTAGCTGATGTCAGAGCTACCAGAGTACAAGGAGTAGAACAGCCTTTAAATCAAGACTTAATACCTCAGTTAATCCAGTTGATGGAGTCATTAGCAACCCAAGCTAAAAGTGAACTTAGTCAAAATCAAAGTAGCGTTGCATCAGAAGTCATTCAAAAACTGGATTTGAAATATGAGGGGACTAATTCCACCTTAAGCATTGATTTTGATTCCGATGTCATGGTCATGCACACAGCATTTATACATGAACATAAATCCCGCTATGGCTTCATTCAGCCCGACAAGCCCTTGATTGTAGAATCTATTTTTGTAGAAGTAATTCAGAAAATGGATACTCCCGAAGAACCCGTAATTACTCGGACTCGTCCTCTAGAATCACCCCCGGATCCGGTGGAAATAGTCAAGATATTCACTGCTGAAAAATGGCATGACACCCCAGTTTATCGCCGGGAAGATTTACAACTGGGAGATTTAATCAATGGTGCGGCTATCATTACAGAAAAGATTAGTACAATTGTGGTTGAACCTAAGTGGCAAGCCAGATTAAATGAGCGGAATCATTTAATTTTACAACGTATATATTAAGTAATTAAGACAATAAAATTTATCTGTGAATTTCCATTCAACCTCAAACAATAAAAATTTAAAATGTACCCAACAACTCAACCAGACCCCGTCCGTTTAGAAATATTCAAAAATCTCTATCAATTCATCGCCGAACAAATGGGGATTGTCTTGCAAAATACGGCAACATCAGTTAATATTAAAGAAAGATTAGATTTCTCCTGTGCTATTTTCGATTCTGCTGGACTCTTAGTCGCTAATGCTCCTCATATTCCAGTACATTTAGGCTCAATGAGTGAAAGCGTCCGCAGTTTAATCAATGACAAAGGCCACACCATCAAACCAGGTAATGTATATCTATCAAATAACCCCTATAACGGTGGCACACACCTCCCAGATGTCACAGCTATTACCCCCGTATTTTTAGATAGCACTTTGCCCTCTGACCTTTCTACTCCCCTGTTCTACGTTGCTTCTCGGGGACACCAAGCAGATATTGGCGGTATTACTCCTGGTTCTATGCCTTCCCACAGTCAAACAATAGAAGAAGAAGGGATTTTATTTGATAATTTCCTGTTAGTGGCACAAGGAATTTTTCAAGAAAACCCAGTCAGAACTTTACTCTTTAATCATCCTTATCCGGCTCGTAACCCTGAACAAAATCTAGCTGATTTTAAAGCACAAATTGCAGCCAATGAACGGGGAGTTAAAGAGTTGCAGAAAATGGTTGATCAATATGGACTGGAAACTGTCCAAACATACATGAGATTTGTCCAAGAGAATGCGGAAGCATCAGTAAGAAGAGCCATTGAGCACCTCAAAAATGGGTCATTTGTTTATGAAATAGATAGCGGTGCCCAAATTCAAGTTAAAGTCACAATTAACCAAAAAAAACGTAGTGCCACAATTGACTTTACCGGCACATCCGGGCAACTCAACAATAATTTTAATGCCCCCAAGGCTGTAACTCAAGCAGCAGTTTTATACGTCTTCCGAACTCTAGTTAATGATAGTATTCCCCTGAACGCCGGATGTCTCAAACCTTTAGAAATTATTATTCCTGAAGGTTCTATGCTCAACCCTAAGTACCCAGCGGCAACTGTAGCAGGTAATGTGGAGACATCGCAAAATATTGTTGATGCTTTATATGGTGCTTTGGGTGTCAGTGCTGGTTCTCAGGGAACGATGAATAATTTTAGTTTCGGTAATGAGCGTTATCAATATTATGAAACCATCTGCGGTGGTTCCGGTGCCGGGGCTAACTTTGATGGTACTGATGCAGTCCAAACCCACATGACCAACTCTCGCTTGACAGACCCAGAGGTTTTAGAAACTCGTTATCCCGTCTTGGTAGAAGGTTTTTGTTTGCGTCCCCATAGCGGCGGTAAAGGAAAATACTCAGGTGGGAACGGTGTGATTCGCAGAATCAAGTTTCTCGAACCAATGACAGCTAATATCCTTTCTGAGCACCGCCGTGTCCCTCCCTTTGGATTAAATGGCGGGGAACCTGGTCAAGTCGGACGGAACTGGATACAGCATCAAGATGGAACACCAGAGGATTTAGACAGCACAGCCACAGTGCAGATGAATCCGGGGGATGTTTTTGTGATTGAAACCCCGGGTGGAGGTGGATTTTATCAGTCGTGAGGATTCCTGAAAAATCCCCTATCAATGAATTAACGGATAAGATTTGAGCTACTTGGACATACTGAGCATTGTCAATGTTATCCTAGTCTTGCAACTAGCTCCTCAAACTTAAAATCCTCTACTTATTATTACCTGAACAATGACTATCATACCATTGAGGTGTTTTCATCCAATAGCCAACAGCTAGAGGTAGTACCGCATAATTAAGTTAAATGTACAAGACACAATAGGAGAAGAGTAACCCATGGGCAAGGTAGTCGGCATCGACTTGGGTACAACCAACTCAGTAGTGGCCGTAATGGAGGGTGGTAAGCCGGTGGTGATTGCCAATGCAGAAGGAATGCGCACAACCCCCTCTGTTGTCGGGTTCAGCAAAGAGGGGGAAAGGGTTGTTGGGCAAATGGCCAGACGGCAAACTGTTCTCAACCCCCAAAATACATTTTTTGCGGTTAAACGCTTTATTGGGCGGCAGTATAGTGAACTGAGCCAGGAATCTAAGCGTGTACCTTATACTATCCGCAAAAACGAATTAGGTAATATTACAATTCCCTGTCCCCGTCTGCAAAAGGATTTCGCCCCAGAAGAAATTTCTGCCATGGTGATTAAAAAATTGGCAGATGATGCTAGTCGCTATTTGGGGGAAGCTGTGACTGGGGCCGTAATTACAGTTCCCGCTTATTTTAATGACTCTCAACGACAAGCTACCCGCGACGCTGGCAGAATTGCCGGTTTAGAGGTGTTGCGGATACTCAATGAACCTACAGCCGCATCTTTGGCTTATGGGTTAGACCGGGGTAAAACTGAAACTATCCTTGTGTTTGACTTGGGTGGTGGTACCTTTGATGTCTCAATTTTGGAAGTTGGTGATGGCATTTTTGAGGTGAAAGCTACTAGTGGAGATACTCAACTAGGTGGTAATGACTTTGACAAACAAATAGTAGATTGGTTAGCAGAACAATTTCTGGAAGCTGAAGGGGTAGACTTAAGACGGGAGCGGCAATCTTTACAGCGCCTCATGGAAGCTGCAGAAAAGGCAAAAATTGAACTGTCGGCTGTGAGCGTCACGGAAATTAACTTACCGTTTATCACTGCTACGGAAGATGGCCCTAAACATCTAGAGACTCGCCTGACTCGTTCTCAGTTTGAAGCTTTGTGTGTAGACTTGATGGGGCGTTTACGTACGCCAGTTAAACGCGCCCTCAAAGATTCTGGACTATCACCGGTAGATATTGAAGAAGTGGTACTAGTGGGTGGTTCTACACGCATACCAATGGTGAAGCAGTTAGTGCGTGACTTAATTGGCATAGAACCTAACGAAAATGTCAATCCTGATGAAGTGGTGGCAATAGGTGCTGCTATTCAAGCTGGTATTCTGGCAGGTGAACTCAAAGATGTGCTGCTTTTGGATGTCACACCCTTATCTTTGGGATTGGAAACCATTGGCGGTGTGATGAAAAAACTAATTCCCCGTAACACTACTATCCCAGTGCGCCGTTCTGATATTTTTTCTACGTCAGAAAATAACCAAAATAGTGTGGAAATTCACGTAGTCCAGGGTGAAAGGGAAATGGCATCCGATAACAAGTCACTGGGACGTTTTAAGCTCTATGGCATCCCCCCTGCTCCCAGAGGGATACCCCAAGTTCAGGTATCTTTTGATATCGATGCTAACGGCATTTTGCAGGTGACAGCCCTGGATAGAACCACTGGAAGGGAACAAAGCATCACCATTCAAGGGGCTTCTACTTTAAGTGAATCAGAAGTAAATCGCATGATTGCAGATGCTCAAAAATACGCCAATGTTGACCGAGAACGCAAAGAAAGAGTGGAAAAACGCACTCGTTCTGAGGCTTTAATTTTACAGGCAGAACGCCAACTCAGGGAAGTGGCACTAGAATTTGGTATGCAGTTTGCCCGCAACCGCCGCCAGCGCATTGATAGTATTTGTCGGGAACTGCGCGAAAGTCTCCAGGAAAATCAAGACCGCGGTATTGATCAAGCCTACGCTGACTTACAAGATGCTTTATATGAACTAAACCGAGAAGTCCGTGAGTATTATGCTGAGGACGAAGAGGAAAACTTATTTGGCACGATTCGGGATATTTTCACAGGCGGTGATAAGGAACGGGAACCCGATTTTTACCGTGACACATATCGTGAACGTGATTCCTATGGCAGAAATGATGACAGGGGTTACAGCAAAGATAGGCGTTCCCCAGCCTATGATAACCGTCCCTCTCGCAGGCCTTCTCGCCCAACTTACCAGGATAACTGGGATGATGATGACGATGATTGGTTGTAGTTATTAATCCATAGTTAACAGTCACCAGTCCCTATTACTACAATTAAAAGTAAAATAACTGAACTATGCAAAATTTGCAGAATTTTCGCGATTACTACGAAATTTTAGGAGTACCTAAGAATGCTTCGGGCGAAGAAATTAAAAAGGTCTATCGTCGGCTAGCAAGACAATATCACCCGGATCTCAATCCGGGAAATAAAGCCGCAGAGGAAAAGTTTAAAGATATCGGTGAGGCTTACGAAGTACTTTCTGATACAGCTAAACGGTCGCAATATGACCAGTTTAGCCGCTACTGGAAACAAAAAGGCTTTACTGCTAACAAAGCACCCAAATCTAAACCGTGGTCAGGTTCCGCCAATGCTAGCAGTACAACTCAAGATGTGGTAAATCCAGAACAATTTCCTGATTTTGAGAGTTTTATTAATCAAGTTATTGGTGTAGGGGGTCGCAAAGAAAGCAGAAATGGCACTAGTAGCACCAAAACAGACCCATTTCGTTCTCCTAAAACTCGGGTGGAGTATACGGTTCCCAAAAACCCACCGCGCACACCCCGGCGAGATATTGAGGCTAGATTAACTTTACCACTAGAAAAAGCCTATGAAGGTGGCAAAGAGCGGATTCGCCTAGAAGATGGTCGATCGCTAGAAGTCAATATGCCCCCAGCTATGGTCACAGGTCAAAGTATCCGGTTGCGCAATCAAGGTATTGGTGGTGGTGACCTCTACTTAAAAATTACTGTATTGCCCCATGCCCTATTTAAACTAGAAGGGTTCAATATATTTTGCCAGGTTCCAGTGACTCCCTGTGAAGCAGTTTTAGGAGGACAAGTAGAAGCACCTACTTTAGATGGCCCCGTAAAGATCACTATCCCTCCAGGTGTGAAGAGTGGTCAAAGACTGCGTTTAGCAAATAAAGGCTACCCTGGTGAAAATGGTAAACGTGGCGATCAATTAGTGGAAATTCAAATTGTTACACCTAAAAATATCACAGATGAAGAACGGGAACTTTATGAGAAATTGCGAGAAATAGAAACTTTTAAACCCCGGGCTGATTTATTAGGATGATCTTTATGTGAATTTACATTGTCTAACTCCCAGGGAGGTTAGTTTTATTTATTGGTACCATGGCAAACTCAGAGAATCTCAAACCCTAGAATTACATATTCACGATCCGGGGTTACTTTATGGGGCTACGGTATTTACAACAGTGCGGGTTTATGATCAAAGCCTCGATAGTAGTTTAACTAACTGGGCGGCACATTGCGATCGCCTCCTGTTGACACTACAAGCTTTTGGTTGGCGAGAACCAAGCTGGGAACTCGTGCGTCAAGGTGGGGAAATTTTGGCTGCAACTTTCCCCATTCTCAGAATTACCTTGTTTGCCGATGGTAGGGAGTGGATCAGTGGGAGGTTATTACCACCAGATTTAACGGTTAACCAAAAACACGGTATCACGACCACTTTGGCAATGTCGAACTTGTATCGTAGTCTTCCTACTCATAAAACTGGTAACTATCTGAGTGCTTGGTTAGCCAAGACCCACGCCCAACAGCTAAATTATCAGGAGGCCATTTTCATAAATGGCGCAGGTAATTGGCTAGAAACTACCACAGGCAACCTGTGGGGATGGCAAAATGGTAGTTGGTGGACACCACCACTCACAGAGGGAATATTACCCGGAATTGTGCGATCGCAATTGCTCAAACATCTGCCCCTGGTGCATGAGTCACCTTGGGATACCCAGTTAGTCAGGGGATTTGAAGCCATAGCCTACACTAATAGTGTGGTAGAAATTATCCCCATACATACGGTTCACCAGCCCACAGGGTCGCTACAATATAATCCCTACCATCCTAGTTTGCAGCAAATTAGGGAGCTTTTTTAACATGAAGGTCGTCATGTTATGTTATACCTTAAGATAAGTTAACATAATTCTTAATAATGCCCTCTCATATTAGAGAAGCTACGCTAACTCACACAAAATACAGGAGGATAGACCTCAGTGAATAAAAGATGGAGAAATGCGGGGCTGTATGCACTGCTTTTTATAGTTGTCATCGCTTTAGGAACAGCATTCTTTGACAAACAACCTCAAACCAGAGAAACATGGCGATATAGTCAGTTTATTCAAGAAGTTGACAAAGGCAGAGTAGATAGAGTCAGTCTGAGTGCAGACCGCTCTACAGCACTTGTTACCTCCAGAGACGGTGACAAAAAGATCGTGAATTTAGTCAACGACCCCGACTTAATCAATAATTTGACTGCAAAGGGCGTTGATATTTCTGTTCTACCCCAAACTGATGAGGGATTTTGGTTTAAGGCACTGAGCAGTTTATTCTTCCCTGTATTACTTCTGGTGGGCGTATTCTTCTTACTACGTCGCGCTCAAAGTGGTCCTGGTAACCAAGCCATGAACTTTGGTAAGTCCAAAGCCAGAGTGCAAATGGAACCCCAAACTCAAGTTACCTTTGGCGATGTGGCTGGTATTGACCAAGCCAAGCTGGAATTAAACGAAGTAGTAGACTTTCTCAAAAACGCCGACCGCTTTACCGCAGTAGGAGCAAAAATTCCTAAGGGTGTATTGTTAGTTGGTCCTCCTGGTACAGGTAAAACTCTCCTAGCTCGTGCTGTGGCTGGGGAAGCGGGTGTACCCTTCTTTTCTATCTCCGGTTCTGAGTTTGTAGAAATGTTCGTAGGTGTGGGTGCTTCCCGCGTCCGCGATTTGTTTGAGCAAGCTAAGACCAACGCCCCCTGTATTGTATTTATCGATGAAATTGACGCCGTAGGTCGTCAACGGGGTGCAGGTTTAGGCGGTGGTAACGATGAACGGGAACAAACCCTCAACCAGTTACTCACGGAAATGGATGGTTTTGAAGGTAATACCGGCATTATCATTATTGCCGCTACTAACCGTCCTGATGTCTTAGATGCAGCCCTCTTGCGTCCTGGTCGTTTTGACCGTCAGGTAGTTGTAGACCGTCCCGACTATGCAGGACGTAGCGAAATTCTCAAAGTCCACGCCCGCGGTAAGACCTTAGCCAAGGATGTAGACCTGGATAAAATCGCCCGTCGGACTCCCGGGTTTACCGGTGCAGATTTATCCAACTTGCTCAACGAAGCCGCAATTCTGGCAGCACGGCGCAATTTAACGGAAATTTCCATGGATGAAATCAATGATGCCATTGATCGCGTCTTAGCTGGGCCAGAGAAAAAAGACCGGGTAATGAGCGAAAAGCGCAAAACCCTAGTAGCATATCACGAAGCTGGTCATGCTTTAGTTGGTGCTTTAATGCCCGACTATGACCCAGTACAAAAAATCAGCATTATTCCCCGCGGTCGTGCTGGTGGTTTAACTTGGTTTACTCCCAGTGAAGACCGCATGGATACAGGGTTGTACAGCCGCTCTTATCTGGAAAATCAAATGGCGGTAGCTTTAGGCGGTCGTTTAGCTGAAGAATTAATCTTTGGTGATGAAGAAGTGACCACAGGTGCTTCTAACGACTTACAACAAGTAGCCCGGGTGGCGCGTCAAATGATTACCCGCTTTGGTATGAGCGATCGCCTCGGACCAGTAGCTTTAGGTCGTCAACAAGGTAATATGTTCTTAGGAAGAGATATCATGTCCGAGCGTGATTTCTCCGAGGAAACCGCCGCTGCTATTGACGAAGAAGTGCGTAAACTGGTTGACGCAGCTTATATACGTGCTAAAGAAGTATTAGTTAACAATCGCCACATTCTGGATGAAATCGCCAAAATGCTGGTGGAGAAAGAAACAGTAGATGCTGAAGAATTGCAAGAGATTTTGACAAACAACGATGTCAAAACTGCTGCTTTTGCTTAACTAACTTTGGTTGCAGTTTAACTAAAACTAGGGTGCTTCTGGGTTCTCCAGAATTACCCTATTTTTTTATCCCACTACTGCGGGAGTTGTCACTTGTTGGGGTCTTTGCTGGGGGGGACGCATTTCTAAACCGAGCAAATTCAGCATTTGTATGTCAGCGTCGTAGTCTGGACAGGGAGTAGTGACAGTGAGCATTTTATGATCATCACTGGAAAAGATAGAATTAGCCCCAGCCATAAAACATAAAGCTTGTTCCACTTGGGAAAGTCTCGCCCTACCAGCACTCAGACGCACATCAGAAGTTGGCATAATAATTCTGGCTGTAGCAATCATGCGCACTACTTCCCAAATGGGGACATCTGGCTGATTTTCTAGGGGTGTACCGGGGACTTGGGAAAGAATATTAATCGGTACTGACTCGGGATGAGGTTGTAAATTTGCCAGTGTCTGTAACATCCCCACACGATCATCAACACTTTCGCCTAAACCCAGGATACCCCCAGAACAGACAGTGACGTTTGTTTGTCGTACATTGTCAATTGTATTCAGGCGATCGCCATAAGTTCGGGTGGTAATAATAGTATTGTAATATTCCGCAGAAGTATCCAAGTTATGATTGTAAGCATAGAGTCCAGCCGTTTCTAGGCGTTTAGCCTGGTCGGCGTTGAGCATTCCCAGAGTACAGCACACCTCTAGACCCATAGCGGTGACTTCTTTCACCATTTCCAGGACTGTCTCAAATTGGGAATTATCCCGCACCTCCCGCCAAGCTGCACCCATGCAAACGCGACTTACACCGTTTGCTTTAGCTTGTTGAGCAATTTTAACAACTGTTTCCTTTTCTAGCAGTGCTTGAGGCTTTACCTCAGTTTTATAACGGGAAGACTGGGCGCAGTAACTACAATCTTCGGGACAAGCGCCGGTTTTAATCGAGATCAGCTTACAAACTTGTATTTTTCTGGGGTCATGATATTGGCGATGCACGCTAGCAGCTTGATAAATCAGCTCTAGGAATGGCTGGTTGTATATCGTCTGAATCTCTGCTTTGTGCCAATTGTAGCGTATTCCCACCGACATCTCTATCCTCTTGTAGACTGGATTGATTAAGAGCCATTTTGCGTTGGTTCTCTGAAAATACAGCGTTGGGATTAAATTATCTCAATCTTAGGCTGTAGATATTAGACATCAGCTTACCAAGATTTTGGGGTTCTGGCATTAACTCAGTCAGGTCATGAACTACCCATCGGGTAGTTCATTCTGATCTCAACTTGTTAGACAATTCTATAATTCCTCTTGACCCATCTATGCGTACCCGTTGCCCATCTTTTAATCTCCATGTAGCATTATGAACATCCATAATGGCAGGAATACCATACTCACGAGCTACGATCGCACCGTGAGAAAGTCTTCCCCCAGCTTCAGAAATTAACCCACCGGCTCTAACTAACAGAGGTGCCCACCCTGAGTCTGTATAAGGTACTACTAGAATTGTGTGGCGATCGATTTCTGGTAATTGTTGTAAGTCTCGTACTACCTTGATGCGCCCCTCTGCCTGTCCGTGGCTAGCGGGAATACCATGTAATACTTGATCTGAGTAGATTGAGGAGGGAGGAAGGGGATGGGGTGGTAGATGACCGTAAACTAAAAGGGGGATTTGATTTAACTGACTATCTTGCTGAAATTGCCATCGCCTCAATTCTAGTATCTCAGATAAATCTTCCCTCAGTTCAATATCATCCCCTGCTACTAAACGCCGCACTTCATTCAACTCCAGAAAAAAGATATCGCCACTTTGGTGGATTAAGCCGCATTTTAAGCAACTTTGCTCTAAAGCTACAAATCTCCACCGTAATTCAGCTAATAGGCGAGAATAAATTTCAGTCACTCGTCCTTTAATATCTACCCGTCGCTGTAGTAACCTGGGTTTGCGCTTTCTCAACTTCACAGGTTTGTCGGTTTGTGCTCTGTTTTGCAATAACTGTACAAACAAGTCCTTGATGGGTTGGGGGTTTTCTTTCCAGGTGGGAACAGCAATATTTGTACCCACATCACTCAAATAACCGTAATCTTCAAGGAATTGGTGGAAATCATCGATAATTTGCTCTCCTTGTGCTGTTTTTGCCAATTCTGCAAATACTTGATCCGGTTTACACTCAGGTAATATCTGTTGCGCCTGTGCTGCTAAAGCAGTCAGCGATCGCAAGGCGGCGACTTCTGGAGCTATACTTTGGTCTATGTCCTCATCTTTAACCCTAAAAATTGCCTGCCTGAAAGCTACGCTCAAGGGGACTAAAATACTGTAGTAAGTTGCACTGCGCAGTAATTCCAGAATAGAATCTATTCTCTCTAATAGCTGGGCTGCTGTGAGTTTTTCTATGGGTTCATGGGCTAATTCTGACAAACCAGGCAGAAACTTTTGACTATAATCCCGCTTAAAGTCTTTTTCTAAGCTCATTTCTTGCTTGAGTAACCGCATTAACCCCGGTAAATTCTCCCAAGTGGACTTTAAGGGCGGTTTACTCATCTTCGCCCCCCTGGTCAGAAATTCCAGACTTTCTGGTGGTAACCCCATCCGTAAAAAAATCTCTCCTAGCAGGGAAGCATTAAAATAGGCCCGGGAATAGTGGAGGGTAGCAGTGGCCGTAAAATCCAATCCCCAGGAGCGATCGCCCAAAACCACAGTAAAAATATCTCCCCAAACCCCACAAGTTAAGGGGCGATTAATCGACCAAGTTAAGGGATGAATCACTCCGGGAATCACCTCTGCAGCTATTTTCCTCGTCCAGATCGGCAATAGAGTAGTAATAGGTCGGGATTGCAAAACCCAGATATTTTCACCGTCATAAGTCCACTCCATATCTTGCGGTAACCCATTATACTGGTTTTCTAGTTGCCGCACTAAATATGCTACTTGTTTGATTAAGGCTTGTGGTACTTCCACTTCTCGCCCGGACATTTCCCCCACCACTTGTACAGAGGTGACATTATCTGTTTCCACCACAAAGGCGCGATATTGCTCTGGGGTGACCTTACCGGAAACCACTTGAGTGGGACTACCAGGTAAAGCCTCAATCACAATTGCATCCCCCTGTTGGCTAATGGGGTCACGACTGAAAGCTACACCAGAATAGACACTGGGAATTTGTTGTTGTACCAGCACAGCCATAGCCATATCTGGTAAACTGCGATCGCGACGATATTGTACAGCACGGGGATGATTGTAAGAAGCTTGAACTTGGGCGATCGCATCTATTAATTGCTCAGTGGTAGTCACATTGAGAATTGTTATATACTGACCAGCTGCGGAAGCCTGTTGAGAGTCTTCCCCGATAGCAGACGAACGCACCACCATAGGAGACAGATTAGAGGGTTGAAGAATTGCCATCAACTCTTGGGGATCATCTACAGGGGAAATTACCCATCCTTTGGGTACTGGGTAGCCCCAGCGTTTAATTTGAGATAATGTCGCGGCTTTATCTCCCACCACACTAGCATCCAGCTCGTCATCTAAACTCAAAATCGAGGGTTTACCCCGTAAATAAGTAAAAACTGCCTGTGACTTGGCATCAGTCTCCGGTGAGGGTAAATTCAAATCATCAGGGATTCTTATATAAATCCACCCTAATACTCCTGCTAGGACGACAGCCGCCATTATTTTGGCTATATCCTCAATATTGAGGAGTAACACCAACCAAGGAAACAGGAATAAAACCCCAAATTTTACCCATTGCCTAGATCGCACAACTATCATACTGATCATAGCCAATAAACCGGTAAATATTGCTACCAGGGGATTATGTACCAGTAAGCCCCAAACAACATTGGTTGTGCCAGCCCCTCTACCTACCCCATACCTACCTAACACTAACCCAATCAGGGCAACTAATTCCCAAGCCGATCCCGGTGGAAAAAATACACGGCACTGCAAAACCGCGGACATTCCTTTCAGGGCTTCTGACAACACAGCCAGTATTCCTACCCATGTGCCGCCGTGATAAAAAGCCGCTGCAACACTGATGTTTTTAGTCCCAATTTGTGATAATTTTTTGCCGGTTAGGGCATAGGTAATCCAAGCAATAATTGGCAAAGACCCCAAGAGGGGGGAAGCAATTAAAATAACGAGGACACCCCAAGATTGAATCATTATGGTGGCGAAGACGTTTTAATCTATCTTACTCAAAGATGGACAGCTGGCAGCGATCGGACTAAACCATGCTTGCCAGCGTCTGTCTTAGTTCCTAATCTCTCAGTTTAACGCATAGGCGGATTGTAACGCCCATATAATTAAGGCGGCAATGGAACCCAACAGCAGCACAGTAGAGATGGTGACTACTCTGGGGGAATCGGCACCCTTGAATTTCATAATTCCTCGGTTTAAATCGGACATAGCTTTGTAATCCTCCTTTGTTACAGTGCTAATTTGTCCGTTTTGATTGTAGTATTTATGTTTGTCAATGCGGCTAAATTACAGATAATATTTTGTTTAAGCTTTGTATTGTGGCTAGCAAGTCCCTATAGCTGAGAAACTGGTTCCTCATAGACATCACCAATCGTAAAAACAGCGCCTGGGGCGCTGCTGATTTCCAGATCCAGCAAATTTGATGGGCTGAGGTATCAGGGAGGGTGGGAAAGGTCACCCCACAGGAGTAGTAAGACTTATATAGTACCTGTGTGCCTGCAACTTACTGGATCTCAGAAATAAGTACTATTTAGGCGCTACCTGTAAAAGCAACTTCGGGAAATTTCAATTGAGCTTCTGCCATCGGTCGTCTTCTGCCTTCCTCTTGCCAGTAGTTAATCACTTCTGTAGCTTTATTGAGCAATTCGACGCGATCTAAATCACTAATCCAGTGTTTAGCTTCTAATTCCTTTTTTAACTCTTCCCAGGCATCATTGCGAGGCCAGAAAAAGTACTTAGTTAAAGGACTGGTACCTTTACCTACAACTTGATCCACTGCTAGGGCAACGTTTTCATCTAACCACAGAATTTTGAGAATAAATTGGGTCAATCACACCTCCGGGAAATAGGGACTATTAAATATGTGCTATGCGATCGCTTATTCTAACCCAATACCTCACCTATTGACTAAATAGTGGTCACAAATTGCTCTACCATAACCTCATAAAAGAGAAAATCTCCTATAATAATGGCAAAGTCCTCCCTCAAAACTATTGTTGTTTTCGATATTGACGGCGTAGTGCGCGATGTTGGTAACTCCTACCGTCGGGCTTTAGCGGATACTGTGGAGCATTTCACCAACAGCGCCTATCGTCCTACACCCGGAGACATTGATCAGCTTAAATCTGAAGGACTATGGAATAATGATTGGGAAGCTTCCCAAGAATTTATTTACCGCTACTTTGAATCCCAAGGGAAAACTCGCCAGCAGTTACAACTAGATTACAATGCCATAGTTGCCTTTTTCCAATCTCGTTATCGCGGACCAGACCCAGAGAACTGGACAGGGTATATATGTAACGAACCCTTATTATTACAACCGAGTTATTTAGAAAACCTCACCACCGCTGGAATTGCTTGGGGATTTTTTAGTGGTGCTACCCGTGGTTCTGCTACCTATGTTTTACAAAAACGTCTGGGTTTACAGTCACCAGTCTTAATTGCCATGGAAGATGCACCGGGTAAACCAGACCCTACAGGACTGTTTACCACAGTGGAACTGTTAGAAAATCAAGTTAATAATCTAACAATTATCTATGTGGGAGATACTGTAGCTGATATGTATACCGTCAACAAAGCTAGGGAAATAAATCCTGATCGTAATTGGATTGGTGTAGGAATTTTACCGCCCCACGTCCAAGACACAGCCGCCCATAGTCATGCTTATAGTCAAACTTTACTAACAGCAGGTGCAGCGGTAGTTTTAAGTAACGTTGAGCAGCTCAATCCGGTCAAAATAGGAGAATTACTACAAGAGCTGGGGAAAATTTAAACTTTTCCATCAGATCCCGGACTTGTTAAGGAAGTCGGGGATCTATTTGATTACTCAAGATGCAAAAATTTATCTAAAGCCGCTACCATCTTGGGCGGCCAACGGCGGATATTTTTGACCCAGTTCATATCTTTGTAACGATTATCCAGGCCATAGGCTGCTACCCAGTTACTTTCGGCTTCCCCTTTGTTACCATTTACCCAGTAAGCGGCGGTGAGGGCGGCGCGCATATCAGCAAATTTAGGATATTTGCGGACTATGTTTTTCATTTCGTGGATGGCGGCGTCGGTTTGACCGGTTTCATACAGGGCCAGGGCGTAGTTAGCCCTGGCAAAGGCAAAGTTAGGGGCTATTTCTACGGATTTTTGATAGTCGGCGATCGCCTCTTGCCATTGTCCTAAACCGGATTTGGCATTACCGCGGTTATTGTATGCCATGGCATCATTAGGGTCAAGTTCTAATATATGATTATAATCGGCGATCGCCTCTTGCCATTTCCCCAACCCTTCCAAAGCTGCACCACGGTTTAAATAGGGGTCAGTTGCATCGGGGGCTAATTCTATGGCTTTGTTGTAATCTGTGAGTGCTGCTGCTAATTTATTTTGACTGACCCGGGAGTTTCCCCGGTTACTCCATGCACCTGCATTAGTGGGAAACTGCTCAATAATTTGTGTCCAGTAAATTTCCGCAGTGGCAAAATCACCTTTATTTGTAGCTGCTAAAGCTTTATTAGCTAGTTGATTGCCTTGTTCTAGCTGTTCTTGAGTAATAGTAGCTCCTGGGGTTAGTGCCATGGCTGGTGTACTCCAGGTGAATACTAGTAATAAACTCAACAAAGTACTAATTAATTTTACCATCCAGATTTACCTTAATGTCCAATTCTCAGTTTCCCCATTTTCCCCCAATTACAGCATAGATAACTGTTCATTAGGGGGCTTGAGTCCCAAATGCTTGTAGGCGGCGGTGGTGGCGGTGCGTCCCCTGGGAGTGCGGCTTAAATAGCCAATTTGCATCAGGTAAGGCTCATAAACTTCTTCAATGGTTTGGGTATCTTCACCGGTAGCGGCAGCAATTGTTTCTAATCCTACCGGTCCCCCGTTAAATTGTTCAATGATCACACTCAACATCCGGCGGTCTGTCCAATCTAAACCGCAGGGGTCTACTTGAAATAGTTCCAGTGCTTCGGCGGCGACAGTTTCTGTAATCTTACCTGATATTCTGACTTGGGCGTAATCACGGACTCGTTTAAGTAATCTATTAGCGATCCTGGGGGTACCTCGGGAACGACGAGCAATTTCTGTTGCACCATCTGCAGCTATGGGGGTTTTGAGTAACTCGGCGCTGCGGGAAATAATTTGGCTGAGTTCTTCCACTTGGTAAAATCGCAGTTTCTGCACTAACCCAAAGCGATCGCGTAGGGGTGAGGTGAGAGCGCCTACACGGGTTGTGGCTCCCACTAGAGTAAATTTGTTGAGTGGTATACTTCTAATGCGAGCGCCAGAACCTTTACCAACGGTGATATCTACGCGATAATCTTCCATGGCTGGATAAAGAATTTCTTCTGTCATTCGGGAAAGACGGTGAATCTCATCAATAAATAGGACATCCCCGGGTTTGAGGTTCACCAGTAACCCCACGATGTCTCTGGGACGTTCTAGGGCGGGGGCGCTGGTAATTTTGTAGTTTACCCCCATTTCCGATGCTAAAATTACAGCCATTGTTGTTTTTCCCAATCCCGGAGGCCCATATAGCAGTAAGTGATCCAGCACCTCACCCCTTGATTTAGCTGCTTTGATGGCAATATCTAGCACATCCTTTAAGTCTTTCTGTCCAATGTAGTCAGCAAATCGCTGTGGTCTGATACTCTCTTCTGGGTGACCTTGTTCCTCAGTTGTTACCGACGGTTGCAAAATGTTCTGGTCAGATCCACTGCGAACCCCTGGAGACTGATTTGGTTTCCCGTTGGGTTCTTGAGGCTGTTTTTTCGAGGAGATTATCGCCATAATTCAGCTATCAACCTTGAGTTCAGGACTGTTTGAGGATTAAACCACCATGGCTAGAGCAAAAAAAAATTTTTGCTGAGAATTACACAGGTCAATTTAGAATTTAAATTCCAGATGATTAGCCAGGAGTGAAAAATTTATTATGTTGTCTAAAAGAATCTTACCCTGCTTAGATGTGAAGGCGGGACGGGTTGTTAAAGGAGTTAACTTTGTCGATCTCAAAGATGCGGGGGACCCGGTGGAACTGGCTCAGGTTTACAATGAAGCTGGTGCTGATGAGTTAGTGTTTCTGGATATTACCGCTACTCATGAAGACCGGGACACGATTATTGATGTGGTCTACCGCACTGCTGAACAGGTGTTTATTCCTTTGACCGTGGGTGGTGGGATTCAATCCTTAGAAAATGTTAAAGCTTTGTTACGAGCCGGGGCAGATAAGGTTAGTATTAATTCGGCAGCGGTACGTGATCCAGACTTGATTAATCGAGCTAGCGATCGCTTTGGTAATCAGTGCATAGTTGTTGCTATTGATGCCAGGCGCAGAATTTCCCCCGAAAATCCGGGCTGGGATGTCTACGTCCGCGGGGGGAGGGAAAATACTGGTTTAGATGCCTTACTTTGGGCACAGGAGGTTGAAAAGCGCGGCGCAGGAGAATTATTAGTGACGAGTATGGATGCCGACGGAACTCAAGCTGGCTATGATTTAGCGCTGACCCAGGCGATTGCGGAATCTGTACAAGTCCCTGTGATTGCTTCCGGTGGTGCTGGTAATTGTGAGCACATCTATACCGCATTAACTGAGGGGAAGGCGGAAGCGGCGTTACTCGCATCATTACTACATTATGGGCAGTTAAGTGTGGCAGAAATTAAGGAGTATTTACGCGATCGCTCAGTACCAGTCAGGTTATCATCCTAATGGTAGAAATTAGGGGGAAATTTTACCAGATTTATCATAAGTTCCATCCAGTTACCTGAAATAGTGTTAAGATTGGTGTATAAGTATGAATAAATATGAAGAAATATTATGTTGGTTGTGATTTTATTATTTGACATCGCACTAGTAGCGTGGTCCCTGCATCTGATGGAAAAAGCCGTACAGCATAAAGAGTTTTCCTTAATGCTGGCTGGTGGTCTGGTAGCCATGGCGGCGGCGGCTATGTTAGTTGTTTATTTTCTGATGGGGCATTGTATGACATATTTGTTACAATTGTCTTAAAATATCCTGAAGAATTAGAGATTAATCATAAATCCACCTTGACAAAACTCAAATCTTCAGGGATTATAATAAAGCATGACTCGGGGCTATAGCGCAGTTGGTAGCGCATCTCAATGGCATTGAGGGGGTCAGCGGTTCGAATCCGCTTAGCTCCATATTTATATGATTTTGTTACATTTATTTGTTAATCATCTTCTGGCGAAAAAGCCGAGGTAATCATGTCTGTGCAATTGCTAAGACGGAAATTTACAGTTGAGGAATATCACAAAATGGTTGAGTCGGAAATTCTCACAGAGAATGACCGAGTAGAACTGATCCGGGGAGAAATTCTGGAGATGTCGCCCATTGGGACAAAACACGCAGCTTGTGTAAATCGACTAGTGAATTTGTTGGTGCAGTTGTTAGGGAAACAGGTGATAGTTGCTGCTCAAAATCCCGTTGTATTAAATAATAACTCAGAACCTCAGCCAGATGTGGCATTACTCAAACACCGAGATGATTTTTATGAAACCGCACACCCCCAATCTGAGGATATTTTTTTGTTAATTGAGGTGAGTGATTCCACTCTCATGTATGACCGAGAGGAGAAAATCCCCTTATATGCACAAGCAAAGATCATGGAAGTTTGGTTAGTAGATATTAACTCACAAACTGTCGAAGTTTATCAACAACCCACAGATACAGGTTATCAGCTGAGGCGAAAATTCACCGCTGGTCAAAATTTAACAATTCTCGCCCTACCAGATGTAAACATTACCGTTAATCAAATCTTGGTCTCCCCCAGTCTTCGGTTCAATTAGGAGAGGGTGAGCGGTTGTGGTTGGAATAATGGTGGAAATATTGGTGGAAATATTGCATCAAGGTGACATACCCAATCTTGTATACTGAGGTTGTGTATTTTTGTGTTGACACACCTAGAGTTTCAGCGAACCTTTTATGTCAGAAGCTATTGATAAGAAATCTTTAAGTGAGCGTGATATCTGTACAAAGTACATCACACCAGCTTTAGTGAATCAGGGATGGAATATCAATACTCAGATTCGAGAGGAAGTAACGCTGACAAAGGGGAGGGTGATTGTTAAGGGTAAGCTTGCTATTCGCGGTAAACAAAAACGCGCAGATTATGTGCTGTATTACAAACCCGGTGTACCACTAGCTGTGATTGAGGCTAAGGATAATAATCACAGTGTTAGCGCGGGAATGCAACAGGCGATCGCCACTGGTGAATTAATTGATGTCCCATTCATCTTTAGTTCTAATGGGGACGCTTTTATGATGTGCGATCGCACTACGACCCAGGGACAGCGAGAGCGAGAAATACCCCTTGACCAGTTCCCCACACCGCAAGACCTTTGGCAAAAATACTGTAATTGGAAGGGGATTGACTGGGAAATTCAGGGGATTATTTCCCAAGATTACTACCCCAGTCCTGATCAAAAACAACCCCGCTATTATCAACAGATTGCTATTAACCGCACAATTGAGGCGATCGCCAAAGGACAAAACCGGATTTTGTTAGTCATGGCCACGGGTACAGGTAAAACTTTTACAGCTTTTCAAATTATTTGGCGGTTGTGGAAGTCGGGAGCAAAAAAGCGTATTCTGTTTTTAGCAGACCGCAACATTTTAATTGATCAAACTAGAGTCAATGATTTTAAACCCTTTGGCTCAAAAATGACGAAAATTAAGCAGCGACAGGTAGATAAATCCTACGAAATTTATCTTTCCCTATATCAAGCAGTGACGGGAAATGAAGCAGCGAAAAACATTTATCGCCAATTTTCTCCAGATTTTTTTGACCTAATTATAATAGATGAGTGTCATCGGGGAAGCGCCAATGAGGATTCAGCATGGCGAGATATTTTAACCTATTTTAGCAACGCTACCCAGATTGGCTTGACAGCTACCCCCAGGGAAACAGTGGAAGTTTCTAATATTGATTATTTTGGTGACCCAGTTTTTACCTATTCCCTGAAACAAGGGATTGAAGATGGCTTTTTAGCTCCTTATAAAGTAATTCGCATTGATTTTGATCTAGACTTGAGTGGATGGAAACCGCAACCAGGACAACGGGATAAATACGGTAAAGAAATTCCCGACCAGATATTTAATCAGCAAGATTTTGATAAAACCCTGGTGTTAGAGAAGCGCACTGAGTTAGTAGGGCGGATAATTTCTGATTATCTCAAATCCAGCGATCGCTTTGCCAAAACTATCATTTTTTGTGAAACCACGGACCACGCGGAACGGATGCGGGTAGCATTGGTGAATGAAAATACTGATTTAGTCGCCGAGAATAGTCGCTACATTATGCGAATTACTGGGGATGATGCTCAAGGTAAGGCAGAATTAGATAATTTTATCAACCCAGAAAGTAAATATCCCACCATTGTTACCACCTCTGAGTTACTCACCACCGGTGTTGATGCTAAAACTTGCAAGTTGATTGTTTTAGATCAGCGCATCCTGTCTATGACTAAATTTAAGCAGATTGTTGGGCGGGGAACTCGCATTGATGAAGACTACGGTAAAATGTTCTTCACCATTATAGATTTTAAGAAAGCAACCCAGTTATTTGCTGACCCTGACTTTGATGGTGAACCTGTACAAATTTATCAACCCAAATCCGGTGACCCAATTAATCCCCCTGATCATGGGGATGATGAGCAAATCATAGATGATGGTGAAATTATCCCCAAGCAGAAGCGACAAAAGTATGTAGTTGCAGATGAAGAAGTCGCCGTTGCTGTGATTAGAGAGCAATACTACGGTAAAGACGGTAAGCTAATTACAGAATCAATTAAAGATTATACTCGCAAAACAGTAACTCAGGAGTACGCCTCATTAGATGTTTTCTTAAAAAAATGGCGCTCTAGTCAGCAGAAACAGGCGATTATTCAGGAGTTACAAGAATTGGGTGTACTTTGGGAAGCCTTAGAAAAAGAGATTGGTCAGGATTTTGACCCCTTAGATTTAATTTGTCATGTGGTCTTTGACCAACCACCACTGACACGCAAGGAAAGAGCGAACAATGTCCGCAAGGGTAACTACTTTAGCAGGTATGGGGAACAAGCCAGAATGGTTTTAAATGCTTTGTTAGATAAGTACGCTGATCGGGGAGTTGAGGATATTGAAACTCTGGATGTGTTGAAAGTTAAACCAATCAGTGATTTAGGTACTCCCTTAGAGATCATTAATATTTTTGGCGGTAAGCAGAATTATTTACAAATTTTGCAAGAATTAAAACAGAAAATTTATGACCTTGCTATGTAGTGGGGTTTACCAGTTGACCTCTCCCCGCCATAAATGGACGGGGATTCTAAACTGTTGCTACAAGAAGGGCTAAAGCCGCTTCCCTCCGCTTTTTAGTTTTGGTTTCCCAGATGCGATATCTGGTAGCGAGGGTCAAAACTCGCCTACAGACCTTGACCAGATTTAAATCTAGTTGTGTCTCTACTTTGCGAAGAATATTCGCAGCACCATTCAAATCAGCGTTGATTAATTTACCTGCACCAGTGCAATAAATTCCACGTTTTACTCGTTTTCCACTTGGTGTCCACCCTTCAGGTTTTGCGCCGAAAATAGGTAGAAAGTCACCATCTAAAAAACTAGCTTTACTGGTGTAGGACTCTTCAGTTTCAACAAATTTGATGCTGTAGTATTCGCACAGTTGTTTAACTCGTTCCTTTAATTTAGCTGTTGGTATTTGTACAAAAGATTGAGTTGTTTTACCCAACTTTGCTTCTTGTCTCTGTCCTTGATTCCACCCAAAAACAACTGTACCAATTTTGTATTTAATGCAGTAGTCAACAACTAATCTAGCTGCTTTATTTACAGCATCTCTCACTTGTCGGTTACGCTTTTCTGTGATATGGGCTAGTTGTTCATCCCAGTATCCTTGTGGTTTACCTTCCTTTAAGGTCGCAATACGCTTGTTATACCATTGGTTAAGAGATTTAATTTTGCGTCCATCAACAATAAAACTAGTTCCAGTATTAGAAACACAGCTTAACCAGTTGTTGATGCCGGGGTCAATAGCTAGAGCATACTGGGGATTAAAATTAATTTTTGGTGATGACTTTTGCTCATAGACAAATTCAGCATAAAAGCATCGGTTTCTTGGTAGTATTCTTAATTCCTTAATATCTGCAAACTTTAGGTTTGAAGGCATCGGCAGCAAGAAACTATCAAGTTTAAACCAACGTTTAACAGTACTACCCAGCGGTATTTTTATATGATCACCAACAAGTTTCAATGCTTGCTTGGGATAAGTCACGAGTGCATACCCTACACCTTTACGATATTTCGGTAGCTTGGGCTTAAAATGCAATTCACCTTTGCTGTACCTCTTATCTAATTCTTTATAAGACTTAAATGATTCTGCTACAGACCTCAAAATTTGTTGTGCTGCTTGAGAGTACAAAACTTGATAGTGTTTATTGGTTTTATACACTTTCTCTAGATCATACTTACCAATCAACTTCCTAGTTTTGAAATATAACTGACGAGCGTAGTAGATACCACAATTTGTCAGTTTATGGGACTCTGAGCAAATAAACTCAAGGACTGCTCTAAGTTCATTATCTGGGTTAACTAAGTTTTGCTGACATCCATACATTGTTTTCACCTCCTTGATATATACTAACATTAAATACTAACAATGTATGTCACTTATGAAGGGAAAAACATTAACAATACGTCTATCTGAGCGGAGAAGAAATAAACTTTATTTATATGCTGCTCAGAAGGATAAAACCATCACTGCTTTGATTGAAGATTGGATTGATAGCCTAAAACTCGAAGGGGACACAGCAGACTGAAGCCTGCCAAGTCGCGTTTCATCCCCTGTCTAAAGCACGAAGTACGCAACTGCGTTGCTGCTTCTCAGGGGCTTTCACGCTCCCGCCAAGTTCCGGTAATTAATAAAATTATTTTTTGTATGCAGCAGGGGACTAAATTAGGTTGGTTTATTGACCCTAATGATAAATCCGTGATGGTATTTCAACCTCAGCAATTACCAGAGGTCAAATACAATACTGATATATTACCTGTGCTTGATGTGTTAAAAGATTGGCGGTTAGAGGTAAGAGAGATATTTAGCTGGTTGCAAGTTAAATAAATTTGGTGTTAATTAAGACGCGATTGATAGATAAACTAGGGAGGAAAATATTTATTTCTGGAGAAGTTTACAGAAAACCCCCCGGAATTGTGACAATTAAGCTAGAATTATTAAAGGTTCTTTACAGAAGTTGCTAATTAACAATAGTTCTGTTAGAGCGACTCGGTATTGACATTGAAAACTGAAAACCCCCTCTTGAGTTCACTAAAAGCTCCTATGACGCTCCCAATTCGCAACGTCGCCATCATCGCCCACGTTGACCACGGCAAAACTACCCTGGTTGATGCGCTCCTCAAACAATCTGGTATTTTCCGAGAAGGTGAAGACGTTCCGGATTGTGTCATGGACTCCAACGCCCTAGAACGGGAGCGGGGTATTACCATTCTCTCTAAAAATACGGCTGTTCGCTACAAAGAGACATTAATTAACATTGTGGATACCCCCGGACACGCCGACTTTGGCGGCGAAGTGGAACGGGTACTCGGTATGGTGGATGGTTGTTTGTTAATTGTAGATGCTAATGAGGGTCCTATGCCCCAGACACGCTTTGTATTGAAAAAAGCGTTAGAAAAGGGACTGCGCCCCATTGTGGTGATTAACAAAATTGACCGATCCCAGGGTGATCCCCATGTGGCTGTAGATAAGGTTTTAGACCTGTTCCTAGAATTAGGTGCAGATGAAGACCAATGTGATTTTACCTATCTATTTGCTTCCGGTATGGGCGGTTACGCCAAGGAAACCATGGAAGGGGAAGCGGTAGATATGCAGCCTCTATTTAATGCCATTCTGCAACACGTTCCACCTCCTGTAGGGGATATTAACAAACCTCTACAATTGCAAGTCACCACCCTAGATTATTCGGAATATCTGGGACGGATTGTGATTGGTAGAATCCATAATGGTACTATCCGCACTGGACAACAGGCGGCTTTGGTAAAGGAAGATGGTACTATTGTCAAGTCCAAAATTACCAAATTAATGGGATTTGAAGGACTCAAGCGGGTGGAAATGGAAGAAGCCACCGCGGGTTATATTGTGGCAGTATCTGGTTTTGGTGATGCTTATATTGGGGAGACCATTACAGACCCCAACGAACCCCAAGCTTTACCTTTAATTAAAGTGGATGAACCCACTTTACAAATGACTTTCTGGGTCAATGATTCACCCTTTGCCGGTCAAGAAGGTAAACTGGTAACATCCAGACAAGTACGCGATCGCCTGTTGCGTGAATTAGAAACTAACGTCGCCCTACGAGTAGAAGAAACTGACTCCCCGGATAAATTCCAAGTTTCCGGTCGGGGTGAATTGCACTTGGGGATTTTAATCGAAACCATGCGCCGAGAAGGTTTCGAGTTCCAAGTATCTCAACCACAGGTAATTTACCGAGAAATCAACGGTCAACCTTGCGAACCCTTTGAACTCCTAGCGTTGGACGTTCCCGAAGATGCAGTAGGTAGCTGTATTGAACGCCTAGGACAACGCAAAGGCGAAATGCAAGATATGCAAGTGATTGGGAATGGTCGCACCCTGCTAGAGTTTATCATTCCCGCCCGGGGTTTAATTGGTTTCCGGGGTGAATTTATGCGGTTAACCCGTGGTGAAGGGATTATGAACCACAGTTTCCATGATTATCGTCCCCTCACCGGTGAAATTGAAGCCCGGAACAAAGGGGTTCTGATTGCATTTGAGGAAGGTGTTTCCACATTCTACGCCATGAAAAACGCAGAAGATAGAGGCGCATTCTTTATCACTCCCGGAACCAAAGTTTATAAAGGTATGATTATTGGAGAACATAATCGTCCCCAAGACTTAGAGTTAAATGTGTGTAAAACCAAGCAATTAACCAATCACCGCGCCTCTGGTGGGGATGAACTGGTACAATTGCAAACACCAATAGAAATGAGCTTAGAGAGAGCTTTAGAGTACATTGGTCCAGATGAATTGGTGGAAGTCACACCCGAATCAATTCGTTTACGGAAAGTGAGCAAGAAATTCGCCAAACGTTAAGAACCCCACCCCTAACCCATCCCTGGGGATGGGTTGGGAAGTTCGATCTATGCTTAAACTGAATGTGGTAAACTCAGGTTTAACCGCTTGAACATTGCCGATCGCCCTTGTAAAGCCAGACTATCATCTAGTGGAGACAATGCGATCGCCTGTTGATATTTCAGCCGCAAAGCAGTTTGGATCAACCAGTCAGCGACAAAGGGATTTTTAGGTAACAGAGGACCGTGGGAATAAGTGGCGATCGCATTCTGATAAAATGCGCCCTCAGTCCCATCTTCACCATTATTACCCAAACCATAGACCACACGCCCCAAAGCTTCCACCTCACCTAGGCGAGTCCGTCCCCCATGATTCTCAAAACCCACTAAATAGGGTTTAGTTCCGGTCATCTCTGCTAATTCCCGCCCTAATCGAGAAGCTGTCACTTCAACTACCAAATTACCAATACAGCGTTGAGTATTTTCCCCCGGATGTACAGAGACTAAATCAAAGATTCCTAAACCTTCAATCCGCTTCCCTAAAGCAGGTTCGTAATATTTGCCCAACAGTTGGGGAGAACCACAGGTAAATACTCCCGGTGTACCATTATTAATTTTATCACCCATAGCCTCCGCTTTTGCGCCCTGTAAATCACGCATGACAATTTCTTGCTGGCGGTCCTGTGCGCCACCACCAACAATAATATCTACACTGTGAATATCAGCAGCGGTCGAACTTTGGTCTAGGGGAACTACCCTCACATTATACCCCCGCCACTGGGCGCGACGTTCGATGGTAATCACATTACCGCGATCGCCATAGGTACTCATAAGTCGAGGATACAACCAGCCGATAACTAATTCTAAAGTAGAACTCATAAAACCTCAATTACCCCAATATAACTAATAATTTGGCTTAACTGACTCAGATTAACCACCCATAAACACACATACATTGTTACTTCCATACATCGGGAACCATGACAACGTTCAGGTATTATACATAGCTAAAATCTGCCAGCGTTGAATTAAGCCTCAGAATTTAGTATTCTATGTAACAGTTTTTTTGTCATATATTCACCATACTGTCAGAGTGTTGTTAGCTATCTCAAAGATTTATTTGTTAATTTTCCAGCCAATAAATTATAATCGGGATTACTTATGCAAGTTATTACAGCTCCTAATATTCCAGTCATTGCTGGAGAGAACGCCGTTGCTATTTCCCAATTACCTCCTATATGGCAAAATATAGCCGCCGGGGTCGCAAATGTAGGACTAGATAACCCCCAGACTTACGTAGAAATGGCTCAGTTATTCCAATATAAACTGGGGAGGGGTGATGTAGACTTATTCAGTGAACGTCCAGAATTAGCGCCTTTTAAATCAGCATTTTCCCAGCTATTTGGTCAACTAGGTTATGAAACCCTAGAATTTTATGGTCATGACTTCTTGATTGATAGCTATCCAGATTTTAAACAAGTTCTCGCAGATGTAAAATCCCAGGGTAGAGAATCCGCGGATGAGGTGAAAGTCGCACTCATAGGTATAGAACTGTTTGATGAGTTTGGCTACGAACTACCCGCTAGTTTCTATCATGTCCACCTCGCGCCAATTTACCGAGATCATATATTTGAAGAACGAGCTTTACGCTTTGATCAAAGAGATATCGCACACAAACGCTCTTGGGATGCTGTCTTACACGCGGGTAAAGTTTTTGCTGTGCAAATGAAAGTGCAAAGCATCGCCTCTAAATATGGTTTTACCTATCATCATGGTTGCGGTTGTAATTCTCATCTATCTTCCATTGATATCTCTGAGGGAGAATTTAACTATAAAATCAGTGCTGAGAAATATCACAGATGGATTAGAAGTTTTATCTGGACTGCTTGGTATGAATACGCCTTCTTTCCCATCGTTCCCAATACCAGTTATTTAGTCTAAGTCAGTGTCAGAAAAGCCAGGGGTGAGAAACCCCAGTCTGAAAACGGTTGACGGTTGATGGTTGACTGGTTGGGGGTTAAGAGCAGCAGCGATCGCCTTTAACATCGCCTAAGGGCTGTTTTAATGCACCAGTTAACTACTACCGAAGTTCAATCACAATAGCTGAAATAGCTATTCTAATTTTTTGAACCTCGGTCGCTTGCTGTATAAGGCTTTGAGGTGTTTGATTAATATGCTAAATCCATTTCAGCCGTTAATTTTCTTGAACCTGGCTAATAGTTAAGAATGAGTGAGAGATTTTTGATTTTCTAAGAGGATGTTTGTCAAGTCATGATTAGTGTATCAAGTATTGCTTGACCCCACCCTAACCCTCCCCTTGTAAGGGGAGGGGACTGGATTTTATTGTTTCGGTGTGTCCCCCATTCCCTATTCCCTATTCCCCATTCCCTATTCCCCATTCCCTATTCCCCATTCCCTATTCCCCATTCCCTATTCCCTGTTCCGGTGTTCCCTGTTCCCCATTCCCTAAGATAAAAATTACCTGTTGAAAACTTATCAAACAACCTCTAAGTTTTGGGGATACAAAGTTTGGGGTATCTGTATTGCTAATACTACCATAAGAGTTGTCATGTAAGAAACAAGAGTTGACCACAATAGATGATTGTTGTGGAAATACCAAGCTGCGATCGCCAAAGGCGAAAAACCGATGAAAAAAGCCAGTAATACAGCATTTCTTAGACTTGCACCAGCTTTTAAACCGATAAAGTAACCTTCAAGAATAAAGGCGATCGCTGTAATTACTAAAACCGGCAACAACCAAATTGTATATTGAGTAATGTTAGTATTAACTTCAGGGTGATTAGTCAACAACCCAAAAACTTGATCAGGAAAAATTGTAGATACCAAAGCAAAAGTCACAGCGATCGCTATAGCTGTCACCAGAGACACAAATAACAACGGCATCATCTGTTGTTGATTTTCCTTACCTTTAAAATTAGCAATTAGGGTTTGAGTTGTCACTCCCACACCTTGGATAGTAAACTGACTTAAAAGAGCAATTTGCAGCATTAATCCATTTTCTGCCAAAACCGTTTTTCCCATACCGGAACTCAAATTAGTAAAGATAGCATAGGCAGAAATCAGGGCTAAAAATCGAATGAAAATATTACTTTTTAGCGCCATAGTATTCTTGAGAGCTACCCAATCAAATATTTCTTCTAGTGCTTTAGGTAACACTTGCCACTGAATACTCAATCCCACTCCCAGCAAACCAACTCCCAAAGCCAAATACTGACTTAAAGCAGTTGCTAAACCCGCACCCATACTTTCCCAACCCCATTTAAAAATCATCAGATAGTCAAGCAACACATTAGAACCATTACCAACGATAGACATCAGCAGCACCCAATCATTCATTTCTCGTCCTAAAAACCAACCGAAAAGGACAAAATTGACCAAAACAGCAGGAGCGCCCCAAATTCTGCCATAAAAATAGTCAATCCCAGAAGTTTCAATTTCTGGAGAACCATTCAACATCAAAAAACCAAATTTTTGTATAGGGTATTGCAGCAGTAAAATCACTAACCCTACGGTCAAAGCAATCAAAGCACTACGTAAACCAGCCAATAATACGGCTTTTGGTTCATCTGAACCCACAGCTTGAGCAGTCAGAGCATTGGTACTTGACCGCATAAATTTTAACACTCGATAAAGGTAGTCAAACAGAATAGTTGCCAAAATTACCCCAGCCAAGTGACGGATATCTGCTAAATGTCCTAAAAAAGCAGTATCCACCAACCCCGCTAGAGGAATCATCAGATTAGACAACACGCTCACGGTTGACAACCGATAAAATCGGGGTAAAAAATCGTATTTAGTTGAGACTGTATCAGACATAGCATTTTTGATGTCAAAGGGAACTACTTTAGTTTATTCCCAAAATAATCGCCTATGGTAAGCTACGCTACCAGAAACTACCTCTAGACTTATACACTGTCAGGGTTTAAAATCGGTGGATTCCCATGTCCTGGGGACACCAATTACATGGAAACATTCCCAAACTAAATAGACAGAAGTTTAAACTCTTCTAATCATATGGCTGACAAAGATCCCTACGTTTATAAAATCAGATCAGTTCACAAAGTTGTAGATGGCGACACCATTGACGCTGATATTGATCTTGGTTTTAATATCTCCCTTACTAAGCGAATTCGTCTTGCTGATGTCGATACCCCAGAATGCAGGACAAGTAATACCTATGAAAAGAAACTTGGTCTTGAAGTCAAACAATGGCTTCAGAAGAATTTAGATGGTAAAAAAGAAATCCTGATCAAAACAGAACTTCCAGATAGCACCGAGAAATATGGCAGAATTCTTGGCAGATTATATGTTGATGGTGTATGTCTTAATGATCGTATGATCGAAGAGGGATACGCTTGGAAATATGATGGCGGCACAAAGAAAAAAGATTTTGCTTTGTTGGAAGCCAAAAGAAATGCAATCTCAAGCTTAACCTGAAGAACAAACTCAGAAGAAGTCCCCATCCCATTGGGGACACTCATGGCTTTTGTTGCAGCGATCAGTCTTAGGAATTCATTACTATACTGATACTGGTGCGATCGCTGTTTTGTTGACCGCTTACGGGTGACTAAGTATTAATTCTCAAAGTACCAATACAGTCCAAAAGCTTAGAGAATTTTCCTCCCGGTGAGAATCTCTCTGACTTCTAACATAGCCGAATAAGTCGGGAGAATATGCAGGGTTTCATTGTCTGGGGTGTGTTGTAACGCCGTGGCGATCGCCTCAGCCAAATCTTCCTTGATAATTAAATTTAAGTTACTCTGGTTCAACTCCTGACTGTAGCGCAGACGTAAGGCCATGTCATAGACGCGATCGCCACTGACTACTAAAGTTCCCCCCCTTTCCACTAGTTTTTCTGTATCTACATCCCAAATCCAAGATACATCAGTACCATCAGGGGTGCGATCATTTAACACTAATAAGGTGGTGCTATCATGGCTTTGGGTAACAACCCGAATTGTTTCATTAGTCCCCACCGGGTTTTTAGATAACAAAATCCGCACCCGTTTATTATTAAATACTAAATCTTCCGCCCGACCAAAAGCAGCTTGAAAATTATCGATAGTTTCTTTAATTATCCCTTCATCAACCCCCAACTCTCGCGCCGCCGTCACAGCCGCTAGGGTATTGTATTTATTATATAAACCCACTAAAATCTGTGACCATTCACTGCTTTCTAGACTGGGTTGACTTTTACTAAAACCACATTGGGGACAAGTGAAATCTCCCAAATGGGACAAATACACACCTTGATAATCTAGAGAGTGTCCACAACTAGGACAATAAATAGAATCCACAGCGTGGGGAATAGCTTCTAAATACTGTTCTGGTTCATTCATCCCAAAGAATAACACCTTTTGGGGTAGTTGCTGCCCCAGATAAGATAAAGTTGGGTCATCAGCATTGGGAATTACCACCGTTTCCAGAGGGAGGGTAGAAATTACCTTTGTCCAGCGCTTACTAATAGTGTCTACTTCCCCATACCTATCCAGTTGGTCACGGAATAGGTTTAAACACAGAATGATTCTCGGTTGGAGGGGCTTTAAAACCTTGGGTACAATATTCTCATCTACTTCTAGAATCCCATAGTCAACATCTAGCCTTCCCAGAAAGTCAGCATTTTCTATCAACGCCGTCATCAAGCCATTTTCCAAGTTTGCACCTGTGGAATTATGGGCAATGCGGTAACCTTGGCGTTTTAAAATACTACATAAAAGCAGGGCTGTGGTAGTTTTGCCATTAGTACCAGCAATGAGAATTATACCATTTTTAACTTGCTGACTCAACAACCGCAACAACCGCGGTTCAATCCGACGCGCAATAGACCCTGGTAATACACTAGCAGCACCCAGACCCAGCGATCGCACTATCAAAGTTACACCTTTAGCTACCGACACCGCCAAACCCAGTCGCAGTCTATCTATGAGTTTAATTTTATTTCCCACATCCGTAACCTAACTCTGGCTGTTATTTTAGAAAATAGTGCGTAAATGTAATTATATATCCAGTTCAGTTGGACTAATTCCGCACAAACCGACAAAAACTAATTGTAAGGTGCTCTGGGATGAAAAGCATAAAGCTTCTTTTTTTACTGAAAAAATGCCTCTTCTTGCTTGCTTGTCTATTAATAATCAATATACAACCTGCATTTGCCGGACTCAATGATGATGTTTATGATGGTAACATTTTCGTGGTTTATGCTGGTAACGGTTCACTGGTTCCCCCCAGACAAACTTTAGCCAAATCTTTAGAAGAACATAAACCGGTATTTTTAGCCTTTTACATTGATGACAGCAGAGATTGTAAACAATATGCCATCTCCATATCCACAGTTCAGGAATTCTACGGGCGGGCTGCGGAAATTATCCCCATCAGTGTAGATACCATACCTGTCAAATCCAGCTATGAACCCACAGAACCAGGATACTACTATTCTGGTTCTGTTCCCCAAGTTGTGGTTTTCAATCAATCAGGGGAAGTAGTTTTAAATAAAACCGGTCAAGTCCCTTACGAAGAAATCGACGACAAATTTAGGGAAGTATTTAATTTATTACCCAGGACTGAATCAGTAACATTGCAACGACGTGCACTCAACGAGGTGAGTGGTGAGTTAGCACAATAACCTTTAGGGTGGACTCAGGTCTACCCTAATTTAATTTAGTTTTACCTGATACTGCATTCCCAAGGAGGAAAAGGGATATTATAAAGGTAATATAAATATTAACAACATCATCACTATTGTTTCTTGAGAGCAGAAGCGTCAACCTCAAACATCTACCATTGATCACCAAATGGGAGTTAAGTAAATCCCTAGTCCATAGTTCACAGCCAATGGCTAATGATTACTAGAGTGTGTTTTGATGTCAAAGGTTTATACTACCGAGGAACTAATCAAAATCTTGGCTGACGAACGTCAAGCCTGTCTCTCAGGGAAACGCCTTAAACTAGAGGTGACGGTTTCTGGTAATCCTATCATTGACCAGTTTATCAAAACTGATGGGTTACAAAAGTTTAGCGCCTATCAAGATTTTAAAGCCGCCATTCACGCATATCAACGGGAAAATCAAGTATCTGGTATAGTTTGGCGAGAAATCACAGTTAAAGCTAAAAGTTTACATTATCCCGAAGTTGACCCGGAATTAATTTCCCTCAACAGCGACCTAGAAATCATTAGATCCCATAAAAATTCTATATGGGAATTTTGGCAGGAAGTAACCGCAGGAATGGATTTATACTTGAGCTTTAACAACGGTAAACAACACCAGCAAATTTACCACTCTGATGTAGAGCGAATTGCCCAAACCACAGAATGGGCGAGTTTATGGAAGTGGGAAAATTCTCACTTTTTGGAAATGATTCTACAACTAGGATGGGGTAAACCAGAAGCTGCTCGCTACAAACGAGGTAGACCCCAGTCTGGGAGTGAACAAATTCACGCTGTCAACCCGGGAAATCATCCCATTGGTTAGTAGGCTTGCCAATTTATCAAAAATATGATATAATAGTCCATGCTATGGGTGACTAGCTCAACGGTAGAGCATCGGACTCTTAATCCGCTGGTTCTGAGTTCGAATCTCAGGTCACCCATTCTGAAATAACTTTCATCAGATATTCTGTCAAGGTAAAAGCATCTACACCTAGTTCTGTCCGCTCTTGGGCGGCTAAAATCCCGGCTTGAGCGTGCCACCAAGCCCCAGTAGCCACAATATCCTCTACAGGTATTCCTTTACTCCCAGTTTGTGCCCAGAGTCCCCCGATCAACCCCGTCAAAACATCCCCACTACCACCCCTGGCTAAAGCTGGGGTACTATTAGGATTAATCCAAATTCTCCCCTGGGGGTGGGATATGGCAGTTCTGGCACCTTTTAATAAGACGATCGCCCCACTGGCTGCGGCCGCTGCTTGCACTGCTTGAATTCTATCTTGCTTGGGGTCGGGAAGATGGGGAAATAAACGCACAAATTCCCCGGTGTGGGGTGTAAGAACCGTCGCCCCTTGACGTTTTTGTAATGTGGGGATGGTTCCCATCTGTGCTAAAATATTTAAACCGTCTGCATCTAAAACTAAGGGGCGATCGCTAGCCATCACCTCCTGGACAATGGCAGTGGCATCTAAAGTTAAACCAGGACCACAGGCGATCGCACTAAAGGAACTTAAATCAGTTTTTTCCGGTAATTGTAAATACTCTATCGCTCCGGTTTGTGTCTCTGGACAGCCAATAATTAAAGCCTCCGGTAAATGGGACACCAACAGCGGCTTTAAAGACTCCGGTACAGCCACCGAAAGCATACCCACACCACTAGCACGTCCACCCAGAGCCGTTAAAATTGCTCCCCCTGCATAGCGACGGGAACCGCAAATCAGCAGTAAATGACCAGCTTGATACTTATGGGTAACTGGTGAACGTGGTAAGGGTAAAGTTGACAAAGCCTGAGTTCGGGTCATGCGTTTAATTGCGGGTAAAGTCCCTAAAACAGCTTGCACATCCACCCCAGGAATATCAAAATCAATTAACTCAGCTTTGCCAATATATTCTAAAGCTTGGTCTTGGAAAAAAGCCAACTTCCACAAACCCAGACAAAATGTCTGAGTCGCCCGAATAGCAGCGCCTAAAACTTCACCAGTATCAGTATGTATACCCGAAGGAATATCAATACTCAAAATCGGCTGCTCCCATTGATTAAAGCGATTAATCGCCCAGGCCAGGGAATCAGTAATTGGTTTTTCTAACCCAAACCCAAACAATCCATCAATCACAAAATCACAATGTGGTAATTCCTCAATTTCTTGATAACAGGGGATACCTAAACTCTGAGCATATTGTNGTAAAATCCCAGGGTAGAGAATCCGCGGATGAGGTGAAAGTCGCACTCATAGGTATAGAACTGTTTGATGAGTTTGGCTACGAACTACCCGCTAGTTTCTATCATGTCCACCTCGCGCCAATTTACCGAGATCATATATTTGAAGAACGAGCTTTACGCTTTGATCAAAGAGATATCGCACACAAACGCTCTTGGGATGCTGTCTTACACGCGGGTAAAGTTTTTGCTGTGCAAATGAAAGTGCAAAGCATCGCCTCTAAATATGGTTTTACCTATCATCATGGTTGCGGTTGTAATTCTCATCTATCTTCCATTGATATCTCTGAGGGAGAATTTAACTATAAAATCAGTGCTGAGAAATATCACAGATGGATTAGAAGTTTTATCTGGACTGCTTGGTATGAATACGCCTTCTTTCCCATCGTTCCCAATACCAGTTATTTAGTCTAAGTCAGTGTCAGAAAAGCCAGGGGTGAGAAACCCCAGTCTGAAAACGGTTGACGGTTGATGGTTGACTGGTTGGGGGTTAAGAGCAGCAGCGATCGCCTTTAACATCGCCTAAGGGCTGTTTTAATGCACCAGTTAACTACTACCGAAGTTCAATCACAATAGCTGAAATAGCTATTCTAATTTTTTGAACCTCGGTCGCTTGCTGTATAAGGCTTTGAGGTGTTTGATTAATATGCTAAATCCATTTCAGCCGTTAATTTTCTTGAACCTGGCTAATAGTTAAGAATGAGTGAGAGATTTTTGATTTTCTAAGAGGATGTTTGTCAAGTCATGATTAGTGTATCAAGTATTGCTTGACCCCACCCTAACCCTCCCCTTGTAAGGGGAGGGGACTGGATTTTATTGTTTCGGTGTGTCCCCCATTCCCTATTCCCTATTCCCCATTCCCTATTCCCCATTCCCTATTCCCCATTCCCTATTCCCTGTTCCGGTGTTCCCTGTTCCCCATTCCCTAAGATAAAAATTACCTGTTGAAAACTTATCAAACA